>NZ_VTSX01000049.1 GCF_008329705.1 Chryseobacterium sp. SN22 | reverse complement strand
CCGTTAATTATAAATTTTTTACATTTACACCAAACACGAAAAAATGCTGATCAAAGTTTACGGAAGTGCCATCCATGGCGTTGCGGCACAGACCATTACCATTGAAGTAAATATAGATACCGGCGGTGTAGGCTATCATTTGGTAGGCCTTCCCGATAATGCCATTAAGGAAAGCAGCTACCGGATCTCTGCAGCCCTGAAAAATGTGGGCTTTAAAATTCCCGGTAAGAAAATCACCATCAATATGGCTCCCGCTGATCTCCGGAAAGAAGGAGCAGCGTATGACCTGAGCATTGCCATCGGCATCCTGGCCGCCTCGGATCAGATCCAGGCTGAAAATATTCACGAATACATTATTATGGGAGAACTTTCTCTGGATGGGACTCTACAGCCGATTAAAGGCGTATTGCCGATTGCCATTCAGGCTAGGGAGGAAGGTTTTAAAGGCATCATCCTTCCGAAGCAGAATACCCGTGAAGCAGCGATTGTGAACAGCCTGGATGTCTATGCGGCAGAAAACATCAAAGAGGTCATCGACTTTTTCAACGAAGGGAAACCGCTCCCGAAAATCGAAATCGATACCCGGAAGGAGTTCCAGGAAAAGATCAATGATTTTCCTTTTGACTTTTCTGAAGTGAAAGGACAGGAAACTGCAAAACGCGCCATGGAAGTTGCGGCTGCAGGAGGACACAATATCATTCTGATCGGGCCGCCCGGAAGCGGCAAAACGATGCTGGCTAAAAGGGTGCCGAGCATTCTGCCTCCGCTTACCTTAAAGGAAGCCTTGGAAACAACCAAAATCCATTCGGTCGCCGGAAAAATGGGAACCGAAACCTCCTTAATGACCGTACGCCCCTTCCGCTCACCACACCACACGATATCCGACGTCGCTTTAGTTGGTGGCGGAAGTTACCCGCAGCCCGGAGAAATTTCACTGGCCCACAACGGCGTATTGTTTTTGGATGAAATGCCGGAATTTAAAAGAACCGTTCTTGAAGTAATGCGTCAACCTCTGGAGGACCGAGAAGTTACTATTTCCAGAGCAAGGTTTACGGTAAACTATCCGGCAAGCTTTATGCTGGTGGCTTCCATGAACCCGAGCCCAAGCGGCTTCTTCCCCGATGACCCGAACAATACTTCTTCCGCTTATGAAATGCAAAGGTACATGAGTAAACTGTCCGGGCCGCTCCTGGACCGTATCGACATTCATATTGAAGTGCAGAAGGTAGAATTTGAACAGCTGGCAGAACGGCGGAAAGGGGAAAAAAGCGAAGCTATCCGAAAACGGGTTCTTGTTGCCCGCGAGACCCAGAGAGAGCGATATAAAGATTTAAAAATAAGTTACAATGCGCAAATGGGGCCAAAAGAGCTTGAAAAATTTTGTCAGTTGGACGAATCTTCATTCAGCCTGATTAAAATGGCAATGGAAAAACTTAACCTCTCAGCCCGTGCTTACGACCGGATCCTGAAAGTGGCCCGGACCATCGCCGATCTGGAAGAATCTGAAAATATCTTATCTCACCATGTTTCAGAAGCCATCCAGTACAGAAGCCTGGACAGAGAATTCTGGAACGCGTAGTGATGAACAGGCATGTACGTCAATTCAGATAAGTTGAAAATTCATCATACACTTGCAAAGCAAAATTGACTATTGACTTTATTTTCTTTAATTAAAATATAACACGTCGAGTTTTGTCGCTTTGACCATTGATATTTGTATTATAGAAAGACAACATGAGTGGCCATTAATGATTGTCTGAAACTATGCTAAATTAAAAATATTACAATGAGTACAACAGACGAAATTATTTTATTAACGGATGAATTTACAGGATTAGAATATTCCTGGAAAAGAATTGGAAGTGCTGATCCGAACGCAGATAATGTACTAACGAAAAACATTGGAAACTACAAGTATGAAAGGATGTTTGAAGTTGCTGATGTCAGATGGTGGGGTATTATGGGAGATTCTACTGATGAAAGTACAAAGCTTAATCAAATGCTTGCTGATATTAAAGATAACAAAAAGGTAAACGAAATTGCCTTTTATGGTTTGGAAAAAGTAGTTGTAGATTCTACTTTAGATATTCAAAGAGGTGATTTAATTATTGATGGTAAAAATTGTGAACTTTCAGCCAGTTATGAAACAGATATTGTGATTTTTAATATTGATAACACAAATAATCAATATGTCGCAAATAATATCTGTATTAAAAATTTTATTTCCGGAAATAAAACCACTGCCCAAACATTTGTTAAAGCAAAGTCAAGTCATTACTTAAGGGTTACCGACTGTCGCTTTGAAGGAATGAAATTAGGAATTGATTTACAGGACTGTTATTTTACCAAAATTAACTCTGTGTATTTTCAATCCGTTTATCAAGCATTTAAATTTTATAATGCAACAAATGCATTTAATGTTACTAATATGAAAGTTCATGGCGCGGGAATTCCATCAGAAATTACCAATACAACTACCGGTGGAAATATTTCAGGATCCAGCTTTGAAGATGCTTCCGGCAGATTAATTTTAGACCGGTGTTTTGGGCTCAACATTACTGGAAATTATTTTGAGGGGTACAATGAAAATAAAGTTGACACTTATATTTTGTTAAATCCTAATTCAAATTATGAGTGGGCCGCAGGCATTAATATTTCTGGGAATCTTTTTTATACAGGGGCTATGCAGGCTCTTAAAATGCATAAAGTAGCCGGTATTTCCATTACAGGAAATTATTTTGGGACCTTGCATGCCGTGAGAATTAATGCTGATAAGAGCGACTGGTCACAATCAACGCAGAAAAATATTAATTACAGTGGTAATGCCTGGAGGTATACGCCATCCCAGCAGGTTGGTATCCCAGCAACTGATTCTTCTGAATTCATAGGAGATTTTGACGTTGAGCGGGCAAATATCTCACCGGAATGGAATGTGCCGATTATTTTTACCCCGCAAGTTTTTCATGGCAGGTATTTTGAGGATGGGGATCATCAGATTGCAGCAAGTAAAATAGACAGTTCTACACATGCAAACTATATGACCCATACTTGGCAAACAAATGGAAAAAAGTCCAAAGCTTATTTGAATGGTTCAATTGATTTATTTGATAAACAATTTATTGCCAATGAAAGCATTATCATTGATATTGAGCCTTTTGGATATGGAAGTACATTAGGTACCTTGTTAATTCATAATTCATCAGGAGGTTTTGCAATGTTTTTATGGCAAAGAAATATTAACAACACTGCAAAAACAGGATATTTTAAGGAGATTACTAATGATCTAGGAATTTCAGTAATACATAATGATGGATCTATTACCTTTACCAATGGTTCTAACGGACAATATCTTAAAGCAGAATTAAAAGTATAATTAAACAGAAGCCGTTCATAAATAGAGCGGCTTCTTTATTTTTAATATATTATTATAACACGTCGAGTTTTGTCGCATTAAGGCTTCATATTTGCGGAAAACATCGATTTATATGAAAACATCTGCAGAAACATTTAATCATCATCCGGAAGTAAAAACAACAAATAAGATATTATCCAGAAGCTTTGCGCCTTACGAAAGTGCCGTGATTGGCATTCATTTTTCCGATTTTAAGGATGATTCAGCTTTACTGATAATAAAAAATGACAGAGGTGAATCTGCCCAGTTTTCATGGCAGCAGAATATTGTTTCAAGCCATATTGAGAAAGGGTATTTTAAAGAAGTGATGAATGATCTGGGGATTACGGTACATCATCGTGAAGATTCGATTACAATAATTAACGGCGGGGCACAGCAATTCCTGACTGCAGAACTGAAAGTATAGGAGTCAGGATTTAAATTCCTTTTTTCCCGGACAGAATCATCGTGACCATTTTAGCTTTCCGACTTTCCCTGGTTTCCGGCTTCTTGGCTTCCTGAATCCAGCGGATATACTCTTTTCTATGGGTATAACTCATTTTGTCAAACAAGCTTTTTGCTTCCGGATTTTCGTTAAAAATGACGGCAATATCATCGGCGATTTCAACAATCCGCTCTTCTCTGTCTTCTATTAAAGAAACCGAAACTTCATCACCAAAAGTTTTCCCCAGCTGTTTCCGGATGTCCTGCGTAAGACCCAGAATATGATATTCTGACTTCATTTTTGCCAGGCTGCCACGGTACTCTACCCTGCTATCAAAGACCGCTTTGATTTTTACCTGCCCTTTTTTGTTGAACAATTCCTCGGTAGAAAAAGGAAATTCTACAAAGGCAGCATTCATAGTTTCGTGTTGCCTGATAACGGCTTTAAAATGTATAGAATCTGTTTTCATACTTGATCTCTTATCATTGCTATTTTAAAATCCTGAGCTCTCAATACTTAAACTAAAATAGTACAATTTCAACAATAAAAGAACCGCGAAAGAAAACTTTCGCGGTTCTTAAAATTATCTATGAAGATTATTTCTTTTTGCCTTTGGCAGGAGTAGCCTTAGGCATTTTTGTTTTGGTATCGGCCGGGGTATTTTCATCTTTCACCAACTGTAACTCGTCGATCAGTCTTCTGGCACCGGCATATTTGTCAATGGTCCAAAGAACGAAACGAACGTCTACGTTGATGGTTTTCTGCCATTCCGGTTCGAAAACGATATCTCCGCTTAATGCTTCGCTGTTTCCGTCGAAAGCAATCCCGATCAGGTTTCCATCGGCATCGATTACCGGAGAACCGGAGTTACCACCGGTAATATCGTTATTGGAAAGGAAGTTTACCGGCATATAACCTTTTGCATCGGCATATTGTCCGAAATCTTTCAGGTTATAAAGATCGATCACTCTTTGCGGAAGATCAAACTCTTCGTCTCCTTTCTTGTATTTTCCTACAAGACCAGTCATATCCGTATAATAGTTATCGGTAATCCCGAAATAGTTTCTGTCTTCCCGGATTGGCAGTTTATCTACTGTTCCGTAAGTTAATCTCATGGTAGAGTTTGCATCCGGATAGAATTTTTTCTCAGGCATCGCCTTCATCAATCCCGCTAAGAACAATCTGTTGTTTTTTGCAAAATTGTCATCGATTTTCACGAATCTTTCCGCAGAAGCTCTCTGATCAGCTACGATGCCATTGGCAATCTTCCAAAGCGGATCGGCATCCAATTTCAAGGCATCTGGATTCAGCATGAAATTCGTCGCAGAGGTTTTGGTTGCGAAGATGGAAGAATAGGCTACATTTGAAAGGTTTTTGGCATCAAGACCCATGATCGTTTCAGAAGCCACATCTTTGTTTACTCTCTGCTGGTAAAGGTTCACCATAGAATTCATCATCTCCCCTTCCAGTTTGGTATTGATGTTTTCGTATGCCGTTTTTAAAGCAGCCTCTACTTTGGGCTTCATAGCCAGTCTTCCGGCCATATCCTGCTTGGCATATGCCTGAAGAACACTTCCCAACTGAAGAGCCAGCGTGAAATACTTGGAATTTCTTGAAAGCTGCGTCATGTACATTCTTTCCACATTACGGTCTGAAGTCTGCTTATAATAAAGCCCGATATCTTCCAGAACCGTTTCGTTTTCCATTATATTCGCAGGCTGTACTGCCCATGTTTTGAAACGCTCTTCGATTTTCTGCTTGTCTGCAATTGTTCCGTTTTTGATAACGGCATCGATCGTCCCCTGTCTGTTTTTCCAGTAGTTGGCTACGGAAGCATATTGGGAAGCATAGTTAAGCTGCGTTCCTTTATCTTTATCCATGTACTTCTTCATTACATCCATAGCAAGTTTGGAAGCTTCTACCCAGGCCGGATAGTCTTTGTTTACCATCTGCTGGATTCCGTAAGAAGTCAGGTAACGGTTGGTTCTTCCCGGATATCCTAAGATCATGGAGAAATCACCCGGTTTTACGCCTTTAAGAGAAACCGGCAAAAAATGCTTAGGCTTCAAAGGAACGTTGCTTGGAGAAAACTCCGCAGGGTTTCCTGCTGCATCGGCATAAACTCTGAAAACGGTAAAGTCTGCCGTATGTCTCGGCCACTCCCAGTTGTCGGTATCCCCTCCGAACTTTCCCAGGGCTGAAGGCGGAGCACCTACCAGACGGATGTCTTTGTAATCCTGGTATACGAAATAGTAAAACTCGTTTCCGTTGAAGAAATCCCTTACAACAACCGTGTATTTTCCGTTTTCAGAGTTCTCAGACTGGATCGCTTTCGTTTCAGCATCGATTACAGCTTTACGCTCTGCAGCAGACATATTGTTGTTCAGTTTGGAGTTGATTCTTTGGGTAGCATCATCCATTCTTACCAAAAATCTCACATAAAGATCTTTCGCATTGAATTCATCTTTTTGCTTCATGGCCCAGAACCCGTTTTTCAGATAATCTTTTTCAGGAGTTGAAGCTGCCGCTACGGCACCGTAACCGCAGTGGTGATTGGTAAAAATAAGACCCTGGTTGGAAACGATTTCCCCTGTACAGAACCCTCCGAAGCTCACGATGGCATCCTTAAGGCTTGAATTGTTGACAGAGTAAATTTCTTCCGGTGTAAGATGCAATCCTTCTTTTTGCATATCTACCCCGTTGAGTCTTTTGACGAGCATTAACAACCACATTCCCTCGTCTGCCCGCATCTGGGCAAAGCTTAAAAGGAAAGTGAATAGCAGTAATATTCTTTTCATTGTATTAAATAATTTTTGTGTCGCTAATTTACTAAATTTTTACGGTTCCACGCCTGTGATGGTATCAAAATGGATTTAAGGCGTTTGTGAAAAGAATAGCACTTGCCGTTTCGGGTTTTTTAGCGTTGGCTTTTGTACTCAACTGTTCTTCTGCAGCCCGTATTACTCTACCGCTTGAACGGGAATGGATGCTGGTTTCTTTTAAAAATTATCCGAAGGAAGATTTGATCCGGCATCAGGCCAAAATCAATCTTAAAGCCCCTGCTGAAGACGGTGAAATTAGAGGCGGTGCTTTTATGGGATGCAACAAAATGTTTTTTACGGCCGTGTTTAAAAAGAACGGAACCGCAAAATTTTCCGACATCGGTTCCACACTGATGGCCTGCCCGGATATGAAGCTTGAAGATGATTTTTCCGAAAGTTTCGAAACGATGCAGCATTACCATCTGGAAGGCCATTTTCTGGTCTTAGATGATAATCAAGGAAACATCATGAAATTTATTGCTTCGGACTGGGATTAAATTCTTTGGTCTGGGAAGGGCTTTTCATTTAATATTATTATTTGCTAAGAGGCTTTCACATTTTCCTACTGTTTACTTCTTTTTAACCATGTCTAACTACAATAGCATTTGACAACCCTTTATTGTACCAGCCTAACTCCTTACAAAAGTTTCTTTTAAACTGTATTTGGGACGAATCTGCTTATTTCTTTCTGCTTAGAGTAAAAAGGTTAATTTTTATTATTCGGTTCTTATTACCGGATTTGATTTAGATCAAAAAGAATTGTACAAATATCTTAAAGCCATTTATGAGAAAGAGTACAATCACCCTCTATCAGTCAACTGAATCTTTTACATCCGCATCTTGTAGCATTACTTTATTGATAGTAAACATTTTTACCCGGAGCCTTGATCCTGCTAGCCACAGTTACTCTTTGTACCATGGCTTTCGGCTTTCCCTAATCTGTCTTACTTTCCAGCGTATGTTACGGGGTATGCGGTTTCTATCAGGGCTAGGGGCAGATAGTTCAGCACGGGTCTGCTGCAGGTAAAGTTCGAGCAATAAATAATAAGTAAGCAATAGTGCATTATAATCAGAGTTGCCTTTTTATTGGCGGGTTGGGGGCTAGACTCCCGGTGTCTTTATATTCTGTTTTTTTGTTGGGGTACGGATATAAAAAAACCTCACACATTTACTGTATGAGGTTTAAAATAAAAACTGGCGGCGACCTACTCTCCCGCTATTCGCAGTACCATCGGCGCTGGTGGGCTTAACTTCTGTGTTCGGAATGG
>NZ_VTSX01000048.1 GCF_008329705.1 Chryseobacterium sp. SN22 | reverse complement strand
AATTTATTGAATTACATACTTGTGCATTATGAATATTTACCGTTACTTTGGAATGTTAAAAAAATACTAATTTCTGGTTATCAATGGTATTGTCCGAACATCCAGACAGAACATTTAAAAGCAATAAACCAGTCTCTTCAAAACATAAATTTAACCTAAATATTTTAAAATTATGAGAAACACAACTCTACTTTTTATCTGGAGCCTTTTAATTTCCGGCTTCACCTCTGCACAAACGAGCACCGAGCAGTTTGAAACCGAAACTGCCGGCAACACCAGCTTCACAGACAACGGGGTTATTTTCAACATCCTGTCCACAGTAGCCACCTACAGCATCAATTCCGTAACATCAGCCGGATGGAACGGAACCGCAGTGAGCGACCGCTTTATCGACAACACCGGAACGTCTTCTTCACAATTTGCCAGCTCGTCGCTGGCCATTAAAACAACATCCAACCTGTTTAAAGTGAACAGATTCTGGGTATATCTGGGTGATGCTAACAATGCTTTGGGTAGTGCAGGAACACTTACAATTACGGGAAGGCTTTCCGGAGTAACCAAATTTACCCAGACCAAAACTACCAATTTTAATACTACAGCCGTTACAACCAACGGATATACGCTGATTGACCTGACGAATCTTAACGGACAGAATTACTCCAACCTTGTTATTGACGAACTTAGAATTACCCTTGGCGGAAATTTCAGGTACATGAGACTGGATGCCTTTACTTGGGTGAAAGACGCCGGAATTGTTCTGGCGGCTAATGAGGTAAAAGCTTCTAAAAAAGCCAACAAGGTCTATCCGAATCCTACCAGCGGTCCCCTTACCATTGAGGCTACGGAAAATTCCAAGTTTGAAGTGTACAGCCAGTCAGGACAACTTGTTAAAACGATTGAAGCCGGAAAAGGGGTAAATCAAGCAAACATTACTGAGCTTCCCAGAGGAACTTACCTGATAAAATCTTCTTCAGAAGTTTACAAAATCATTAAAAAGTAAAATATTCCAACTCATAACCGAGAGAGTTGGAAAGAGGCAATTATACCGTAACGGTTATAATATATAATGTGATGAGATCCTCCGATGAATTTCGGGGGATCATTTTTTTAAGGCTAAAATATATTTATCTATATACAGCTGCTTCTCCTTCGATTTGTACTGCTGGATGTATCTCGGATGCTCCAGGACCGTCATTTTATCGAATAAATTAGCCTCCTGGTTGATCTTTGCGATAAAATCCGCATTCTTCTTGCCCATGATAAAAATTTCAGACGGATCAAGATTCAGGCTGAGATGCTTCTTTAAAGTATCGATCATAAAGTCCTTTACGGCAGCAAATAGCGTTTTATCATCATAGTAATTGGCATTTACCCAACCGCTCTTCGATTTCCTCACAATGGCCAGCGGGAAAGGTGAATTGATGTAGACATTGCTATAGAATTCTTCGGCACCGCCATATTCCGCAATCATATCGTAAACGAAAACCGAGGAAACCTCATGGGTATAAGCTGAGGTCATTTTAATTCTACAAATGCTTTCCAGCCTTTTGGTATCCGTAAAGGGAACTCCGGTAACTCCGGAACCGTGGCGGCTCGGATTGATTCCCAAAAGGAACTTCCGACGGTTGGAATCGTCATAATATTTGCGGTAAAACTGCTGCATCACGTCCAGCGTTTCGGAATTATCCAGATACGGATTCATTACCATAAAATCATCCGGAAGTTTTCCGCTGTAATGGAGATTTTTATTGAATTCGATAACCTCTTCGGCAAAAGTTTTTTTCATATTCGATTATACAATTTAAACAACATCTTCATCTTCATCTTCATCTTCATCTTCATCTTCATCTTCACTTAATGCCAGCTCAATATCGATAAACTGAATATAAAGCCCGCAAATATGGTTGTTTTCATCATAAGCAAAATACACCGGATAACCGCCATCGCCGAAACCGCTGGCAAACATCGGAATCTGATAAGCCGTTCCTGGGATGATCCAGTTGATCCAGTCGCCACCTTTCCGTTGATTGTCGGGGTACATTTCGTAACTTTTCCTGAATAGCTCTGCAAAATAATCATCATACAGGTTGTCTCCACTGAATTCTTTTACAAAACGGTCAAAAGCGGGAAGCGCCTCAGCATCGGCAATACAGGCCAGCCCGGCATCTACATGGAATCCGAAGTAATCATCCTGCTGTATACCTTCAAGGTTTTCATTTCCGATTAAAGCTTCCTGATAACGGACGGGCTTTTCCTGAGTAAATTCTACTTTTACCGCAGCATACCGGTTGCCCCATTCTTCAGACTTTACCACGGCAACCGTCACCGGAAAAGTTCCTTTGGGAACTTCGGTAAAATAAGGCTTTTCCCCGGAACTCAGAAAGACCAACGGATCCCTCACCAGTATTTTTCCGGTAGGAATCGAAACCTGGCCAATCATCATCTTTTCCATAGGCAGGCCGCAGACCTCATCCGAAATAAAATAGGTCTCCAGATCGGTCGGACAAACCAGAATATGCTTCACTTCTTCATATTTTTCCATCCAGCTCTTGTTCATCTGTATCGTAATTTAATTTTAAAGCAATTTATTTATTCCGGATCAAAATATTCTTCCGGTTTCAATCCTTTAATAAAGGTTTCAAAGTCTTTGGCCAGGAATGTTTTCTTATAATCCGCTTCCTGATCCACATGCACCACTTCGGGCTCTCCGGCTTTACCGCATTTGGAATAATCCAGCAAGATCATATCGTGTCCTGCAGAAGGACAGTCGCATACGTAGATCCCATCATCCGGATAACCCCATTCTTCAATCATGAAACGGCTGCCCAGTTCTCCGCAAAGCGAATAGGTCTTTTCCCTTCCGATCCCCATAATTCCGGTAATGGCAATATGATCCTCTGCCCATGAAGTGCCTTCGGTTGCCGGAAAGCAGCTTCGTTCCACCAATCCGCCATTCTGTATACGCATCAATTCGATATAGGATGCCGGAAGCTGATAACCCAGCTCCTGCTCTACTGAAAGAATGGTTTCCTCTTCCGGAAACGGTTCGATATAATCCCTTTCGGAATAACTGCTTTCATTCCAGAAACCGGTGAAATCAAAGTCTTTGAAAAATGGCTGTTCCATAATCTGCATTAAAAAAGGAACCTCTAAAAAAAGGCTCCTTTAAATTTATGAATTTTATTTTGCATTATACCAATCCGAACTGCTCGAAATGATGGGTAAAATGTTTACGGTGCATTAGCTCCCACATTTCCTTATTGAGTTTTCCGAATACGAAATTCATGTGCTCGGCCTGCGGATTTTCTTTGTAATATACTGAGAATCTTTTCAGGTTATCCAGGAATGACTGCCTGGCAGCATCAAGGTTTTTATGCTTCAGTTCCGGCAGAGAACCGTCTGCGTTCAGGAACGGGGCCTGGAAATCCTTCGGCATTTTCCTGTGCGTGTATAGTGAATCCTGCCATTTTTCCAGCTGTTCTTCAGGAGTGAAACACTGATCGGCTTCCGGTTCCCCTAAACTTACCAATAACCCATGCTCCAGGTGTTCGATCATCTGCTGAGGAGACATTTTCCCCCACTGTGAAGGTGTTTTCTCCGTTAAGCCATTCAGGATTTTCTGAATATTCTTTACATTCAGATCGATGAAAGGAGAATGTTTCGCCACCAGAGTAAGAATCGTTGCTACACAAACCACCTCTTCTCTCTGATTTACCACTTCCACTAACCACTTTACAACGCCGGAAGGAATATTTCTTCCTTTTACGCCACGGTTGATTTTTTCTTTAGCTGTTAAGTAAACAGTAATCGTATCTCCGGCATACACCGGCTTGAAGAACGAGCAGTTTTCCAGTCCGTAATTGGCGATAACCGGCCCTTTCTTTCCGGAAACGAATAATCCTGCCGCCGCGGAAAGAATGAAGTATCCATGGGCAACCGTCTTATCGAAAATGGTTCCCGTTAAACTTGTCGCATCCGTGTGGGCATAGAAATGATCCCATGAAACATTGGAAAAGTTTACAATATCAGCATCGGTAACGGTTCTTCCTGCCGTTTCCAGCGAATCACCGATTTCCACTTCTTCAAAATACTTCCGGAACGGATGTTTGTCGGAATATTTCTTTTCCGCACCCTGCTGGTATACTTTCGTAATCGCCGTCAGAATATCCGGTGACCCCTGAATGGCTGTTTTCTGAAGGAAAAAATGAAGACCATTCAGTCCGCCCATCTCCTCGCCTCCTCCGGCTCTGCCGGGGCCGCCATGCATCAACGTCGGGAGCGGTGAGCCGTGACCGGTGCTTTCTTTGGCATTATCCCTGTTGAGGACGAAGATTCTTCCGTGCTGGGAAGCCATTTTCCATGACGTTTCGGCTACGAATTTTTCATCGTGAGAAATAATAGATCCTACCAGACTTCCTTTTCCTCTTTTGGCCAGAGCCGCTGCTTCTTCAGCATCTTTGTATGGCATTAAAGTTGAAACCGGGCCAAAGGCTTCGACGTCGTGGGAGATATTTTTTTCGAAAGGTTTATCGTTGAAGAATAATTTAGGGCTCATGAAGGCTCCGTTTTCGTAATCGGCATCTACCAGTTCGTGCTGTCCGTCATAAATCAGTTCCGTTTCTGCTTTCAGTAAATTGACTTTTCTCAACACCTCATCATATTGCTGTCTTCCAACCAGAGATCCCATCTTCGTTTCACGACTTAAAGGATTTCCGATTTTGGTCTGGTCCAAAGCTTTTGATAAAGCCTGCTGAACATCGCCTACTAAATTCTCAGGAACGATGATTCTTCTGATGGCCGTACATTTCTGCCCGGCTTTGGTAGTCATCTCGTTGCGGACCTCTTTGATGAATAAATCGAATTCCGGAGTGCCCGGTTTCGCTTCCCGTCCTAAGATCGAACAGTTCAGGGAATCGGCTTCCATGTTGAAACGAACGGCATTACCTGCTACTGACGGTAATGATTTTAATTTCCTTCCCGTGGTCGCCGAACCGGTAAAGAGCACGGAATCCCCATCCTGAACATAATCCAGGATATTTCCCGGCTCCCCGCAAACCAGCTGCACCGCTCCTTCAGGCAAAAGGCCGCTTTCGATCATATCCTGAAACACCGCATTGGTAAGATATGAACCGAACGGTGAAGGCTTCACAATGGAAGGAACACCCGCCAGCAATGAAGTCGACAGCTTTTCCAGCATCCCCCAAACCGGGAAATTGTACGCATTGATCTGAACGGAAACCCCTTCACTCGGCGTTAAAATATGGGTTCCCACGAAAGTTCCGTTGGCCGAAATTTTCTGGGTTTCCCCATCTACCCAGAACGGTGTATTCGGAAGCATTCTTTTTGCCAGCCCGGAATACGTAAAGAACGTTCCGAAACCTCCTTCGATATCCACCCATGAATCCACGTGGGTTGCTCCCGTTTTATAGGACAATTCGTAATACTTTTTCTTTCTTTCAAGAAGGTAAAGTGCTACCTTTTTCAACATTTCCCCACGGTCATAGAACGTCATGGACGAAAGGTTATTATATCCTATGGTCCTTCCATAGTCCAGGGCCTGGTCGAAATTAAGTCCTTCAGTATCTGAAACGGCTACCTGCTCGCCTGTCACGGCATTATACAGAGGAATTCCGGTTCCGGTTCCTTCGATCCATTCGCCGTGGATATAGTTTTTTAATTTTTGCATATCGTTTTAATTTAACAATGTAGCCATGTAACAGTTTATCAATTTCATTATTACATTTTACATTGGTATATTGGTATATTTATTTTTTCGGTTCCTGATAGGGAAATAGTTTCACCAGCCCTTCATAAAGGCTTCTGTGCAAAATAGTGGCGTGATTGTCTGTTTCCATCATTTTATATTCTACTGTCCAGTTCTTTTTGCCGGACTTTTTCAGAATATCATACAGATTTTCAGCGTCTTTTACCATTACCGGATGTTCTCCTTTCCCTACGGAAATATAAATAAATTTCTTCGCATCCGGAATTTTGGTTAACCACTGGTCTGCACTTTTCAATAAGCTTTCATCATCCCACCATAAGCTGGGGCTGATGATAAAATAATTATCAAACATTTCAGGCTTTTTCAGCAAAATTTCCGTTGCCAGCAATCCGCCCAGCGATTGTCCAAATAAATAGGTGTCGGTTACTTTAAACTGGTTTCCGATATAGGGTTTCAATTCTTTTTCAAGAAAGCCGATAAACTTGTGAGAATGCCCCGTCGTAGGATAATCCTGTTGCAAATCTTTTAAGTCTGTATGAAAAGTGAAGTCTTTTTTCCGGTCAATATTTGCAATCCCGACCACAATCGTTTCCGGCATGGCGTACATCTGGTTGAAAAACTGCACCAGTCCGGTGACATGAATAAAATCTTCATTCATGCTTCCATCCAGCAGATAAATCACCGGATAAGATTTAGATTTATTAAAATTCTGCGGAAGATAGATGTTTAAAGTTCTGTCTTCATCCAGGATTTTAGATTTTAAAGTTCTGATCTCCCCAATCGTCAACGGTTTTATGCTGCTATTCTGAGCAGAAACCACACCTGAAAGTACCAGCAGCATGTTACAGATCAACAGTATTTTTTTACCCATCTTTTCCATTTCTCTAAACATTGCAAAAGTTACTTTACATCATCCCAAATACTGTAATCCACAACCTTCGTTGGGATCTGCTGCACATATTCAGTGAACGGTTCACAGGGAAGAATGGCATCTTTTCCTTCTCTTGCCAGTTCCTGATACAGTCGGGTGCCTTCAGTCTTCCACTTGATCATTTCCTCAGAAACATCACGGATAATTTTTGCCGGGCTTCCCACAATCAGCTTTCGGGCTTCGCACCTGAAATTGGCGGGAACAAAAGCCAGTGCACCGATGATGCACTCGTCACCGATGACCGCTTTGTCCATCACGACGGCATTCATTCCGACCAGGCAGTTTCTTCCGATATGTCCGGAATGGATGATCGCACCGTGACCGATATGCGCGGATTCTTCTAGGATGGTTTCAATACCCGGAAAAACGTGCAGCGTACAGTTTTCCTGAACATTCGCGCCGTCCTTCACAATGATTTTTCCCCAGTCGCCGCGGATAACTGCATTCGGACCGACATACACTTCTTCACCGATTTCCACATTCCCGATGATGACCGCCTGCGGATGAATGTAGGCAGAAGGCTTGATGATCGGCCGGATGCCGTGGTATGAGTAGATATTCATAAGCTTAATTTGAAAATTTGAGAATGAGTTAATTTGAAAATTCTTGAGTACTGCAATCTGAGAACTTAAAATTGTTATAATCATTTTCAAATTCTCAAATTAGCACATTTTCAAAATTAAACCCGTTCAATCACCATCGCATAGCCCTGGCCTACACCGATACAAAGGGTACACAAAGCGTATTTCTTATTCTGTTTCTGAAGTTCCATAGCGGCAGAACCAATGATCCTCGCTCCGGAAACGCCCAGCGGGTGACCGATGGCAATGGCGCCCCCGTTTGGATTTACCCTGGAATCATCGTCTTTTAATCCTAATGATCTTGTTACGGCCAAAGCCTGGGCAGCAAAAGCTTCGTTCAGTTCGATGACATCCATATCTTCCAATGACAGGTCCAGTCTCTTCAACACTTTTTGAGCAGCTTCTACCGGACCGATTCCCATAATTCTCGGTTCTACACCTGCAACGGCTGATCCTAAAATTTTAGCGATCGGCTGCAGTCCGTATTTCTGTACTGCTTCCTCGCTGGCTAAAATGAGGGCAGCAGCGCCGTCGTTCATGCCTGACGCATTTCCTGCGGTTACTGTTCCCCCTTCTTTTCTGAAAGCGGGACGAAGCTTTGCCAGTCCTTCCATCGTAGAAGCAGGCTTGATGAATTCGTCTTTATCGAAAACTTTAGGTTCCCCTTTTTTCTGCGGGATTTCCACTTTTACGATTTCTTGCGCCATTCTTCCACTTTCCTGTGCTTTGGAAGCCTTCTGCTGAGACCATAAAGCAAACTGATCCTGGTCTTCGCGGCTGATTTTGTGCATATCGGCTAAGTTTTCGGCTGTTTCCCCCATGCCGTCGACCCCGTACATTTCCTTCATTTTCGGGTTGACAAATCTCCACCCGAAAGTGGTATCGAACATCTGGCTGTCCCGGCCGAATGCGGTGCCTGGTTTTGACATCACATATGGCGAGCGGGTCATATGCTCTACGCCTCCTGCGATATAGATTTCCCCTTCTCCGGCAGCAATCGCACGGAAGGCATTCGCCACCGCAGACATTCCCGAAGCACACAGCCTGTTTACCGTTTCACCCCCGATTTTATACGGCAGTCCGGCCAACAGCAGGGCCATTCTCGCCACATTCCTATTGTCTTCACCGGCCTGATTGGCACATCCGAAGATCACGTCTTCAATTTCCTCTACCGGAACTTCCGGGTTTCTTGCGATGATTTCTTTGATGACAATGGCTGCCAGATCATCGGCTCTTACTTCCGAAAGGCCTCAAGGTGAAGTTACGAATTTAAAGGTTATCTGACAGCGTTTAACGATGTTTTATCGGATTTTGTTGCAGCATATTGCCCGCCACGATCGAAGCTCAGATAAATACCATCTTGTTAGGCCGTTTCTGTA
>NZ_VTSX01000047.1 GCF_008329705.1 Chryseobacterium sp. SN22 | reverse complement strand
GATTTTTTGGTGAGATATTTGAACTGGAAAATTTACTTTTAATCACACCACCACTTAAATAGATTATATGTCAACGCACTTTATTTCCCCGAAGGAGAGCCTTCTTAGGTTTCTGAAAAGGTCCTTGCCGATTCCCGTCAATGGATTCTGAATTCCATCACCAGTGTCTTGACTTTACTAAAAATTCATTAAAACCTTTTACGATCATGATTTTTGAAGATGAACATTCTGTTTTACAGGATAGCCACAACGTTTCGTTTGTGAAAAATGCAGTAAACTTCCACGGGGACAAATCTTTTATTCTGAATTCACTACAGAAAATAAAAAACAATACTTTATGCCGGATTAAAAGAAAAATGATCAATAAGCTGATTAGAGAATATACCCGGCATCTCAATTATATTGAAAATACAGACCTCGACTCCAAACCGGAAAATTACGAGCTTTCGCCTGTATATGCCAGACAGTCTTATAATAAAGTGGTTAAGGAAAATGAATATCTGGAAAAAGTATTGGTTCTGCTAATGAACCAGTAATATCCTTTCTTCCTCCAGATCAATTTTCATCAGGTGCTTTCTGATCAGATCTTCATCAAAATGCTGATTATGATCATGGTTCTGCTCAATGAGCCAATCCCTTTGCCTACTGAGGAGGTCCAGATAAGCCTGTTTAATTTCGGAGGATAAATTCAGGTCCGGTTCCTTCTCAAGTTTCCCCCGCCATTTTTCGTTAATCTGCTGTAGAAAGATGCTTTTTTCCAGCAGCTCGCGGTAATTTCTATCCAGATAATCAACAGTAAGCTTCGCCATTTCCCGGCGGATCATTTCTTCTGCATCATCTTCAGGGAGATGATCATCGTACACCGGCATATTTACTTTCCTGATGATCAATGGCAAAGTAAGTCCCTGAACCAATAAGGTTGTAAGAATCACGATAAAGGTGATAAACAGGATCAGATTCCTCTGGGGAAATTCAGGACCGTTATGTGACAACTTTACGGGGATAGACAGTGCAGCTGCCAGCGAAACCACTCCTCTCATTCCGGTCCAGCCAAGAATGGCAGGCACCTTAAATCCCGGATGTCTCGAATCGGCTACCTTAATAAAATTCCGGGCGATAAGCGTAATGAAAACCGCGCCATATGCAGCCATAATCCGGACCACTACCAAAACAAGCGTTATCAACAAACCATATCCGATAGCGGCATAGACACTTACCCCTTCCAGCCCTGAAATAATTTCCGGAAGATCAAGCCCGATCAGGATAAATACCAGTCCGTTTAATATAAAAACCAGACTTTCCCAGACACTGATTCCGCGAAGTCTTGATGAAGTACTTAGAAAACTGTGCCTGTGGTTAGACAGCAGCAGCCCCCCACTTACTACCGCCAGAACACCGGAACTGTGAGTTTCTTCTGCTGCAATATACATTATGTATGGGGCAACAAGCGTAAGCACGGTATCCATATTGGCATCAGTCGGAAGAATTTTGTGGCCTTTCATAAAAAGCCAGCCAATCAGGAGGCCGGTTCCGATTCCGCCAACAAGCATCCAGGAAAAGCTCAATACTGCTTCGTGCCAGACAAACTGCCCGGTAGCAACCGCGATCATGGCAAAACGGAAAATAATAAGGGAAGAAGCGTCATTCAGAAGACTTTCCCCTTCCAGGATCGACGACATTCTTTTCGGGACTTTTACGAATTTTAAAATAGCTCCGGCACTTACTGCATCCGGCGGAGAAACAATGCCGCCCAGCAGAAAGCCCAGGGCCAGTGAAAATCCGGGAATGAAATGGTTGGCTACAAAAGCCACAATGGTCGCGGTAAGAAGTACCACAACAAAAGCAAAGCTTCCGATGATCCGCCGCCATTTCCAAAGCTCCTTCCATGAAATCGTCCATGCCGCTTCATAAAGTAAAGGCGGAAGGAAAATAATAAAGATTAGTTCCGGATCAATTTTAACCATCGGGATGTCCGGAATAAAGCTTATCAGCAGTCCGGCCATGACGAGGAGAACAGGATAGGCAACCCTGATTTTATTTGCAACAATAATCAGCAGGACGATAGCAATAACCAGAGATAAATAGAATGGAAAATTTTCGAGCATTCTCATTAATGTTTTTCACTTTAAATATACATAAAATAGGAAGTATTCCCTGCATCATCCAAAACTCTACTGCTTTTAACCTTATAATATGTTTTCAGATTTTTGGATTCACAGTATTTACATAAAAGAAAAAGCCAGAAATTTTTATGCCGTATTTACCGTTTGCTTTTTATCATGAACAAGAAAATAAATCACTGAAAATAGATTAAACAACCTTTCGACCACTGTTCAATATACCATAGACATACCACAAGTTTAACTTTCTGAAAATAGATTTATTTGTTCTTATAACGGTCAGCTTCCCTATTCATAAGGGTTTAACCATAGTCTTATGTAAAAACGGACGCCGGAGGCAAATGTTATTCCAGACATAAGGCATGGTATTTGCAACTATAAATAATACAATACATCGCTTACAATAAAATAACTTAACACACACAAAATAGTATGAACGTTGCAGATCTAAAAATCAAAAATTTAGTGGAATATAAAAATCAGATTTATAACATTACTGAAATATTCCAGAATAATGAAGGAAATGATTATTTTGTTAAAATTGAAAATGACATCCACAGTTTTTCTGTTCCGGCAAGATCAATCAAACCGATTCAGATTACTGAAGAATGGCTTGAAAAATTCGGCTTTTCAAGAACATACAGTTCCGAACAGCGGATCAGATACGAAAGACCCGAAACTTTCATTAAGTACGACATCGACCTGAGTTCAAAAAAGATCGTAGACGGATTAAAGATCTACGGAAATTCGATCAGATGCAAGTACATTCATGAATTTCAGAACATTTTTTCATGTCTGTTCGGTAAGGAACCCGCTTCTATGACTTACGGATTAGTAGGCACCGAATCTTAATAATAATATATTTTTCAAGAAAAACCACAGCTTCAAAAGCCGTGGTTTTTTGTTTTTAACAGGTTCTTATTCTTCAGCCAGGACTTCCTCAAAGCTCACAGGATCTGCTTCTTCCTGATATTGCTCCCATTCCTGTTCAAGCTGTTTATTGGTTTTCATTTCTTCTTCCAGCTTCAGCGTTTCGCGGTACTGCTTCGCCTCAGCGGCCAATGTCCATTTGCAGGCAATGCCGGCACTATCGAGATGATTTTTAATTTCATTGAGGCCTAATCTGAAAAATTCTTTTCTCGGGTTAACCTTATTCAACTGGTTCTTCAGAAATTTTTTGTGAAGCTGCCTTTCCAGTGCCGGAGCATCTTCTGAATAGATCATGGCATGAACATCAAATTCAAAAGGCACGCTCGCATCGCCCAGCTCCCGGACACGGTCCATGGGTTCCAGTCTTCTGGTCATTCCGATTTTATAAATATCTTCACCGAACGAACCGATGTTTGAAATAACATACACGTTTCCGGATTTGGTTTGCTGGGCCATCGAAATCGCCCGCTGGTTCTTTTCTTCGGCAACGGTAAGCCTTCCCTGTAACTGTTCAAGCTGTTGCTGGAAGATCAGCCTTTGCTCTTCATTGGCTTTTGCTACCTGGGATTCAGCCTTTTCGATCAGTCTTTTTAACGTGAGTTCTTCTTTTTCAGCATCTTTAATAGCTTTTTCGTATTCTCTTCTGGATTTTTCTTCCTCCCGCATCTGTTCGCGGATCTGCCGTTGCTCTTCAAGTTCTTTTGCTTTCAGTTCCTGTGCAACCACTGCCCATTTCAGTTCCTCCAGACGGGCTTCGTGATAGACCTGCGAAATTCTGGCCTTCCTGAAAGCTTCCCCATTGAAATTCACGAGCTGGAATGCATCGTCTATTTTCTGTTTCAGAATCCCGTAATTGTCTTTTTTTACGGAATTCAGGATCGTTTCCACTTTCCCGTTGTAGGCATCAATCACAAAATCAACGGCAATATTTCTTCTGTATTCGTCCATGTATTCACAGATTCCGGCCTGACGGCTTGTAATCATCAACTTGTTGTTCTGGCGGAGCTTTTTAAGATTTTCGCCGGCTTCCTTATAGCTGAATTCTTCTGCCAGTTCGTCGAGCAAGGTGTAAGAAGGAATAATATATTCGTTCCCATAGCCTTCGATAACATTTTTCATGGCCCTGATCCGGTTGGCGATTTCATCAGCCTCCCGTAAACTTCTGTAAGCATCACCTCCAATGGACAGGGCTTTATCTTCCGCAGTATTGATAATCCTTTCGGATTCCCTTACTGCATTTTCATACAGCAGCTCCACTTCTCTGGTTCTTTTCTCCGCCAGCTCTTTGGCTACCCTTCTCGACTCTTTCGCCTGAAACTGTGCATTTTCCAGCTCCAGCTGTGCCCTTTCTTTTAATTTCAGACTTTCTTTCTCCGCCCTTTTCAAAAGATATTCGCATTCTACCTGAACATTGATAATATCCTGGTATTTACTTAAGGCATCGTTATGATTTCTAAGCTGAATATTCTTTTCATCCGTTGTGCGTTTACCGATCTGCAGATTGGATAATTCTGACCGCAATCGCTGAATTTTATCATTTAATGATCTCTTATCGGAAAGATGACTGGAGATTTCATTTTTCAGCTGGCTGATTTCCTGACTCAGAGCAGTAATCCGATTGCCTTTTTCTACCGATTCTTTTTTGGTTTTTCCCAGCATGATGAATGCATAGAGCATCAGAAGGAATAAAATAATGATTAATATAATTTCCATAGTATAAGTATTGGTCTGCAATAGTATTATTTTTCGCCGGCAGTTTTTTACGGCAATCCGTAATCCGGGTGCGGAATTAATTTTAATTAATTCTGTATTTGAATCTTATCTACAAAATAACCCATGCAGATTCAGCTAATTTTTATCTGCATTGGATGATTTTATAACGTTAAATTTATATTATTTTAAACAGGCGGAATGTAATTCCAGATTCCTGAAATTTTCAGCATTTCAAGTCCGGGCTGTTTTTCGCCATAGCCGAATATCCCGATGTATTTTGAAGCACAGGATCTACATTCGGTTCCGAAATATAACGTAGGCAGATCATTCACCGTCAACTTTCCCAGATAAAGTCTGTCTTGTGAAGTTTCTTCGGCCATTCCATTGTTTATCAGCTCGTTTTCGGACAGCACTTTCCCCTGATCATAAAGCGGTAAAACAGGAAAACCGGATTCATATGGCGTGAGCAGAATGGTATTTCCATTTCCGCATTGGCAACAGGTGAATGGTATTTCAGCCGACCGGCCGATCTCTTCATTGATGAAGAGGTCTTTTTCCAGTGCCGCTTTCTTGCCGACAGTAATTTTTTCTGAGATGGGATATAAATTCATACTTTATTTCTGGATAACCGTTCCTGCCAGGTGGTTGTACTTCCCGCTCGGACTTTTTACGATGATTACTTTAATGTATCCTTCCTGCGCCAGTTTATTCCATGTTTTCTGATAGCCGGTCATGGGATCAATGGGTATTTTCCACATCATCTGCGTTCCGCCGCCTGCCTGACCGAACCACGGAATCACATCCGCAAGCTGGCCCTGAAAGGAAAGCAGATTATTCAGAACATCGATTTCATAATAAAAATCATAGGATTTTTCGGGCATATTAAGTGCTCTCTGGCTGAATGTGTAGCGGTATCCATTCACGATCGGGCTGGTAAAGCTTCCTCCTAAGGTCGGAACACCGGTACCGCTGTAGCCGCCGACTGCTCCGCTGTAGCGGTCATACTTCTGTCCGGCAGCAAATGGAATATTATCAATGATATTATACCCGCCGTTGGCAGGAGGCCAGCCCCCGTTCAGGCTGTTGTTTTTAAATAAGGCTTCCAGGTTGCTCCAGTTTCCCTGTTTGTAAAGATTAAAAATCTCCTTCCGAAGCGGCTCGCTTACCTTACCGGTAGGATCGTAAGTTTTTGCAAGTGCATCAGGATTCTGGTAAAAAAGCGTCATGACAGGCGGAATCCCACCTTCAGAAATTTCATTGTCCGAAGAACATCCCACCGATAGAAAAGGGATGGCAAAAAGTAAAAGATGCTTCAATAATTTGTTCATGGTTAAAGTTTTTTTATGCCGTAAATTTAATGGAGATATTCCGTTCATACAATACGGAAAGCAAAAAAACCTTCAGATTCAAAAGCTGAAGGCAGAAATACAGATAAATTGTTTTATTAATTGATGTTTAGGTAGTCCTTAATGATTTTCAGCACGCCGAAATTATCATTGGAGCAGGCTTCAAAACTGGCCGCTTTTTTTACGGAAGGATGTGCATTTTTCATGGCGTAAGAATATTTTGAGTTTTCCAGCATCTGGATGTCATTCATATAATCTCCGAAAGCCATGGTCTGCTGAGGGGTGATATTTAATGCTTTCTGAAGTTTTTCGAGCGCAGCCCCTTTATTGATGTTCTTATTCATGATATCAAGCCAGTACTGTCCGGAAACCACGATATCCAGATCATACTTTTCAAACTCCTTCAGCTCCGGGTACACGTTCAGCTCAGATCCGCCGGAATGGTAGACGGCAATTTTGAAAATGCTGTCATTAATTTCTTCCGTCAGGTCTTCCCTAGGCTCACTATCTGCATAGAACTGTGAAATATAATCGATAAAATCCTGGTTATCGGTATCAAAGTACGCTTTTTTCTTACCTGAAAGAACAGCTGTTGCGCCGGGGATTGCACGGATCTTTTTAATAATCTCGGAAATATATTTGGGATTCAGCTGATCGGCAAAGAGCTCTTCATTTTTATAGATTACATAACCGCCGTTTTCTGCAATAAAGGCCATTTCGCTTTCCGTATCGCCAAAATATTTGGTGATCCCCATCATCTGTCTTCCGCTCGCAGGCACGAATAAGATGTTTCTTTTTTTAAGCTCCTTGTAGATTTTCGGAAATTCAGGGCTTACTTCGTGTAAAGAGTTGAGAAAAGTCCCGTCCATATCCGTAACGATCATCCTTATATCCTCCATAAAAATATTCTTCAGTAGTTCAATTTAAGACAAAGATATTGTATTAAATTTTAATTCGATTTAGCACTTCGCCTGATAATGCAAACAGCCTGCCTTTATTTTCAAAAAGTATTTTAAGAACATCCGGATAATTCCATCAATTCACTTCACTGTTTAATTAAGATTAACATACCCAGTACGGGTTGTGGAAAGTCTCCAGCTGATCTTATATTTTTCTGTTTTTTTTAAAAGTCAATACTCCGCCGCAAAAGGATATTTCCGGTCTCTGAAATGAAGTCGCGGATAACTTCAAATTGTTTGATCAATACCGATCAAGCATATCCTGATCCGGACAGACTCATTAAAAAGCAGGAAACTTAAAGATTCACCTTCTGAAATGAGACTGCTGGAAACAAAATACCGGTACTTTTATAATAAAAATCAGATACACAGCCTTATGAAGGCATCCGGGCAGCTGCAAAAAGCTTCCGGTAGTCATGGAAATAAATATTATACCACCATGGCTGATATTTATTTTGCACATACTTATTCCGTAAATAAGCTTTATGATACAGCAATCTTCCATCTGGATCATGCTTATGATATCTTGTGAAATAACCGGTCCGGGGCTAAAAATATAATTTAAGCAAAAGCAAACATTCTCAGCAGTTTGCCAATGTTTACCTCAAAATACTGTTCGAAAACTTCGGTAATAGATCAGGAGGAGAGCCGAACTGAAAGACAGCAGGGAAATCCTGCAGCTGCAATATGAGCAGATCATTCTGTCTGAATTCGGTTTAGGGAAAGATAATGGTATAACGACCTAGCCATACATCCAGATGAATACCCGGCGTAAGCTGGAAGACATTCCGGAAGATCAAAGAAAGATCATTGAAGGACAGTTTTACGACATCCCCGTCATTAATTCCTCTTTTTCTGAAGATCCTGCTATTTAGTATAAATTTAAGAATAGACAATTTATCTTTAGTTAACATGCTCCTGAATATGATATTGATAAGATACACCTTCCAGCAATTCTCTTCCATCCTATCAGCCTAACTTTTGATTCGGGTTTGGATTGCCCGTTCAAAACATTAATCCGTGGGTATTCTTTACCTGTGCCATGACAAAAGTACTGTGCGTGCTCCCGATAGAAGGTACGGCACCCAAAATGTTAAAAACAAAATTCTGGTATTGCTTCATATCACGTACATGAACTTTCAGCAGAAAATCAAAATCTCCGGAAATGCTGTAGCACTCTGCCACTTCTTCAATTTCCAGGATCTCACGCTCAAATTCTACCGCCAGGTAGCTGTCGTTACTCTTCAGCTTCAGCTGGCAATAGACGGTAAAACCTAGATTCAGCTTTTCGGCATCCAGGATGGCGGCGTATTTTTTTATGTACCCTTCCTGTTCAAGCCTTTTCACTCTTTCAAAAACGGGTGAAGGAGAGAGATTAACTTCTTTTGCCAGTTCTTTTACCGTTAATTTTGCGTCGTTCTGAAGCAGTCTCAGCAGCTGCATATCCTTACTGTCAAGGTGTTCCATAGAATATTATCCTTTTATAGGTGATCAATTACACAAATTTACAGAATATTATTCTTTTAAATTAATATTTTAAAGTTTAATTTACCAAAATTAAAGATATTCATCAACAGTATATTCTTTATATGTAATTTTACACAAAACAAAACGCCGGAATATGGTAGGTATTTTGGTTAAAGTATAAGGGAATATTTTATACCGAGATCACTCTGATTGGGGAGTGGTCTCACTTTTAAAATTTAATTATAATCCTATTAAGAATTTTCATTTTAAAGTACATCATCAAGTTATACTTAAATTAATCTTAGGGAGAGCAGCATTATTTAAAATAAGGCTGCTTTTTGTTTTTGGTGTCTATTGGTGAAATATAATCCATTCCCAGCAGCGGTACCATTAAAATTTTTATCTCTTTTTACATCCATATCATAGCAATTGCACTAACTAATTTTTTTCTCAACTTTTGTACTTGATCTGTAAATAAACCTCGTGGTTTTAAAGCCTATCAGGTTTGTCCGTCAATTTTCAGCTTTTCCGAGATTAGTGTGAATTAGATATTCTTTATTTTCAGTTAATTAAATAAGTGAAAATAAAAAATGATGAATCAGAATGTTAAATAGGGGCTTTCATAACAAAGTAATAAACCACACCATCTGATTACTGATTTCCAGTCAGTCAGATTAACAGGAAAACTTTCGGCATCCGGCTTCCCTTTTTAGCTTATTCCCTCATTTCTCTTTGGGTTCCCTTCAGATTATTTCGGCAGTTCAGGAAGTTTTACACTTTCAGGTTCTGAAGACAAGGTTCTTAAAAAAGCTTCCAGCTGGGAAATCTCTTCATCCGACAGTTCCAGCATCCTTACCATTCCCGATTTTTGCGACTGTAAAGCAATTCCTTCATAAACCGTTGTTCTTTTCTGGAAATGTTCAGGATTTCCCATGCTGTAAAAGCGGATTACTTCCGTTAAGGTTTTCATCGAGCCATTATGGAACCACGGTCCTGTCCGGGATACTTCACGCAGGCCGGGCACCCTGAATCTCCCTGCATCTTCCGGACTTTTCGTAACCAGATACCTTCCCAGGTCCTCTCCTTTTTCCCCCATCCGGGAG
>NZ_VTSX01000046.1 GCF_008329705.1 Chryseobacterium sp. SN22 | reverse complement strand
TATTAATACTACAAAACAAATTAGAAATATTGTTCCAGCATGGGGAACTAAAGAACAAAATAAGAATTGTCTTATAGTTTGGAATAAAAATTAATATTTTATTTCTAAATTTTAAATGAACTTTAATTTATTGCTGGTTTATCTTTCTATTTATAATACTAAGTAAATAGCATCATTAAAAAAAATCTATATTTATCAAATTTCTGAAAAATTGAGATATATTTGCATCTGTAAACAAGTCATAGTGATTTAAGTTATAAACCTTAATTTAAAATTACTGATTATGACACAATGTTTACGTTGCGCTGGTTGGAAACCAGTGTTTGTGAGAGCCTATCAAAGAGTACGCTTCGGGCGACTTGAGAATGTAATCCAACACTGCAGGTCAAGGCCTGGTCAGCACAGAAATTAGGAGCAAAGTGAAAACTTTGCTTCTTTTTTTGACTACTTAATAATATTCCTTATTTTTCCCACCATCATGGCAACAAAATTGCTTCACCCTAGTTTTGTTGAATTTTATGAGCACTGCAGACCGTTCCTTCGAAAACGATTTTACCTCCGACTTACTGATTCAGGCACTGGCCTGCTCTCCTGCACCCACCGCCCTTTATTCGGGCGAAAACATCATCATCCGTTTCGCCAACCGGGGCATGCTGGAACTTTGGGGCAAGGATGCTTCCGTGATCGGGAAACCGCTGATGGAGGCGCTTCCGGAACTGGAAGGACAGCCCTTTCTGGGTTTGTTGCAGCAGGTCTGGCATTCCGGGGAAACCTATTCGGTGTCGGAAGCTCCGGCCAAGCTGATCAAGAACGGGAAGGAAACGCTGGATTATTTCGATTACGAATACCGGGCCCTTTTAGATGAAAACCAAAAAACCTGGTGCATCCTGAATACGGCCCTGAACGTGACTTCGCGCCGTGAATTCCTCCAGCAGATCCGCGAGAAGGAAGAACGGGAGCAGGCGCTGAACGAAGAAATGGCGGCCACCCTCGAAGAACTAACTTTTACGAATGAAGAACTCAGCCATTCCATCCAGCAGCTTGCCCAAAGCAGGGAGTATGTCCGCGCCATCATCGAACAGGCTCCCGTGGGAATTGCCATGCTGAAAGGCCCCGATCATATTATTGAAATTGCCAATCCCGCGATCTTGGAGATTTGGGGACGCACGGAACAGGAAGTGATCGACCAGCCGCATGAAGAGGTACGTCCCGAACTGCGTGGCCAGCCGGTAAACGGATGGCTCCGGGAAGTCTATGAAACCGGCATCCCGAAAATAAACAATGAGTTTGTGGTTAAATTACATCATCATGGCGGCCTTCGGGAAGCCATCGTGAACTCCATCTACCAGCCGATATTTTCAGGGGACGGGGAAATTTCCGGGGTGCTGATTATCCTTGAAGAGATCACCCGGCAGGTCCTGGAACGCCGGAAACATGAAAACGACCAGCAGATGCTGGCCCTGGCCATTCATGCAGGGGAACTGGCGACCTTTTATTACCAGCCTGGAACCAACCTCTTCTCAGGCAATACGCTGCTTAAGAACTGGTTCGGCCTTTCTTCCACTGAAAACCTGGACCTGTCGGTTGCCCTTGAAGTCATTGTTACGGAAGACCGGGAGCGCGTGGCTGGCGCCATTCTTCAGAGCTTAAGGGCAGATTCCGACGGCCATTATTTCGTCGAATATAAGATCCAGAATAAGACAGATCATCAAATAAGGCTGCTTCAGGCCCGCGGCCGGGTGTTCTACGATACGAAGGGCAATCCTTTAAGCCTCAACGGGACCCTGCGGGATATTACGGAACAGAAGAAAGAAGAAGAGCGGAAAGATGATTTTATGGGTATGGTCAGCCATGAGCTTAAAACCCCGATCACTTCCCTCAAAGCTTATCTCCAGGTGCTGCAGCGCATGGCGATCAAGGCAGAACATCTTTTGCAGCAGAATACCCTCGAAAAATCCCTGAAGCAGGTTGATAATATGGCTGCCATGATCAATGGATTCCTGAATGTTTCCAGGCTCGATTCGGGACAGATGCATATCGAAAAGACAGCCTTTGATTTCCAATCGTTCTTTTCGGAAATTGAGGACGAGGTGCTTTCGGTGATCCATACCCATCAGTTCATTTTTAAAACTTCCGGATCTTTGCAGGTATCGGCAGACCGTGAGAAAATATCGCAGGTCATCCATAACCTGATTGGGAATGCGGTGAAATATTCCCCGATGGGAACCGTGGTAACCGTGGAATATTCGGCTACCGGGAACAACCGTTTGGATGTCCGAGTACAGGATCAGGGCAAAGGAATCCCGGCAGAGGATCAGCAGCGGATTTTTGAGCGTTATTACCGCGTAAACGATGCACAAAGCACCTCCATAACAGGTTTTGGAATCGGGCTTTACCTGTGCAAGGAAATTATCGAGCTTCATCACGGCCGTATTAACGTTGAAAGCTCACAGGACGAAGGTTCTGTATTCTCATTTGTCTTACCGCTTGACAACGAGACCATTAATCATTAAGAATCAAACAGCTTATCGTACAGCCTTCTGTATTTAAGGCAGTAAACAATAAATTCAGTCATATAAAACAAAAACACCGGAGAAAATCTCCGGTGTTTATTATAATTTAACTTTCAATTGATTAACAAATCGGGAAGAAGAAATTTCCCGCTTCCTGTCACAACAAAGTTAAGCGGTGTACTCCCCCTCTTCTTCATTGTGCCAGAAGGTCACCTTTTCCGCGCTTACTTTCAGCAGGCAGATTCCCGGCGTCTCGGTACCTTCCGGAAACCACTGTTCCAGGCCGTCCACCCATTTCTCTTCTAAGGTTTCTTTATCGGTTACAACGGACGCTTTTCCATAGCAATCGATGAACAGCATATCATCGGTCTGATAAATGAGGCTTACCGTATTGTCATTTTTAATCTGCTTTACTTTGTTGCTGTCCTCATAGGTGAAAAACCAGGAATCGCCGTCATACTCCACTTTCCCGTTGTTGCTCATAGGCCTGGAGTGCGGAACCTGTTTTTCGTCTTTTGTAATCATCATGCAGAAATCCAGATCTTTCATCTGCTCTGCAATGGTTTCCAGTGATGCTTTTTTCATTTTATTATTTTTTGTGAATGGTTTTAATGGTGTGAATTGCCTTTCCTTTTTTTCCTGATCATTTTAATATTTAACCTGAAGCAAAGGGTCAATGCAATGGTCTGGTGTAGGTATTACCAAAAGATGTACCGATTATCGGGAAAACCGTCTTACACTTTGTGTTTAAAAAAATTAAATTAAAATATCATCTTTCCAGATAACAGTGCGAAGGTCCGTCCGTCTAAGACCTGTCAGCATTATCTTGGCGATCAGGCTTTGCGCAGCCCGCCTTCCCATAATGGTTATTACCCGACTTGGATTTCTGCCGGGTTACTCTCATTTTTATTAAAAATATTCAGAATAAGTACATCAGGGAAAAAAAGTTGAGCTAATTTTCCTTCCTTTTCCGGACAATTTAATGTTAAATAATTAAAATAACGCGAGCGTGAAGTAGAAACCGGATTGAAAAGAAGAAAGAAGGAAGCTGCGGTCTGGGAGTCCCTTTAGTCAGGATGTTTTAAGAGCCCTGAACAGTAAAATGATTTTTGCATCAGGCAAGGAAACTTTATTAAAATTCCTGATCATTTCTATTTTCCCATTCTCTTTAAACTCCTGAATAATAATTAATATTACCGAATTCACGTTAAATTAAAGAATGGCTACGATATTGACTGTAGGTATTACCAAAAGATGTACTGATGATCCGGAAGACAGCACCCCCCTACGATTCCATTGAGCCGGAAATTGCAAAAAAGCAACTTTATTCATTCTTAAAACACCATTTATCTTGAATGACGTTGTTTTCGTAACTTGCTGTCATGATCAGCAATGAGTTTTCCGGTGCATCGGATTTTATGAATTTTGTTTCTTTGCTTTCCCAACCTGAAAGTGAAGCGGAAAATCTTTTAGCCTCAAAACTTTATGAAAAGAAGTACCGGAAAGGCGAACTGATCCTGGAAACCGGAACGGTATGCAGCCGGATTTATTTTATAGACAGCGGCCTGGTGAAAACCTTTTTTTATACCGATACCCGTGAGTTTATCATGCGCTTTTTTCCTGAAGGCCATATGTTTACCGTTCTCGACAGTTTCACCCTTCAGCAGCCTTCCGCCTATTCCGTACTGGCCCTGGAGGATACGGCCATAACCTGCCTTAATTATAATGACCTGGAAATGCTCTGCCGGCAGTATCATTCCATGGAAACTTTTTACCGGAAGCTTCTTTCGCTGGCTGCGGTAAATATGATGGACCGGATCAGCGGTACTCTGGAGGAAAAAGCCCAGATTGCGTATCATAAATTTCTGAAAGAATACGGGCCGTTGCTGCAGCGGATCAGCCTGGCGGACCTGGCTTCCTATCTGGGAATTACCCAGGTATCTTTGAGCAGGATCCGGGCGGTGAAATAGTTTTTATCATTTGATAAATGCCGGCTCATGCAGCGGGTGTACCTTCGGATCAAATCGATCCGTTATGAAAAATACCTTATCTGTATCTCAGAAATTAAACTTTTTGGCAGCCTGCCTTTTTACAGTCGTTGCTCCGGTCACGGGATATGTGTCCATTGGTCTTGCTCCCGTTATTATTGTCGGAGGCTCGGCGCTGACCGGCCTGATCTGCTGGTCGCTAACCTACTTGAGAAATCCTGTTGAACCCCGCATCATTCTTCCGCTTTTTATTTTGACGGTTGCAGGTCTTCAGATCCATATTATTGAAGAATACCTGATGGGTTTTGCACCGGCCATGAGCCGGCTCTTCGGCATCCCGTGGAGTGAAAAAAGCTTCCTGATGGTGTTTGCGCTTATTGGCCCGGTGATTTACACGCTCACTTCCCTGGGGCTTTACTACAAAATCCCGGTGGCCGGATTTGTGGCCTGGTTCATCTTCATCGGTCCGGGCGTCGCTGAGTTTACCCATTTCATCTTTCCCCTGATTGCTCCCGACCTGCTCCCCCATGATCCCCATCCGCTGACGGCATCCATCGAAGGCACGCGAATTCCGGAGATGCGGAACTTCTATTTCCGGACCACGGGATACTACTACTTTCCCGGAATGTGGACCGCCGTGCTGCCCATGATTCCGGGATGTCTGGCCATTTACCGTTTGCTGATCAAAACGAAAAAGTGAATGGTGAATTTTGCTCCTCAAGTGAATGGTGAATAGTCAATATTGCAGTGCGGTTGTATTGGGAAACGCCAGGGCGCAATTTTTTTTAATGCTTTATGTTGTAAGACGCAAAGTTTTATCTTTGATAAAATTGTAAACCGCTGATTTTAAAAATGATAAAAAATTTCAGCGGTCAGCATTAGCGCTGTGAAAATCTGACAGCGTCAGATTCTTTGCGCCTTTAAACGCTGCATTGTCCACAATCTTCGCGCCGTTGCGTAATCCAATAAATACTATTTCCGTTTGGAGGACTTTCTGATATTCAACTGGGGCGTAAGAACCACCTTTTTCTCTATTGAGATCCCCGAGCTGTTTTCTTTGATATTTTCCAGAAATACCTGCCCTGCCATTTTCCCCATCATCACCGGCGTCTGATCAACGGAACTGATCGGCAGTTCCATAAACTGGGTGAAAGGCTCGTTGGAAAAACCGATGACCGCCACTTCCTGGGGAATTTTAATTTTTTTCTTTTTCAGTTCCTGACATGCGCCCAGCGCCGCAAAATCACTGGCTGAAAAGATCGCATCCGGGATCGATTTCCGGTCCCAGAGTTTCTTGATGGCTTCCACCCCTGCGTCGATGGAACTGCCTGTCGGGATGATGTTTTCTTCTTTCACCTGGAACCCATGGTCAGCCAAAGCCTGCTTATATCCGTTCAGACGGTTCTGGTAAATTTCAAGATTAAGGTCTCCGGAAAAATGGCAGATGTTTTTATAGCCTTCGCTGATTAAATGTTCCGTAGCAATGTAGCCGCCCCGGTAATCATCAATGGTTACGGTACTGATTCCGGGAACATCCTTTTTACGGTCGAAAAAGATAATCGGGGTATTACTGGTATCCAATATGCTCCGGATATGTTCGGTATCAATGGTAGTCCTGGAAACCGACATAAAAATGCCGTCAACCTGGGCATTCATCAGGGTATTCAGATGCCCCCTTTCAATATTCACATCCTCATGGCTCTGACAGATGATGACATGATAGCCGAAAGGAGAAAGTTCTTCTTCAATTCCCCGGATTACGGAGGAAAAGAAGTTGGTATTCACAAAAGGAACAATGATCCCGACGTTTTTCGTTTCCCCGCTTTTTAAAGCCTTGGCCAGGTTGTTCTGCTTGTAGTTCATTTCCTTGGCTGTCTTCGACACAAGTTCCTTTGTAGCCACACTGATTCTCGGATGGTCATTCAGTGCTCTCGAAACCGTTGCCACACTGATGTTAAGCTTCTTCGAAATATCATAGATGGTGGCATTTTTTTTATTCATACAGGTGGTAATTAGGTCTCTAATTAAAGGGGTATTACTGACGTAAATTTAATCAAATTCTGTCTACGGAAAAGGATATGCAGACATTTATATAACAAATCAGTTTAAATTTTTACTTAATTGGATTGAGGTAAAGATCCGGATTCAAGTAACGTGGTAAAATTAAGATAATACATTTAAGGAAAAAAAAGAAAATGCCCCTCCCGGAAGAGGAAGCATTTTCAACCCTAATATTTATATAATTATAAATTCAAATTATAGGCTGACCCCTCTCCTCCATGGAATGAAATCATCCTGATTCAGTAGGTCGGCTTTGGTTTTTACTTCTCCGCTCGCCACTTTGATGATGAACTCCATGAGTTCTTCTGCTCTTTCGGAAATGGTCTTCTCCCCGCTGATAATCGTACCGGCATTAAAATCAATAATGTCCGGCATTTTTTCCGCAAGGGTGGTATTGGAAGAAATCTTTATCACGGGAGCAATCGGATTTCCTATCGGGGTTCCCAGGCCGGTCGTAAACAGGACAACAGTCGCGCCGGATCCTACCAGAGCGGTGGTACATTCGGCATCGTTACCTGGCGTGCAGAGAAGGTTCAGGCCGGGTTTCGTTGCATATTCCGTAAAGTCCAGCACATCAACAATCGGTGCCGATCCGCCTTTTTTGGAAGCCCCTGCCGATTTCATGGCATCGGTAATCAGTCCGTCCTTAATGTTTCCGGGCGACGGGTTCATATCAAACCCGGAACCTGCAGCAACTACGGAGCTTTCAAAATCTTTCATCAGCCTCAGGAATTTTACGCCGTCTTCATCATATACGCAGCGGTTTACCAGCTCCTGCTCCACGCCGCACAGTTCGGGGAATTCCGCAAGCATAGTGGTCCCGCCGACGGCAGCCATGATATCGGAGACTTCACCCAATACAGGGTTTGCAGAAATTCCGGAGAAACCGTCGGAGCCGCCGCATTCCAATCCGATATTTAGTTTCGTAATGGAGGCCGGTTTCCTTTCGGTTTCGTTGGCTTTTTTAATGCCTTCGTAGGAATCTTTAATGACGCCGGTCAGCATTTCATCGATGGTACCCGACTTCTGCTGTTCGTATACGACAATCGGCTTTTTATTATCCGGTGCGAGGGCGTGAAGGGCATCCATAAAAATCTGAACCTGAAGATTCTGGCAGCCCAGACTGAGGACCGTAGCTCCCGCTACGTTCGGGTTATTGACATAACCTGCAAACAGCCTTCCCAGCGCTTCGGCATCCTGACGGATCCCGCCACATCCGCCCTGGTGCGTAATGAACCGGACATCAATATTTTTAAATACGCGCGTATCCGGCTCTACTTCTTCGACTGCAACATCAGCACCTGACCCACCGTTTAATAACGATCTTAATAATAGCTGATGTTTGCTGGCTTTATCGTGCAGCAGTTCTTTTTCGAAAATGTTCTTTAAGGTTTCAATATTTTTATTTTCACAGAATACCAACGGAAAGAAAAGCCATACATTTTCGGTTCCCACCTGTCCGTCTTCACGGTGATAGCCCATAAAAGTCCGGTCTTTCCACTGCTCTACACTGGGCGGGGTCCAGCCCAGTGTAGCGGTTTTCCCTTCTACTTTGGCACTTTGGTGTTTTACATTTTCAGTGGTAATCACTTCGCCTTTTCCGATGAATTGGTTTGCTTTCCCGACGATTACACCATACATGATGATCTGGTCGCCTTCCCGGAAATCCATCGCAGCGAATTTATGCTTGGCTTTGGTATCTTTCAGCACCGTATAATCCGTACCGTCCAAACGGACTACTTCCCCGGCAGGCAGATCTACCAGTGCGACGATAACGTTATCTTTGGGATTTACTTTCAGTACTTTCTTCTGCATGATGTTTAAGAATAAAATTGAACAAAATTCCTGTAGGCGGTTTCCATATCATGATGATCGATCTCATACAGTGCTTTTGCCACTGCTTCCTGCAGGCCTTTTACCTGCGTTAAATCGGTATCCCAGAATGATGTTTCGGAAAGCGCCAGCTGAGCAACGGTTTCATAGGATTCATTTTTCCATATTTCTTTAAACTTGGCAATGATTCCTTCTTCGTCATTTAAAGGTAAAGCTTTTTCCCCGAAGCTTCCCTGATAAAACCGGATTAAACAGGCCAGGGAAAAGGTAAGGTTAACCGGTAATTTTCCGTTACTTTCAATTGAGGTCAGCACGCTTGGCAACACCCTCACTTTGAATTTGGAGACAAAGTACAAAGCGATGCTTTCCAGATGATGTTTGATAAAAGGATTCCGGAAACGGTCGAATACTTCTTCTGCAAATTCCCTCAGTTCGGCCTCGTTCAGTCCTAAAGTGGGATTGATTTCATTAAATACCGCATCATGTAAAAATGTTCCGGTAAACGGATGATCCATTGCTTCTTTTACCGTTTCCAGTCCTGACAAAACAGCCGGAGCCAGCATCAGGGTGTGGCCGCCATTCAGGATTCTGACTTTCCTTAACCGGTACGGCCGGATATCATCCACGACCAGGATCTGCTCGTTGATTTTATGGAAAGGAATGCGCTCTTTCAGATTTCCGGCATCCTGAATAACAAAGAGAAGAAAAGCCTCAGAAACCACCATCATCTGATCTTCGTAATCCACCCGGTCTTCATACGATCCGGCATCATCTTTGGGGTATCCCGGAACGATCCGGTCCACCAAGGTATTGTGGAAATAATTACATTGTTGAATCCATTGCACAAACCGGTCTTCCAGATTCCAGAGCCGGGCGTATCGGGTGATAATATTTCTTAAAGCAAAAGCATTGTCTTCGATGAGTTCACACGGAATAATCCGTACCCCTTTATCAGCGGCCCCATTAAAATGCCTGAATCTTTCATACAGCAGAACCGTCAGTTTTGCAGGAAAGTTTTTATGGGGCCCCTGATAGGAAGTTTCGGCTTCGTCATAGGCAATCCCGGTTTCCGTAGTATTCGAAAATATAAATTCCAGTTCCTTTTCCTTTGCCAATGCAAGGAATTCCTGATAGTCCGTATAAGGATTCACCGACTTTTGGATGGCGGAAATCACCTGCTTTTCATCAATCAGTGCTCCTTTTTTGATGCCTCTGGTAAAAAGCGTGTAAAGGTTGTCCTGCGCTTCCAGCTTATGCACGGAACCATTGGGTGTTGGCTGTACATTTACGATTCCTGCATTAAAATCTGCCTCTCTATTCATCTTATCGATGATATAATCGGTAAATCCGCGCATAAAGTTTCCGCCGCCGAACTGTACGATTTTAATGGGAAGTCTTGTATTTTGTCCGCCTGTTTTGCGGTTTAATTTCTGTTTTGTCTGATTTTCCATCTTTTATTTTTTAACGCAAAGTGCGCAAAGATCTTTTTATTACTGAATCTTTTTTAAGCTTAGTCATCAAGATGTTTACACTCAAAAAACTTATATACTAACCCCTTGAAGGTTTATTTTTAATTGGTATTTATTTAATCTCCTTATACTTGGGTACCAGCGCTTTCATCACGCCCCAGGCGATGAGATAGGCTACGGCACCGATTGAGAAAATGATCATGTAGCCTTTGTCGATGCCGTCGACCA
>NZ_VTSX01000045.1 GCF_008329705.1 Chryseobacterium sp. SN22 | reverse complement strand
AAGCTGAAGAGAAGTCTGGGAATAAAGCCGGACACAGCTAAAAGGGAGATTCGGATAAGATCAGGTAAAAGTTAAGCTTAAGGCAGAGGCTAAGCGTCACAAGGGAAAAGAGGGTTTTAGAAAGGTTGGGAGAGGAAAATATGGTAAGGCGAATCGATAAGGGCTGCCTGAATGATGACGCCCCTGCAGCGCTTGATGAAATATGACAGCTTAACCCGGGCTCCGCCCGGGGTTATTAAATCACCCACTTCAGTGCTTTATTCGAAAGAACGCTTTATTTTCTTTCTTTAATATATATCTTATATAAATGACAGGCCTAATGATAAAAATAAACTTTAGTGAAATGTTCTTCAGAAGCCATGCCGCCCTAGCCCGGATCGCCGCGGTTACCCCACAGCTGCGAATGAAAGCATCGGGAAGCCATGGGTCTGGTGAGGGAGCAATGGCAAAAGGCCGGCGCGAGGAGTATGAGCAGAGAGCCGGATCAAGCTCCTAAGAAAATGTAATAATTCTGTTGACGGGATTACAATATTTATATCCATTAAAACTATTTGTAAATATAATTTGTACTGTAGAAAACTGTCTATGAATCGCTTGTTTATTAAAGAAAAATGAATCTCGTGATTTCGCAAGGATCTGCTCTGATTGATAACACTTAAATCGGGAACTTCAGCTTTTCTGATAATGAAAAGGTTTTATGATTATATGAACATCAATATGATTACAGAAATTATCTGGTAATGTAAGAATTAGTTCAGAAGAATTAATTTTATACTCAGCTTTACCGGATGCCCAGTTAAAATTTCCAGAATCATTTCATTTAAATTAAAACTGAATAAATACCTGTATTCCGCTACCATAAAAAATCGTCTTGTTTTTTTTCATTAAAATTGGTATCTTGTAAATCTTACAACATACAGATAGAATTTAATGCTAGAAAAGAAAGAACATAATTACGAAAAGGCCGTTTTGGTAGGCGTGGTAACGCAGCATCAGGATGAGGACAAGCTTCAGGAATATATGGACGAGCTTGAGTTTTTAGCCTTCACGGCCGGTGCTACCGTAGACCGTCGTTTTACCCAGAAATTAACCCAGCCGGATTCCAAAACCTTTATCGGAAGCGGAAAAGCGCAGGAAATAAAAGAATATGTAAAAGAAAATGCCATCGGCACCGTCATATTTGATGATGAGCTCTCCCCTTCCCAACTCAAAAACCTGGAACGGGAAATGGAAGTGAAGATCCTCGACCGTACCAACCTGATTCTTGACATTTTTGCTCAGAGAGCTACCACATCCTATGCAAGAACCCAAGTAGAACTGGCCCAATACCAATACCTTTTACCGCGGCTGACCCGCATGTGGACCCACCTTGAGCGTCAGAAAGGGGGAATCGGGATGAGAGGCCCCGGTGAAACGGAGATCGAGACCGACAGACGGATTATCCGCGACCGGATTTCCTTACTGAAGGACAAGCTGAAAACCATTGACAAACAGATGGCGACCCAGAGAAATAACCGCGGAAAGGTAGTGAGAGCTGCTTTGGTAGGATATACCAATGTAGGAAAATCTACGCTGATGAACGCTTTATCGAAATCTGAAGTTTTTGCCGAAAATAAATTATTTGCAACGCTGGATACGACGGTGAGAAAGGTGGTGATTGGAAATCTTCCTTTCCTTTTAACGGATACCGTAGGATTTATCAGGAAATTGCCGACTCAACTGGTCGAGTCTTTCAAATCGACCCTGGATGAAGTTCGTGAAGCGGATCTCCTGATCCATGTGGTGGATATTTCCCATGAAAGCTTTGAGGACCATATCGATTCCGTAAACCAGATTTTAATGGAGATCAATGCCCATCAGAAGCCGATGATCATGGTTTTCAATAAGATTGACGATTTCAGCTACCAAAAGAAGGATGAAGATGATTTAACGCCTTCGACGAGAAAAAATATCTCACTGGAAGAATGGAAAAATACCTGGATGGCCAAATCCAAGTATCCGACGGTCTTCATTTCGGCACTGACGAAAGAGAACTTCCCGGAAATGAAGAAGCTGATCTATGATGAAGTCATGAAGATCCATATCTCAAGGTTCCCTTACAACGATTTCCTTTTTGAATATTTCGATAACGACGAGGAAGAAGAAAACCAAAAAGAATAGATGAAATATCACTTTTTCCTATTATTGATTTTCGTTTCGGTTTTCGGTTTCAGTCAGAAGCCGAAAACCGACCTTAAAACGATCGAGAAAGATCTGAAAAGCGATAAATCCGCCTACAATTACGAGAAGCTTATTTTTAAATACAAAGCTTATCCAAGGTCTCTGGACACCATTGAAGCCCGGTATCTTTACTACGGAAGGAATTTCATAAAAAATCCCGTCATTACCACCGATCCGGATTTTAAAAGTTTAACGGAGGCTTTCAAAGCCAACAACTTCCAGGACTGCATCCGGCAGGGAAAAATTCTTTATGACAAAGATCCTACCAACCTGGATATTCTCCTGATCCTTCTGAAAGCCTACGACTATCAGAAAGACGGTGATAATTTCATGTACCACCTAAGCCAGTTCCGAGTTTTAACGGACGGTATGAAATCTTCCGGCGACGGAAAAACCGAAAAAACACCATACCTGGTAAATTCCGTGGGCGACGAATACATCCTGCTGAATATCTTAAACCTCGGGCAGGATTACACAAGAGGCTCAAAATCCGTACGGGACGGCATTCTCGACATCTGGGAAAAAGACAACAACAAAGTTTATATTAAAGTACTTTATATCGATTACTAAAAAATTAATTAAAAAAACAGCTTAGTGGAATTATATTATTCATTTTCAGCTCTTATCGTTCTAGCATCCATATTTTCATATCTTAATTACAGATTTCTTAAGCTTCCGAGTACGATCGGAATTATGGTGATTGCCATTGTGGTTTCCATCTTTCTGGTTTCTTTCGGGGAAGCGGTCTTACCGAAAACCTACGGGCACCTTCACGATCTGATGACCGGCATCGACTTTACCGAAGTCCTGATGGGCGCCATGCTTAATTTCCTGCTGTTTGCAGGAGGGATCCACATCAATCTGGACGACCTCAAGGAACAGTTCCGCCCGGTCTTAATTTTTTCTACGGTAGGTGTACTCATTTCTACTTTCGTCGTGGGATTCGGTATGTTTTACCTGTTGCCCTTCTTAGGCATCCAGTTGCCTTTTATATACTGCCTTCTTTTCGGAGCTTTGATTTCACCTACAGACCCTGTGGCTGTTCTCAGTATCCTGAAGCAGGCCAATGTATCGAAATCGCTGGAAACAAAGGTGGCCGGAGAATCACTTTTTAACGACGGGATGGCCGTGGTTATTTTCTCGGTAGTGCTTCAGCTGGCCATTGGCGAGCAGGTGGATTTAGGGCTTGAGAGTATCGGAATGCTGCTGCTGAAGGAGGCAGGCGGAGGCCTGTTGCTGGGAATTATTCTCGGCTGGATCACATCCAGGCTGATGCGTGAAGTGGATGATTATATTATTTCCGTGCTGGTAACGCTTTCCGTAGTAATGGGAGGCTATCTTATTGCCCGGCAAATGCATATTTCAGGGCCGCTGACCATGGTTGCTGCGGGACTGTTCATGGGTAATTTCAGTGTTAAATTTAAAATGAAATCGATCACACAGGATTACCTGATCAAATTCTGGGAACTTATCGATGAAATCCTTAATGCGGTGCTGTTCCTGTTTATCGGATTTGAATTACTGATGATCAAAGACTTAAGGCATTTTATCGTTCCGGGGCTGGCTGCTATCGTTATTGTATTGCTGGCCAGGGTGATTTCCATCTGGGGGCCTACAAAATTTATGAAACGGACCTTCAGTCCGCAGACCGTTAAGGTTTTGGTCTGGGGCGGAATCCGGGGCGGGGTTTCCATTGCTCTGGCGATGTCTGTTCCCAAAAACGAATACAGTGAGATTATTCTAAGCATTACTTACTGCGTGGTGGTATTTTCCATTATCGTTCAGGGACTTACGATTGCAAAAGTTGCCAACCCGAACAAGATTGCCATAGAGGAAGAGAAGCTGGAGAGTGTTGCTTTAAAAGAGAATAAATAATTTAAATCAAATGCATTCGCCATCTAAAAATTCTGCCGTTAAAGAAATCAGGGAAGCGCTAACCATTCTTTCCGTTCCTGAGAAAGCACAGTTTTTTCCGAAGTTCTTTAAAACGGGAAAAGGCGAATATGGAGAAGGCGATCTGTTCCTGGGGGTAAAAGTTCCGGATCAGCGGCTGGTGGCCAAAGAATATTATGAGAAAATTTCTCTTGAGGATCTGAGTCTGCTGCTTTCATCAGGATATCATGAGCACCGCCTGACCGCGCTTTTTATTTTAATTTTTAAATTTGAAAAAATAAAAGATAAAGCAGTACGGGAAACCATTGTTGACTTTTACCTGAATCATCTTCAGTACATCAACAACTGGGATCTGGTGGACTCAAGCTGTTATAAAATACTGGGCCGGTACTGCTTTGAAAATCAGCGGGACGACCTGCTGAGAACCCTTTCCGGCTCTGAAAAGATGTGGCACAAAAGAATAGCCGTTGTCGGGACGATGCACTACGTGAAGAAAGGATCTTTCGAACTGACGAAAGAGTTCGTTACCCGGAATTTAAAACATTCCCATGATCTGATGCATAAAGCCAACGGCTGGCTGCTCCGGGAAATGGGACAGAAAAATAAAAAGGAACTTATCGATTATTTAAACAGATATTACCGGGAAATGCCAAGAACCTGCCTGAGATACGCCATCGAAAAGCTGGATGAAGATGTACGGCAGGATTATTTAAAGGGCAGAGCCTAAAAAAGAAAACCATTATGAAAAACTTTATTAAACATGTTCTCCTGTTGCTGCCGCTCTTACTGCTGACCAGCTGTTTCGACATTCTGGAAAAGGTAAATGTAAAAGCAGACGGCAGCGGCGAATATACCGTTATCCTCAACGCAAGCAAGAGCAAAACCCGGCTGGCCTCCATTTCGAAAATGGAAACCATCAACGGAAAAAAGGTTCCGAAAAGACCGGAAATCGAAGCGAAGATCAATGAAGCAGCCCGGATCTTCAAAGCGACGCCGGGACTTTCCAATGTGAAGACCTCCATGGATTTTGATAATTACATCATCAAGCTGAGCTGCAATTTTAAGAGGATCGAAAACATCAACGCCGGACTCGAACAGCTTAAGGCTAAAAACATCATCGGCAAAATGGTTCCGACGCAGATCTACAGCCAGAATATGGCCGGCAAATCATTCACCCGCAATAAGATCAATACCTTCAGAAGCGATTACGATAAAATGAGCAAGGCGGATAAGGAAATCTTCAACGATGCCCGGTATATTTCCGTGTTGCAGTTTGAAAGCTCCGTAAAATCACAGACCAACAATGCCTATTCGCTTTCACCTAACCGGAAAGCCGTTAAGCTGGAAGCTCCCGTCCTGGATCTCATCCTTCAGAAAAAACCGTTACAGAATACCATTCTTTTTCAATAATTAACCATACACCATGAAATATTTTTTACAAAAAATACAGCTCCTTGTTTTCCTGTGTGCCGGACTTCTCTCTGTTTTTGCCCAGCAACGCATGAAACTCCCGAAAGACGTCCTGTTTTATATGGAAATCAACGGCAAGCAGCTGGACAAGAAAGTGAACTGGGAAAAATTCAACCCTTTGCTGCAGGAAGTTGCCAAAAAAGGCAAAACCAAGCCGAACTGGACCGACTACTCGAAAACCGGGATCAAATACGATGCGACGCAATACCATTATGCAGTACTAAACGATTCCGTGCAGGCTTATACGGCACATTTTATTCTGGATAACCAGGGAAAATTCCAGGAGTTCATCCATTCCGTAAAAAAAGAAGGGCTCGAAATTACCAGAAAGAATAAATATTCTTATGTAAATCTCGACAATGACGTGTTTGTCGCCTGGAACGGAAACCGTGCCGTCCTGAAGACCGTTAATTACAACAAACCCTACGACTGGGAAGACGATATCGACCTTGACAGCGCAAGATCAATAATCGACAGCGTTGCAGCAGCTGCTACCGACAGCGCCTATGCCGGACCGGAAACGGACAGTGCCTATGTGGAAAAGGCTTTTGATTATAAAGAAGAGATCGGATACCTGAAAGAAGATATTCAATCGCTCGAAGAAAGCATCAAAGAAAACCATGCTGAAATTACCCGGATCCAGAAGGATATCAAATACCTGGAAAAGCACCACCAGTATCCTGTAGAGAAGAAAGGATCCACCGATAAGAATTATTCCGATAAAGATCCTGAAACCCTTCCTCCGCCCATGCCCGAAGATATGGAAGAGGAGGATCCCGAAGCAGACGAAATGTATCAGAAAGAGCTTGATTCCATGAATATCGAAAAGTTCAGGATGGAGAAAAAGATTGCGGAAGCTGCCTTTGATGACTATTTCAATTCCGCTCCGGAGCTGGATATCCCGGGCGAGATGACGTCTTACCGCGACGGAAATTCCGATGTTTTCGTCTACCTGGATTATGCAGGCATCATGAAAAGCGGGGTATACGGAAGTATGATGAGAAGGTATGAATTCGGGCAGTTCTTTACGAATTTTTATAATTCAAACTATTCTTATAACCTGTATTTTGATAAGGATCAGGTAAGGCTGGTGAATAATTACCGGCACAATAACCCGGAAATCCAGAAAAGTATTGCCGCGATATACAAAGGAAAGAAGAATAAAAAACTGACAGCGCTCATCAACGATAAAAGCGTAGGTTACTACGCCATCAACGTAGACGGAAGCAAGTATTTCGATATGCTGTATACCTTCCTGAAAAGTTCCGGAGAGACTGATTACCGGAATGAGGCAGAACTGATCATGGAAACGATGAAGATTGCTTTGGATGAAGAGGCCATCGCCAGAATCGCACCCGGAAACGGAATTTTCGTGCTGAATGAACTGAAATCCAAAACCGTAAGCTACACCGATTTCGAATACGATGATGATTATAATGAAAAAGAAGTTCAGAAAACCAAGGAAGTGGTGATGCCGGATTTCACCTTTGCCTTTGCAACGGAAAACGAAGGTTACTGGAACCGCATCTTCACTTTGCTGACCGCGAATAAAAAAACGTCGAAGAATTTTTCTAAAAACGGAAACTTCTATGTATTTAAAGATGAAAATAGCCAAGGCTATTTCGATCAGCTGTTTTTTACGGTAAAGGACGGTATCGTTTATGTTGCCTCATCGCCGGATAATACCGTACCGAAGAACCAGTCGGAAATGGCGAAAATGTGGGCAAAAGACTCGGCAAAGTACCCTTCGTCGGGAAGGTTTGATATGCAGAAGCTGCTGAGCGGGCTGGAAAAAGAATTTAAAAGCATACCGGAAAGAAAAACCCTGGATCTCATCCGGAGAAATGTAGGCGAAGTCTATTTCAAAACGGAAGCAAAAGGAAACAATATAGAAACGGAAATCGATTACCGGATCCGGAATTCCTCTGAAAACAGCCTGATGTATTTCTTTGATCTCTTCGACGAGATCTACAAAATCAACGAATCCGAAAAGAAAACGCCGGTCCTTTAATGAAAAAATATATTGCCCTGATTTTATTTCTGATCGCAGCCACGGTCTATTTTGTATTTTACCATCAGGATAAAGCGTTGAGGTTTGTCCCGGAAAATACGGACATTCTTATCCTGGTTGATATGAAAAAAGGCACACGGCAATATATTTCAGAAATTCTCGGACATCCTTCATTGATAATGGAGAAAAACAAAGCCGGCGGTGCGCCCGCTTCTTTAAAGGACACCGGCTTAAAGATTCCTGATTTTTTACAGATTTTCCATCTTCAGGGCAGTCCTTTCTCTCACTGGTATAGCGTTTTTGAAATTAAGGATGAACAGAAGCTTTTGAATTATGTGAAACGGCAGGAATTCATCAGCACCGAGAACAACACTTTTAAAAAGGATTTTATTTTTCTGAAGATCTCAGACGGCAACTGCCTGATTGGAACTTCCGGTTCTGCATTTGAAAGTGTTGCCATCTCAATCAGGTCCGGGGAAACGGATTATCAGGCAAGTTCTTTTATCGACAGGAGTATAGGAAGTATTTCTTTTATTTCAGGGCCGCGAACGCGTAATTTTTCTGTTGATCTCCATGAACATGATATTGAGATTAAAAACAGTTTTCATCCTGAGAACTTCAGTCAGATTCTTTCCGGGATTGAAAACAGGACTTCCTTTTTTAGTGCTGAGACGGATGCCAGAAATATCAGAGATATCGCACGGCTTTTCAACATTGATTTCACGGAAACTGCCGGAGTTGAGTATGTACAGGCTACCGCACAACTCAAACAGGTGAATGACACCATCATCACCTACGGTTACGATGATCATTTTAATGAAATCGAGAAAAAGTCTGTTCAAAAGATCTTACAACCCGATTATGCCTTTGCCTTACACTCTGCCGATCCGGAAAAAGCCATCCGATATTTCCAGGAAAAGAAATGGATCAATGACCGGAACCAGTTTACTGCCATTCCTTTTCAGCCGAATACGGTCGTTAAAAATAAGAAGTCCGTTGAAATAATGTCGGTACGAAATCCCGTAAAGCTGCCTTCTAAGGTGGGGACCAATTATATTATTATAAAAAACAATCCGTTGTTGTTGTCAGAATGGAAGACAGGATCTCCGGTAGAAAAGAAGATAATCTCCCAACTGGAATGCTTCTTTTATGCCAACAGGAATCATGAGTATTATGTAAAATTACAGTTTAAAAAAGAAAAGCGACCTTTGATTTTAGGACCATAAACAGAAACCCTTCAAATTTTTATGTAACCACAAAAGATACTATGGATTCCTCAGATATTGCTTTGCTTAAAACATTCACCCACTATTTTCTTCACTTCGTTTTTCCGGTATTCATTGCCCTGATCTTCTACCGGGAACACTGGAAAAAAGTATATCTGATCCTGCTGGCAACCATGCTGGTGGATCTCGACCATCTTTTTGCGGACCCGATTTTCGATCCGGGCCGGGCGAGTGTAGGATTTCATTTCCTGCACTCTTATTATGCCATTGCGGTGTATTTTTTGATGCTGTTTTTCAGAGGAAATATCAGGATCATCGGCATCGGGCTGTTGTTCCATATGCTGACGGACCTGCAGGATTTTTATTTGTGGCAGCACTAATAACTCAGCCGCAAAGTCACAAAAGATTTTAATCTGCTTATCAAAGTCATTATGGCAATCCGAAAAGTATACAGAAGCTTTGTAAAAATCTTTGATTTTTATTCCCGGATCGTTTTTAACAAGGTAATTATTTAAAAGTCCTATGACTTTTATTTTATGGATTCCCTGTATACCGGTTTTATAAACCGTAGTAAATGAAATAAACTTTTATTAATATTTCCTTTAGGTATTTTAAAAACCGTTGATTTTTTGTATTTTACAGAGGCTTATGAAATTAAAAGAATTTTTACATTATACGTATATTTTCCCTGTTCTGGCCGTGGGCTATTATTTTTCCGGGCTGATGGGTACGGGTGTGGTATTTGACATTATCGCAGGAATTTTATTAACGGGCAGTGTCCTGTCGGCGGTTCATCATGCGGAAGTGGTTGCCCATAAAGTCGGGGAACCTTTCGGTACGATTATCCTGGCCCTGTGCATCACCATTCTTGAGGTCGCGCTGATCATTTCCCTGATGGTCGCCGGAGGAGAACAGGCTATTACCCTGGCAAGGGACACGGTTTTTGCCGCGGTGATGCTGATTCTGAACGGAATCCTGGGGATCTGCATCCTGGTCGGCGGGGTAAAATATTACGAACAGTTCTTCGCGAGGACTTCTGCCACCACTTATCTGGTGAGTATCGTTTCGATCCTGATTTTAACTTTGGTGCTGCCGAATTTCACATCCAGCGTCAACGGACCATTTTATAACCAGGCCCAGCTGATTTTCGTATCGATTGCCTGCCTGGTGATTTACGGGGTATTCCTAATGGTTCAGACGATCCGACACCGGAATTATTTCATCGCACCGGAAGAACATCCTGAGGAGCATTATACCCCTTCAGTGAAAAAAACAACGGTCAGCTTTGTATTTTTAGTGATCTGCCTGGCCATTGTGGTGGTGATGGCCAAGGGGCTTTCCTCAACCATTGAAGACATGGTCCGGAGTTTAGGGGCCCCAAAATCCCTGGTGGGCGTCATTATTGCGGCGGTCGTTTTGCTTCCGGAAGGAGTCGCGGCGATCCGGGCGGCGCGCAGCAACCAGATCCAGTCGAGCCTCAACCTGGCACTGGGTTCCGCACTGGCGAGTATCGGCTTAACGATTCCCGCAGTTTCCGTGGTTTGTATTATGTATGATATCCCATTGGTTCTCGGCCTGGATAAGAAAGACGTGATCCTGCTTTCTCTTTCGGTATTCATTGTGATGCTCTCTTTAAGCCGCGGAAAAACGAATGTCCTCTACGGAACGGTATTGCTGGTGAACCTGGCGGCCTACATTTTTACGGTGATTGTGCCTTAAAGGTTAAAGGCTGGAAGATGGAAGATGGGTGCAGGAAGTTTCCGGTTAAGATTATTGTTGACTGTCTTAACGTGAACTCAAGGGATAAATTGTAAAAAAGCTGGAAGAGGGAAGCTGGATGCAGGAAGTTTCCGGTTAAGATTATTGTTGACTGTCCTAACGTGAACTCGAAGGATAATCGTAAAAAAGCTGGAAGAAGGATGCCGGATGCCGGAAGTTTCTTTCGGCAAAACTATTATCCAAGATGTTTTTTGTTAACGGCAATCCGTTTTAGATCATGAGTTATTCGCGTTTCTTATTTTATAAAACTTGATATCTAAACAAAATATCATCGGTTCATCTGTCTTAATAACACTAACCCGAATTTAAAGTTCAATTTTGAATTTTAAACTTATAACGCTGAACCTTAAACCAAAACTTTGAACTTTACAGCCTTCTGGCCAGGTCCATTTTGAAAGCCATCAGCTTAGCAATGTTTTCAGCTTTATAAATTGCCTGATCTGCATCCTCTCCGGCGAAATGCTCCCCGACGGTTGCCGTCCAAAGCTTCAGCCAGCGGTCGAAGTGCTTCTGCTCCATCGCCCGGATCTCATTGATCGGGAAGTGCGCGCCCATCGGGTTTCCCTTGTACGACATCTGCCCAAACAAAACCGATTCCCAGAATGCATACATCTTCGGCAAATGTTTTTCCCAGTCTACTCTGGCAATCTCATTAAAGAAAAAGCCGATCTCCTCATCCTTAACCACTTTATCGTAAAACGAATTCACCAGAAGCTCAACATCTTCTCTCGATTCCAATTTTTTCATGATTCAAAGGTAGGGTAAAAGTTGGATTGCAGAATGGGTTGTGGGGTTGATGTATTTCAGGTATTGAAAGGTTTATGAAAATTTTAGCTGCCAGAACAATCAAGGAATGAATTATTTATAATCGAAACGGTCTTCATCATAGTATCAGTAAAAAACCACACGAAAGGATTTGTGCGGCAGCGGAGGGGTTGAGGTGTCGCAGATGTTGGAGGATTTCAAAAGAAGATAATTTTAATTATTAATAGTTTTTTCTGAAATAATATTTAATTTTACATGAATATGCTTTAATTTAACCATACAGATATCAATTGGAATAAAGTAATATTTGTTAATTAGAAATTCTCATGAAAAAATTCTTTTTTTTACTTACTGTATTATACAGTTTTTTA
>NZ_VTSX01000044.1 GCF_008329705.1 Chryseobacterium sp. SN22 | reverse complement strand
TTAACGCTTTAGTTTTTCCTTACTTGGTTGTTATATTGTATGTCAATGATCTTCTTAAATCTTTCGCTTTTTAACGAAGCTCTCTTTCTGTCAGTGTTGCTTCGTATTTGCGAGTGCAAAAGTAAAAATTTATTTTTAAATGACCAAATGTTTTTGAAAGAAATTTAAAGTTTTTTTCTTAACCTTAACCCTTTCCTAAACCTTCAATCCCTCTACTCCTGCGCTTCCCTTTATCGGGACTGCAAAGATACAAATCTTTTTTAATTCCACAACTCTTTTTAAAAAAGTTTTTGAAGTTAAATCCGTTTTAAATGCATCCTGCATTATATAAGTATATAAATATTATATAAGCATATAAAGTAGTGTTCTTAAAAATCATGTCCGCTTACCTAAAAGCTCTTCTGCGCTACCGAATCCCTTTCGTTTTTCAGTGGGGCAAAGATAGAAACTCTTACCCTTACAATCCAAATATTGTTAACATAATATTCATATAAATTATCCTTTGTGGGAAAATAAGAAAGGTAAACCTATAACAGACAGTCGGTTAACAGCCATGCCACACTTATCCACATTGAGGGAAAGTTTCAAATAAAGGCTGAAGAGAAAGAAAGTTTTAGCAAGGTTGGGGAGAGGAAAACAAGCATAAACAAAGGAAAGAGGGTTTAAAGAATCAGAACAAGAAACACTACGTCATAAGCATGGCACCCTACAGGGCTTGATGAAATATAACAGCTTTAATCCCGGGCTCCGCCCGGGGTTATTAAATCATCCGCTTCGGGGCTTTATTCGAAAGAACGCTTTAGTTTCTTTCTTTAATATATATCTTATATAAATGACAGGCCTAATGATAAAAGTAAACTTTAGTGGAATGTTCTTAAGAAGCCATGCCGCCCTAGCCCGGATCGCCGCGGTTACCCCACAGCTGCGGATGGAAGGTGTTGGGAAGCCAAGGGTCTGGTGAGGAAGCCATGGCAAAAGGCCGGCGCGAGGAGTATGAGCAGAGAGCCGGATCAAGCTCCTGAAAAAATGTGAGAGCGTGGGAGTGTTGAAGGGTTCGAGAAGAAATGGAATTTGGGAGTTTAAAAGTTTAAAGTTCAAACAGATTTTAGGACAAAGAGATTTTAGAATTTACCGGTTGTAAAAATTTCTTGTCATTGGCCTGATTAACGCTTTTCAGTACTGTTTATAAAAATTGTTCAGCAACGTATTTTTATACCTATATATATTATAGGCATCCGATGGTACATCTGCTTTGTGTGTAAGAAGAGTGTATGGCAATCGGCATTTTCTTATCTTTGCGGTTTCAAATAAAAAATTATGAGTATTCACATCAGTGCCCAAAAAGGAGAGATCGCCAAAGTTGTTTTGCAGCCAGGGGATCCGTTACGGGCCAAATATATTGCTGAGAATTTTCTGGAGAACGCAAAATTGGTTAGCCAGACCAGGGGCATTTTCTATTACACCGGTTTGTATAAAGGACAGGAAATCACTGTTGGTGCCAGCGGAATGGGCTTTCCAAGCATCGGTATTTATTCTTTTGAGTTGTTTACGGAATATGAGGTGGATACCATTATCCGCATCGGAACCTGCGGCGCTTATACGACGGATCTGAAAGTTTTCGATATTCTGAATGTTGAGCACGCCGCCAGCGAAAGCACGTATGCCAAGTATGCATGGGGTATTGACGAGGAAATTCTTTCCCACCAAGGAACTATTTTCGGCATTATTAATGAAACGGCGAAAGAATTGTCGCTGAATGCCAAAGCGACCAATATCCACAGCAGCGATATTTTCTACAGAAAAGACCCTGCGGTTCCGGCGATTGCTTCCCAATACAACTGCCCGGCCGTAGAAATGGAAGCATTCGGGTTGTTTGCCAACGCTCAACATCTGGGAAAAAATGCGGCAACGATTCTTACGGTTTCGGATATCATTCCGACGCATGAAAATATTTCGGCCGACCAAAGGGAAAAAGCTTTGAAACCAATGATTGAGCTGGCTCTGGAATCGGCTATCAAAAGCCTGTAACCGACTCATCAGGTGTGTAAATTAATCTTACAAAGAGAGTGTTTTACGTTGTAAAGCACTCTTTTGGTTTAAATACATTCCCTTCAAAATATCTTATAAAAGACTCTGCTATAATTTAGAAAAAATATCCTGTTGATCATCAACATCTTAAATATACAGTAATTGAAACCGTAAAAAGGTACATAAAAAAAGTAATACATTTAGTCCCTGAAATAAGTCAAAACATTTTGAAAAAGTTCTCAATTCTAATAGCCAATTATAACAATGGCCAATTTTTTAGAGCGTGCTATGAGTCGATCATCACTCAGACTTTTACAAACTGGGAAGTGATTATTGTGGACGACTGTTCCACCGATGATTCCGCAGCGCTCATTAAAGATATTATTCAATCGGATTCCCGGTTTAAATTGTATGAAAATGAAACCAACAAGGGTTGTGGTTTTACGAAGAGAAAATGCGTGGAATATGCCGGAGGTGAACTGTGCGGATTCCTGGATCCCGATGATGCCCTCTCTCCTATTGCTCTGGAGAAATCCGTTGCCGCTTATGAAAGTCTTCCCGGGATCGTCGCTACTTATTCCCAGATGACGATGTGTGATGAAAACCTCGTTGCAGTGAAAATGTTCTCCCAAATAAAGAGAATTTACAACACGCCCTATTTTTTCAACTGTCCGATCCAGATTTCCCATTTTTTTACATTCAGGAAAGAGACTTATTTTAAAACGGAAGGTATTAATCCTGAGCTCAAGAGCGCTGTCGACCAGGATCTGTATCTTAAAATCCTTGAACACGGAAACCCTGAGTTTATTCAGGAAAATCTTTATTTGTACAGGCTGCATGCAAAAGGAATTTCACAATTTAAATCTAAGGAAGGTGCCAGAAACCATTTTGCAAAGGTTATTTATGCTGCGATGAAGAGACGGGGATTAACCATGATCAATGCCATGGAAATTCCGGAAACCTATACCGATGCAGATGAGATATTCGGCCTTCTCCATTATCAGACCCGACCACTGTACCGGCTGAAAAACAAAGTTAAATTATTTCTGAAATAATCCCTTTTTCTTTTGTTTAAAATTCTATTCCGAAAAAGTTCCGGGCCACTTCGGTTGTTTCTCCGGCGACTTCGGAAATACTGATCCTTTTTAAATGGGCAATGGTTTGGGCGACGTACGGCAAAAATGAAGGCTCGTTTCTGCGGTTTTGTATCCTGGGCATATTTTTCGGGAGCATAAAAGGCGCATCAGTCTCCATCATCATCCGGTCGAGCGGAACATAGCGGATCACCTCCTCCAAATGTTTAAAACGGTTGTGATCGCTGATGGCTCCGGTAAATCCTAAATAAAATCCTTTATCCAGATAGATTTTCGCTTCTTCTAAAGTTCCGGTAAAGCAATGCACAACGGCCTTCGGAAGCCGGGATATATATTCATCCGTAATTTCGCTGAACCTTCTGAAAGCTGCTCTTTCATGAAGAAACAGCGGCTTGTTGACCTCAACCGATAATTCAAGCTGGGCACGGTAACATTTCTCCTGTACGGGCCTCGGTGAAAAATCGCGATCGAAATCCAGTCCGCATTCCCCGACGGAAACCACGTAGTCCTGCTTCAATAATTTTCTGAGTTCGCCGATGCTTTCATTATTAAAAGATTTTGCATCGTGCGGATGAATTCCTGCCGTTGAAAATAAAATGCCGGGATAGTCTTCTGCAATCTCCGCCGATTCCTTACTTCCGCGGACGCTGGTTCCGGTGAGGATCATCTGCTCTATTCCATGATCAAGAGCACGGTTGATGATCTCTTCATGTTCGTTATTAAACTGTTTATTGGTTAAATTGATGCCAATATCGATATAGGTGTTCATTTTTTTGTTTCTTATTAATTTTGTTTCGTTACAAAGATTTAAGATTGGGAATCCTTGCAACCATTAATTTTTATTTTAAAATTTCCTCAATTATATTTCCCAATTGCGGAAGCGCTACCGAACTGCTTTCCCGGATGGAATATAAGGTTTTGCTTCCTTTCAGAATGGCATCAAAATACGTATCGCTTTCCGGATTGATAAGCACGATCCACTGAGCACGGATCTTTACGGTTTCTACAATACCAACGGGCAAAGCCGTGGAGCCTGAGGTTCCGATAACGAATAAAATATCGGTATGATCGGCAATACCGTAAGACGTATTGAAATAATAATTCTTTTCATTATAGCTTTCATCAAACCACAAAGTATTCGGCCGAAGCCAGTTGCCGCATTTCCTGCATTTCAGGTGGTCGATATCTTCCGGCATCAGGTCTTCGGTATATTCTTTAGCCGGAACGTTTTCCGGAAACTCAAGCGGCTCGCTGCATTCCTTTGAACATCGTACTTGATGCTTGCTGCCGTGGATTTCATAAACCTCTTTTGTGCCGGCTTCCTGATGCAGCCCGTCGACATTCTGGGTAATCAGCCTGAAGCGGCTCCCCAGAAGCTTTTCGATTTCCGTGAGGGCCAGATGTCCGGGATTGGGCTTAGCTTCTTCAATCATTTTCTTCCAGAACAGGTTGTACTGCCAGACTTCTTCCTGGTTTTGGCTGAAATACCGGTAGGTTCCGAACTCTTCGGGACGGTGGTATCTGGTTCCTTTGATCCAGATCCCGTCGATGGACCGGTAAGTCGGCAGTCCGCTTTCCGCAGAGATGCCGGCACCGGTGAGGAAAGTAATATATCCGGTCTTTTCCCTGAGGACGGTATTTAAAATTTCTTTTAGTTCTTTCATCATTTTAAATTAAAAAAGGGAAACAGGCAGGATTTGAACCCGCAATTTCTCTGGGTTAGAGCTATTTTTCCATTAAATTACTGCTTCCGTCTGGGAGTACAGCAGGACTCGAACCTGCAACCTCTGATCAGTGAAGTCAATGTTCTTCCGGATTAGAACTATGTACTCCTTGTGAAACGGGCGGGATTCGAACCCGTAACCCCTGACCTAGAAGGCCAGTGCTCTTCCTTTGAGCTACCGTTTCAGTTGGGAAGATCAGCAGGATTCGAACCTGCAACTCATTCTAGCAGAATGTATTTTTCCGTTCTTAGTACTATGATCTCCGTTTTGAAAGCGCAGCAGGACTCGAACCTGCATTTCCGGCATAATAAGCCGATGTCCTTCCATTAGACGATGTGCTCCGTGAAACGGGCGGGACTCGAACCCGCAACCCCTGGCGGGGAAGGCCAATGCTCTTCCATTGAGCTACCGTTTCAATTTGGGGAGATCAGCGGGATTTGAACCCGCATCCATTCCGTGCAGGGAATAAATTTTTCCGGTTAAACTATGATCTCCGTTTAGGAAAGCGTGTAGGACCGAACCTTCGACTTTCGCCGTAACAGGGCGGCATTCTTCCGGCTGAACTAACGCTTTCTATATTTTACCAGCTGTTGATTTTATAATTTTTCAGTAAAACCCCGCTGTAATAATTTCCGTTGATTCCTTCTACAATCGGATGCAGGATTCTCGCCGCACCGTCCACCGGATCCAGGGGAGGAACATATCCCTGTTCGAACTGCTTTTTCCGTAAGCTCTCCTTCGCTCCTGTAGAAATCCAGCCGACGTCCACCGCCGTCATATAGATCTGCTCTTTCTCAAATTCCTTGGCCGACGTGAGCGTCATCATATTCAAAGCCGCTTTCGTCATATTCGTGTGCGGATGGAACATGGTTTTGTTATCATAGCTGAAAATCCCTTCTGAAGAGGTGACATTTACAATGAATTTCTCTTTAAAAGAGGAAGCTTTCATTAAAGATTTCAGTTCTTTGATCAGAAAATACGGCGCGATGTGATTAATTAAATTCACTTCTACCAGTTCATACATTGAAACCTCTTCCAAGGTGGAGTTCCAGCTGGTCTTATCACGATCGTCAACCGGTTGTCCGAAACGGGTTAGAGCAACATTCGCCTCTTCATTCTGCGCATATTCCAGCTGTCTGATCCCTGCGGAAATTTCTGTGGTATTCGGGATTAAATTCTGATTATTTCCAAATTCTACCAGCATTTCATTTTCCCTTCTGATAATCGGCAGATAATAGGCATCGGGATATTTAATTGTCTGGGCCGCATTATTGATCAGAATATCCAGCACCCTGAAATTCGACTTGTAAAAATCGATAAATTCCTGAATCGCTTTTAGATTTCTCAGATCCAGACCATAGATCCACAGCCGGTCTTTCCAGTCTTCATAATCGGGTTCTTTTTGCAGGGTTTCCAAAGCCAGTGCCGGAAAACGGGTCGTTAAAACCAGGTTGGCTCCGCTTCTCAGCAGTTTCAAAGCAGCAGCAAAACCTACTTTTACCCGTCCACCTGTTAAAATGGCATTCCGTCCCGTCAAATCCGTTGAAAGAAAACGATTTTCGTAATTTTCCTCCGCACAGTTCGGGCACAGCCTGCTATAAAAGGAATGAGCATACTGATAGCTTTGGTTGCAGCAGTAACAGTTTTTCGGGATCTGTAATTTCGTAAGCCGGGTTTCGTTCTTTTCATCATCATAAAAATCGGATACACCCGCCAGCGCTTTTTTCATGAGGACCGAGCCGGAATTAACCTCCAGATCCTCCGACTTCATCCGGAAATAGCTTTCCTGACGGTTCTGCTTTTTAGCGTTCTTATGGATTTTCGTAATCAGACCTGAAAAAATCTGATTATCGGGGTTCTGAAAAGGCTCATCCTTCAAAGCATTCAATACTTTGAGACAGGATTCCCATTCGTTTTGCGTAAAATGTTGATGAAAAGATTTCATTGCTTTTTATATTACGCCGACAAAGTTACCGGTGTAATGCGCAATCTTTTTACGCAGAAAAAAAATTTTTAATCCGGAAATTCGATATTGAAGCCGATCCCGCGAACCGCATCGAACCGGATCCTTTTGTCATGCTGAAGGTATTTCCTGAGCCGCGTCATAAAGACATCCAGGCTCCTTCCGAAGAAATAATCGTTCTCACCCCAAAGGGTTTCCAGGATTTCTTTCCGGCTGACGATCTGATGGTTCTTTTTCGAGAGCAACAACAACAGCTCCGATTCCTTTTCCGTGAGCTGTATGGCTTGATCTTTGAAAATAAGCCGGAACTGTGAAGGAATAAAAGAATAGCTGCCTATGCTGATGACCGTCTGCACGGTATACTGCTGCCGTTTCAGGATATTTCTGATTCGCAGGATCAATTCCTCCGGTTCACAGGGTTTTGTGATATAATCATCCGCGCCCAGTTTCAGTCCTAAAATCCGGTCGATGCTCTGTCCTTTTGCCGTTAAGAACAGGAAAGGGATTTCTGAGGTTTTCCGGATTTCCCTGGAAAGTTCAAAACCGTCCATCACGGGAAGCATGACGTCCAGAATAGCCAACTGATAGTCCTCTACCAACTTTCGATCATTCAGAATTTCTTCGGGATTCGGAATCCAGCGTACTTCGAAATCTGAAAACTCCAGGTATTGCTTCAGGACCATCCCCAGGTCCTGATCGTCTTCCACCAGTAAAATTTTAGGCTTCATCGGGCATGGTTATTTTAAATGAAACGCCTTTTTCCCGAGACCTTACTTCGATATGTCCCCTGTATTTATCAACAATTCTTTTCACTAAAAAAAGTCCGACCCCGAGGCCATTGGTATGCTTATTCGCTTCCCTGCTGATCCGGTAGTATTTTTCAAAAATATTCCGGTGCTGTTCATCAGGAATCCCGATTCCGTTGTCGGAGATCTTTATTTCTATGTTGCTGTCCATTATTACAGCGATCTCAATTTCATCAGCTCCGTACTTAACCGAATTATCGATGAGATTATCCATCATCTGGCGGAAATCATTCAGCGCAAGGCGTTTATTTTCATAAAATTCAATGCTGCTATTGAAACGGATGGCATGATGCTGTTTTTTAATCTCGGCGAAATATTCCTCAAGATCTTTTTTCTCCAGTAAAACGTCTTCGGCGTCATGGGTATGGATTGAAGCCACAATATTTTCCAGACGTCTGATCTGGCGTTCCAGCAATGCTTTGGACTCGGGATCGGAAGAACGGGCAATAGAAAATTTAAGGGTGGTGATCGGTGTATTCAGCTCATGGGCTATCGAATCGATGGTGGTATGCAGCTGGGCTATTTTTTTTTCCTGACGGTTCAGGTTTCGGATGCTGTTCCGGAACAGGATGATAATCAGAATAACAATCAGCAGGCTGATGATGATCAGCGGAATAATCTTTTTTAAAATCAGATACTGAAGATTAAGCACCTGAAAGGTCGACCTGGATTTTACGAGATATGCATTTTTCTCATTCAGGTTCAGGCTGGTATCCTTACTGGTCTGGCGGCTGGTCCATTTTCCTTCATACACAACCATAGGTTTTTTCATTTTTTCCACGGTCTGATACAGAATAATAGACCGTTTTGCGGGCAGCAGCTCTTTTTTCTGCATCTCATCGAATACGGAATAGATCTCGTTTTTCATGGCGATCCGGAATCCTGAGCTGTCTGCACTTTTTTTAATCATCTCCTCCAGCTTTTTGCTGTAGAAGGTCTCCGAACGGTACAGCTTTTCAGGATGAGTAATTTCTTCTTTCTGGATAATGATTTCTCTTTTCAGCTTTTGAAAATCCTGTACCAGACGGTCCTCACGGGCTTCCGTCTGGGCGTCTTCCATTCTTTCCTGTATTTTTTCAGCCAAGGCTTTGGCCTTCCGGTTGAGTTCTTTTTCTTCCAGACGGTACGAATTGTAAATATAATATCCCTGCAGGACAATCAGTACCAAAAGGCTGAATGCAAATGCTGTAATGGTGATATTTTTCTTCCGGTTCATTTTATGACTGTAATGAATTATGCCAAGGTTTAATATTCTCCAATTGAAGTTCTAACCCGTTATTTTATTTGAATTGATGTTTCAAAAATACAATCAATTTCCTTTTAAAACGGCCATTAACCGTTCATTAACCGTTCGTTAACAAAACGTTCCGGAGGATCGCCTCAATTTTGGAGAAAATTACTTAATGAAAACATCAAAAACAATAAAAGCCTACGGAATCGTCTTATTGCTGTTTCCTTTGCTTTTATGGAGTCAAAACATCCAAGGACATATTGAAAATATAACAGGGAAGCCTGTTGACGAAGCTGAAATTAAAATTAATGAGTATAAAGCGGTACTGCATTCCGATCGTAAAGGTAACTTTATCCTGGAAGGAATCACGGCGTTTCCAGTATCACTGAGCATTAAGAAACCGGAGTACCTGGATTACGAAGTGATCCTGAAAAACAGTGACCCCTTACTGATCGTCCTGAAAAAAGATACCGTAAAAAATATCGAACAGGTAATGGTAACCGCTAGAAAACCCATCCTGAAAAGGAAGATCGACCGGTTGGAATTCAATATCGACAAGACGCCGCTGCAAAACCTGAATGCCTGGGAAATCCTGAAAAGCACCCCGAATATCCTGGTAAAAAACGAGGAACTGAGCGTACGGGGAAATTCCCAGATTATGGTAACCATCAATGACAAGAAAACACTGATGAGCCAGGAACAGCTGAAGCAGCTTCTGGAAAATACCGACGGAAACAATGTATCTTCCGTAGAAGTGATTACGAATCCGCCGGCAAAATACGAAGCCCAGGGAAGTGCCATCATCAATATTAAAATGAAGCAGAATGCACTTTCCGGCTATAAAGGAAGAATCTCGTCGCGTTACACCCAGGCCACTTACGCCCGGGGCCTGATCGGGACTTTGCAGTCTTACAATACCGATGAATGGCAGCTGACGGGAAATTATAATTTTGTAACCGGAAACAATGTACGCTATAACTTTGATGTGGTAACTTTCGATCAGGATAAAACCCGCTGGGAAAGTGATATGGTAAGAAAAACAAGGATGCGCGGGCAGCATATCTATAATTTTTCCGGACAATACGCTCCAGACAGCCTTTCCACCGTTCAGTTCGGGTTCGATGGCAGTAATCTGCCGGACAGAGCCGGGCATTTTGTTATCCCAACCCGGATTTTCAGTACGGAGACCGGCCAGCAGCAATCGTATTACCTGACGTCCAACAAAAGAGGACTGTACGACAATAGCTTTAATGCTTATCTGAACTATGACCGGAAGTCGGGAAACCACAACCTGACCTGGGCGAATAATTTCAGCACCAAACATTTCAAAGAAAGCCAGGAGGTGGAGACGCGGCTGGATTTTGCCGGGCAGCCTCAAAGCACAAACCGGTTTGCCAGCCAGAACGTTCAGGATATTTCTTTGTACTCGACCCAATTGGATTACCGGTATACCGATAATCAATTTACTCTCGAAAGCGGATTGAAGTACAGCTTTGTGAAAAACCAAAGCGGCCTCAGCTTCATGGACGGAACTTCGGGAGTACTGCTTCCGGACCCCGAAAAAAGCAATCGGTTCAGTTACCGTGAAAATATTTTCGCGGCCTATCTTTCTTCCGGATACAAATGGAAAAAATGGGAAATGAAAGCCGGATTGCGCTCTGAAACGACTTTAATCAGAACAAGATCCGATAATCCTGTCGTGGAAAACCGGACGGCAAGAACGGGGCTCTTCCCTACTTTTTACCTGATGTACAATATAAAAGAAGGACAGCAGCTTGGATTTTCTTATGGCAAAAGAATCGACCGCCCGAATTACGACTTCCTGAATCCTTCAAAGTCTTATTATAATTTATATGCTTATTTTCAGGGAGACGCCAATCTCAAATCGACAATCATCCATAATCTGAGCCTGACTTACACTGTAAAAGACTGGAATTTTGAAACGTATTTCAGCTACATCAAAGATCCGTCCATGGAAATTTCCGTCCAGAACCCGCAGACTTTTGAAACCATTTACCATTATACCAACATTGACCATGGAAAAAATATCGGTGCCAATTTATCAAAGAGCTTTTCCATTAAGCCCTTCTGGAAGCTGAATCTTTTCGCGATGGGCGAATACCAGGAAAATTATTTCTTCGGAACCGACAGGCTTCTGTATAAAAACGAGGTTTTCTTTTACAACGCCAATTTTTCCACACAGATTACACTGGATAAAGCCAAAACCTGGGACCTGAATGTGTCTTATATTTATAATTCGAAAACGATACAGGGATCTTTTGACATCAGTGCTTCCCAGAAAGTGAGTATTATCATCAATAAAAAAATGTTTGACAAGCGCCTGGAAGCCGGATTGGTACTCAACGATATTTTCCGTACGGATCAAAATACGATTTCCACCAGATACGCCGATCAGAACCAGTATTTTAAGGATTACCGGGACACGCAGTATTTCATGATCAATCTTAAATATAATTTTGGAAACCAAAAAGTAAAAGAAGCTAAAACCGGTACGAAAACTGCTGAGCAGAACCGGTTGTAAATAGCAATCAATGATCAGCGAACTAACTGTCATCAATAAAAGCCCGTTTAAATATCATTTTTTTAAAGTCCCGAAGGAACGGCTTTTTACAGGATAGGATGTAGTCCTGCCAGTAACGTTATTTAAAAAACAGCTGGTAATCATAAAGGTTTGCGTAAGTATTTTTCAGGCCAAAGTTCAGAATGATATAAAATTTGTATCTCTTAAACACACTCATGGTTAATTGGCGGAGAAAATTTCCCTCTTCCAGCCAATTAATCTGGTTAACGGTAATTTATTCATTAATAAAAATTTCCAGGAAGCCGATCAGCCGGGTTCCGTCATGATTCCACCGGATGCCGTGGCCTTCCGCTTCCCTGACTTCATATACAAGCCCGTGTTTGTAATGAAAGAAAATATTCCACCAGGTTTTATGATTGAATATGTAGTCGATCTTTTCCATGACCACCTGCTGTTTCTGCCGGTTGTTGCCTTTCACTTCACCCCAGAATTGGTCGTTCCTTCTTCCCACGTGTTTTTCCCAGGCTCTTTGGGCCATGGTAATTTCGCTGTTAAACGGTTTTTCACAGGCTTCAATCAGTGCATCCTGTAACGGCGGAATGGCTTTCTCATCGCGCAGGCTGGCGGAAGTCAGCCGCTGGCCCAACACATTTAGCCAATGCTTAAAAGGAATTTCTTCCAGCTGCCCCGCTTTCTTCTTTGCTGAATTTTCAGATTCGATAATAGAAAGGAACAGCCGGAAACTTTCTTCACGGTCGGGTTTTACTTCTTCATTAAAAAAAGGCAGGTCCAAGTCTAAAGTCCGGTCTTTGAATTTCTGAATATTTCCACCTATCGATTTCAGGTGCTCTTCTGCCAAAATGGTTTGGTATTTCTGTTGCCATTCATCCGAAAAGAAAGGAACAGGTTCTTCAAAATTCATGGTTAAACATTTTGACCAGGTTTACAGGAAGCTTTTCCTCAAGAATCAGATATTCGATCAGGTTAAACCAATTTTTACAGTGGTCCAGGATCCAAGCATCAGACGAAATAACAATTTCAGCATGTTCTGCTAAAAATTTATCCGGATTGAATTCCAGTGCGCCGCTCCAGTTCAGGTGATGCTCAAACGCATGATCCAGCACCATCTGCTTGATTCTTCCGCTGTTGGAAACGGGCTTGTCAAAAATCCAGACCAACTCTGCCGCTCCTGACTTCCGGAAAAACTCGGCTACCAACTCAATTGAGGTCTGGGTCTGCATGACCCTCTTGTATGTTCCGTGTACTCCTGAAAGATCACGGAAACAACCATCGGCCCCTTCAAAAACATAGGCTCCAGAAAGCAGGCTTTCCAATAAAATCAATACATTAAAACCATCCAGATAGATGATTTGATTTTCCAGATCCTGATATTGACGTTCTTTCAACGCACGGCTGCGGATTTGTGATTCCGAGGCCGCCGCACTACGAACCGCCTGGATCTGACGGGTCTTTAATCGGTAATGATTGCCAACCAGTTCCGAAGCCGCCCTTTCCGGATAATTCCGGCTGAGCAGATAAAGCATATCCTGAACGGCCGACCTTAATTTGTCAAGCTGTTTTTCGCGGCCGAATAATTCATCATCCCCTGTATTTTTCCCACGGTTCCTGTTGTTCATATCCAAAGGTAAAAGTTATTTTTCAGGCAGCGGAAATAATTTCAGGAATTTCTTTCATTAAACGGAAAAATGGCTGCTTAGTAAAAGCAAAGCCACTGCTTAACTGCAGTAGCTTTTATCTCTCTCCAAACCTTCAAGGTTAATTGGTATTTATTTAATCTCCTTATACTTGGGTACCAGCGCTTTCATCACGCCCCAGGCGATGAGATAGGCTACGGCACCGATTGAGAAAATGATCATGTAGCCTTTGTCGATGCCGTCGACCA
>NZ_VTSX01000043.1 GCF_008329705.1 Chryseobacterium sp. SN22 | reverse complement strand
TGTGAAAGATATGAAAAAGGAATTGAATATATAAAACAGGACTTTAAAGATAAAGGTATAGAAAAAAACTTTAAAGATATTTTAACTCCAAAAGCTTACGGAATATCCATCTATGAAAGTTTTTTTCCGATTTATAAATCAGACAATTATTTTACTTGGTTAAATATTGAGAAAACAAAACCAAATAAAAAAAACCAATGTCTATCTAAATTAAATAAAAAATATTGGGGAAAATACTGGAAATTATCAGACTATTATGAAACTCCTAATGTATTTACAAAGGATAAATTTAAAGGGCCTTCTCATATAGCAGTTTTTAATGAATTAAGAAATGATTCTTTAAGAATTGATGTTATATCAAATTCACGGGAGGGTTTAAAATACTGTGGCAGTATTAATAAATATTTATTGATTTTTGATACAAAAAATAACATTATAGACACAAAAAAATGGTCTGCTCATTATGAGTGTATGTAAGTTCACACACCGCTCTGCGAATTTTGTAACTTTGTAGCAGATAATAAAAGACCTCGCTTTTGCGAGGTCTTTTATTGTGTAATAATCTGCTGTAGATTATCTTTCATTCTTTTATTAGAGATTGCTTGATCAATCATTTTAAGCAGGGCTTGTTGTTCATCTTCAGAAAGCAGATCAATCAATTTTATTTTTTCCAAAAGCGTTAAATTAAGTTCTTTCTGCAAATCGTTGTCATTAAAAAAAACTGCTTGCGCGAGCGTCTCGCTCGTGCCGATCAATAAACCCACCATTTGCGGTGGGTTTTATTATTGACTTAAATAGGAAGACAGATCGCTGTTAAAACCGACCATTTAGGCGGTTACACCAACACGGAAACCGAGCTGGATTTTGCGGGGGTAACCAAGCTTTTCAAAACCTATCATAAAAGAATAAAGCTTGATACGGAAAGAGTGATTACCGAAACCTTTGAATATGACCATCAGAACCGGCTATTAATCCATACGCATAAGGTTGATAATAATTTTGTGGAAACCCTGGCTTACAACACCTATAATGATCTTTCACAGCTGAGCAATAAAAAAGTGGGTGGCTATCCTTCATTAAATGGCGGCGGATTTCTGCAGAGCATCGATTACCTATATAATATCCGGGGTTGGATGACTAAGATTAATGATCCTGTCAACCTTAACGGGAAGCTCTTCGGGTACAAAATCAAATATAATTCTGCAGAAGGGGAGCAGACTCCTGATCCTTTTGATCCCGTTCTGAAAGTCCTTCCGAGGTATAACGGGAATATTTCTGAAGTAGATTGGAAGACCTCTACATCTACTAATGATTATTTAAGAAGATATGGTTATGTTTATGACAAATTAAATAGATTGTCTGCCGGGTTTTATCAAAGAGAAGACAATCCTTCCGCAAGAGAATATTTTGAAAAAATAACGTATGATCTTAATGGAAATATTATGAGCCTGAAAAGGACAGCTTCTTTAGATGGAAACAATACCGCAGGATTAATTGACAATCTTTCGTATGAATATTCTAACAGTGGGCAGAGCAACAGGCTTAATAAAATAATAGACGAGCAGCAAAATTCTTCCGGATATCCTTATGCGGTTGCACCAGAATTGATCGTGCATGACAATAATGGAAATATGACCATAAATGTGGATAAAGGGCTTCTTTCAATCGGTTATAATTACCTTAATCTTCCCGATGCACTATTGTTTAGAAATGGTCTAAGCACCCGTACCGGTATTATCCATGAGAACACTTCATATCTTTACAGTGCAGATGGAAGTAAACTAAGAAAAACCTATAATTTTGCACCTTTTAACCCTCTAGGGACGATCACTCAGTTATCTTCAAAAGTTACTGACTATCTTGACGGCTTTCAATATGAAGGTTCAGCAGGAAAAAGGGGAAGTGCATAGTAGGATTAAAGCTTGTTCAACTTCAGAAGGATATTATAACTTTGAAAATAATAAGTATATTTACAACTATACGGATCATCTGGGAAATGTACGGCTTAGCTATTTTAATAACGGCGGCAGCGCAGAAATTCTTGAGGAAAACAATTATTATCCCTTTGGGTGAAACATGAAGGATATAATCCGACGGGAGGAAATCCAGCCTACCAATATAAATTCAACGGTAAGGAATTACAGGAAGAGAGCGGAATGTATGATTATGGAGCAAGATTCTATATGCCGGATATCGGTAGATGGGGCGCGATTGATCCGCTGGCGGAAAAGTATTTCAATATAACGTCATACGCTTATGTTGCTAATAATCCCATTATTTATATAGATCCAGATGGAATGAGATTGGATTTAAGTGATATCATGAAAAAAGGCAATGAAGAACAGTATAAAGCATTTATATTTTTTGCCAAAACTGAACAGGGACAAGAATTTTTGTCTAAATATATGGCAAAGGGAGAAAGTATCAAGTATAATGGAAAGAGCATTTATGAAGCTAAAGAAAATGGAGAATTTCATAATAATGGGATAGATCTATCATACGGAGTAAGATCAGATGATGCCGGAGGAGGATATACAAATGCAACATCAAATAAGGAGCGAGTGGGTGTTTCTGTGATGGTTTCTAAAAAAGCATACGGGGATTCTGGAAGCCAATTTTTCAATACTTTAAGACAAATTATTCATGAGTCCTTTATGCATGCAGATTTAGAAGCCTTAGATGTAAGAGATGATGGTTATAAAAACTCTAGCAGTATACCAAAAGAGTACAGGCAATATGATACGTCTTCGTCACAGCACGGTCAACACTATTATATTCAGAATGAATATTTAAATAATCCCAATAATGATAAAGTCAATACATATCCTAAAGAAGGATATAAAATATTGAAACAGGCAAATAAGGCCTTGAAACTAAAATTAGGAAATGTTCAAATAAAAAATGAAATGTGGAATTTTACAGGATCTTTTATAAAAGTAAATTCGAAAGGGGGGCTAACAAGATAATAATTATGCGAGTCTTATATTTAATAATGGTATTTTTTCTGTTTTCATGCCAAAATAAAGGTGGAAACAATGATTATATTGAAATCGCCAAGGGTTTTGATATGGATCCAAAAGAACCTAGGATAGGAATTATTCTAAGCTCTAAGGATTCTTTATATTTTTGTAGAGAAATCATTAAGGGAAGGAAAGGGATCGGAGAATATGAGTATTTTCAATCAAATGACACAATACATTTTGACAGATTTAAAAAGAAGATCCTAAAGGAATTTAAAGAAATAGATAACCATTCTGGTATTCCTGATGCTCAACCAACCCAATTAAAATACCGGTTGGAAAATAATAATTATGATCAGATTTTTTACATCCATAATCTTTCACCGAAACAGCAAAAAACTTTAAAGGGTATTTTTGACCTGCAAAAAAGTAAAAAACTAAAAAAAATTAATTATTATAAATTTTCTTCAGACTTATTACAGGAAAAAATACCCGGAACCTTACCAACAGACTAAATATGATTGTTTAGGACCAAATAAAACACGTTACCAGATGGCGTGTTTTATTTTTTGCCTGTTTAAAAATTATAAAAAGAAAAGAGTAAGGTCTAAAAAGCGGAAACATATTGCCATTTTAAGGTTGCAAAACAAAACGACAATATATTCAACCGATCTAAACCCCAAATCAGAAGCAATTTAAAAGAAAGCGTTAGAATTTAATCACAGGAAATGAAAAACATAATCTACATGTCATTTGAAATGTCACCAGCTACCTTGTAAAAACAGCAATGATATACACTACAATTATTCTTTCTTTATAGATTGCTTATAAGCAAATATGGAAGGTCTTCTGAATTAATTCCGAAGATCTTCCATATTTTTTAAATCACCGTGGTGAGCATAAAATTAAAAATTTTCCATGGATTTTATTTCTTCATATTTTAAAATAATACGTCATGTTTTGTCGCATTGCCCTCGTAGCTTTGACGAATGATGAACAATCCAATATAAATTGATATAATAATTCTTTTGTTTGTGAGGTAAAAAGTATACTTTTGCAGGAATTATAAAAAAAAATTAATACTAAGGACATGAAAAAACTCTACATGAGCACACTTTTTCTGTGCATATCTCTGGGCGTGTCTGCTCAGGAAGTGGTCTGGCAGAAAGACATCAGATCCTCTACGCAGGATTTCTTAAGCCAGGTTACCACAACCATCGACGGACAATATCTGATCTCGGGAAGCAGTATCCACCCTTCGACAAGCTCAGGGACCACTCCTTCGACCCCTTCGAGAACCTCAGGGGCCGGCGCATCTTCAGCAGACAGCCCAAAACAAAACGCAGGATACGACTATCACCTGGTAAAATTAAACCAAATGGGAGAGCAGGTTTGGGAAAAATATTTCTCCGGTAAAAACCATGATATGCTATCTGCAACGGTCAATACACAGGAAGGCGGATTTTTAATTGCCGGAACTTCTTACAGCGGAAAAGGCCTGGATAAAAAGGAAGAATCGAAAGGCGGATCGGACCTATGGTTGATCCGCCTAAACGAATTTGGCGACGAATTATGGCAGAAAACCATCGGCAGTGCTTCAGATGAAGAAGCCAGGGCGGTAATCCAGACCACGGATTTAGGTTTTTATGTTGCCGGAAACACCACCCTTCGAGAGCCTCAGGGTACCCTCCAAGGCTACGGTTCTAAAGACGTGCTTATAATAAAGCTCGATAAGAACGGAAAGGAAGTTTCCCAGTTGATATTAGGCGGAAGAGGACTCGATGAAGTGGAGAAAATGATTCCGACTATTGACGGCGGAGCTTTATTAGGCATTTATTCCAGAAGCAGTGCGGGAGGTTCAAAAAAGACTGAAAATTACGGAGAAGGAGATTTCTATTTGGTTAAGCTTAATAAAGAGGGCAAAGTGGAATGGGAAAAGAATTTCGGCGGAACCGGCGATGACCACTTAAGAACCCTGGCGATGACTTCTACAGGATATCTGATCGGCGGGGAATCCAGGTCTGAAAGATCCGGGAATAAGACGGTAGGCATCGAAGAAGGGACGGATCTATGGCTAATCTCCGTAAACGAAAGAGGCGAAGAGATCTGGCAGAAATCCTACAACTTCAAAAACCGGGATGTATTGATGGGCATGAGTGTTCTACATGCTTCGGATGATAAATCTACCAAAGGATTTCTGCTTGGCGGTTACACGCAGGCGGAAGGCAGAATGGAAACTGATGATGAAAAGTTCTGGATGCTGTATTTGGACCAAAACGGCAATGAGCAGTGGCGAAAGCACGTTAAAGGCGAATCCAGCAAAAGGGAGGAGCGGCTATCAGATATTAGGCTGAACCGTGACGGCTCGATTATTTTGGCCGGAACCAGCGCCGAGGAACTTGGCAAAGAGAACTGGAAGATCGTAAAGCTGGGCGATAAACAAATAGACCAATTGATCGAGAAGCAGGATATTAAGATCTATCCGAACCCGGTATCTGATTATGCATACGTTGAAGTAGGTTTTGATTTCAAAGAAGCGGACATTGTGATGTACGATATGGGTGGAAGGCAGCTTCAGAGCATTAAGACAAAAAATAAAGTAACCAAACTCAACACACAGCCGCTCATTCAGGGAGCTTACCTGGTTAGTATAAAAACCGATACGAATAAAACGGCGAGTGCTAAAGTGATTAAAAAATAAAAACACATGAGAAATACCAATGCAATAATAAAGTTAATTTTATTAATTTTTTTTATCTGTGGAAAGCTGGTTAGTGGGCAGGCAAATTATTCTAATTATTACTTTCCTGAACAACCTAAAGCTCCATCAAGTGAAGCGTTTTTAAAATATGGAGGGATACAAAATAGTGAATATATGGGAAGTAACAATCCCAGTATTAATTTATTTAATTTAAAATCTGGAGATATCAGTCTGCCTGTTAATTTAAATTATATTTCAGGAAATGGTATTAGGGTGACAGAAGAAGCAGGGCAAGTAGGATTAGGGTGGAATATATCTTTCCCTACGATTGTTCAAAATGTATATGGCTATGATGACTTCTCTAATAACACCCGATTTAGGCTTGATTTTGCTAAATCTACACTTCCTTATCCTAGTAATTTTCCTTTAATAAGTGGTCCAACTAATTTTAATCAGACTCCGTCATTTGATACATATGGATACTTTATGGCAACAAACAATAATGTGCCCAGAAATGGAAACTTCAGCAATTTATTTACAAATTTTGAAGCTGTAGATATGCAACCAGATATTTTTATTCTCAATTTATTTGGAGAGAAAGTAGAATTCATAATCTCAAATTTCGAGAGTTATAATGCCGGTGATAATTCTTCTATTTATTTTACATCTTTAAATAAAAAAGGATATGCGATTAAGAAAACAATAGAAGGATTTGATGTTAAAAATCCAAATGGTATAATATATAAATTTAATAATATCGAAAAAATTGAATCAGCAGGTGCTGCAAGCGCATATCAGGTAAGTGCAGTTAATTATCTAATTACTGAAATTATTGATACAAATGATCATAGAATATTATTTAGTTATAACAATATAGATTCTATAGCAAATCTACCTTCTTATTCGAGTTTTTTAAATTATACAACAAATTATTATCAGAACTTTTGCCAATTAGGATCTTCTAACGACTTAGAAAGTTTCGTTGTTAATGGCCCTTCTCCAGTGCCTAACCCAATTATATTTGATGGGTTGAATAATTTCAGAAATAATATTTTATTCAGTTCCCAAAAGCAAAATTATGTTTTTCCATCAAGCATTATTGGTGATAATGGAAAATTACTGTTTAGTTATTCTAACAGAATTGATACCGAAACTAAAAAACTTGATAAAATTACGTTATTCACATTTAATAATAAACTTGTTGATGAATGTAAGTTTAATTATGACTATTTTTTATCACAATCAGTTGATCCTTCAAATATCCCTGTTGGATATACATATAGTAATGATCGAAACAAGAGACTTAAATTAACCTCAATACAGAAACAGAGTGAAGAAGAATACAATTTTTTTTATAATGAAACTCTTTTACCTCCGAAGAATTCCTATGCAACGGATTATTGGGGATATGCCAATGGAGGATTTAATAATAAAACAGCTCATTTAAATCCAAATGACTTTAATTACAGTATTCCTATCCCAGTTACAGAAATAAATAATAATAAAAAAGTTTCGGACATTAACTTTGCTAAAAGTGGTATTTTAGAGAAGATACAGTATCCTACAAAAGGATATTCGAAATTTATTTATGAACTAAACGAGGCATCAAATTTATTTTATCAATTTGACAATTATAAATATAATCAAGGGAATGGATTAAGATTAATGCAACAAAAAAATTATGATTTTAATAATAGGCTTTTAAGTAATACTGTTTTTGAGTATGATTTTGGCCTTACCCCTAATCCAATTCATTTATTGAGACAAGATAAGGCAGAAATGTTTTTTGAAATTGGTGATTGTGCAGGGAAAACAGTTGTAAAGACAATACAAGCTCAATTTGTTGCTATGCATTCCAGTTCTGTCAATAACACTTTTGCTTTATCGTCCGGTAATGGTGTTGGATATTCTAAGGTCACGAAAAAAGAGTTAGATGCAAATAGCAATATAAAAGGTAAAATAGAAACTATATATTCTAATAATGAAGATGTCCATTATAATACTTCAAGTTACAATCGGCCAATATTTTTACCTTCTGTGAAAGGCAATAAACGTGAAAATGGAGTTATACTAAATGTCGCTTTTTATGATAATAATTCAGTAAAATTAAGAGAAGAAAAATATAATTACTCGGTACAATATTCTCAATTTACCTATGGCATTACAATGATACATCCGATGTTTAATTCATATGTCAGTAATCAGTTTGGTACTAATACAGGAGATCCTAATTATGTGCAACATTATAAATCTGCTATAGGTTATTATCCTATTTATTCCACAGAAACAATAATGATGGATAAAGAAAATACAGATTATATAAATGGGGATTCTTTAATAACAAGAACTGACCTTAATTATAACAGCAATAATTTTATTACCTTCAAGTCTATAAGATTTCCAGATGGAAAATATAATTTAGAAAAAACAAAATATTCTACTGAAAAAAATAATATAAAATTAATTACTTCAAATATCCTTAATGTTCCCTTAGAAAAAGAGATAATTGGTAACGTAATTAATGGTTCGTTAAAGAGAACATCATTAGTCGAGACAAAATATGACGATTCCGGCCATTTAAACCCTACGTCTGTCATTTCATATGAACTAAACGTCAATAATGGGCAAAATGTACCTACAACTGAAGTTACTTATGATCTATATGACAATAAAGGGAATGTGCTTCAGTATACAACAAAATCAGGAGTACCTACAACAGTTATATGGGGATACAATCAAACACAAATAATAGCTAAAATAGAAGGCGGAAGCTACTCACAAATAATGCAGGCTTTTGGATTAGATCCAAATAATGCTATATCTTACCTGCAATTAGAGATTGTAAGTAAATCAGATTTAGATATTGATGTTCCTAGTGAAGATGTTCTACTTTCAAAATTAGATATTTTTAAGAAGAAGACAGAGTTTAAAGATTTTAATGTTACAACTTACACGTATGATCCTTTAATCGGTGTGAAAACAATAACTTCCGCGTCAGGATTTAGGGAATTTTATAAATATACTATACAAAATAAACTGGAAAAGGTTATTGATTCTGAAAATAATATTTTAAAAGAGTTTAATTATAACTATGCGCCTAAAATTTTCTACAACTCAACTCAAAGTCAGCCTTTTATAAGAAACAATTGCGGGCCAAATGCAATTGGGGGAAGCTATATTTACACCGTTCCTGAAAATAAATATTATTCTTATGATAGTCTTATAGCAGCCAATCAGTTAGCTCAAAATGAAATCAACGCCAATGGACAAAATATAGCTAATATAAATGGTTCATGTACTCCCATAAATTGCCCTTTAAATATGTATATTAATGGCGGCGGCAGTGTATCAGTACTAAATCAGAACTATAGAGTACAAGTTGGATTTTCTTCAGGAGTTGGGAAACCCTGGACAACGACAGGAGTTATTATTGGAAAGATTAATGGAACCTGCATTCCACAAATTGAAAAGACTACAACTTCTTATAACGGAGGGTACATCTGGAATATAGTGATAAAGACCAATGGAGACCTGCTTATAAAAAAAATGGAAGGTCTGGGATCTACAGGAGTTCCTGATAATACAACTTATAATTTAGATTTTAATTTTCCTATAAACTAATACCGATGAAAAAGATATTAATTCCGATAGGCGCTATCCTTTTATCAGGATTTGTGCAGGCCCAGCTTACGTCTACAGAAAACTATGTACAGACCAGGACGTATCTTGAGCCTACCACAACCAGCAGCTCCACGGCAAAACAGATCGAGACAGTCCAGTATTTCGATGGGCTGGGAAGGCCCAAGCAGATTGTTAATGTAAAGTCTTCCCCTCAAGGGAAAGACGTTGTAACGCCCATTGTATACGACGGATTCGGAAGGCAGACCATGGATTACCTTCCGGTTCCCCAGCAGGGAACCAATGGCGGGGGCATTTATACCCAGCAAACTTCCGGATATTTTCCTGTAGGTGATCCTACCGGAGTATATACGAATGAAAAACCTTTTTCAGAAAAGATTCTGGAAAGCTCACCCCTTGACCGGATCCTTCAGCAGAAGCAGGTGGGTGCAGCTTGGGATAATAAACCGGTACAGTTTGGGTATGATGCCAATACCACCGGTGATGCGGTTAAAAAATACACCACGGTTACCACATGGGTGGACGGTGCTACAAGTTCGGTTTTAAGCCAGAGCACAAATTACGGGGCTGCCCAACTGTATAAAAATACGATAACCGATGAAGACGGGAATATAACCATTGAGTTTAAGAACGGCGAAGGACAGGTATTGCTCGTCAGGAAAATGATCAATGATACGGAAAAGGCGGATACCTATTATGTCTATAACGAATACAACCAGCTGACTTTTGTGATTTCCCCAAAAGCGGCTATTGAAGCGGATCCTAATACGGTGCTTGGAGATCTTTGCTATCAATATAAATACGATAGCAGGGGCAGATTGGTCGAAAAGAAAATTCCCGGAAAGGGTTGGGAGTATATGGTTTATGACAAAGCCGACCGTGTATTTATGACCCAGGATGCTAATATGAGACCTTCGGGAAACTGGCTGCTTACCCGTTACGATAAACTATCACGTGTTATTTATACCGCTATAGCAGGAATAGGAAATACTTATATAAGAAAGGATATTCAGGATGCTGTAAACTTTCATTCTGTAACAGCAGCTTCTCTGACAGAGGAAAGGACAAGTGCCATAGGCTTTACCAAAAACGGAATGGATATTTATTATGGAAATAATACGTATCCTACTACTGCTATTCTCCAGGTTTTGAGTATCAATTACTATGATACGTATCCACCAGGCACTCCTTCAATACCGAGCCAGATTTTAGGACAGGATATTTTACCTCAGGATACCCAGAATTCTCCCGTCAGCACCAAAAGCTTACCGGTGGCTTCTTATATTAAAAACATTGAAGATGACAACTGGACGAAAAGCTATACCTGGTATGATAAAAAGGGAAGAGCTGTCAGAACCCATTCCATTAACCACTTAGGCGGATATACCAATGTGGAAACTATGCTTGATTTTGCCGGGATAGTACAGCAAAGCATTACTCATCATAAAAGATTGGATACCGATACAGAAAGAATTATTATTGAGAATTTTACTTATGACAACCAAAACAGACTCTTAACCCATACGCATAAGGTAGATAATAATTTTGTGGAAACCCTGGCTCAGAATACTTATAATGAGCTTTCGCAGCTGAGCAATAAAAAAGTGGGTGGCTATGCTTCATTAAACGGTGGCGGTTTTCTGCAGAGCATTGATTATTCTTACAATATCCGTGGCTGGATGACCAAGATCAATGATCCGGCAAACCTTAATGGGAAGCTGTTTGGGTATGAGCTTAGGTATAATAATCCGATATCCTCAAATATTACTGCAGGGAGATTCAACGGGAATATTACAGAGATAGACTGGAATAACGGTTCAGAAAACCTGATGAAAAGGTATAATTATGACTATGATAAGCTGAACAGGCTTGCAAGTTCTTATTACAGGGAACCGAGCACGGGAGTAAGCGGAAGTTTCAATGAATACCTAACCTATGATTTGAACGGAAATATCAATACCTTAAAAAGATTTGCTCCACAGGTATTTTCTCCTACGCCAACTTTGATTGATGACCTGGTGTATCAATACACCGGCAACCGCCTGGATAAAGTGATTGAGAACATGTCCAACAGTACAGGTTATGAAGGTGGTAATAATGTAATAGACTATGACCTGAACGGAAGTATGATTAATATGAAGGACAAAGGGATAGATGGGATAGGGTATAATTATCTGAATTTACCTACTACTTACCAGATCAGTGAAAACAACTCGGGAGCTATATCTAATGTTACTTTAAGTCATTTGTATCGCGCTGATGGAGTTAAATTGCGTAAAACTTATAAAAATGTTGGACCTAGAGGATATTCTACAATAACAAATATGACAGATTATTTGGATGGCTTTCACTATAGTTCTTCAGAAACTACACAATGTACCTGGTGTCGTACCAGCGTAGCTTATGAAGAGCAGGCATTTCAGCAGAAAGATGTACTATTACCAGCAGGCGAAGGGTCAAAACCGCCACTAACACCATCTTCTGCTTGGATTTTAAGTTTTGTACCGACCGCAGAAGGGTTTTACAGTTTCACGGAAAACCGTTATATTTACCAGTACAGGGATCATCTGGGAAATGCAAGGGTAAATTATGCAAAGAATAGCCAGGGAAGTCCTGAAATAACGGATACCAATAACTATTATGCCTTTGGGATGAACCATATCGGAGGGATGAAAAGTATGCTGGGAAGCTACCAGAACTATAAGTACAACGGAAAGGAATTGCAGGAGACGGGAATGTATGATTATGGAGCAAGGTTTTATATGCCGGATATTGGAAGATGGGGTGTGGTGGATCCACTCGCAGAAATGATGCGTCGTCACAGTCCGTATAATTATGTATTCAATAATCCTATTAATTTTATCGACCCTGATGGTAGAGCTCCAGCAGGAGGACCTGGTGACGGAACTGATGGCAAAACTATTAGAACGCAGGACATAGAAGAGATAGTAATTACCGTAAGGCGACAAACTCAAAGTTTTTTTCATTGGGCTTGGAATGGAATAAAAAGTGCTTTTACAAGTCAATATAGTCCTAAAACCAATACAGATAAGTATGGCGGACTACATTCTTATCGTCAATGGCAAGGTAGTCCTTTTTATAATGAGGGAGAAACCAAAATGGATAGAATATTCCGCTTGATGGGAAATAGTAAGAACGAAGAGATGCTGAATTTTGGAGGTGGAGGATATAATATGTATGGGGGTTATGGTAAAGTTATAAATGTATCCAGAGCTGTAAAAGCAACTCCAGAGCTCATCTTTACAGATACTTCTCCAACAACGACTTGGGTTCATGCCAACAATACTCAAGTTGGTCTTATTGATTATGCAGGAAGTGCTGTAAAAATGGAAATCAACTTATCAAAAGATATGCAAGGACTGGGAATTGGTTCTAAAATATTTAGTACAGCTGTTGAAGATGCTTCAGCCTTTGAAGCAAACTGGGTAAAGAGTAGTTCATTATATCCTGAAACAGGCATGTCTAATAATTTAATTCAGTATAATAATGCTATACAAAAAGGAGCAAGTACAACAGAAGCGGCATGGAGTACCTGGTCTGGAGGTCAGGCAAAAGCGAATGGTTTTAATAATGTTAATGTGCAGTCAATGCAGAATGGAATAAAGGCAACATTTACAAAATAATAAAGAAATATGTCGAAATTAGTAATACAAAATATGTTCTATAATCACGGAGGTGAATATTATTTACTAACATGTAAATTTCAAGGAGAAATAAATATGGGTGATTATATTGTTATAAATCCAGATACCAAAATCAAGATTGAAAAAGTTGAAGATGGACTTTTTGAAACTATTGTATTGTCAGTATCTAGAGATTCATTTGAAAAAGTAAATGATAACTTATATAATAAAGAATTTGCAATTGAAAAAGTTGATAAAAACGGATACTCAATGTAATGGTATTTGAATTATTATAGAGAATAGTCTATTTAATAAATATTTAAAATTCAATTAAAGTTTTTAATATTATAGAAGCCACCAAATTCGGTGGCTTTTTATTTATTTTCTTGGAAAGTAATGATTTAGATAGATGCTAGTGTACTAACAGTTGTGGCTTGGGGAAAAATAGAATCTGGTAACATTCGTAGAGATGGTAAAAATCAAAAATCTCCTAACATCAATTTGAATAAAAATGACAAATGCAGGACGACATCATACTTCGAAAATTCATCCTGTGACAGGACTTCACGGATCAGCAGGTGCATCAGGTTCTCGCTGTCGAATACCGATTTCTGCTTCTGCCCGGACAGGAGTTCCCTTTTCTTCTCTTCATATCCTTTGTACAGGTAATCGAATACAGAATGCAATTGACTGTCGACCACCGTGAAATTCTGATATCCGATATAGCGGATCAGGTCGGAGATGTTGCTGTCTTTTTCATTTTCATTCCCGTTCACCACGACAATCAGCTGGTCTCTGGCGCGGGAGACGGCGACATTCAGGCGGTTGGGATGATCGGTAAAGCCTGATATTTCATTATCAACGGTGGAAAGGATGATCACCCCGTTTTCCCTTCCCTGGAATTTGTCTACCGTATCGGCTTTCACGGATGTTCCCTGAAAGGCCTGCTGTAAGGCCGAAGTCTGGTTCCGGTAGGGCGTTACGATGCCCAGGTCTGCGGTTTCCAGTTTCTGCTGCGGGATAATCTCTTCTACGATCACGTCGATCTGCCGCCGGTTCATCCGGTCCCGCGCATGGTTTCCGGCGACGGTCCTGTAAACGAGCAGGGGCTCCCGGCCGGTTTGGGCTTCGGACAGAATGATCAGTTGGTTATGGTAGAATTTCCGGTTGCAGAAATCAATGATCCGGGGATGGCACCGGTAATGCTCCCGTAAAAGCGTTTTAGGAATACCGGGAAATAATCCGGTTACCGACGAAAGCAGGCTGTGCCTGGAATACCGGTAGGCTTCGGAAAGCCGGTAGGCCTGGAAAATAAGATCCGTCTTAAGCTTCGTATCATCATCTACCACATTGGAGAGCTGCTTCAGATCTCCTACGATCACCACTTTTTTGGCACAGGACAGGGCCAGCACGCCCGTGGCCAGATCGACCTGCGAACATTCGTCGATGATCACGAAATCATAGACTACTTTTTTGTCAAGGCTTCTCCGGAGAGAGTAGGCGGTGCTAAGGATTACCGGGTAGTCGCTGATGAATTCTTCTGCATTTAGATGCAGATCCCAGGCCGTATATTGCGGACGCTTTTTTTCCTGGTATTTCTGATGTAAAGCATGTTTAAAGAGCTGCATCGAGACTTCCGTATAGGTTTTCATTTTCTCCCCGAAGGAAAAATCCTGCAATGCCGATTCCAGCTGCGCCTTCCTCAGCATAAGCTCTGAAATTTTTACGGTATAATAGGCAGCCTGAACCGCTCTGATCAGCTCCCGATAAGACCGTTCATAAAAGGTTTTGTCGCGTACCCCATAGAGAAAAGGAAAGGTCAGTTTCCGCCACCAGTTTAATTTCTTACCGAATGCTTCGTAATCTTCAATCGTGATCCACAGGGAAAGCAGCTGCCCGGAAGAGATGTTCTTTTTAAAACGCAGGTCTGCCGACGTCGCCATGGCGGAGGTAAAATGCCGGTATTCGGTTTCTACATTTTCGATGTGCAGCTTCAGCAGGGCCAGCTCGTTTTTAAGTTCAAGCTTTTCCGAAAGCTGCGCAAAGAGCAGGGTATTGGACTCCTGAAGGGAGTGTGCTTCTTCCGCCGTTAATGTCCAGCCGGACAGATCCGGGATCTCAGCCTGGGACTCAAGGAATTCTTTTTTCTTTTCGGAATTTCCCAGGAGAGCGGCTATAAAAGAGAGGCCGCTGCAGTCCAGCTTATCAAAAACATTTTTGGTAGCCGCATTATTGCTCGAAACCACCGCCACGCTTTGATGCTTCATTACCGCATTGGCAATAATATTGAGGATGGTCTGGGTCTTCCCGGTTCCCGGAGGGCCTTCGATGATGCTCAGGGGATGGGAGAATGCTTCATCCACACCTTTTTTCTGGCTCAGGTTAAAACCGAAAGGGAAAATTTCGATAGGAGAGCCGTGCTGATCTTTCTCCGGTTGTTTCCGGTTAAGGTAGTGCGAAAGAGTTGGATTTTCTAAAACAAAGAATTTTTTCACGGGAACAAGCCACAATCTCAATAAATATTGCAAAATAAAAAATCATAAAAAACACGTCAAGTTTTGTCGCATTAAAGCAATAGCTTTGTAAAATGACAATAAAACTGAGAATATTACAGGTTAGACTTTTTAAAATGCCATATAACTCAAAGCAAAAAGCCTTACCTTTGCACAAAAATTTGGATAGTAAATGACTATATTGAATACAGATAAGTTACAATTTTCAGGACACGAATCCTTCTCTTGTAAACAATTTTGGTTAAAAAAAGGGTTTGATTTTGTTCTACATTGACGCAGATCAACGCCCATATGCTTTCGATCAACAATGTCGGAAAAATAACCATGCAGAGTCCTTCCGGTCCGCAGATGTCTTACCCGAAAGGTTATATGTACGATTCTCAGAATTAT
>NZ_VTSX01000042.1 GCF_008329705.1 Chryseobacterium sp. SN22 | reverse complement strand
TTATAAATAAATATTTCTAATATTAGTGATTAAAAATTTATTGGAGTATAATTTAAATTGTAATTTAAAATTTAAATATTTGATTATTAATTATTTAATTAATAATTAATTCCATTTGTAAGGAATTTTTAAATAGAAGTTAACAAATTTTTAATATTTTAATTCCCTGTTTATTGTATTAATTAGTCTTTTGGGATCATAAACATCTGTATGATTATTACTTCCTGTTTTAATCTGGTTGGCGACGAGATACAAATAGTAAAGTGCTTGTAAAATGTAATGTATAGGTCTGCAAAAATAAATCCCCTGCAGGCAGGGGATTCATTCTCATTTATGTAATTAGAATCTTTCTGGATATCAAAAGGTTTTCATGGTTATTCGCTTTTTAAGATCAGAGTAGATCATTATTAATTTTTGATGACCTTATAAGATTCTGAAGAAGATTTTACAGTATAAACTCCTTTTGGAAGCGATGAAAGATCGGCTTCATTCACGCCCTTCTGTGCTTCAATGGTCTTTACCAACTGTCCGGACTGGCTGTACACCTCGATTTTTCCGCTGTTGGCAGTTTTAAGGGTGATCGGTCCGTTCGTAGGGTTAGGATAAATGCCTGTTTCTTTCTTTGAAGCTTTTACATCATTCGCAGAAAGAACAATTCCGGTGTCTTTTACCCAGGTAAAGGCATCAACTGCCATATAACGATAATCCCCGCCAAGAGTTAAGGTAAGCTGATCAATAACGATATTAGAGTAATTCTGACCGTTAAGGTTTGTCAGGTCAACCAGAGCGTATCCGTTGGTAGCACCTATTGAAGTTGCGAAGCCTGTGGTTTTAGTCTGGGTGAATTTGGTTACTCCGGAAAGACTTCCTGTTATAGTAAGTGTCCCTGTACTGTTCTGGTTACTGAATCCGTTGGCAGTATATATCCAAAACTTGTTTGCCTTAAACAAGTTTGAAGTTGTTTTTATACTGAAAGAAGCATTTACATATGCTGTGGTAGCGGTGCCTGTATTGTCTATAAATCTGTTGTCTCTAGCAGTTCCGTTCCAACCGCCGTTTGTTAAAGAATAAATATCAAATGTGCCAACGTTCGAGATTATATTGAAAATAACACCGTTATCTGTAAAACTTGTGGATGCCACAGATTCGGTTTCAAACTGCTCGGTACTGGTTTGCGCAAATGAAAAAGTAGAAATGAGCAGGCTACAGATTGCAAAAATAGTAGTGCTTTTCATTGTTTTAATTATTTAGGTTGTTGTATGTTTAAGGTCTGGAAGGAAAAATTCCCATTGTACAAATGATATAGTTCATTCCCAGATAAGGAGGCATGGTGTTTACCGGAACATTCTGTCCTGTGAAGGTTACAGAACCAAAACCAATTACTGTATCAGGAGCTGCATCCACAAAGCTGGGAATTGGGGTAAATTCTCTTCCATTCGGCTGTCCGGTGATGGCAATAGCAGAATTGCTGGAAGGGGTAATGCTGTTGGCATTAGTATTAGCCACTTTCAGCTGGCTGGCAAAACTTGGAAGATTACTCATCAACAGAGTAGTTTGCGGAACTCCTGCAGCCTCTCCCAGATTAATCGTTTTGCCTGTTGCTGAATTTCCTGTACCGAACGGAGCACGCCCGTTAAGGTTCGGTAAAGCAAATGTTGTTTTTCCATCTCCTCCATAGGTCGTTCCCAGGAGTGAAAAAAGGGCTGTGTTTTGAGCAATGCTTAAAAGAGCACCGTTGCAGAGCATATAACCTTTCGGTGCAAAATTGCCTGCAAACATTTTTATGGTTCCTAATAATTCTTCGTCCATGATGATAAAATTTTAATTAATCTAATTTTTAAAGTTTACGGTCTTGAAGGATAAATCCCCTGAACGCAGATAATGTAATTCATTCCCAGGTAAGGAGGCATGGTGTTTACCGGAACATTCTGTCCTGCAAATGTTACAGAACCTGTACCGATTACGGTATCAGGAGCTGCGTCTACAAAGCTCGGAATTGCGTCAAATTCTCTTCCATTCGGCTGTCCGGTGATGGCGATAGCGGAACTGGTTGAAGGGGTAATGCTGTTGGCATTGGTATTGGCCACTTTCAGCTGGCTGGCAAAACTTGGAAGATTCATTGCCAAAAGCGTGGTTTGCGGAACTCCGGCAGCCTCTCCCAGGTTAATACTCTTTCCTGTTGCGGAATTTCCTGCGCCGAAAGGAGCACGTCCGTTAAGGTTAGGCAGAGCAAATGTAGAAATACCGTCTCCTCCGTACGTTGTTCCAATGATTGAAAAAAGGGCTGAATTTTGAGCAATGCTTAAAAGCGCGCCGTTACAGAACATGTAGTTTGCCGGCGCAAAAGTTCCCGCAAACATTTTAATAGTTCCCATCAATTCTTCGTCCATGATAATATATTTCAGTTTTAAATTCCTACTCTCTTACTGGCTTTTCGGATACCGCCATTAGTATTAAAATTAATGTCTTATCGACAAGCCAAAGTAACAGCAAATACAAATTTTATAATAGCGTAGAAATACTAAATTTAAGATTACGTATTTCTACTTAATGGTGATGAAAATTTATTTAATTTTATAATAAGTCTGATTTTTAAACTTAATTATCTGAAAAACAAAAACGAATACAGATATATTAATTCTCAAATCTAAGAAATATAATAATATAATTAACAAAATTTTAAGAATTTAATTCACTCGGTTGTTACAAATTTTTCAGAGGTACAAATTAGCCTGTTGCTTTTCTCAGAACTTTCCTATTTTTGTAAAAATCCAACTTAAATTAAAAATGAACGAATTTGTAGCATCAGAGCTGAAAAACCACATCGCCGAAATTACATTCGGAACGGTGAAAAGCAATTCCCTTCCTGGAGCCATCCTTGAAAAACTGGCACAAACCATTTTGGAAGAAGGAGCAAAAGAAGAGGTAAAGGCCATTCTCATCAAAAGTGAAGGTGAGAAAGCATTTTGTGCCGGGGCAAGTTTTGATGAATTGCTGGAGATTGAAGAGCTTGAAAAATCGACAAAATTTTTCGGAGGTTTTGCAAAAGTCCTGAATGCCATGAGAAACTGCGGTAAAATCGTAGTCGTAAGGGTTCAGGGAAAAACTACCGGCGGCGGCGTGGGGATCGCCTGCGGAGCCGATTATTGTTTTGCGGTGAGAGATGCAGCTTTGGCTCTGACGGAAATTAACCTGGGTATCGGGCCTTTTGTCATCGGACCTTATGTCGAAAGAAAAATCGGGAAATCACAATTTTCCGCGATGGCCATCGATGCCGACTTCAGATCGGCGGACTGGGCGGAACAGCATAATATATATCATTCAGTTTCTGAAAATATTGAAGAAATGGATGCTAAACTGGAGAAATTCCTCTCGACCCTGGCTTCCAGAAGCAGCGAAGCTTTAGCTTTGATTAAAAAAGTGTCTTGGGAAGGAACCGATCATTTCAATGAACTGATGCCGGCCAGGATTCATATGAGTGCCAGCCTGATTCTCGAAGATTCTGCAAAGAAAAGCATCGGAGCAATTAAAGAAAGACTGAGAGCAAAATAATTTTACCTTTTTATAAAATGAAACCGCCGGATTTCTGGCGGTTTTTGTACTCATTTGTTTAAACCATGATAAATTCAGGTATAAATTGTAAACCTGCTTAAAAGTGACTCTGATATTCGAAGCGTTCTGTCCGATGTTTTTTTAAAAACTTCCAGCATTCCTCTTTCAGCCTTTAATCCGATTTCTACTTTGAGTTTACATTAATTAAAAATTTCACCAGCAAAGCAAATTAACCATTCACCTTTTTATTTTTTTGAAAAAAATATTTTGCACTATCGAAAAAAATAATAACTTTGTAATTCAAAGTTCTTTTTATGGAATCAAAAAACTATCACGAAGACTTATCACATATCCGTTCCATGATGGAGCGTTCTTCCCGGTTTATTTCATTAAGCGGGCTATCGGGAGTGGTTGCCGGTCTGGCAGCAGTAGTTGGCGCAGTATATGTGTATTTTGTTTTTCAGAGGGAAGGAATCGATTATTTCGACGGAGAAAGGAATTTTTTCAGACCTTCGCTGGTAAAAGAACTTATTTTAATTGGAACAGTGATTTTAATAACTGCAGTGCTCAGCGGTTATCTTTTTACAGCCAATAAAAGCAAGAAGAAAGGATTGAAGATCTGGGATGCCACTACTAAACGGCTTCTGGTTACTTTTGCTGTTCCTCTGGTAACGGGAGGCTTCTTTTGCCTTGGGCTTTTATACCATCATCTCTTCGTATTTGTTGCCCCGGCTACCTTGATTTTTTACGGTTTGGCCTTGGTAAGTGCGGAACGGTATACGTTGACGGATATAAAATATCTGGGATATTGCCAGATTGTCTTAGGCCTGGTCTCCTTATTTTTTCCGGGGTGGGGACTGCTTTTCTGGACCATCGGTTTTGGAATGCTGCATATTGTGTATGGATTGATTATGCATAAGAAGTATAAATAAATGGACCGTTCAGTTTTTTTAACTATTTTGATCCTGACCATTTTTATCTTCGGCATCTTTTTGATGGTGTTTAAAAACAGGAAAAAGCGGTTTTTTAAAAGCATCCTTCTCGCTGTTTTTATTGCTCCGGTTATTTATTTTCTGGTTGTTTTCATTCTGATTTTAAGTGCAACCGGAGAAAGAAGCAGAGATTTTGATTCAGTTATATGGCAGGCCAATACAAGAACGGAAAACGGAACTTATAATTATGAAATGGTTGATGACCTTATTAACAGCAGATTACTGATTGATAAAGATTCGTTGGAAGTAAGAGAAATTTTAGGTAGCCCTGAATTGAAAGACAAAGAGCAAAAATTCTGGCAGTATTACGAAGGAACAAGTACCGGCTTTGGTTTTACGGACCATCAGCTGATTGTAAAGTTTGCCGATAACAAAGTCATTATGCTTGAGCATATCAGACAACAAGATTAAATAAAATGATAAAAATAAATCAACTCAATAAAGAATTCGAAAGCCGTGTAAGACTGGGCATCATGTCCGTTCTGATGGTGAACGACTGGGTTGATTTTTCCGAAATGAAAAGCATCCTGGAGATTACGGACGGCAATCTGGCCAGCCACAGCAATGCATTGGAAAAGGCAGGCTATATTGAAGTGAAGAAAGAATTCGTGGGCAAAAAGCCGAAAACCTCATACCGGGTAACCCAGAGCGGAAGGGAAGCCTTTAGCGAGCATCTGAATGCTTTGGAAAAACTGATTGGCCGGTAATGCCTATATTTTTTATTAATTTACTTTGAAAAACAAAGTACTTTTATATATTTAAACTACAAATTATGATTTTAAACAAACAAAAAACAAAGATTATTTTCGCCGTACCGGCGTTGCTGATCCTTACGGCATTTTTCGGAAACCTTTTTGCAGAAGGGTGGAACTGGTCACCGTCTGATTTTCTTATCGCTGGGGTATTGCTGTTCGGAACGGCTTTCTTCGTCAATCTGGTCATGAGGTCAGAAAAAACACGGTTTTCCAAATTATTGATATGCTTTGCAATCCTTCTGGTATTGGCCCTGGTGTGGATCGAGCTGGCTGTCGGAATTTTCGGAAGCCCTGTTGCGGGAAGTTAAATGGAAATCCAATGAACCGCAAAACATTTTTAAAAAGGCTGCTGCAAATCTCAGCCATCGGGGCTTTTCCGATGCTGTATTCCTGGCAGGTCGAACCCTTCTGGCTGGAGTTTGTGGACAAGAAGCTGCCCGTTAAAAACCTGCCCCGGGAGCTGGAAGGAAAAATCCTGATGCAGATTTCGGACCTGCACGTCGGAACCCGTTTCGACTGGAATTTCCTCATTGATTCTTTTGAAAAAGCTAAAAAATACAAACCTGATTTTGTAGTATACACAGGCGATTTTGTAAATCACGGAAACCTGACAGAGCGTGAAGATCTCAAACAGGTAATGAAGCACGCCGTTCTGGGAAGCCTGGCAACTTTCGGTATTCTCGGAAATCATGATTACGGAGCCGACTGGGAAGAAAATGATGTGGCCGATAAAATCTGTAAAATTGCAGAAAATTCAGGAATTGCCATGTTGAGGAATACCCGGCAGGAAAGTCACGGATTAAATTTCATCGGCTTCGATGATCTGTGGTCAAAGAACTTTAATCCTGAGGAAGTGATGGGGAATCATGATCCGTCAGAAGCCAATATTGTGCTCTGCCACAATCCCGATGCCTGCGACAAACCGGTCTGGAACGGTTACCAGGGATGGATTCTCAGTGGCCATACCCACGGCGGGCAGTGCCGTATCCCCGGAGTCATCACGCCGCTTCTGCCGGTGAAGAACCGCAGGTACAGTTCAGGAACAATTGATCTGGAAGACGGCAGAATGCTTTATGTCAACCGTGCTTTGGGACATTCTTTTCAGGTCAGGTTTATGGTTCGTCCGGAAATTACGGTGTTTACTTTAATACAGGAATAAAATGACTGACCATCGTATTTTAAAAATCGGGAAATCCGTATTCTGGTTATCATTTTCTGTCGTAACCATTCTGTTTTTTAGCCTGTACTCTGGGTTTATGTATGAATTCGTAGTATTCAGCGGATTGATTTTATGGCTGCTTGTCCTGATGAATACATTCGTGTTTTTTGCTCTGATGATTTATGGGCTGATACATCAGTTAAAATTTGTATCATGTCTGAAGCAAGCGGCCTTATTGCTGATCAATATTCCGATCGCCTTTATCTACGGATGCCTTATTGATATTTAATGAAAATTATCAATGAGACAGTGAGTAACACCAGAAATTTTCTTTTGGAGGGTATCCCTCCCGGCAAATTGCCAAACCTATTTAACTATCAAATTTTTAAAAATCGATCAACTATGAAAAAATTACGCGTCCGCTTTCTGCTTTTTGTGTATGATAAAACCCAGAAGCTTTACCGGAAATATTTTAAGAGAAAGAAAAGACAGTGGCAGTTTACCGAAAAACAGCTGTTGGAATTCCGGGAAGATTCCTTGGGGCGAAAGCTCGGGGAGTTTTACAAAAAACACGGTTTCAGTATGATTCCGAAAATGGAAAACCATGATGTTCATCACCTAATTACCGGTTGCGGAACCCATTTCGAGGACGAAATTGCGATGCAGTTCCTGTTGTTGGGAAACGGAAAACTCAATGCCCATTTGTTGGCTGCTGTTGTTCTGGGAAGCCTGATTTTACCGGAGTATTTCAGGATTTATGCAAAGGCCTATCAAAAAGGCAAAAGCATGCGGCCTTTTTACCACTGGGATTTTGAAGCTTTACTCTGGCAGAATTTCGAACATCTGAAAGACTTTATCCAACAGAAAAATACCACAGTGCTGCATTAATATGGGAAATATAAGATTCAGTACGGAAGGAAAAACGGTGTTTTATCTCTCTTTTGCTTTGGGAACCCTGATTCTCATCAGCTTTTTACTAACTAAAAGCGAAGTCTTGCTGACTATCGGATTCTATTATGTTTTGACAGCAGCCGTTATCAATATTATTGTATTTTTTTATGAATTTGTTTCTTTCATTTCAAATATCACCGATAATAAGCCGCACGGAAATTCTGCTGTCCTGATGCTGCTGAACATCCCGATCAGCATTGTTTATTTTCTGGCAGTCATCAACTGCACCTTTTAATTTTAAAACAACCTTATGAAAACACATCATTATATATTTCTTACCACCCTTCTTTTTGTCATCCTGTTCTACGATCAGAGTGTGGGGTTCAATCTCGGAATCATTGGATCGGTTTATGCGATCCTGACTTTTTTCAGAACACCGAAAAGAAGAAGAACTAAGACATTTGTTTTACTTTTTACAGCCAGCATTCTTTCAGACGTTGCTTTTGCATGGTATGGAGATTTCCCGTCGTTTCTGGCTGTTACTGCTTCGCTCCTGATGCTGAGCTACCTGTCTCGGAACCGCAAGATGAAAATCCTGCTGCTGCTTCCCGTTTTCGTTACCAATTTCTTTACTTCATTTATCAGGATTTTTAATTTCGATGACTGGCTTCCTAAAAGACATGTTCCCGGACTATGGCAGAAAACGCTGGCTTTCGTACTTATCCCGATGATCCTGATCTCTGTATTTTTCGGAATTTATGCAGCCGGCAGCGACCATTTTGCCAATCTGTTTACGAATGTGGAGCTGGACATTGATTTCTGGCAGCTAGTGGCCATGATCGTTCTGGGGTTTTTCATTGCCTTTAATTACTGGAACTTTGCGGTAGAACGGTTTATCTATAAAAGCAACCGTGTGCTGGATAATGATTTTAAACAGGCAATTGTTCAGAAGCCGACCTATTCTTTTCTTGATCTGGATGCCGAAAGGATGAGTGGCGTCATTTCTTTATTTACTTTAAATATTTTATTGTTATTCTTCATCGTTACCTATAATTACGAACAATTCTACGAATCGGCAAAAACGTCGGTGCAGCTTTCGGAAGAAACCCATGAACGGGTAAACTCGGTGATCATGTCCATCGTGATGTCAATTCTGGTCATGATGTTTTATTTTAAATCCGGATTTAATTTTGATCCCAAAGCCCGTTTCATGAAAATATTGGCTAAGATCTGGATTGTCCTGAATGCCGTGCTCATTGTCTCTGCCATGGTTAAAAATTCGGAGTACATCATCAATCACGGATTTACCTACAAAAGGCTCGGCGTTTATGCCTTCCTGATCCTTTCACTGGTCGGACTGGTTCTGACGTTTATTAAAATACAGTTCAGGAAAAGGAATGCCTTTCTTTTCAATACAATGGCCTGGTATGTTTACGGTACGATCCTGATCTGCAGCTACATCAATTGGGGCGGAATCATCACCGCAGAAAACATGAAACGGAAAGACTTCGCCTTAGATTACCACCGCACGCAGGTTAATTTCAGTGAAAAGCAGCTGTTGAAATATGCGGAAGAGAAGAGCGATTACCGGTTAAAATCCGAAATTTTAAATTCAGAACATGTAAAATTACAGCAAAATGAAACGCTTCTTTCCAGTGTATTGTTTTACGGGACCTTACCGTCAAAATAACCGTTCAAAACAATCTAAACATACGGTTGGAATAATTTTCGCTGCACCGTATATTCAAAAAGCCAAAAGGTTTAATTAAAAAAGACATATTATGAAAAAGTCCTTATTGCTCATTCCGCTGATAATAATCTCCTGTAAAAAAGAACCGAAAATTACGGAAACGGAGAACAGGGATTCAATGGTGGTTTCAGAACAGGCATCCCCTGTAGAAAAAGCAGATTCGGCAGCCGTAAAAATGAAAGATTCCATTGTCAATAATGCGCCCAAGACAAAAGAGGTTTTAAGCAGAGGGGTAATGAGAAACGAGAAAGACGGACAAATTATCCGGACGGCCGATGCCGCACAGCTTCCTTTTAAGCTTGGGGAAGAATTTACAAAAGACGGACAGGAGTTTATTCTGAAGATTACCAATTTCAATCAGCAGAACCTTAAAGCGAAAATTTCAACCGACGTTAAGGATTTTAACATCCGTTTCAACCAGATCAAACTGCCGAACGGCGATTATGACGGACCTTTCGGAAGGGAAATTACTTATGAGGTGACAGGAAAAGGAGAAGTATGGCTGATCATAGGGAAAAGCAATATGGCATCCGGCACTACGAAAGGAAGTTTTACCGTAAGCGTGGAGTAATTTTTAATTTGGTACAGTTTCTGCAAACAAAATTTAAAATTTATCATTATGAAAAATATATTTTTGACAGCGGCAGTAGCTTCAGCAGCTTTGGTAAGTTGCGGCACCGTGCAGTCGTTGGTTCAGAATACATTTCCTTATACGGCAAATGTGCTGGTCTCTACCGGCGTTCCCGCTGATAAGGAAGTTTCTTCCACGGCAACCGCTTCCAATATCCAGACCTGGTTCGGAGGAAACAATGATGCAAGAATTAAAGACGTCAGGATTTCGGATGCCAAGGTGTCTGTCGTCTCTCCTGCGGGCGGATCGCTCAATGCCTTTAAGTCCATTAAAGTGTATATTTCGTCGAACGGGACCGGAGAGAGGCTGGTGGCTTCAAGATCCAATATTTCCACCGACGCTGCAAGCATCACCCTGGATCTCGAAAACACGGGATTCCTGGATAGTGTGGTAAAAAGTAACGGTGTTACCGTAAGAACGGTCTATGAATTGAAAAATCAGACAAGTTCAGATATGAACCTTAGGGTAGCACTGAATTTCAGCAGTGTGCCTGCTAATTAATTTTTTATAAAAGTTTATTTTAAAAAAGCGCCTTTCAATGATTTGAAGGGCGCTTTTGATAGATATTTTGCAGATATTATTTAAAATCCACAAGCTCAATGTCAAAGATTAGGGTGGCTCCCGGAGGAATTACATTTCCGGCACCATTGTCTCCGTAAGCTAAGTTAGCAGGAATATAGAATCTGTGTTTTGCTCCTTTGCTCATGAGCTGGATCCCTTCCGTCCATCCCGGGATCACTCCCGACAGGTTCAGCTCAATGGGTTTTCCGCCGTTTTTATCCGTAGAATCGAATACGGTTCCGTCCATCAGCTTTCCGGTATACATTACATTTGCCGTACTGGCAGCGGTAGGTTTTGTTTTGCCGTCTCCTGCTTTCAGAACTTCATACTGCAGGCCGCTGGCTGTGGTTTTGATGTTCTTGTTCAGTTTGTTTTTAGCCAGGAAATCATCACCTTTCTTTTTATTTTCTTCTGCCTTTACTTTGGCTTCTGCCTGCTTTTTCTCATTCTGCTTCTGCATAAAGCCTTGCAGGAAAGTTCCCATTTCTTCTTTCGGGAAAAGCGTCGGCTTGTCAGCTAAAGCATCTTTGATTCCCTGTGCCATAAGTTCGGCATCTGCAGGGAAGCCCTGTCTTTTCATGTTCTGGGCAATATCAAGACCGATATAATAAGAAGCCTTCTGCTCGTCGGTATATGATTTCTGAGCAAAGGCAAGGTTTGCTCCCGTAAGAAGAACCAGGGTAATTAAGGTTTTTTTCATTTTTGAATATAAATATTTTTTGCGAAGTTAAGCTTTTGTAACGGAATCCATCACAATGGTAACCGGACCGTCATTAATTAACGAAACCTTCATGTCGGCCCCGAAAATTCCGCTTTCGGTTTTTAACCCGGATTTTGAGATTTCTTCCTTGAAATACTCGAAAAGAGGAACCGCTTTATCGGGTTTTGCCGCCTTGATGAATGACGGGCGGTTGCCTTTTTTGTAATCGGCAATCAGCGTAAACTGGCTGATGCATAGAATTTCTCCCTGTACATCCTGAAGGGAAAGATTCAGCTTGTCATCCTCATCGCCGAAGATTCTTAAATTCAGAATTTTCTGGACCAGCCAGTCGGCATCACTCTTTTCATCATTTTCATCAATTCCGATCAGCAGCATCAGCCCTTTCCCGATTTCACCTACGGCTTGTCCGTCTACTGTTACGCTGGCTTCGGAAACTCTCTGTACGACAACTTTCATTTTTAATAATAAATATTTAATAGTTTGCTTCCCGGATCATAATTATAAAGATAAGTCTTCGGCGGAACATTGGCCACGGCCGTCGGCTGCCCGGTCAGTAAAATCCACTGGGCATTATCTTTCGGGCAGATTACCCTGATGTTGTCCTGAACTTCAAGCGTCGTATTGTTGTCGGGGCAGATGTGCGGTGCATTCCGGTCATATATTTTAAAGGTGGTATCCGATGCCCGAACGACGATAAGTCCTCTTGTTCCGGACTGTTGTTCATTGATATAGACCCATCCGCCGACCTGATTCAGATTGTAATAAGCGGGAAGGTTGAGGTTTAAGCTTACATTGATCGGGTTGGTCGGGAAACAACTTACGGTATCTTCGCGGGTTCCGCAGGAATTAATGGATAAATTACTGAAAATCAATAATGTGATGATGGATAATATTGACAAACTTTTTTTCATTTGAATTTAAATTTTTATATATTTGTAAAAATTAAACGATTACAACTCGAAAACATTGTCCGGCAAATGTCGGATTATTTTTTTATACTAAAACTAAATTTTGAAAATTATGGCAAGCTATGTTACAAAGGAGGGGCTGGAGAAAATGAAAGCTGAGCTGGAGCAGTTGGAAACTGTAGAAAGACCAAAAATTACCCAGCAGATTGCTGAGGCGAGAGATAAAGGAGATTTGTCTGAAAACGCAGAATACGATGCGGCTAAAGAAGCTCAGGGAATGCTGGAAATGAGAATTTCCAAGCTGAAGGACGTTATTTCGGGTTCAAAAATCATAGACGAAAGTCAGTTGGATACCTCAAAAGTTTCCATCCTTACCACCGTGAAACTTAAAAATAATGCTACCAATCAGGAGCAGGTATTTACCCTGGTTCCGGATAACGAAAGCGACCTGAAGGCCGGAAAGATTTCGGTAAATACACCCATCGCTAAAGGCTTGCTGGGAAAAGCAGTAGGAGAAACGGCAGACATCACCTTACCGAACGGCAACAAGCTGTCGTTTGAAGTATTGGATATTACCCTATAACAGATTCTTATCTTATTAAAAATGAGCACCATATTCACAAAAATCATCAACGGCGAGATCCCTTCTTATAAAATAGCTGAAGATGAAAACTTTATTGCCTTCTTGGATGCGATGCCTCTGGTAAAAGGACACACCTTAGTGGTTCCTAAAAAAGAAGTGGATTTAATCTTTGATCTGGAAAGCGAAGAATATAAAAACCTTTGGGGCTTTACTCAAGAGGTTGCCAGAAAAATAAAAGAAGCAATACCTTGTGTACGGGTAGGCGTGGCCGTGGTAGGATTGGAAGTGCCCCATGCCCATATTCATCTCATTCCATTAAACAAAGTGGAAGATATGAACTTTAAAAATGATCGGCTAAAACTTACGGGTGAAGAATATACCAAGATTCGGAACTCCATTATAAATTCTTAGAAATAACAAGAAACTCGTGAAACTGATTTTACGGGTTTCTTTTATCTATACCTTATTATAGTTATATAAAAATGAATTCAAACCAATGTTCTTTCTGCGGAAGAAAGAGAAATGAAGTGCAGATGCTGATTTCCGGACAGAACGGCTTTATCTGTGAAAACTGTATCGAACAGGCACATGCCATTGTAAAAGACAGCGGATCCAAATCGGGATATGCGCCGGCAGAAAATATAAACGAACTGAAAAAGCCTAAAGAAATCAAGGAATTCCTTGATCAATATGTCATCGGGCAGGATCAGGCAAAGAAACAATTGTCGATTGCGGTTTACAACCATTACAAAAGGCTTCTTCATGCCCAGGAAGAGAACCGGGAAGTCGAGCTTGAAAAATCCAATATCATCATGATCGGTGAAACGGGGACGGGAAAAACCCTCCTGGCAAAAACCATTGCTCGGGAACTGAACGTGCCTTTCTGTATCGTTGATGCAACAATCTTAACGGAAGCCGGATATGTAGGGGAGGATGTGGAAAGTATTCTTTCCAGGCTTCTTATGGTAGCGGATTATGATGTGGAGAAAGCGGAAAAGGGAATTGTTTTTATTGATGAAATTGATAAAATCGCCAGAAAATCCGATAATCCGAGTATTACCAGGGACGTTTCCGGAGAAGGCGTACAGCAGGGATTGCTGAAGCTGCTTGAGGGAAGCATTGTGAATGTTCCGCCACAAGGAGGCAGAAAGCATCCTGATCAGAAATATATTCAGGTAAATACCCAGAATATCCTGTTTATTGCAGGGGGGGCTTTTGACGGGATCAAAGAGATTATCGAAAGAAGGATGAACAAGCAGGCTATCGGTTTCAGCTCTGAAAAAATCAACAAAACCGGTGAAGATGAATATATATTAACGAATATTAATGCTATCGATCTGCGTTCCTTTGGATTAATTCCCGAGCTTTTAGGGAGATTTCCAATCATCACTTATCTTGATAAACTTACAAAAGAAACTATGGTAAGAATCATGAAGGAACCTAAAAATTCCATTGTGAACCAGTTTGTCGAGCTCTTCAAAATGGATGGAACCCAATTGGTTTTTACGGACGGTGCTGTAGAAAAGATTGTGGAAGAAACAATGGAGAAAGGCCTTGGAGCAAGAGGTCTGAGAGGAACTACCGAAAAAGTCCTGGAAGATTACATGTTCTCAATAGGGGAAGAAAAAGAAATCACATTAACGGAAGATAATATTTTTGTTAATCGATAAAATATTTTTGTTTTTTAGTAAAAAAGGTATACCTTTGCCATTGAGATATTGTATTAACACACAAATATTTATATACAATGAGAAAAAGTTTATTTGCTATTGGCTTATTAGCAGCCATTTGTTCTGTTCAGGCGCAGAATGTTCTGATACATGTAGACGATAATGCTACTACGTATGTGAGTAAAGGCACACTAGTTTACAGTGGAGGCGGATTACAGATGAGAGGTACCGGTAAGATTGAAAATCATGGGAACTTCATGGTTCAGGGTACTTCCACAGATTCTTTTAAAACCATAACTACTGGAAATGCTGATAAAACCGAAACCACTGGTGGAGGGAACTTTATCAACAAACTTAATGAACCTACCGCATATTCTACCTATAATATCAACAGTTCTTCTTCAACACCAACGTATACTTACGGTCAGTTGTTTATAACAGGTATTCCTCAAGCTAATATTACAGGTATTGTGGATCAGGAATTCAGAGCCGTTAATCATGGTACCTATCAACAGATTGGTATGCCTTTTTATGACAAGACGGTATCCACATTAAGCGCTGAACTAGGTAAGACATTTACAGATGTTAGACGTTCAAAAAATGAAGTTCTTTGGAATGATAATATCAATGTAGTGCCGAAGAAGTTTGGGGTCAATTACAAGTTTGGAATAGGTCTTGATGGATTTGCGTATTATATGTTAGGAGGATTAGGCCTTGATGTAAGCAATACAACGAGAATTGTCAAAGGACGACCTCTTACCGATGTTGGTGCCATAAAGACTCTTCAGGGTGCTGGAACTAATGTGAGTTTTGGAACGAACGGGAATGCAGTTAATGAGTATAATGAAAAATATTATACCTATATTCAGGATGAATTTGAAACAACACCTTGGGTTGGAACCTATGGTAAAAACGTTTATCAATTCGGTAATCCGTTCTTAACGAATCTTGATTTGTCACAGATTGCAAAAAGTGAAGCTAATGGTGATGGTAATTTCTTAACGACAATTCAGGGTGTAAGACTTGAAATTTCACCAAATGCGGTACAGACAAGTTCTGCAGGTACATTGACGTCAGGCGGTACTGCATATAAATACATCACTTTTGATGGCTCAGGTAATCCCGTAGCTGGCGATTTTGATTATATGATGGTAAGACCAATGGGAACTTTCGTTATTAAATTAAGAAATAATACAGCAGCGGATCAACTTAATTTTTCTACACTTCGAAGATTTAATTATTATACAAGAGATTCATCAACCAGTTATAGTGTAACAGCTAATAAGAATACATCTTCGGCTACTTACAAGCAGTTAGGTGTTATCGGTCTTGATGTAAATGGTAACGAAATCGCAAGAACATATTATGTTGTTTATCCTGACGGAACTACCGGACATTCTTTAAACGATGCAAAAAGCCAAGTAACTGTAGATGTTTCTGATATTTTAGGTACTTACGAAGAAGCTCCAACAGGTGGTATTGATCCTAATTATATGTCACAATATCGTTTATATATCAATGAGGCTAATGAAAATACTTTTAAAGGCAAAAATATTAAGATGAAAAACTTTGATCTTAATACGATAAAGTCTTATAAGTTTGAAATTAGAGAAAACGGAAGTCCTGTTACTGATGGTGTTCATACATTATCTTCAGGTACAGGTTTCTATTATAAATCACAGAACGGAACGGTTCAGCCTGCCCTTCAGGGAGCTGTAATTCCTGTAAACGGAGCTGAATATGATCTGTATTATGGCGAGCCAAGCAATATCGTGTTGGCAACCAATGATACCAAATCTCCTTCTAGAACAGTAGTTGTATACAATCCTTCAATTGAGAACTACATTGTTAGATTCGATCCTAACTGGAAAAAAGCAGATATTGAGGTTTATGATATGAGCGGTAAGCTGGTTATTACTAGAAAAGCAGTTAACACATCAACCGATTTTGTAATCGAACTTGATAGTAGACTTAAAAATTCTTATGTAGTAAAAGTTGTTTCTGATAAAGGAGAAACTGTTAATACCAAAATCTTAAAATAATAAATATGAGAATAATAAATAAACTAGTTTCAGCTTTTTTTCTAATCTTTGGTTTTCTTCTGATCAGTGCACAGAAGATGCCACCCGCGCCAAATTCCGGTGAAACAAGCAGAGGGACTGTCGGGCCAGGAGCACAAGCTTCTCCGATCGACATGTATGTATATGCATTGGGAATTATTGCAGTAATGTTTATCGTATTTTTTACTAAAAAATATACAAGCAGAAAAGCATAAAATTTATTAAAATAATATTAAACTCTCCGATTAGTCGGAGAGTTTTTTTATTTTTACCCTATGAAAAAGATATTTACGATTTCAGCTTTTTTAGCAGCATTTTCATTGCAGGCACAGTTTACTGTCACTATTCAGGCTCCTGCTGATTTTAAAGACCAAGATGCAATCTTATATATTCTGAACGGATCAAAAGATATCATCGTTACCAAAGAGCAGAGTAAGAATAACATTTGGACATTTAAGTATCCCAAAAACTATATGGGAATGATGAAGGTTTATTTTCCCAGTTCAAACAATACGTTCAACTTTATTTCTGAAAATAAGAATGTAAATGTCAAGCTTGAGACTCAGGGAAATAAAGTAAAGGATATCATTTACCTTGACGAAGCCAATGAAATCATCAATAAATTCCAGGAAGGTTCGCAGAAAAAAGAACTTATCCTTCCTGCCTTATCCCAGATCAAAGAATATTATAAAGACAATACCGACTTCGGTAAAGCTCTCAAAACCGAGATTAACCGGCTTTCCGGAGGTTCTGAGGGAATAGACCAGAATCAGCATCCTTTTATTTATTATTACAATACGAATTACAGCAAGTTCCTTTCTAATAATCCGGCAAAAAAAGCCAGTCAGGATGACATTATCAATTTCATTGATAAGTCAAATGATATGCTGGAAACTTCGTCTCTGTTAAGGCCTGTTCTGGTTTCTTACCTTAATACGGGAGGGAATACCAATGTAGGAGCCTCTGTAGACAAACTGCTGAATCGGTTAAAAGTTGAAACACCCCGCGGACAAACCGTTCTTTCCGAGCTGATTGATATTTTTGATGTCTATGACATGCAGGAATTTAAAAATAAATATTTAAGTCTTGCTAAAAATCTAAAATGTACCATTACTGATAGATTGGCATCAACCCTGAAATCCAATGCCAATGTTGAAATTGGAGCAGCATTTCCCAATTATAAATTTCAGACGCCTGCCAATACAAATGCAAAATCACTTTATGATATAAAAGCTGATAAGAAAGTCATTGTTTTCTGGTCGTCTACCTGTTCGCACTGCGAAGAGGAACTGCCTAAATTGCTGGTAAAGTACAATGATCTTAAATCCAGAAATATTCAGGTCATAGGGTTATCAATGGATGTAGACAGAGATTCATACTCAAAAAAAATTGCAGCTTTTCCTTGGGTAAACGATTCTGAACTGAAAGGCTGGAACAGTAGTTACGTCGATACTTACAATGTTCATGCAACACCAACGTATTTTATTTTAGATGCTAACAATAAGATAATCAATAAACCAGAACATGTTGCTGATGTTTTGGAATATTTTAATTTAAAATAAATTTGGAGGGAGTAAATATTTTTGTATATTTGCACCACCAAAACGGCGAGGTAGCTCAGTTGGTTAGAGCGCAGGATTCATAACCCTGAGGTCACGGGTTCAATTCCCGTCTTCGCTACAAAAGCAGAGGCTGTAAGATTTTTCTTACAGCCTTTTTTATTTTTAGCGAAATCACAAATTAATGAAATTATGACCGGATGAATTCAAATTGCGGAAACTAATTACTCCGTCGAAACTTTGTTATCCAAAATTATTTCTTTTAAAACTTTATTTTCTTATCTGGCAATTTACCGATTACATATTCCAATTTAAAATAATATCTTTTATACTATTCAACTTATAATTTATAGATCTGTCCGCTTATACTCTTCAATTTCATTTTTTCAGGAGCTTAATCCGGCTCTCTGCTCATACTCCTCGCGCCGGCCTTTTGCCATTGCTCCCTCACCAGATCCATGGCTTCCCGGTGCTTCCATCCGCTGCTGTGGGGTAACCGCGGCGATCCGGGCTAGGGCGGCATG
>NZ_VTSX01000041.1 GCF_008329705.1 Chryseobacterium sp. SN22 | reverse complement strand
TAATACATTTTCCATTACTAAACAATACTTTATAATTAAAATTCGCATTTTTTTCTGCTAAATCTTTTATTTTCAGTTTCACCCGCCAAAGTACATTCTATTCTCTATAATTCAAAATTAGTATATTCAGAATAGACGGATATCGTGAAATTCGTAAAAATATTTTCTAACTCTGAATTATTTAAAATCCATTCTAAAAACCGGTAAAGCGAAATTCCGTTGTTATAAAACTTATTTTTTGGGCTTGAAAATATTCTTTATCGCATTATCAAAATCAGATACAGGAGCTACATATTCCGCTTTAATGAATTCCACTTTTTTAATAATAATAACTTGGCTGACATCAATTTTCAAATCCGGATGATTCTTCTTGATATCGGCTACATCAAAGTATTCTTCTTTCTCTATAAGAATACTTTTTATCTTTTTTTCTTTTAATATATCAGGTAACATTTTCAACTGTTAAAGTAGTCATATTTGTACTAAACTGAAAGAAATAATTATTCTTTTTCAGATTTTGATCTCCATAAAAACAACCGGTAATAAAATAAGACAATTTCCGGTAACAAATTTATGAATATACAACTGTATTCGCGCCTTATCAGTCTGTTTATACCTGCCACAAAAAACGGCTAATCCCCACTGATCTATTATATTACTTTGAAATTACCGGGTATACAGCAGTTTTATAAGATAAGGCTTTTGTATTTGGTTCTGACTTTACTTTTTCTCAGCAAATAAACGAATTTGGTATGATCCGGAGCACTTCTCAGGTTAAACCGGTAAAGAAATTCATTTACATAACGTTGAAGATGTTTTCTCGAAACGGAATTGTATATACCGTAAATTGAATTTTTAAGGATTTTCCAGCACCCTTCAATACTGTTGGTGTGTACTGTTTTATCTTTTGCATTAACGTATTCTTTTTTAGAATGGTCAACAACTAAATGGTTGTAGGATCTGTACAGTCCGTTGTATCCACACCATTCATCGCTGATCAGCCTCGTATTCTCCCGGTTTACATAACGGCGGATCAACGGCTGGATACTGCTTTTACCGGTACTTTCTATAACGAAGGCATTCATTTTACCGCCCCGCTGCAACATACCCATTACCGGAACCTTATCGGGAAAATTCCGTCCTTCGGAATATTTTATTTTTTTTCGGGAATGCCTGTTTTTGTTTTTACCGCCGATAAAAGTTTCGTCACATTCGATATCACCCTCCAGCTCATGGCTGTTTTCAATGCCGAAACATTCGCGGATTCGGTGCGATAAGAACCATGCGGTTTTCTGGGTAACGCCGATGTCTTTCGCCAGCTGAACGGAACTGATGCCTTTTTTGCCACTGGTAAGCAGCCAGATGGCCAGGAACCATTTCTGAAGGCTGATCTTCGTATTCTCGAACATCGTACCGGTCTTCACATTGAAATATTTGCCGGTATTTTTACATCGGTAACGGTTGTTACTGCACTTATATATTTTTGACTCCGGATCGAACGGGCTTTCGACAATCCCGCCCCATCTCATTTGCTCTAAATAGTCGATACATACCTGCTCGGAAGAAAAAGTTCGGAGCAATTCCAGTACAGACTTGAAATTTGTGTTAATCATGGTATTGCAATATTAGCAATTATCTGAACGTATAGTTTTCGTCCATATTATTAAATTTTAGTTAAAGTTTCTTTATTTTTCTAAAAATCGTGATTTAGGAATATCTGAGCCTTTTTTATTTCAAATATATTTGATAAAAAGTATCATTTTAAGACCGATGCATATGGTGTAGAAATGTAAATAATTACCATATAGCCGTACTTTCAGGAATTTTATAAATATTAACCTGATGAAAAAAAGCCTGTAGAAAACCAGATGTAGGTATTGTTTAAAATTTAGCTTTTCAAGTGGTGTAGATTTGTAAATAGTTACCAAAACATATACCTTAACTTCCGTCAAAATTTCGTAATTTTGTTAGTCTTAATTTTACTATGGCTACTAATACAGATATAGATATTAAAAAACAGATCTTTGTTAAGAATGCACATCTTAACAATCTGAAACACATTGATGTTCTCATCCCCAAAAATAAACTGATCGTCATTACGGGAGTTTCCGGAAGCGGAAAATCCTCATTGGCGTTTGATACGATTTATGCGGAAGGACAAAGAAGGTATGTAGAGAGTTTAAGCTCCTACGCAAGGCAGTTTTTGGGAAAGCTGGAAAAACCGAAAGTCGACGATATCAAAGGATTGGCGCCTTCCATTGCCATTCAGCAAAAAGTGATCTCTTCTAATCCGAGATCGACGGTAGGAACTTCTACGGAAATCTACGACTATATGAAACTCCTTTTCGCTAGGGTCGGGAAAACCTATTCCCCCGTTTCCGGTGAAGAAGTGAAAAAAGATTCCGTTTCCGATGTAGTGGATTTTATTAAAGCCTCAAAAAAGGATGCTTCGTTTTTATTAACGGCTCCGTACAATTATGATGCGGCGAATTTCGGTGAAAACCTGAATGTACTGAAACTGGCCGGTTTCACACGGCTTGAAGTCAACGGCAATGTTGCCGGCATCGAAGACCTCGAAAGTTTTGGCTTCATCCCTGAAAAAGGAATGGAAATCAACCTCGTGATCGACCGGTTTGCCTATGAAGAGGACGAAAGCTTCCTCCAGCGGCTGGCGGATTCTATCCAGATGGCGTTTTATGAAGGCCGTGGGTATTGTTCGTTAAAGAATATGGACACCGGAAAAGTAAAAGAATTCTCCAACAAGTTTGAGCTGGACGGTATTGAGTTCCTGGAACCGAACGTCCATTTTTTCAGCTTCAATAATCCTTACGGCGCCTGCCCGACCTGTGAAGGCTACGGAAAAGTAATCGGAATTGATGAAGATCTGGTAGTCCCGAACAAAGCCCTATCGGTTTTCGAAGACGCCGTGGCATCCTGGAGAGGAGAAAGCATGAGCGAGTGGAAAAAGGATTTCATTAAAAAAGCAAAAGACTTCCCTATTCATAAGCCTTACCATCAATTAACCAAAGAGCAGAGAAAATACCTGTGGAAAGGCGACGGAAAAAGCACCTTCCCTTCCATCGATAATTTCTTTAAGATGCTGGAGGAAAATTTATACAAAATCCAGTACCGCGTCATGCTTTCCCGTTACCGCGGAAAAACGCTCTGCCCGACCTGCGAAGGCCTGAGGCTTCGTGAAGAGACGAGCTGGGTGAAAATCGACGGTCACAATATCCAGTCGATGATTGAGCTGCCTTTGGATGAGCTTTTTCCTTTAATTAACGGATTAAAATTATCCGAGCATGATCAGGAAATTGCCAAAAGGCTGCTGTACGAAATCACGACCCGTATCGAATTTTTATTAAAAGTAGGGTTGGGCTATTTAACCCTGAACAGAACTTCCAATACCCTTTCCGGTGGTGAAAGCCAGCGGATTAACTTGGCAACGAGCTTAGGAAGCTCCCTCGTAGGTTCCATATACATCCTGGATGAACCTTCCATCGGGCTTCACTCCAGAGATACCGAAAACTTAATAGAAGTCCTGCATAACCTGCGTGATCTTGGCAATACCGTAATTGTTGTGGAACACGATGAAGATGTGATGAAAGCTGCGGACTTTATTATCGACATCGGACCGGAAGCCGGATATTTAGGAGGAGAGCTTGTATTTGCAGGCGATTATAAGGAACTCAAAAATGCAGATACCCTGACCTCAAAATACCTTACCGGAAGGCTGGAAATCGAAGTTCCTAAAAAACGCAGAAAACCGAAAGAGTGGATCAAAATCAAAGGCGCCCGGCAGAACAACCTGAAAAACGTGGATGTTGATATTCCTCTGGAAAGTCTTGCCGTGATTTCCGGAATTTCAGGAAGCGGAAAGTCGACTTTAATGAAAGAGATCCTTACCAATGACATCCAGATCCAGCTGGGCATGGGCGGTAAAAAAGGCGACTATGACTCCGTGGAATTTCCTGCCAAACTGATTAAAAACATTGAATTGATTGACCAGAACCCGATCGGAAAATCTTCGCGATCGAATCCGGTAACGTATCTTAAAGCGTATGATGACATCAGGGATCTGTTTGCCAAGCAGAAAATGGCCAAGATGATGGGCTATAAGCCGAAACATTTCTCGTTCAACGTGGACGGCGGAAGATGCGACGAATGTAAAGGCGAAGGCGTGATCAACGTTTCGATGCAGTTTATGGCAGATATCGAGCTGGAGTGTGAAGTCTGTAAAGGCACCCGCTTCAAAAACGAAATCCTTGAAGTAAAATACGACGAGAAAAACATTTCGGATATTCTTCACATGACAGTTGATGAAGCACTGGAGTTCTTCAGCGATAATAAAGAAGAAAAAATTGCTACCAAACTGAGGCCTTTACAGGATGTCGGTTTGGGCTATCTTCAGCTCGGGCAGAGTTCCTCTACCCTTTCAGGCGGTGAAGCACAGCGTGTGAAGCTGGCCTCATTCCTGGTAAAAGGGGTAACGACGGATAAAACCCTGTTTATTTTTGATGAGCCTTCTACCGGTCTTCATTTCCACGATATCCAGAAATTGCTGAAGTCTTTACAGGCTCTCATCGACCTGGGCCATTCCGTGATCGTGATCGAGCATCAGCCGGATATCATCAAATCGGCAGATTACATTATCGATATCGGGCCGGAAGCCGGAAAGCACGGCGGCGAAGTGGTGTTCACCGGAACTCCGGAACAGCTTGCCAAAGACAAAAAATCCCATACGGCAAAATACATCAAAGAAAAGCTGGAAAATTAAAATAAAGAGGCTGTCCGGAAAGGGCAGCCTTTTAATAAACAACCATAATCCAGGTTAACGGACTTTGGCTGAAAATAAAAAAGATCACAGATTATGAAACCTGTGATCTTTTTATGTTACAACATTTTGTCTTGTAGTCCCACCAAGAATCGAACTTGGATCTAAAGTTTAGGAAACTTCTATTCTATCCGTTGAACTATGGGACCGTTTTGGTTGCCAAAGATAGTAATTTTTTATGATTTAAAATAAAAGAATCCGCCCTTTAGGAGCGAATTCAGTAGATAAAGACATCTCATTTTTTTAATTAGACAACAATAAAAAAGCACAGCCGACGGTGCTGTGCTTAAATTTTTATAAATTTAACTGCGATTCCAAAGCTGAAAAAAGCAAAATTAAGTTCACTTCAGTTGTATTTCTTAGTAAAGATAGGAACAAATTCTATGCAAAACAATGAACTGAATGTTAAATTCACTACTTATTCAGAAGAAATTTTTAAGGTTCTTTTTCCTCACTTAAATTTAAGGATACACTACCTTTTTTTCCAGATTGACGGGATTGTTGTATTTTTTAATAGTCGCCTTCAGCCGGTCATTGATTTCCCTTGCGTTTGCGGCATTCACTACCGTTCCGTCATTCAGGTAAAACTGGTCTATGCTGGAAGCATTCTTAAGGTAATTTACGGGAGATTCGTAATAGGTAAGTTTTGCTTTCTGATATTTTTCCCAATCTACCGGCACTCCCATCTGTCTTGACATTTCAATAAATTGATTTTTCGGAATTCCGGGCATTTTTACGGATTTCACCAGTTCAAACCGGTAATTGTTTTTATCATCATAAAGTTCCACAATCAGTCCCGGCAGTCCATGAAATTTGTACGGCCCTTCCTGGAACGGAATTTCTTTGGTAAACCACGCCGTCCAGTTTCTGCCGCCGTAAGTGGCGGTTGCCTTCTGTAACGTGAGATTCTTTACTTTTTTGCTTTCTTTGGAAAGTTTCCAGTTCTGTGCTTCCGCAGACTGAAGCTTCAGGATCGTACTGCCTTCCAGAATATCAAACTCTTCATACTGGTCATTTCCTTTTTTGTGAAAAACAATGGAAGACGTATTCAATTTGGCATCATCCGGAAATTTAAGGTTATTGCTGATCAGGGAATCAGCCACGAAAAAATCCCGGTTGTAATACGTAACATTATCATTTTCAATATCCAGATGATAATTTTCTTTGGTCCGGACCGTTGAGGCTGAATCTTTTTTATACACCACATCATAGATAAACCGGTGGGTCTGGGATTTCATGAAAGATCCCGCAATCAAAAAGGTAAAAAACAATTTGTTCATGTTATTTAAGTTAAAAGGTTTTATCATAGTTAAAAAGCGTTTCTCCCTTTTGTACCATATTATGACCGGAAAAGCTCTTTATTTTTCATCAAAATAAGCGTAATTAATCATTACCTGATGAATTAAAAATAATAAAATTTTAATAATTTTTGAAAGCGGACCGTTAAAGATTAATTCCGTTTTTTTAACATTTGAAATATAAAAGAGTTGTCGTTAAATATATCTTAAACTTCTGAAATATGCATTCCTTTCAAAAAAGCTTCCGTCTGAGTTTAAAAACAAAAAAAACCGGAAACTCGTAAGAGCTTCCGGAAAAAAATTTGCTAAATATTAATGAAATTAATTCGATTTCAGGGTCCAGATCGAACCGTTTTTTGTGGTGAGCTTTTCAAGGCTGCCCTTTGATGAAAGGTCGTTCAGCAACTGCTCGCTTTCCCTTCTCGGTGTCCCGGATAATTCGGAATACTCTTTTGCCGTCAGCGAACTGTATTTGGCAAAAAGGCTTTCCCAGTTTTTAGAATACTCGGATTTTTTGGTGTCCGAATTTACTTTTAAAATAGCTGTTTCATAAAAAGCATATGGCTTGGATCCGTAAACGGTCTCTCTGCTTCCCGAATCGTTCGTAAAGAACATAGTAGGAAAACCTCTTACCCCCATTTCCCTCGCCAATTTCAGGTCTTCCTGGAAAAGTTCTTTTCCTTTCCCATCAAAGTCTTTCTTCAACTGGTCGGTGTCAAGACCTGTTTTTCTGGCTGCCGAAGCAATATGCTCCCACTTAGCGATATTCTTTTTCTTTAAGAATACCATTTCACGGAGTTCCCTCATGAATTCAACAGCCTTGGTTTTATCCTGAAGCTGTGCTGCTTTAAACGCAATTGATGGCGGATAGGAAGAATCCAGCGGATCCTGAAGCCATACGTCGCCGTCAATAGGCATGTCGTAGTATAAACTTACTTCATCCCAGTGATGCGCCACATCAGATGGTTTACTGATGCCGCCGCTGTTGTAGCTCCAGTCCGGAAGAAGCCCCCCCATTCTGTATTCGATATCGACGTTGTTTCCGTATTCCAGTTTTAATTTCCTCAATTGTGGCTCAATCCCCCAGCATGACGAACAGATAGGATCTGTGAAATAAATAACTTTCACCGGTTTTTCACTAGCTTTCACATCAATATTCCCTATTCCGGTTCTTTCTCCGGGAACTTCACAAATTCCTGTGGCAGGATCGCATAACAGCGGATTCGTTGATTTATTTTCCATTTTCTTACGTTTATCACTTTGCCCGTTGCAGCTGCTGAGGACAGCTGTAATGAACATAAATGTTAATATTTTGCGATTCAGCATTTATAGTGTTAAGATTTGATGTCCTTATTACTGTTTCACAAAGCTAATCTATAATCACCACAGTAAAGCAATGGATTTCCTTTTGGAAACCGGTTTCCTCTATGAAACCAACTAACCAGAATTTCATATCTTTGCCACTTTAAAACAATCCAGTAATGAGAAAGGAAGCCAACTTTAATACGTCTCCGGTCTGCAAACACAGAATGAATGCCATTAAGGACTCCATGGAGATCTTATCGGGCAAATGGAAATTTCACATTTTAGGCACCCTGATGCAGGGCGGAAAAATGCGGTTTATGGACCTTTTGCGGGAGATCGACGGCATTGCGGCCAAGATGCTTTCCAAAGAACTGCAGGATATGGAGATTAACCACCTCATCAAACGCACGGTCCTCGATACGAAACCTGTAACGGTAGAATATGAAGTAACGGAATACGGCAAAACCATCGAACCGATTATCGATGAAATCGCAAAATGGGGTATCGAATACAGAAAATCCCTTTATCAAAAATAAAAACCGGCACTCAAACGGCCGGTTCGAAAAAACAAAAATTGATATGGATATGATTGTTGTGTTTTTTATTAATGCAAATTTATATTTATTTAGAATTAATAAAAATAATAACACAATGATATTTATCACTTATTAAAGAATTCCGAACCTGTTTTAGTTAAATTAATTCAAGTCTCCGCTTCTGGTCAACTGATCAAGCTTTTTCAGTAATGCAGGAATTCTGAAATGGCCATGCATCCGTTCAATTTCAGGCTGTATTGCATCCACATCGATTCCTTTTGCTGTCAGGAAAAGCGGCGTTTTACTTTCACCACGGTAAACGGTCCTTCTTTTAGGATCATTGCTGTTGAAGCCGTTTTTAGCAATGCCGATTACGGGAAATTTCTGATCCAAAGCCTCGTAAAGATAACCGCCGAGTCCATTTTTCCCGTTTTCATCCAAAGTGACATAACCGTCAACGATAATCAGATCACCCGGCTTCAGGCTGATTTTATTCAAAAGGCTTAAGATACAGGGCAATTCCCTTTTATAAAATGCCCCGCTTTCATAATCTGAAGTAACGGCTGTCTTCTCAGTAAAAATTTCCGTTTCCTGTTCGGAATACCAGTCTTCAAAGGCCAGGCAAATGGTGTTTGCGTAATCTTCGTAATAATACGTATCAAAAGCGTAAATCATGTAAAAAGAAAAGAATTAATTGTTTAGAATTAAATTTATTATCAGAAAAACTCTCCGAAATGCCACAGAACACCGCTGGGATCATGTATAAAACATTCTTTTCCCCAAGACAGCGTTTGTACCGGGCTTACTTTTGCCGATCTGTATTTTTCCGTCAGGTTTAACAACTGAACTTCCTGGAAAAATTCATCCGTGTTTTCCACTTCCATAAAAACCATGGTATTGTCGATCCAGTCTTTTACATAACCGTCCTGAAGATAAAAGCCGGTGTCATTCCATCTGAACAATGACATTTTCGGATCAATCACCACTTCTTCAAATCCTAAATCCCGGTAAAAGCTTCTGCTGAGTTCAAAATTTTCCGCACCGATAAAAGGCCTTTTGGATTTTACATTTTGTTTCATAGTTATTTTACATTTTTAAATTAAAAATAAAAAGGCAAACTGCCATCAAGCATATTTGCCTTTTCATTATTATCAGGTATGAATTATTTTTTATCCACCACAATTCTTTGCGGTCTGTTGGCCAGCTCCCAGGCCGTGGCAAAAACCAGCTGTGTTCTTTTTGTTAACAGATTATAATCGATTTTTTCTACATCATCAGTCGGTTTGTGGTAATCTTCATGAATTCCGTCAAAGAAAAAGGCTACCGGAACGTTGTTCTTGGCAAAATTGTAATGGTCTGACCGGTAATACAACCGCTGTGTGTCGTTCGGGTCATCGTATTTATAATTCAGCTCAAGATTGTTCGTTATTTTGTTAGCTGCTTCGTTGATGACTTTCAATTGCGAACTCAGCATTTCGGAACCGATCACATAAACATACTGCTTTCCTCGGTTTTCCGGGTCATCACGTCCGATCATATCAATGTTCAGATCCACCACCGTGTTGGCCAGCGGAAATACCGGATTATCCGTATAATATTCCGAACCGAAAAGTCCATGCTCTTCACCCGTCACATGAAGGAAAAGGATGGATCGCTTAGGACCGTTTCCTGCTTTTTTGGCCGCCTGGAATGCCTTTGCAATTTCCATCACAGCAACGGTTCCGCTTCCGTCGTCATCCGCACCGTTGTAAACCACCCCGTTTCTTGTTCCCACATGGTCGTAATGCCCGGAAATAACCACAATCTCTTCCGGCTTTTCAGAACCTTCGATGAAGGCTAAAATATTTTCAGAATCAGGAAGGTTTCCACCGCCCCTTTTTTTCATAAAGTCTGCCGGAACCTTCTGGTAATACGAACCAAGTGCATTGGGATAGGAAATCCCCAGCCTTTTATAATAATTAACCATATATTCTCCTGCCCTTTTCTGCCCCGGACTTCCCGTATCCCTTCCTTCCATCTCGTCAGAAGCGATCACGTACAGGTTTTTCTTTAAATCTTCCGCCTTGATCTCTTTATAGGCAGAAAGAAACGCCTTGCTTCCCTGCGAAGCAGTCGAAGATTTGGAAGTTCCGATACCGGAAGTATTTTTTGCAGTGCCGCAGCTTACCAGCACAGCTACTGAAAATAATGGAATGAACAATTTTCTCATTGATGAATAATTTTCTTAAAAATAACAAAATTTATTTAATCTCCGTCGGAGTGGTATTTTTCATATATTTGAAATAAATGCAAAAAGTATGGGGAATATTTATGGATTCAATCATTATTCTTTTTTTACGGAAATGTCTGAGCTGGCAGTCAGGAACAACAGCTTCGATCTGTCTCTGGGACTGCCGGATTTTGACATCGATAACCGACTGCGGGAATACCTGAAAGAAGCGGCTGAACTCAGCAATCATCATTATGAACCCCTGGCCGGAAATCCGCTGTTGGTTCAGAATGTGATCGCGTTTAATACCAACAGGAAACACAGCGTCAGCCTGCATGAAAATGAAGTAACGATTGTTCCGTGTGCTACTTTTGCCTTATATACTTCACTTCGCTGTATTTTGCATCAGGGCGATGAAGTGGTGGTCATTCAGCCTTCTTATTACACCTACGGTCCTTCGGTCTTCCTGAACGGCGGCATTCCCGTTTATTATGATGTTGACCATGATTTCTCGATCAACCGGGAAAAGCTGCAGGCATGTATTTCTGACAAAACCAAAGCGATCATTGTCAATTCCCCTCAGAACCCCACCGGGAAAATCTGGTCCCGGGACGATTGGAACCAGTTATATACTTTGATTAAAGACCGGGAAATTTACCTTATTTCAGAAGAGATTTATGACACCTACTGCTTCGACGGGACAGAACATTACAGCTCTTTCCTTCATCCGGAATTAAGAAAAAGAACCTTCGCTATTTTTTCTTTCGGGAAGATGTTTCATGCTACGGGCTGGAAGGTAGGTTATCTCCTTGCTCCGGAAGACCTGATGGCAAAATTCCGGTGCCATCAGCAGTATATTTCCTACGGTGCCAATGCGCCCTGTCAATATGCGATTGCGAAATATCTTGAAGTTTTTGATTCTTCTGCCAATCAGCTTCTCATGCAGAAAAAGCGTGATCTTTTTTATGAATTAATTACTGAGACGCCATTAATAGTGGAACAAAAAGCCCAAGGAGCCGTTTTCCAGATTGCCAATTTCAGATCGTTTTCCCAAACAATGACGGATGTGGAATTCTCAAAGTGGCTGACGGTAGAAAAAAAAGTTTCCTGCCTGCCGCTGTCCGCTTTCTATAATTCAAAACAGAATTCCGATTACATACGGTTCAGCTTTGCGAAAAATGATGAACTGATCATTAATGCGCTGGAACATTTGAGAAACGTGCTTTGATTTGTTTAAAAAGAAGGAAGCCGGATAATGCATACTGGAAGTTTCTTTTTTCCAACCTTGTTCCAAAAGCATTAATTATTAATGGACAGGCCTTGGATGAAGCTGAAATTCAAACGGCTATGATTACTTGGCAAAAAGGAAAGCAGATTGCAGGAAAAAAGCACTGCGTTTCCGGCAGTGCTTTCAATAGATTTTATCAGGGCTAAAAAGACAGAACCCTTACATCAATTCTTCTGTTTTTCGCCATACACTCTTCGGTATCATCGGCTTCACAAACCGGGTGCTGGGAGCCATACCCTTCCGCTTCTACTCTGTCGCCGCCTACGCCAAGCTCCAGTAATTTAAGCTTTGCCGTCTGTGCTCTCAGGTTAGAAAGCTTTTGATTGTTCTCTTCGTTGCTGCTGTCACCGGTATAGCCACCTAATTTGATCTTCGTGGTCGGATACGCATTTAAAAGCTCCACCAGATTCAGCAGCTGTGCTTCGGAACCCGGTCTCAGATCACTTGACCCAGGTTCAAAATAAAGGTTTTCAATGGTATACCATCTGTTTGTGTCCAGCACTGCCTGATCTTTATTTTTAACGGCAGTGTACAGCTGATAAATCTGACTGCCTTCACCGATTTTTATTTTTCTACCTTCTTTGAGCTCTATTTCTTTTATCGCTCCGGTATCATAGACAAAATCTCCGTTTTCATTCAGGTATCCTTTTACCTCCGGTACTGTAACAATGCCGGCTGCGGTATTGGCAGCAGGATTAACAGTTGCTGTGCCGGTGGTTCCCGTTAATGCTTCCAGTTTCGCCTTTCTGTTGGCCTCGATTTTATCTTTGTGCATGACCGCTAAAGTAGGTGCGATTACCAACGAAACGATTGACATTAATTTGATCAGGATATTCATGGAAGGTCCGGAAGTATCTTTAAAAGGATCTCCTACCGTATCACCGGTTACGGAAGCTTTATGAGGTTCGGAACCTTTGTAATACGTCTGCCCGTTGATATTCGCTCCTTTTTCAAATGATTTTTTGGCATTGTCCCATGCTCCTCCGGCATTATTCTGAAACATTCCCATCAGCACTCCGCTTACGGTAGCGCCTGCCAAAAATCCGCCCAGCACTTCAGGTCCGAAAATAAATCCGATCAACAGTGGGGAAATAATGGCGATGGCTCCCGGCAGCATCATTTTCCTTATGGAAGCATCGGTAGAAATGGCCACGCATTTTTCGTACTCCGGCTGTGCCTTGCCTTCCAGGATTCCCGGAATTTCCCGAAACTGCCTTCTCACTTCTTCTACCATCGCCATCGCCGCCTGTCCTACTGCGGTAATGGCCAAAGATGAAAAGATAAAAGGGATCATTCCGCCGATAAACAATCCAGCCAGGACATCAGCACGGTAAATATCGATCCCGTCGATGCCTGCGATACCAACAAATGCTGCAAATAAAGCCAGAGCAGTCAATGCTGCGGAAGCAATGGCAAACCCTTTTCCTGTGGCAGCCGTTGTATTGCCTACCGCATCCAGAATATCTGTTTTTTCACGGACTTCTTTCGGGAGTTCACTCATTTCGGCAATTCCGCCTGCGTTGTCTGCAATAGGTCCGAAGGCATCAATAGCGAGCTGCATGGCTGTTGTCGCCATCATTCCCGCTGCTGCAATCGCAACCCCATATAACCCGGCACAGAGATAAGAACCATAAATCCCGCCTGCCAATACAATAATCGGCAGTAAAGTGGATTCCATTCCAACCGAAAGCCCTCCGATGATGTTGGTGGCATGTCCGGTAGATGACTGCCTTACAATGCTTGAGACCGGCCTTTTTCCCATAGCGGTATAATATTCCGTAATAATGCTCATTAAAGTTCCGACAACCAGTCCGACCATGATCGCTCCGAAAACACCCATTTTGGTAAATTCATGTCCTCTCAGCACCATTTTATCCGGCAGAATATAGGTTACCAGAAAATAAGAAGCGATGGCTGTGATAACGATACTTCCCCAGTTTCCCAGGTTCAGTGCATTCTGCACGCTGGAAGTGGATGCCTCTTCGTTATCATTGATTCTTACAAACAGAGTTCCGACCATCGAAAAAATAATTCCTGTTCCGGCAATCAGCATCGGCAGGAGGATCGGTGCAAAACCACCGAAGGAGTCTACTGAAACCGTTTCCCTTCCCAAAACCATCGTGGCAAGTACCGTGGCAACATAGGAACCGAACAAATCAGCTCCCATTCCCGCCACATCGCCTACGTTATCCCCTACATTATCTGCGATGGTCGCCGGATTTCTCGGATCATCTTCCGGGATTCCCGCTTCTACTTTTCCTACTAAGTCGGCTCCTACATCCGCAGCCTTCGTATAAATCCCGCCCCCTACTCTTGCAAAAAGGGCAATGGATTCAGCGCCGAGAGAAAACCCGGTAAGAATCTCGATGGTTCTTTCCATTTCATGGGAATCGACAGGAGCGCCCGGAGCAAAAATCTGCCTGATAATTAAAAATAAAGCTCCCAATCCTAAAACGGCTAATCCGGCAACGCCCATTCCCATGACGGAACCTCCCGTAAAAGAAACTTTCAGCGCATTGGAAAGTGAAGTTTTTGCGGCCTGTGCTGTCCGCACATTGGCTTTGGTGGCAATCTTCATTCCGATAAAACCGGCCGCTGCGGAGAATACAGCCCCAAAAACAAAGGCGATCCCGATGGTCCAGTGTGAATTGGCATTGCTCATGCCCATTATTGCCAGAAGAATGGCCACGACAACTACAAAATAGGTTAAGACTCTGTACTCGGCTTTCAGAAAAGCCATCGCACCGTCAGCAATATGTCCGCTGATCAGTTTCATTTTTTCATCTCCGGCATCCTGCTTATTGACCCAATTGCTTTGGAGAAAGGTATACACCAGGGCAGCAATCCCAAAAATGGGTACTAATACAAATAGATCCATAGTTTAATATTTTTTTTGGTAAAAGATTACTAAATATACTCATTTTATGATTATCAATCCATTAAAATATCATACCGGTTTGCAGGAATCATTTAATTCCTGTTACTATTTTCTTTAATCCAAATAATTATTAATTTTGCCGGATGGATTTAAGAGACCAATTGAAAAACCTTTTTCCTGATCATGAAGAGCAGGATTTTAAGATGCCTGAAGACGAATTCAAACAGAAAGAACCTCTGGTGTGCAAGTTTGAAAAGAAAGGCCGAAACGGAAAACCGGTAACCATCGTAGAAGGATGGGAAGGCAGCGAAGAAGAACTGAAAAAAATCTCAAAAAAAATAAAAACCACATTGGGAATCGGCGGATCCGAAAAAGACGGGACAATTATCATCCAGGGAGACAACCGTGATAAGATTATGGAAATCCTTAAAGATATGGGTTTTAAAACCAAAAGGGTTGGCGGGTGATAAGGTGAATGGTGAATTTTGCTTCGCAGGCCAATTTTATAAGAAAATGGTCAATTTTACTTTGCAATTGAATCTGAGCCTGTTGAAGAAAACTTTCAGCTCCCCGCTTCTAATCATAAGTAATCTGCCTGTGCAGTATAAACATTTTCAGCTTTTCAATGGTGACTTTTCAATTTGCGTGCTAGCATAATGGTCTTTAGATTTTTCAGCTGTGAAAATTCAATAGAAAATCTTTCAGCTGATTGTGATCAGGCTGATGCTGATCACATTCTTAAGTACTTTTGTTTTCGGTAATATTTTGTAAAGTATTGTGCCTTAATTCAAATTTGGATTAAATAATGCTTACAGACTTGTCTGAACTATTCAACATCATTGTTCTGGTAAGACAAGTGTCTTAAATACCATCTCTAAAACCGGAAAATTCTTTAGAAATTTTTGTGTACTTATTCGGTATATTATCTTTACCTATAATATCCGGTATTCATATCTTTTGTGATAAATACACATACCATATATATTTTTTTATTAATTTTAAACCCCGAAATCACATTCATTACTAAAACAGCCTATTCTGTACAGGCTTTTCTTTGAATAATGATGAAGGATGTTGCGGGAGATTTTAGTTAGTCACAATTTCATTTTAAACGATAAAAAAATAATTATGCTCAATAAACTTGCAGCTTCAGAACTGGTACTGAACGAAGACGGAAGTGTTTATCACCTGAACCTATTACCGGAAGATATTGCCGGAAAAATAATCCTGGTCGGGGATCCGGACCGGGTAGCCAAGGTTTCAAAATATTTTGACACGGTAGAAATCCGGAAGAACAAAAGGGAATTTTATACCCATACGGGAACCTTGCGAGGTGAAAGAATCACTGTGATGTCAACAGGAATCGGTACGGAAAACATCGATATTGTGATGAATGAACTGGATGCTCTGGTAAATATCGATCTTCAAAACAAAGAATTTAAGACGGAACATACAGCGTTGCAGCTGTTCCGGATGGGAACCTGCGGAAGCGTAAACCCTGAGGTACAGGTGGATCATATGCTGGTAACCCAGAATGTTGTAGGTCTTGACGGCCTTATGCATTTTTACCAGGACTATGCGTTTGAAAACGAATTCTCTAAAAACTTTTCAGATCGCTTTCCGTATGAAAAAATTAAACCGATGCTGTATTTTTCGGAATGGGCGGAAGAGCTGGGCGAACTGTATAAAGATGCCAAATACCACGGGAATACCGCTACTTTCCCCGGTTTTTATGCACCACAAGGCAGACAGCTGCGGTTGAAAGCAGTTGATGACCAATTTCTGGAAACGCTGAATGATCTTGGGGTCACCAACTTTGAAATGGAAACTTCGGCCATTTATGCTTTATCCAAAATGTTAGGCCATAAGGCTATTACGGTAAACAATGTGATTGCCAACAGAAGACGCGGGGAATTCTCTGCCGATCATCACGCTTCCGAAAAGAACCTGATCGAGTGGGTGTTGGATAGGATTATTAAATAAGATGAGCTATTATATGACCTGTCTGGTCACAAAAGACCCGGTCGAAATTGCTGATAATACCGTTTGCGTAAAATCAAACGGATTCATCTTTTTCCCGTTTAAAGATAATTTCCGCTGGCTGATCAAAATGCAAGAGATTTTGAAAGCACAGCTATTTACTTTGACTATATCAGTTCCAGAGATGACTTTAAAGAAGACCCTCCAATGGTGGAACTTATCTCAGTTATTGAAAAATATAAAATAAAAAATTTTATCCTTGAGCACTATTTTGAGTTTGGGGATATTCCCGCTGATCACTTTTTCATGAAGGTCGCTGAAGGATATATTGTTCATGATTCTCTTGTTTTCGATGAAGATGACGAAGTCTCTGAACAAAATTACCTCAGGATGCATCAGCACAAAAAAATTTCGGATTGGAAGATTACTGGTTTTCCCAAGCAGATTTATTCTGATATGAGTAATGGCTGACCGGATAATGCATAACAAAAAATAAACTTTCCACCGGAAATAATGGATGATCTTAAAATTTCTAGGCTGGTAAAGAAAACCATGTATCATTAGATTACAGATCAAATATGGATGGTACTTAACCCCTCTTAATTTATAATAAAAAAGGATTTCAGAAAATTGAAATCCTTTTTTATTTAAATGAATATAAGGTTTGTTTAACTTCATTTACATCAGCATCAAAACTTTTGGGTAAATCGGAAAAGAGCAGACCATCCTCATAGCACTCAAAAGCCTATGACTTGCATCTATTAACAGATAGAGCTTATCTTTTAATGTTTTATTCTTTAAAATATAATAAAGTCTTTGGTATAGAGCCTTTTCGTTTTGATGAAAACTGAGGCCGGAGAGCTATTTTTAGTGTTGACAGACAGTATTGCAGCTGATTTAAATACCCTGATTACCTTTAACTCCGATAATAAAAATACACTAAACTATGTTCATTTTAACTTTGTGCCTAACCCTTTTTTCTATATTAATAATCAAAATGATTGAAAATTCTAAAACTCGTTAATTGTGATATAAAAATGCGAAGAATATAAGCTTTCCATATTTGAGGATATGTTGGTAAGATTAACGGTAATGTTTGACGTTGAAGTCATTCTTGCATTTGAAATGGAGAATGTAGAATTTCCCGCAAAATCTGCTGCCGGTGTTACGGTAATAGTTGCTTTTGTTGATCCCGGAAGCATCGTTGCAGGAATGGCAATATTCATCGTTACGGATTTACCGGTCTGAAGATTGTGTATGGAAACCACCGGCCATACTTCAAAGCTGATCTGGTTTTTCTGCACGGTTCCCTGATTTCCCAATTTGTACTGTCCGCCGACATCAAGCCTGGCAGTCGTATTCGGTGTAGAGGTACCGATCCCGACATTGGCGTTGCTATCTCCTAAAACAATGGCATTATACTGTGAAGTAGCAGCATTGTATCCTATTGCAGTAGATTGCTGGCCTTTAGCGGAAGCGCCTGAACCCAAAGCCGTGGAATTCTGCCCGTTTGTAGACGCATAATACCCTACTGCAGTTTCACTGTTGGAACTTGTTTTGGCACTGTAGCCTAAAGCCACCGACCGAAATCCGGCCGCTTCTGAATTGTTCCCCAATGCAGAAGATTCGTTGGCCGTAGTTTTGGCGTTATATCCAACGGCCGTAGACTGGAATCCGTCGGCAAGAGAATTATTTCCTACAGCAGTCGATTCATTTTTATTGGTTTTCGCATTATAGCCGATGGCATTGGACTTATAAGCGGCCGCAAGGGCTTTATTTCCTACGGCAAGCCCGTCATTGACTGTTACCGATGCTTCATTACCTATTGAAACACCCTGATAGGCAGAACCGGACATCCCAATAGCGATACCGTTCTGGCCGGCATTGGCCCCGGTTCCCAGACTTATGGAGTTATCGGTTCCCAACCTGCCGGATTTCACCGAGTTCACTTTAAAAATAAGGTCGTCATAGGTATTGGTCCCTAAAGAAAGATTGGTATTTCCCCCGGTGTTGTTTCCCCCATTCGTTGCCGAGTTGTTCCAGGAATTCCCGGAGCTTGCCGGAGCGACGCTGCCGGCGGTAGTTGCAATAGAAATTTTATTCCACCTATGGTTGTTCCAGTAGTAGAATCCGGTATCTGCAAGTCCTCCGAGCCCGTTATTCCAGATCAACAGCCCGTTTGAAGGAGAAGAGACCGATATATTATCGGTAAGTGATGTTATCGCAATACCTGGCAGAAGGACGCCCTTATTAAATGATTTAATATCGAGGACAGAAGAGGGATCAGGTGTCGTTGTTCCTATTCCGACCTGACATAACAGAAAATTAAAATTGAAAAATAATGAGACCGTCACCGCGATCTTCAATTTAGAGGGTACATACATGCTTGTATCGTTTTATGGTTATAGTTTTCGGATGCAAATATAATAAATAACTAATAGAAACCTACGATTTTCAAAAAATCAACATCAATATTCCTCGAGATAATCACAACTATCTATATGTTTGCTAATCAATTAGTTAATCTATATTACACATCATCGATTTTATGTTATAAACCTTTTTTGAAGATAAAAAATCCGCTTTTTCCAATAATATAAATTTAATTATATTCAAACAAACAACTATTTTATTAAAGAAAATTAAATTCAATCATTCGCCAAATTTCCCTCTACTATTTTTGAAAATTTCACTTTCATTTCTTATCTGCGCATAATACATAAACATAACTATTTATAAAAACAGAATTCTTATTCATAATTGTTTATAATAAAAATATGATAGCTT
>NZ_VTSX01000040.1 GCF_008329705.1 Chryseobacterium sp. SN22 | reverse complement strand
GTATTATTATTTAAAGAATATTTAAAAAGAATGCGTGTTTGGTATGAAAGTCTTAACATGATTGAAAAATGGTTTCTTATGTATAGATTGGATGAGGCTCATAATATTGTCTATTTTGTTGATTCACATTTGTTGGATTCTGTTATTTCTTTAGAAGAATTTACGAAAACATTTAATGTAGGTATGTTTTACCTAGATAATAAAGGATTAGATATACCAATTCTATATGGATATATTTGTTGGCAATTGTTTAAAGAATATCCTCAGTTTAATGAATATAAGGCTCTACCTGATCCTTATGAAACTGTTATTAAGATTTTACAGAGAGGCAATAATATAAGAAGAGGAGAAATGAAATCAATTGAAATAAATGGTCAGGTCATTTTTAAAGATTTGGATTTTACTAAAAATTATCTACCTTCATTTGATGATAAGTTTCTTAACTATATTGATAATACCTGTGAAAGATCGGCAGATAAGGGAGTTCCAAATTCAGAAAAAATACAAGAAATGTGGAAAGAATTTAGAGCACTCAAGTAAGGGCTGTATTAAGTTTAAAATTTCTAAATTTTAGAACTTAACTATCTTATCCAAAATATTCTAACACCATGTGAAATTAAGTAATCATTACTTAATAAGGCTTTTTTTGTCTAAACGGAAGCTTTTCATTCACCTAAAACACAAAATAATTTACATGTCAAATCAAACATCGGTAATACACAGTTATTACCCGGGATTATCTTCTATTGTTACAACAAAATAGATTTCAAAGATCTATTCAATCGAAGGTCATACGCTGGATAGCAGATCTCATGAAGATTACTCTGAACTAGATTAAAACTATAAACCGTCTATGAAGGTTTAAAACAGTTTGTATATAAATAAATCTGATTTATATTTATTTAATTCTTTTGAGCAGGGAATTAGATTACCTTATTCCCTGCCTTTTATTTCATAATAAATTTTAAAGATTTTTAAATAAAAAATAACACGTCAAGTTTTGGCGTTGTGCCCGGATATCTTTGTTTCAGAATAATAGACGAGTTAATGCGTAAGGATTTTAACTCATTGTCTGACGAATTTTAAAATATTCAATGGCAGATTGATGCTGTTAAACCAAAAACTGACAACCTATGAAATAACCAATTATTCCACCAGGGGTATATAGTGAAAATGGATTTACATGATAAAATAAAGCTTTTAACATACACATCATTAAAAGTTTTATACGGATCACTAAAATGGGAATTGACATTTATATGCTCTCAATATTTTAAAAAGATGATAGGAATAAAATATCCTGCTTCCACAGCAAAAATGGCAAACGGTCATTTCTTTCAAAGAATTGAAAAGAGCCTTTTATCCTGGAGAGCGTATTTATTTAACGCTATCATGTTGTTTTAAATAAACCTCAAACACAAAAAATTTACATGCCAAATCAAACACCGGTAACACACAGGTATTACCCGAGGTTATCCTCTGTGGTTACACCTGACCAGATCCCAGACATATTGGGATTCATAAAAGACGGAGTCATTGGGCTCCTCGACAAGATCTATTACAAAGATTTACAGTACAGCAAAGGCCCGAAAGGAGATTCAGCTTTTTACAGCTTGTCCCTTGTATCGAAGAGATTGGATATCGAACTTCCGGGAACCGGAATTTCCTTAGTCCTTAATCCTGACCTGGCAGGAAATGATTCTAACATTTCGGCCTTTCCGATCACCATCGAATACCAATGGAAAATCCTGGCATATCTGCGCCAGTTCAGCTTAGGGAATTTTTCCTTTGAGCCCCAGCAAATCTTTGAAGTCGCACTCAGAGTGCTGAACATTACGGAGGAACAGGCGATTGCCCATATCGTTAATACTTTCGTAGAACCGCAAAATCAAAACATCACACCGTTAATGCAGTTTGTGCACGATCTGAATTTAGATCAGAGCTTGGGACTGACAATTCCTGATAATGCAACAACGATAACCGATGTGGTAAAGGATATTTACCAGAAATCAAATAAGAAATATGCTTCCTTGGTAGCGTTTGCCACTTACTTATTAACATCGGATATTCAGGAAACCGGGAAAAAAGTGAAAGAATTTTTCCGTTCGCTGATCCCGCAGGATATTGATGAGTTCATCAAGGAAGTCATCATTCCGAAATTCAAGGCGACGCTGATGCTTTCGGCGGCCATTGAGTTCCCGAGGAATATTTTAACACCGGCGTATCCCCGAAACCATCCGAATGCTTTGGATCCTATTCCGGAAAATACACAGGGATTCCTGGATAAAGTCATGCTGAAATTCGGTGAGGCCGTATTTTATGCGGATACCGAAAGAGGCTTCGGATACAATATGGATCTTGCCCTCAGTACCAGTTCGCCTGCCCTGATCGGAAATACAGGTTTTGCCATCGATATTCACAACATGAAGATCGATTTGAGCAAAAAGGAAAATATTGCAGAAGCCGACGCCGACGGACGTCCTAAAGAATTCATGGGCGTCTACATGGAATATACCGAAATCTTCCTGCCTAAAAAATGGTTTAAAAAACAGCAGACCGGGCAGACCCTCGGGATTTCTGCCAACCATTTGCTGATCGGTACCGGCGGATTGTCCGGAAATATTGCCATCCGTCCTACCTACAGTACGGCAGCAAACAGTGCAGGAGATACTGAAGTCGTCGATTATTTCGGTAATTTCTTCGATCTGGATTATACCAATCTGAAGGTAAAACCCATGAATGGAACTGCCGTACAGACTATTGCCAATAAAGCAAACTTATTGACATACATCAACGGACTGGAATCACCTGCCCAACTGAAATTTGCTTACCCTTTAGAACTGACAACAAAAGATGGCCAGCACAGGACCTTTAAAAAGGAGGATGAATATTATAAATTTATAGGCAGCCTGAATATTGAAGAACTTGCTGAAGAAAGTAAAAAAACGTTATGGTTTAATCTTGGTAAAGATGCCGATAAATCATGGGAATTGGGATTCAGTAATTTTGAAATTGATTTCCATCAGGGCAAGGTTGTCCACTCTTCATTGAGAGCTGCTTTGAGAATTAAAAAATTCAAGAATGAAGAAGAGCCTAACAAAGAATTACTGATTAAAGTAGTAGGAGAATGGGAGAGCAAAGAAAACTTTAAGCTTGCCGCTGCATTCCTGCCTTCAGGACTTACCATGAACCTGTTCGATATTCTGAAATTCAGACTTCAGAGTATTGAAATCGGGAAGAAGGATGATAACTTTTATATCGAGGCTGATACACAGATCTTTTTCCCTCACGGTTCATTTGGGGAAAAATTATTCGGGGAGCAGGGAATCGATCTTCCGTCCATCCGCTATTACGCCAGCGGAAAATTTGAGCTTGGCGGTGGAAATTCGATTGTTCCGGTTAATCTGAACCTGAATATTGGGCCGGTTACCATGAGCGTTTCCGCCATCCACATCGGAACCGTGCAGAAAATGTTCAATGGAGTAATGCGTAACTACAACTATATCGGATTTGATGGAGGGATCAATGTGAATCCTTTGGGAATCGATGTAAGAGGAAACGGGGTAAAATACTATTATACCAATGACAACGATGAACATGGAGGAAGCAAAGACCATTATTTCCACATCTCCACGCTGGAGATCGACCTGGTGATTCCGGGAACGGCCAGTGCGGAAGCTGCCGTAGCGATCATCAAGGGATCATTAACGATTCCTGAGCCGGGAGTTTCTACGGAATACCGCGGAAAAGTAGCCCTTCAGCTGCCGCAGATGAAAATTTACGGTTCTGCTGAAATGGCATTCGACCCTAAATATCCGGGATTCTTTATTGATGCCAACGTGGAGTTTCCGTTTGTGATTCCGCTCGGTTCTTTCGGAATCTTCGGATTCAGGGGACTGCTCGGCTACCGTTATGTGGCCCATAAGAGCGCCATCGGAATGAGCGATAACGACAGCTGGTACGATTATTATGTGCATCCGGAGCGGGGAATCCATATGGATAAATTTATCGGTCCGCAGCATACCAAAGATATGGGCTTCCCGTTCTCCATCGGGGCAGGAGCTTCCCTGGCCACACTGGACGGACGTCTGGCCTCACTACGTGCTATGGTATTGTTGTCCGTTCCTAGTATGTTTGCCATTGATGCCGGTTTAACCATCATCAGTGAGCGTCTAGGACTGGCAGAAGACGATCCGCGCCTGCCGCCGTTCTATGCATTCGTCATTGTAAGCAGCGATTCCCTGGAAATCGGTGCCGGCGGAAACTTCCAGCTGAATAAGAACAACGGTTCCTTCATCGACATCAAAGCCGAGGTTCAGATGGGCTTCTTCTTTAAAAACCAGAAGCCGTGGTACATTAATTTCGGGACGAAAGAAAAACCGATTACGGCAGCCTTATTAAAAGACTCGCTGAATATCAAGGCACAGGCGTATCTCATGATTGCCGCCAAAGGGATCGAAGCCGGCGCAAGGGTGGATTTCAACCTCAACCTGCTGATCCTGAAAGTATGGGCTGCTATTGAAGTGGGAACCAAGATCAGTTTCGAACGTCCTCAGGTCGGCGGTTATATTTATGTGGAAGGAGGCGCGGAAATTAATCTCTTCATCGTTAAAGTTTCCTTATTTATTTCCATTTACTTCAGGGTAGAATTGGTGAAACCGTTCCTTATTCTCGCTGAATTTAAGCTGGAACTGAAAATCAGATTATTTATTGTTAAAATCAAGTTCAATATTCATTTAACCATCAAATGGGAGAAAAACAATGAGGTGGATACGACTGCTGTAGCACCGATTACGTATGTTTCTGATGACCCGGCTATTGATTATCCAAAAGTTGCCAGACTGGAAAGTGCTGCGAAAGGAGTAAACATGCTTACCAATGAAGATTTTAAAATCAAAACCTTTATTGATCAGATTCCTACGCCTGATACCGTAAGGACCAGTGCAGAAGTGGAATATATTCCGCTGGATACCTACATCGATTTCAAAGTGGAAAAAGGGATGATTCCGACAGTATTGGCTGACAAAAAAATCGGAGGCCATACCAGCGGAGCCAGCGGATATACCGACCTGATACCGCCTGAAAAAGTACAGCCGGGAGGCCATGTCATCCGTCAGGTAAAACACCAGTACTCTTTGGAAGACGTACGTATCCTGATTGCTAAAGGAAATAATTGGGTAGAATATAACCCTTATCGGGGCGTATTGTCTGAACAACAGGCTAATGGCATTACAGGAATCGATAACTTTAAGGTCGGATTCTGGCAGAAAACCAATGAAAAATATGATACCGTCAGGATCCTGGCATCCACGCCATTTACCTTCCTGGACGGAGGACAGCCGGGATGGTTTGTTCCGGAACAATACGGAATCACCGCTTCTTCATTGTTCTGTACGGATCATACACCGGTATGGCACCATTCGAATGTACTGGATAAAGCCGTAGGAACAATTTATCATCAGCCGACGATGTACCCGAATGAGTTCATCAACGGGGCTTACTACAACATTCTCGGGACCGCAACCGACGATGATTATATGATGGTTTCCAATGCTTCCAATCCTCATAACTCTGCAAAATCCCTGAAGATTACCAATGGGAGCGCCATGGTGATTATCCTGCCTGAAGCTTCAGCCAAGATTAAAATGAAGCTTTCCACATTGGCAAGCAATGTAACGATCAGGCTGTATAAGGAAATATTCTCGAATGCCATTTATCAGAATTATGATATGATCACTGAAATCACCAAAACAAAAGACGAGCTGATGACTGAGCTTGTACTTGAAGAGGCAGACCTGCTTAATAAATATGTGAGTAAGATTGAAATTATCCCTTATCATGCCAACCAGGCACAGATTGATGCGATCAATGCACAGATCGATCAGATCTGGGCCAATGCTGCTGCCAATACAAACGGGGAAGTTAGTTCCGTAATTCTCTCCCAGGCAGACCAGGATCTTTATGATAAACTCATTGCCCAGCTGGATAAACTAAAAGAGGGAGGATGTACGACGGCCCAGTGTAACGAACTTGATTTTGAGGTGCTGGAAACCGTTGATAATTATCAGGGATTATTTGGTTTAGGAATTGTGGATTTTAATGCTTCACGGATTGTAAATACCTGGGCGGATTTTGAAAGCGTGTATATGCAGACCATGTACGGCAATCCTGCTCCGTATGTGGATTTCAATACCCACTCTGTGATCTTCCTTTATCTTCCAGACAACCCGTTTAGTTCATTTATCGAAAGAAACAGTGTGATTTCCAGGATTTCCGACAAAGCGGACGGGATCGATATCTGCTATTCTTCCGAGTATCCGAAAGAGAAGACGAATAAAGCAGTGATCATTAAAGTAAACAAGGTGGCTCAGAAGCCAATCGGTCTTAAGTTTACTCCGGTCTGCGGATGCGATGAAAAAACGGAGCCTTGCCAGAAAGATGAGGTGTTATGTAATTTTCTCAGCCAGATCAGCAATAGTCTTTACAGCTGCATTAATCCGGCAGTATCTTTTAGAGAAAACAGCAAATGCTTCCAGATCTTGATAGATGCAATTTATGCTTTTGATAAAGAGCATCCTTATTATAACCTGATTAACGGGATGGGATTAATTCGTGATATGGTAGATGAGTTACAGAAATATATCATGATGGAAGATTCTAATCTTCAGGATGCCTTAAATATGGTTAAAGAAATCTTTGACACCATCTATAAAATTGGTAACTGTGGCTGTAGCAATATAGGAGATTACGTAACCAACTGTTATACGATGCTTCAGGAAGTTTCCTGGATGACGGTTACCGATTATGAATACCAGCAGACCATTCCGGCACAGGCAGCCGTTCAGCAGGATATGCAGCTGATGCAGGATGCCATGTCCAAAGTAGTGCAGCCGATCTGGAGACCGAACAGCGCTTATTGTATCCATGTGAAAACAAGGGATAATGTAAACGGAGATACTCCACATGATTTCAATTATTATTTCACCTTCAAAACGGCTGGGCCTATCGGACATTTCGAACAGAAAAACCCGGATTATATCGATTGGGTACGGGACGAGAAAGGAGTACCTGTAAGCCCTCCGAAGAAGAAAAAGAAAGAAGAATATCCAATTACTTCCCTTAAGGCATATATCGATATGAAAAAGTCCTATCCGAATGCAGACGGGGATTTGCTGATGTCGAAGCCATTATTCTACGGTCACGAGGAATGTGAAATCCATTTGTTTTTCAACAAGCCTTATGTGTATAACATGCTGAAGAAATGGGAACAAGGCCAGGGGCTTGGTTTTATAAAAGGAGAAATGAATATCATGATCAAAGATCCGGTGACGAATGTGATTATTCCGTATCCTCTGCCGGAACACTGGACGCATGCGACCGTCCCTGAGACCATCACCTCATGGGTGTCGGATACTGATCCGAATATGCCATTGGGAATCCAGCAGATGATGAACTATATCAATTATGCCAATACGCCTAACAATAATCTGACCTGCGTCATTAAACCCGGTCAAGCAATAAAGCCGAAATCTAACAGCTATTCTGTAGTGCTGGACAACCTGAATCCGGAAAAACTTTATACCGCCATCATATCCAATGCGTTTGATGCGAATGAAGACAGTGGTTTTGCATCATGGCCGATATCACCAAAAGAAACGTATAATGAAAATCCTTCGGTACATGAATTTGTGTTTAAAACATCCAGATACAAGAACTTTAAGGAGCAAGTGGAAAGTTATAAGCTTAAAGAATATGATGACCATCAGGTGGTTGTAGCGGAAAGAAATGCAGTTTACGGGATCCGTACGGATTTTAATCAGCAAAAGCTGAATGATCTGTATGCACTGGTATCCGGAGGTCCTGAAAATGATCATCTGAAAAGTCTGGCCAATACCTATTCCGAAGTTTTTGACCGGGCATTGGAAGGCGTAGTGGGTCTCAAACCATTGGATCCGCCTAACAATACGGAATTTGTGAAAATAATGGATCATGCGACGGAAAATGTTGTGGCGTTACTGATCAGGAATCCGGAACCTTTCAATGATCCGAAGATTCCACTGACCCATATGGCCGACTGCTTCCAGGTACTCAGCCAGAGCGGAAACGTAAACAATGAATTTAAAGTACTTTATTCAAAAGACTATTCACAAATCCTGGTGATGCATCAGAGCAAAAAAATCATCAATTCAAAACTAAACTGCAGGTTCAGGTACAAAGCCTGGAACGGAACGGTGTACGTAGAAAAATCTGCCGTTACAGTAAACGAAATTCAACTATAAAATTAAAATTAAAAATGAGTTTTTTCAAATATCATAATTATACAGACGTTTCCGATGCAAGAGTTAATTTTACTCTTTACCAGAATGGAAATATATTTAACGTAGGCGGCGGTGACTTTAGTTCCGGACTAATTACAGTGCTCAATGAAAACGGTGGTCTGGTCTGGAATAAAATATACGGTTTCAAAGACCGGCAGATTACTTTCATCAAGATTATGCCGCACAAAAGCGATTACATGGTTCTCGGATTTGAAAATTCGGTAATTCCTTTTCTGATGCTCATCACAGCCGGCGGAGAAGTAAAATGGTACAAAAGTTTCCCTGACGCATCAGTCAGGGGGCGTTTGTACGCCGCAAAATATGATGACCGTGCATTTATCGTTTACTATGATTCCAGGCTGTCCAAATCTTTTGTGATGGCTGTGAATGAAGCGGGTACCGTATTGGTAAAAAAGGAAATTGCTCCCAAAGTAGCGGGCACTTTTGAAGTATCAGGGGCTGTTGTGTACGGAAGAATATTGGCGATCTGCGGAAATCATAACCAACGAGGTCAGACGGTAGGTACTACGATTTCTATGGATATTAACTTGAATATCACCGATTCGAAATATGTTTATTCGCCCGACGGAAGCACTGCCATATCGCTGGACGGCATTTATTACGCCAACAATAAACTGTTTGTCTCCGGAGCATGGAACGGAAAGCCTGCGCTGATGCTTCCTAATGAGAGCTATGGATATTCTTACCAGGAAAACACCAACAAGAATCCAAAATATGTTTTCGGATCACAATATTTTTTGATCTCCAACAGCAATAATGAAATCGTAAAATCTGATTACAACTTTGTACATCAGGCAATAAAAAAGATGGATGTTTCCACGCTTTCCATCGATCAGATTATTAATGACCAGGCTGTGCTTCACGGAGCAGTAAGTGAAAGACAATTCTCAGGATTTTTCGGAACCCAGTTCGATAACTGTAAAACTTCTAATCTTGAGGTCTGGAGGCCAAGCGTCTTTGAACAGATGATACTATCGGCCAGTTTCAGTGCTGTTAATACAACTTATAAAGAGTTTGCGGCAAAATCCCTCTATACTGATTCGGTATACATCAATGAGGATGTCTGCGAAACAGGCGGATCGGCTATTACTTTTGATGACTTTGCCGGTCTTCAGACTCCCGGCTTTTATCTGCAGGCAGCAGGTTCGACGGGAGCCGACAGTACAAAAGGGGTTCATTTGAGATGGAGTTTCGGAGGAAAGCTGGGAGAAAACCATTTGCCTAAAGGAAATGCAGCTTCTACTTCCTATAATTTCAATAAACCGGAAGATTTCGTTAAAGTATATAGAACGCCCTATGTAAAATCCGTCTTTTCATTAGATTTTTCGGTCGCTCCGCAGCTGGTTGATGACAATCAGAAAATGTGGGTGTATAAGTTCAACAACAATACAAGGCTGATCTACGTTTATTTTAAAAATAAAAATGTCTATACCCAGGTGAGGCAGGCGGTTAATCCACTTACCAATCCTTTGCAGTTTGTTGAAAAATACGGAAATGAACTGATTGAAGTGCAGTGTAAGACCGATCTTTTCTTTGCGGCTTCTTTAAAGGTAAATAATGTGCAGTCTTATTCAGTCCTGCAGCTGGAAGCATTGTCGGTAGCTGATAATACTTCTGTGACACAGCAGAACCTTACGTACAGAAAACAGTTATACAGCAATGAAGTAACCACTAATTATTTCAATGCGGAAAACGGTAAGACCTTACGTTTTAAAGCCAACAGCTGCCTTGTATCGATGATTGATTTTGAATTTTATTCGGATTTTATCATCAGCCGCAATCAGGCGCAGGCTTGGAAGTTACTGGGTAAATTTGCTTTAACCACAGATAATTCCGAAGCATTTACAAGGTTGGATCCTCTTCCGGATTCCAATCCGGTACACGGAGCTTGGCTGCGCTATAACGACGGAGCTTTTGTAAATACCAAAAATTATAAAGACAAATGGGAACATACTTCCCAAGGGCCTTTAGACAGAGATATAAAAACTGTAGTGGACAAATACATCAGTCTGAGTAATACACAGCCAAATCCTAAAGCTAACGAGACACTTAATCTGAATTTCGGTGCCGCACAGAATGATCCGTCAGTTACCATCACGACAGATCCTGTACAGGATGGTCAAACGGAAGTATCGAATTTAGATATTCTGAATATTGCATCACTGGATTATCACGTGGCCAGAATGCTGGGATTAGGCCATTTGGATCTCAATAATGTGGTGATGAACGGGGAATTTATCTATATTGCAGAATATCACACCAACAGAGATCTGGATATCAATTCGTCCGATAAAACCTATCAGTTACTATCCATGTCACTGCCGGTATCCACGCAGATTGAAAGATTATCCCTTCCGGTAGATCTCCTGAAAATTTCCAAAGGGATGGATGGGAACAACCCGAATTCGGCAGGTCTTTATAACAGTGAAGGATATTCCCATGACGGAAAATACAGGTATGTCAGTCTTTATAACATCCAGGTTCCGGATTTTCAGGTGAATCCTGTATTTTTTGATTCCAGCTACCCTTTTGACGCCTCTTCATTTACCAATCCGGTGTATGCCGGTCTTGAGCACAGGCTGGTAAAACCTGGCGAAGCGGATACGTATATTTGGGTTAAACCGGAGCTTTGTCATGATACCCAGTATGCTAACACGGATAATTCTTCGGAAACCTTACCGATCCAGATTCCTTCTACCTATGCGCCGCTGTATATGCACAGACAGGATAAAAGCGGGACGTATTTCTATAAAGGATATGGGATCAACTGGTTCTCAAGAGCGCAGTACGGGGAAAAAGAACTGTCTATTGATACAAATATCAAACCGGCGAACAGGCTTTTGCCGCCTTCCGGAACCAATGTATTTAATATTCAGAAAGAAGTTCCTCTCACCTTTACCACTCAGAATGAGCAGTTGCGTTTAAATGCGATCCCGGATAATGAGGATAAGACTTTGGTTAGGCTTACCTATGATTACCATATTTACCAGGATATGATCGGTTATTCCATTCCGTTTGATTCCGGGATTTCAAGTACGATATATCAGCAGGATCCTGAAAGCTTATTTCCGGACAACAAAGAAGTATTTGCGGATGAGGTGGAAATTTTTTACAGGAATTATACACCAAAAATTATTTCGGCTAAGGCTTATGATGTAGTTCCCCATGCCAACCAGCTGATGGCGATCATCAAAACCAAAGACTACTTAGTTCCAGGTTCAGGAGCCGCAAATGCTGGGGTGACGCAGCCTTCTATTCAGGTTCAGACGTATAAATCCGAAATTCCTGCCGGAACAACGGCAAGCGATTATATCGGAGGGATTTTCCTGATGGATGGTGACAGCTATATCATCAATGGCATAGACCAGACTTCAACAGGTCTTCATTTCACGGTCTTTAAAAAAGCAGCCAGTGCAGCGATTATTGCGGGAACAACTCCGCTTATTGATCAGGCCACCTTAACACTTCCGGTCATTAATCCGTCTACCGAAGGTCTTTTCAGTGTAACGGAAAACATGCAGAATACCTCAACGTGGGGCGTGAAAAATCCGAATTCATTAAAGGTGAAAATCGGAACCAACGACTGGACGGTTCACCGGGAAGTTATCGAAACCCCTTCATCTAACGGAGAAATCCAGCGTTACCTTGAAAAAAGCAGGGGGTTCTGGAAACAGGCGACCATAGAGAAGTATTTCGAAGATCTTCATGTTTATCAGAATAGTCTGGGGACCGTGATCGATTATCCGAATACTCCGAAAGTACACAAAGGGGTCTACAAAATTACATTCCCAGGATTCAAAATGGCTCAGCATTCACAGTATAATGCAGATTCACATTCGGTAGAATGGCAGAATGGTATTGTGAGGATTTTTACGAATGAAGATTACAACAGTGGCAATCCTATCGAATCCAGATCTGTTTTTAAAGTGGTAAGAACGGAAAATATCGGAATCAATAATGATCTGGTCTTATATATTTATGATAATAATTTCATTATTGAAGAGGATAACAATCATCAGCCTAAGTTTCATGTGCTGGGAGGCCAGACACTTCCTGCCAAGCCTACGGATCCTGTTGTCGGCACATCGCTTCCGCTGAATTATTATCCATCTTACAAAGTGTATCTGTATAAAAATGTAGCGAATAACCTTACACAGGATGCCATCTTGCCGGGCGATAATGAAGATGTAAGATATTCTGTTTTTGGTTTGCGAAGTGTCGATAACGATACCTTGGATATGCAGGGCGCAAAATATAAATCGAAATTCGGAGTTCCTGCCGTCATGTTTGCGAACAAAATTATTGAGCCGAAACAGCCGAAGCAGCCAACGGGATCGAAATATGCCACCAGACCGGATAAATTCGGAAAATCGACCTATAGTTTTATTACCGAATACGCTCACAAGCCTTATTCCGTACAGTTTTTCAGGGCGAATAATGCTATACTGATGGCAGCACTTTATGAACCGAAGACCATTGAAAAAATCAGAAGTAAGCTCAATGACCTTGGTGGGATGGATGAAGTATTTTTTAACAACCGATGGATTAATTTCATGGATTTTGATATGTTAACCAATCCGGGAAGTACGGTTTATACAGAATTCCCTGATGTCGGAACTGTAAGATATACCATGCCGATTCCGGACAGTAAAAACTTCTGGGAGTCCGTGAATGCTTTTATTACAGAACATAACGATTATTTTAAATTAAACTCTTCACAGAAGTCTGAATTGCTGGATAAAACCAAATGGGAAACTGGATTTTATAAAATCAATCATCCTGTTATTAAAGCAGTCCCGAATAAATCTGACGAATTAAGATTAGGACATTTTATTAAAGAAAGAATCTTTAACTGTTTCCTGCCGTTAACAGAAGTTCCGATGATCTATCAGCATATTAAAAATATGAGTTTTTCGGATCCTGCAGGCCATCGCCCGAAGAATAAAAAACAGAATATCCGGGATGCTTCAGGATACTTGTTGCCGGTTACCCATGCCGATTTCGATATGGCTCCGATGGCAGCGGTATACAGTTCCGTTCCAAAACATTCCACTCTGTTTACCGACTTTACGCTGGACGGTGCTTCAGACAACTTCTATTTTTACGGTGCCCGAGAGTTTGGAAACCAGATGCAGATGGGTGAATTCAGTCCCTTTTTAGGGCCGATCAAGCTGGTGAATACCAACCCGGCAGAACCGCCGAAGATTGCCAGTCTTTTACCGGTGGTTGATAATGCAACCTTGGGAATTACCGCGAAAGTAAAAGTGGAAGTCAATCCTTATCCGGAAGTACAGAAGATCACCAAAGTATCGCTTTACCGCGCCACCAATAAGCTGGATGCAGATTCAATTTTGAGTATGCAGCATATTAAAACGGTGGATGTAGCCGATTTGGAAACTGATGCGGCATCCGATAACTGGGTCGTGTATGATGAGTTTGAGGACTTAACGGACAAACCGTATGGAGATCTTCTTTTCTACCGTGTTGTTGTAACCCGAAAAGTGGAATATTCTACAACCGATTATAACGTATCTCCTCCTGCTTCAAAAGTAGTGGTGGAAGAAGCGCCTTCTATGCCATCCAAAGTAGTGGTAAGTACTTTGGTGGAAAATTATAATCCGCCGACCCCTGAAATGAAATACCATTCTGAACCGGTGCCTGTAGATTCGGACACGATCAATTGGGTGATTTTATCCTGGGAACAGGTGTGTTACAAAGGAAAGTACAGCTTGTATAAAATGAGCAACCAAGGTAACTGGAAAGAGATTGCCAGAATCTATACGGATGCGAAAGATACCTCTGAAGCCCACTTGTATTTATCGGAAACAAATGCGGCTACCGGTGCAGAATCTTGGATGCTTCAGGAAACCTTTGATCTTACGGGGAATGAATTTTATCTGCCTTTGGAACAATTAGATATGGATCCGATGCCGATAAAAGATGCCGCCGGCAATGTGCTGTATCATCACTTTAAACTAGTAGCTCAGAATACATCGAATATGTACAGCACACAGGAGAAAATTTTAACCATTTATAAAAAAGAAACCTGGTCGGATATCGGCGGTATTTCTTCGGACGGAACCGACGGAATGATTATGCAGGGAACTTTTATCATCAGACCAAACATTTAAAAATAGTAATCATGTCAAAGAAAACAATACCACAGTTAAAAGAATATTTTAAAGCCGCAAAAAGACCTACGGAAGGCCAATTTGAAGATTTACTGGACAGTTATGTTCATTTTAGTAAAAATTTAAATAGCGATTTCACGGATTTAAATTTCACATTCCTCAACAATGAAAGTAACAAGGCCATCGATGTATTATTTGGAAACAGTTTCGTCAATGGATTTATTACAGTAGAAATTGCAGGATCCTATGCGCATCAGAGTAGTGTAGGGATGATTAAAAAACAGTTTCAGTTAGGAGCCAATCCGGATAATGGAATATGGTACGGCACGACTTCAAGAATCGTAGAGGCCGAAGGAAGTATTCTCGATAATATTTACATTGGAAATTTCGAATGGGATCCTGTGATGAATCAGTATAAAATTACGATATATCATACCGCATCTTCAGGAAATCCGTATAATGTGAAAATATCCCAGCAGAGCGTAGGGGAACTTGCAATTGGCAAGGTAGCATTGTCAGGAATTTATACCCGACCTCTCAGTGGGCAAAACAGGCATTTTATCAATTTTAACCAGAATGTCGGAATTGGAACAATGAATCCAAAATCAAGATTGCAGGTTCTCAGCTCTCCATCAACGCCGGATCAGTACGGGACTTTTTCTCTTGGAGATGAAAGCATGCCAAACCTAAGAATGGGATATAACAATCAATATACCTGGATTCAGAGCCATGCCGGTTCTCCTTTGCAGATAAATCCGGTCGGGAATAATACGGTAGTAAACAGAGATGGGGGAAATGTCGGGATTGGTATGAATACTCCGCAATCAAAGTTGGATGTTAATGGATTTATAACCGCCACAATGACAGATCCCAGTATAAATTCAACAAACAGAGTAGGCTTTAGCATCAGTGAGTTGGGAAGCAATGTTTTTGAAATGTCTTACCCAAGAAACGGATTTGGTACTGCAGAGATCAAAACAATCGGAACCAGACATTTAAGTATTGGAACAGATAATACAAAAAGGATCCATATTGATGGTTCAACAGGCAATGTTGGTATCGGAACCCAAAATCCGGACCAGAAGCTGACTGTGAAAGGGAAAATACATGCTGAAGATATTATAATCAATGCGAACGTTCCTGCAGATTATGTTTTTGAGAAATATTATGACAACTATTCTTCAGCCAGACCCGACTATTCCATGATGAATCTGAACGAGCTTGAATTATTTATCAGTGAAAATAAGCATCTGCCGGAAATCCCTTCCGGTAGTGACATGGCTCAGGACGGAGTAAATGTAGGAGACTTTCAAATGAAACTGCTTCAGAAAATTGAAGAACTTACCTTATATACCATTGCTCAGCACAAAGAGTTAGAACAATTAAAATCACAAATAAATAAGACCAATGCCTAAAAAAACAATACCGGAATTAAAAGCATATTTCAAAGCAACAAAGAGACCTGTTGAGAGCCAGTTTGCAGATCTTTTGGACAGCTATGCCCATCTGAATGGTCCGGAACTTAAAAGGATTACCAATAATATCAACACCGAAAGCGGATATCTCAGACTCAGGGGAATGGATAACTCCATTGTGGCGCAGATTTCCCTGCAGGATATTAAAACCAATATGGAAATTCCGAACAGCCTGGTACAGACCGTGAACGGGCAGACCGGAAATGTGGTCCTGAATCTGGAAGGTTCTGAAGATCGGGGAAGCACAAGAGAAGGAATCCTGAAATATTTTACTACAGGATCCAGTACGACGAATATTTTCCATATCAGATTACCGTATAGGATCGATACCCATCATGCCATGTACCATTTGAGGGCTACAGGCTATAATTACCAACAAGGGGATATTATCGATATTACCTGGGTAGGCTATTGTTATAAACCTTCAGGGAATATTATCAATAAAAAATCTCATGTAGCCGTTTCTACTGCTATTACAGCCGGCCAGTATGTGGGTTCGGATCAGTATATTTACGTTTGGTTTAAATTACCGGATACTTACTATTCAACATTCAAAATCGATTCGATGTATGTCGGAAACGGAGGAATATTAAGAGAAGGGGATCTGAAGCTTACCGTGAGCAGCGCAGCGCAGCTTTAATATTTACAAAATAATTTGATAAAGGTGCAGAAAATTATTCTGCACCTTTTTTTGCTTTACACATAAATGAACACAAAAAAACCACCCCTTAAAAAGGATGGTTTTTCGTAGACTCACAGGGATTCGAACCCCAGATGACTGAACCAAAATCAGTAGTGTTACCGCTACACCATGAGTCTCTGTTTGTTTTAGTGGTGCAAATTTACAGCTTTTTTAATTACATGCAAGTACTTTTTAAACTTTTTTTTAAATTTACAGTACTTTTAGACATGGTACTTATGCAGATCGATTTTAATAATCTCAATATGAATCAATTATCTTTCAACTCGGAATTTGAAGCGAAAATCGGAAATTTTCTCGATGAATGGTTCTCGGATTCAAAAACTGTAAAAGTACAGACCTCAGGTTCCACAGGAACGCCGAAGGTTTTTGAGATCGAAAAAAGTAAAATGGTGAACTCTGCAGAAATGACGTGTAATTTCCTGGGATTGAAAGAAGGAAATACGGCCCTGATCTGCCTTCCCGTCGAATACATTTCCGGGAAAATGATGGTGGTGCGGTCGGTTATAAGAAAATTAAAACTGATTGTTGCTGATCCTTCCGTAAAACCGGTTGAGCATCTGAACAATGAAATTGATTTCTGTGCCATGACACCGTTGCAGGTAGAAAATTCCCTGGATCAATTACATCTTATTAAAAATCTGATCATTGGAGGGGCAGCCGTTTCGGAAAGCCTTAAAAATAAAATCCTTCAGGTCCTGGCCGAATCAGATACACAAACCACAATATTTGAAACCTACGGAATGTCCGAAACCCTTTCCCACATTGCCTTAAAGCAGATTGCTCCACAGGGGGAGGAATATTTCAAAGCTTTTGAAAATGTGGACATTTCTAAAGATGAAAGAGGCTGTTTAAAAATATTTGCGCCCAACGTCAATTCGGAAATATTGCAGACGAATGATTTAGTTGATATTAAAAACGGCAACCGGTTCAGGTTCCTGGGAAGGGTGGATAACGTCATTAATTCCGGAGGAGCAAAAATCTTTCCGGAGCAACTGGAAGCTCTGGTAAAGAAAGAAATAGCCAATGAAGCGCTTTTCCTAGGCATCGATGATGAAAGTTTGGGGCAGAAATTGATATTGGTTATTGAAGGAAACCCTTCGGAAGAGCTAAATCATAAATTATCCAATATTGGATATCAGGAAAAATTCCATAGGCCCAAAGAGATTATCTTCATGGAAAAAATTCCCAGAACACCCAACGGAAAAGTGAATAGGATCGAACTGAAAGAAGCTTTACCTCATAAAAATTAAAATTTCAATGAAAGATTTCACCAGGGAACTCAGTTTTAAAACCTCCCGCAGCAGTGGGGCAGGAGGACAGAATGTAAATAAAGTCGAAACTTCAGTAACGGTTTTGTGGAATGTCTTGGAATCCGGATTTTTCAATGACTATCAGAAGGATTTAATTCTAAGCAAATTAAAAAACAGGATCAATGCTGATGGCTTGCTGTTCTTAACTGTTTCTGAAAGCAGGACGCAGCTCGCCAATAAGAACAAGGCCGTTGAAAAAATCCTTGACTTTGTAAACCATGTTTTAATAATTCCGAAGAAGCGGTTGGCCACAAAACCCTCCAGAAACCAGAAGCAGAAAAGACTGGACACCAAAAAGAAACTGTCTGAGAAAAAAGAAAACCGGAAGTTTAAGTATTAAAAGGTACCCTTAAACAATGATACTATTTGAGATGTAGAACTTTGTTGTGATATTGATGCTAAAAACTTCCAGCATCCAGCTTCCTTCCTCCAGCCTTTTTCAGCTCACATCATCTTAACTGTTAAATTCTAGTTTCTTTTACCAGGAATTCCAGAATTACCATTATTTTTGCGGCAAATTTTTAGAACTAATGATCAAAAAACTTATCGCACTGGGTCTATTTTCCATTTCAATGGCTTCTTTTGCCCAAAAATTTTCTATCACTCCGTCTGTAGGATATGCCTGGAGGCTTGCCAAAACATCACCGGACCTTTCCAGAGACCAGAAAGACTATTTAAAAGGATTAAAAAGCGGGGTAAACTTCGACGTTGCCTTACGTTACGAAGTGAAAACCGGACTTTTAATCGGGCTTAAATATTCCAATTACAGTGCCTCAACAAGCGGAAGATTCAGCGTAGCGGATAATATGGGGAATGTGGTTTCTGCCAACATCAGCACTAAAGACAATATTAATTTTTACGGTCCGGAACTTACCTTAACCAATGATGCTCAGGAAACGAAACATAAACTTTTTATGTCCGTGGCTTTAGGTGCTATGACTTATACCTCTAAAACAGAAAACGTAAAAGGCAAAGGAACAACCTTCGGTGCCGAGCTAGATTTTGCCTATCAGTACCAGATCAGTAAAAATATTTTAATCGGGCCTAAAGTAGGGCTTTCGGGGGGAACGTTAAGCAAAATAAGCTATAACGGCCAGACGGTGGAGCTGGGTGATGACCAAAAAGAAGGACTGACAAGACTTTCTTTAAGCGCAGCCGCTACATTCCGTTTTTAAGTTTTATCTTTGCACAAATTTAAAAAAATGAGCAAACCGATAACTGAATTCATAGAAAAGTATTACCTGCACTTCAATGCAGCAGCTTTGGTGGATGCTTCCAAAGGATATGTGGCCCACCTGAAGGATGGCGGAAAAATGATGATCACGCTGGCAGGAGCCATGTCTACTGCGGAGCTTGGGAAAATCCTTGCCGAGATGATCCGTCAGGATAAAGTGGATTTCATTTCATGTACAGGAGCGAATCTTGAAGAAGACCTGATGAACCTTGTGGCACACTCTCATTACGAAAGAGTTCCTCATTACAGGGATCTTACGGCTCAGGATGAGTGGGACCTTCTGGAGAGAGGGCTGAACCGGGTTACCGATACCTGTATTCCTGAAGAAGAAGCATTCAGAAGATTACAGAAGCATATCGTTGAAATCTGGAAAGATGCTGAAGCGAAAGGGGAAAGATATTTTCCGCACGAATTCATGTACAAAATGATCCTTTCAGGCGTTCTGGAGCAGTATTATGAAATTCCGAGGGAAAATTCATGGATGATCGCAGCAGCAGAGAAAAACCTTCCGATTGTTGTACCGGGATGGGAAGATTCTACCATGGGTAACATCTTCGCCTCTTACTGTATCAAAGGAGAGCTTAAAGCGACTACCATGAAGTCTGGTATCGAATATATGACCTATCTTGCCGACTGGTACACGAAAAACTCTGCCGGAAAAGGCGTAGGTTTCTTCCAGATCGGAGGAGGGATTGCCGGGGATTTCCCGATCTGTGTAGTTCCGATGCTGTATCAGGATATGGAAATGCATGACATTCCGTTCTGGTCGTATTTCTGCCAGATTTCAGATTCTACCACCTCTTACGGATCTTACTCCGGAGCGGTTCCGAATGAAAAAATTACATGGGGTAAGCTGGATATCACGACACCGAAATTTATCGTTGAAAGTGATGCCACCATCTGTGCACCATTGATGTTCTCTTATATTCTGGAGAATTAATAAAAGAATATTTCAATTTTACATAAAAGGCTTATCCGTAAGCCTTTTATTTTTTTAGCTATTGGATACAACCGGAAAAAATAAATTTGATGCATTAACGGGGATGCGTGCCGTTGCGGCGATTATGGTATTCGTTTACCATAACCGGAAATACTGGCGCAGGGACCTGCCGTTTGAGATCATGCGCTTCATCAGCGAGTGGCACATCGGGGTAACGGTCTTCTTTGTGCTGAGCGGTTTTTTACTGGCTTACCGGTACGAAGATTCGCCTTTGCAATCCGGAAGATCATACCTGAAATACCTGTTGCTCCGCATTGCAAGGATTTTTCCGCTGTACTGGATCCTACTGACCGCCTTTTTTCTGGATGTAAAATATTCCAAAGATGTGGATACTTATTTTCTTCAGTATTCCCTTTTGTATTCATTGTTTGAGAAATATTCGGTTTCGGGAATCGTCCAGGCATGGTCGCTGACCGTAGAATTATGCTTTTACCTGCTGGCTCCGCTTTTATTTCTTTTACTTAAAAAAAACTGGGCGTACGGCCTCCTGTTCTTGTCCGGACTTTTCCTGCTGGGGTGGGGAACAGCATATGGATTGCATGAATACGACGGAAATCCCAAAGGATTTTTATATCCTCTGAAATTCATGACCGGCAGTACATTTTTCGGTAGAAGCACCGAATTCTTTTTTGGAATGGTACTGGCTTATCTGATGAAAAAGAGAAACGGCATGGATTTCTTAAAGAAGTTAAAAAAGCCGACGCTTTACGGTGGAATGGCTATAACGGTTTTAACGGTTTCTATTGCCTGTTTCGCCCGTAATAATTTTGTACATGGCGTAGACCGGTGGGAGGGAAGACTGATTCATGAATTTCTTTTACCGGTAGCGATTGCCGTTTTCTTCTGGGGATTGATGACCGAGAAAACGTGGGTTTCTAAAATACTTTCTTCCAGAAAGGCAGTTCTTCTGGGAAATGCTTCATTTGTCTTTTATCTCATCCATCTCAGCTATTTCAATATGAAGCTGAAATCATACATTTACCTGCCGGACCGCAATTTTGTACTCTTGTGGATCTGCTCGATCATCATCTATCTTCTGATTGAAAAGCCATTGTATAATGGGTGCCGGACGCTGATTTCAAAAATTAAATAATATTTTACTCTAATGAATTAATCAGGACAAAATAGCGGTACGCCAAAATGCCTTTCTGAAATTTTGTCAGGCTGTTCGGATCTTTATCACTTAATTTCGGAAGCATGGCTTTATTAATCTTATTCAAAAAGCGGAAGAATGACTTTTTCATGATGAAAATTTTAATTAACCCTAAATGATATCCAAAAAGTATGCGGTTTTTTAAAATGTTTATAATCAGTAATTAAAGCCTTCTCTTATTT
>NZ_VTSX01000003.1 GCF_008329705.1 Chryseobacterium sp. SN22 | reverse complement strand
GTAATGGAAAATGTATTAAAATTGTATTGATAAATAGGTAATTTAGATATGAGAAAATTATTTAGAGATCTGGTTACACATTTAATGAGAAAAAGATAACTACTATAATTCCCGGGATGTGATTTTATCGCATCCTTTTTTTATGACAACTATCATTTGCCTGTGTTCGGGAACTCCACTACTTTTGGGATTACAAAACTAACTGAGAATAAACCCGAAATTATGATTAAAAAAGCTGGGAGTATTTTTTTCCTAGGTGCTCTGTTTTTCATCCAGGCGCAGGAAAAAGCAACGGATATTGAAACCATCGAAGTCCAGGGAAAGCTTTTTTCCACCCCTTACAAAACGGCGAACCAGAATATTACGATCATCACCAGAGAGGAGATCGTAAATTCTCCCGCAAAAAGCATTGATGAAATTCTGCAGCTGGTTCCCGGGATGGACATCAGGAGACGGGGAGCCAATGGGGTACAAAGTGATATCGGCTTTCGGGGAAGTTCCTTCGAGCAGGTGCTGCTGCTGTTAAACGGAATCAGGATGAACGATTCCCAGACGGGGCATAATTCCATGAATCTTCCGGTAGACCTCGATGATGTAGAAAGGATCGAGGTAATCAAAGGGCCAGCCGCAAGACGTTTCGGACAGAATGCCTATGCCGGCGTTATCAACGTGATTACGAAGACCAATCCGGGAAAAAGGGTAAAAATAAGTGCGGAAGCCGGGGATTTTGGGACGTATGGCTTAGGACTGAACGCCCAGCTGGGAAATGAGAAGTTTTCAAATTCCCTACAAACCAATTCTGCAAGTTCCCAGGGATATATATACAATACGGACTACGAAATCCGGAATGTTTTTTATCAAAGCAAACTTAATATAAAAGACGGAGACCTGAGGCTGCAGGCAGGATTTTCGGAGAAGAAGTTCGGGGCAAACGGATTTTATGCATCCAAAACAGCAACGGAGCAGTATGAGGAAACCCAAGCTTCGGTACTAAGCCTTGCCCACCAACAGAAGTTTGGGCAGCTAAAACTGAACTCAAATGTCTATTGGAGAAGGGGTCAGGATATGTATCTGTTCAACAGGGCCATACCGGAAATATACCGCAATATGCATATTGGAAACAATGTGGGCGGAGAAGTAAACTCTGCATATGAATGGGGACTGGGAACTACCGGGGTTGGTGTAGAACTGAGAAAGGAATTTCTTGCCAGCAATAACCTGGGTAACAGAAACCGTTTCGTTTCACAGGTATTTTTCGAGCATCATTTTTCTTTACTTGATAAAAAATTAAACATCAGTCCGGGAATTTCCTGGGCCAACTATTCCAAAGAAGGAAATTTTTTCTATCCGGGTCTGGACATTGGATTCACCTTTAACCAAAACAATAAAATTTACGGAAATATTGCCAGGGTGCACCGTGTACCGACTTTTACCGATCTTTATTACAGCAGTAAAACTGAACGTGGCAATCCGGATCTTCGACCTGAGAATGCAGTATATACCGAAATAGGATACCAATATCAGACAAAAAATATCCTGGTTAAGGTCAGCGCTTTCCTGAGAGATACGCATGACGCGATCGACTGGACCAAAATTAATGAGAGCGATACCTTCTGGTCTGCCCAGAATATCGGCAATACGACTATTAAAGGGATCGAAGCCGAACTGAACCACCGCGTAAATAACTGGCTGAAATATACAGTCGGTTATACCTATCTGGATAATAAAATCAATCAGCCGGTTGATTTTTTAGCACGATATGCGCTGGATAATTTGAAGCATCAGTTTATTGCAAAATTAGAAACAAGGTTCCTTAAAAGTTTTACCAATGAAGTCGCTTATAGGTATAATGAAAGACTGAATAACGGAAGCTATAATCTGGTTGATGAAAAACTAAGTTTCATTAAGAAAGACTTTTCCGTTTATATTCTGGTTAACAATATTACAAATACCTATTATACAGAAACTTTCGGAGTACAGATGCCGCAACGATGGTTTCATTTGGGTTTTTCTTATAATATCAATATTAAGTAAATGTTAATGAATAATGAATTAAAGTTAATATTACGAAATTGTTAATTCATCTACATTTGCAAAAATTTTTTAGATGAGACTGTTTATAAGTTTGGGCTTATTATTGAGCATGACATTTTTTAAAGCACAGGAACATATTTCCAGCTTCAATGCACTTACAGTAACTTATAAATTTCATCCGAAATTTTTCCTTTATCTGGAAGGACAGTCGAGAGGGATTGAAGAATATACCTATCCCGACTATTATGAAATAAAAGGAGGATTGGGCTACAACCTGACGAAAAATCATAAACCCTTTATCGGATTGGGAAGGTACGCAACGTATAAAGAGCATGTCATCAACAGGGAAGAATTCAGGGTCTGGTTGCAGGACGTAATTGATTTTAAAAAAGGGATTGTTAAATTTGAGAACCGGTTACGAGCTGAGAAATCATGGTTTTATGAACCGCAGACGGATAAAAGCTCAGAGAGAATGCGTTACCGGTACCGTCTGAACATTTCTGTTCCGCTGAATGCGAAAAAGATCGGTCCGAAAACCCTTTTTGCCAATGTGTATGACGAAATCTTTATAGTTTCTCCCAACAAACCGTCATTCGCAAGAAACAGGATTTATGGAGGCCTTGGGTACCAGATCGACGAGCATTTCGGGGTATTGGGCGGTTATCTGATGCAGAGGGAATTTGAAGCGAAAGGAAATAAGAATTTCCATTTTATTTACCTGGCTTTAAACATCAACATCGACGATACCGACCCGCCGGCCAGAACATACCATTTCCCGGGTGCCGATTAATAACGTCATCGGTTTTAATAAAATACAAATCCTCCACAGTTACCGCTGTGGAGGATTTATTTTTAATATTTTTCAGTAAGGTAATGATAGGCTTTCAGATATTTGTTGAACCTTTTGATGTCTTTCGGCGTCAGCTCCCGGTTTACCCTTCTCAGGTCCATATTATCACGGAGGTCATTAAGCTTTACGGCAACGGCAAGCGGTGATCTTTCTGTCCTTTTCACAAAATCGTCATATTCTTCATCAGGGTCGAATTTGGTCAGGCAGCTGATGGCAAAAATGATATATTCGGGGAAGCCTTCGTCACGCAGGTAGTCCAGGCTAAATTCCTGAGGATGGTCTTCCACCACATCGTGCAGTACGCCTACAATTTTTTCATCCAGCGTCTTTCCGTATTCCATAACGCGCATGACGTGAGCAATGTATGGAGCATGGTATTTATCGGTCTGTCCTTTATGTGCTTTGTCGGCTATTTTTATGGCTCTGTTGAGCAGTTCTTCTTTTGTCATTATCTTTACAGTAGACTGCAAAAATAAAAAATGCTTCAAAATTTCAGGTTATTTTTTATCTATTATTTTAATTGAATTTTAATTTGCTACATCTTTCTATTAACCGACTGAATTCAATTTTTTGAAATAGATTCCCTTTTAAACTAAAAAAACCAGTTTATTTAATTTAAGTTTAATAATATTTATTCACAGTCAGTTAAAAAAGCCGGCCGGAATACAGTTTGAACCATTAAGAAGTAGGAAGAGCTTAAGGTTTAATGGAAATAAAATCAAAGATTTTATTCAGCGGTCTGCTTACAGCAGGACCCAGTTCAATTTTTCAGTATTTTAGATCTTAATGGTGTATGGAATAACATCATTTTATCCTGAAACCTTTCGCTATGATATTCATTAAAAAGTTCCAGCTTCCAGCATTCCCTTTCCAACAGGTTAACCCGGTTTTCACTTCGGGTTCATGTTATTTATTTTTAAACTTAGGCAGAATGTCATATTTTTTTCTTTGGGATTCTTTGGATTTCATGGGATTCAGCATTCTCTAATCCGTTTGATCGGTTCTGCTGTCTTTCAGGCCGGAATATTTACGGGCACCTGCAGGTTTTGCGGTAGGCATCTTATACAAATTCTATCAATCTGTGCGGTAAACGGTTTTAACGCCTTCTTTGCCTGCGAGCTCAGCTTAGTTTTTCTAAATATCTTAGGAGATCTGATGATTTATTAAACAATACCATTTAATCTTCAGTCTTCGCTGTAAGATTCGTTGGAAAGCCTTCCGGCTTCTATTATCATCTTTCAGCCAATTAGTCTGAATTCTACTTTAAGTTTTACATACAAATAAAAAAACGCCTCAAATGATTGAGACGCTTTGAAATCAAATTTATATATAAAAGACTAATAAGTTCCTTTATTGATGTAGTGGGCAGCAATTTTCTCTGTTAATGCCACTACATTCGGATGGTTGGTGTATTTGGTAAACCTTCTCAGTCCGGAAAGCATCATTCGCTGTTCATCGCCTTCCGCAAAAGAAACAATTCCTTCTTTAGCGGCAACGATAATTTTTTCAACGGCTTTGTAGAGATTCAGCTGGGCCATTGCCGCTTCTATAGATTCGGGAGCGGAATGTTTTTCGGCCCTTAATATTGTAGATTCAGCCATATAGATCTGGTTCAGGATTTCAGAAGCATTCAGCAGGAGGTGCTGCTGTTTTTCAATATCCATCATGTATTTCTGAAGTGCTGCTCCGGAAACCATCAGGAATACCTTTTTCAGGTTAGCGATAATGGCCTTTTCCTCACTCATAAAAGCCGAATAATCCGGAACGTCGAATGAAGGAATTCCCATCAGTTCTTTACCGATAGCCATTGCCGGAGATAACAGGTCCAGTTCTCCTTTCATGGCTCTTTTAATCAGCATTCCTACAGCAAGCAGCCTGTTGATTTCGTTTGTTCCTTCGTAAATCCTTGAAATCCTTGAATCTCTCCACGCCGCTTCCATTGGGGTATCTTCAGAGAATCCCATTCCACCGTATACCTGGATTCCTTCATCCGCCGTGTGCTGAGCTAAATCTGAAACAAAAACTTTCAGAATAGAACATTCCACGGCAAATTCTTCCACGCCTTTCAGCTCTGCTGCCTGATGGTCCATTCCGCCGGCTACCAATTCATCAATTTTATCCTGGATATCTTTTGCGGCTCTGTATGAACCGGCTTCACTCACATAAACGCCGGTTGCCATTTCAGCAATTTTCTTTCTGATCGCTCCGAAAGTGGAAATAGAAACGCCGAACTGTTTTCTCTCGTTTGAATACTGAATGGAATGGTTTAAAATCCTTCTCTGGGCATCCAGACACGCTGCCGCCAGCTTAATACGGCCTACATTCAATGCATTCAACGCAATTTTGAAACCGTTGTTTCTTTCGCCTAAAAGGTTTTCCACCGGAACTTTCATGTCGTTGAAGAAAACCTGCCGGGTAGAAGATGCCCGGATTCCCAGTTTGTGCTCTTCCTCACCAAACGTCAGGCTTTCCGGATTTTCCAGTTCGGAACGGTTGATCACAAAACCGGTGATGTTTTTATCATCATCAACTTTAGCGAATAAAGTAAAAGTATCGGCAAATCCTGCATTGGAAATCCACATTTTTTGTCCGTTGATGATGTAGTGTTTTCCATCTTCAGACAATTTTGCTCGTGTTTTCCCTGAATTGGCATCAGAACCTGCATCCGGCTCCGTTAAGCAATACGCTCCGAATTTTGTTCCGGCTGCCAGGTCCGGAAGGTATTTCTGTTTTTGTGCCTCCGTTCCGTAAAGCACGATCGGGAGGGTTCCGATTCCGGTATGCGCGCCGTAAGCGGTTGCTAAAGATCCTGTAGCTCCTGAAAGATAGTCGCAGGCCAGCATCGTCGTTACAAATCCCATGCCCAGACCTCCGTAAGCTTCAGGGACAGCAATTCCCAGCATCCCCATTTCTCCGAGCTTACGCATCACTTCTTCTGTAAGTGCGTAATCCTTTTTCTCAAAACGTTCTTTTTGCGGAACGACTTCACGGTCTATAAATTCTTTCGCCGAATCGCGAAGCATTTTCTGTTCTTCATTCAGTTCTTCAAGACTGAAGATTTCATTTGCAGGAATTTCCCTGATCAGGAATTCACCACCTTTTACTATATTTCCCATTTAATACTGTTGTTATTTAATTTTAAATTGTAAATGCAGAATCAATCGACTTTTTAATCCACTATAAAAGCTGCATGATTTGGCTCTGCCTGATCTGTTTCTTTTTTCTTATTAAAGCAATTCAAAAACACTGGCAGCTCCCTGGCCGGTTCCCACACACATAGTTACCAAGCCGTATTTGTTTCCGCGCTTTCTCATTTCATCCAGCAGCTGAACCGTCAGTTTGGTTCCGGTACATCCAAGCGGGTGGCCTAAGGCTATGGCGCCTCCATTAACGTTTAAAATATCAGGATTTAGATCCAGTTCTTTCTTAATGGCTACGGATTGGGAGGCAAAAGCTTCATTCATCTCGATCAGCTCAATGTCCTTGAGTTCCAGTCCGGCCTGTTTCAAAGCTTTTGGAATTGCGTAAAGCGGACCCATTCCCATAATTCTCGGCTCAAGACCGGCAGCAGCGTAAGAAACCAACCTGGCTTCCGGCTGCAGTCCTAATTCTTTTACCATTTCTTCGCTCATCACCACGACAAAAGCTGCTCCGTCACTCATTTGCGAGGAGTTTCCGGCGGTTACGCTTCCGCCATTGGCAAACACAGGCTTCAGCTTCGCAAGGCCTTCCAGGGAAGTATCAGCCCTTGGGCCTTCATCTACAGCAAAGTCAAACTTCTTGGTCTGTATTTTCTGGTTTTCATCCAAAAAATTATATTCTACCGGAATCGGAACGATCTGGCTGGCAAAGCGGCCTTCCAGGTTTGCTTTTAAAGCTTTTCGATGTGATTCGAAAGCAAACTCGTCCTGTTCTTCTCTGCTAATGTTATATTGCTTGGCTACTTCTTCCGCCGTATAGCCCATACCCCAATAATAATCAGGATTAGTTTTCGCAATATCTGTTTCCGGAACCGGCTTGTAGCCGCCCATAGGAATATAAGACATGGATTCAGTACCGCCGGCGATAATGCAGTCGGCCATTCCTGCCTGAATTTTTGCGGAAGCAATGGCGATCGCTTCGCTTCCGGATGCGCAGTACCGGTTAACCGTTACTCCCGGAACTTTGTCGGTATTCAGACCCATCAGGGAAATCAGACGGGCCACGTTAAGTCCCTGTTCGGCTTCCGGCATCGCATTTCCTACGATCAGGTCATCGATCCTGTTCTTATCCAGCTGCGGAAGCTCAGCCATTAATTTTTCAATAACCGTAGCTGCCATCACGTCCGGACGGGTAAATCGTAAACTTCCTTTCGGCGCTTTTCCAACGGCCGTTCTGAAACCTTTTACTATATATGCTGTTTTCATATTTTTGTTTAATTAAAAATTGTTTTTGAGAATATTTGTCTCAGCAAGGCAAGCTGTTAATAGTTTTTCTTTTGTCGTTTGCTTGGCTCCATAGATAGGGCTTATTTAATCTAAATCTTAACTATTAACAGATAGCTCCTTCGAAGCTTTTAGTTTCTCAACGGTTTTCCATTCTGTAACATGTACTGGATTCTTTCCAATGTCTTTCTTTCACCGCAAAGCTGCAGGAAGGTTTCCCTTTCGAGATTCAGCAAATACTGCTCGGTAACCACCGTTTCTTCGGAAAGATTTCCTCCGACCATTACATTAGCCAGTTTATCGGCAATCTTCTTATCATGTTCAGAAATATAATTTCCGGTAAGCATCTGGTCGGTTCCTACATAGAACATCCCGAGTGCATCTTTACCCAAAACTTTTACTTTCTGCTCGATAGGCTGGGTGTAGCCATGTTCGGCAAGGCTTTTTGCCAGCATTTTCGCCGTCATCACCTGGTTTCTCTTATCTACGGAAACGATGTCTTTTCCATGCTCAAGAATTCCCATATCATAAGCTTCGTAGGCAGAAGTGGCCACTTTACCCATGGCAATATTCATGAAAGCTTCACGAAGACGGTTGTTTTTAACGTCATCTTTATGGAATTCCCTCGATGTTCTCAGGGTAAGCTCTTTCGTACCGCCACCGCCGGGAATTACTCCGACACCGGTTTCAACCAGTCCGATATAGGTTTCTGCTGCAGCAACCACGCGGTCGGCATGCATCGTCATCTCACATCCACCGCCTAAAGTCATTCCGTGAGGAGCAACCACAACCGGAATAGAGGAGTAACGAACCCGCATCATTGACTTCTGGAAATAAGCGATCGCCATATTCAGATCATCCCAATCCTGTTCGATGGCCATCATTAAAATCATCGCCAAGTTGGCACCCACCGAGAAGTTGGTTCCCTGGTTACCGATGACAAGACCATCGTATTCTTTTTCAGCCAGGTCGATGGCACGGTTTAATCCGTCCAGTACCTCGCCGCCTAAAGAATTCATTTTGGACCGGATTTCAAAGTTGATGATTCCGTCGCCCAGATCTTCAATTGCCGCTCCGGAGTTGCTCCAAAGGGTTTTGTTTTTCCGGATGTTATCTAAAATGATAATTGAATCCTGTCCCGGAATCTTGCTGTATTCGCCGGAGTTTTTATCAACATAAATGCTTTGTCCGTCTTCATTTACTTTATAGAAAGTTTCCACATTCTTCACCCAGTCGGACACTTCGTAGCCGGCATCCTGAGCCAGCTCGATGCCTTTCTGAACGCCGACGGCATCCCAGATTTCAAACGGACCGTTTTCCCAGCCGAACCCGGCCTTCATGGCATCATCGATCTTGTAAACCTCATCGGAAATTTCCGGAACTTTATGCGAAACGTAAGCGAATAATGCACCAAATGATTTTCTGTAAAGTTCTCCCGCTTTATCTTTTCCACCGATTAACACTTTGAAACGGTCGATCGGCTTATCTATATTTTTAGTGAGTTCCAGGGTCGGGAAGGAAGATTTGCCCTGCAGCTCATATTCCATGGTATCAAGGTTCAACCCGTGGATTTCGGATTTGCCATCTGCATTTTTTACCTTCTTATAAAAGCCCTGCTGTGTTTTGGAACCCAGCCATTTGTTGTCTGCCATTTTCTGGATGTAACCCGGAAGGGCAAATACATCGTTGAAGTTATTAGCTTCCACACCGCTCTGACGGACGCCGTTGGCCACCATCACCAAAGTATCCAGACCAACGACATCCGCTGTTCTGAAGGTCGCTGACTTCGGGCGGCCGATCACAGGACCTGTCAGTTTATCAACTTCTGAAACAGTTAAACCTAATTTCTGTACGTTATGAAGCAGATCCATCATCGAAAATACTCCGATTCGGTTGGCAATAAATGCTGGGGTATCTTTAGCCAGAACGGTTGTTTTTCCAAGGAACTTTGCCCCGTAATTCATATAGAATTCGATGACTTCCGGTAAGGTATCGTTGGTTGGGATCACCTCAAGTAATGGAAGGTAACGCACTGGATTAAAGAAATGCGTTCCTGCAAAATACTGTTTAAAATCTTCGCTTCTTTCTTCCGTTAAAAAGTGAATAGGAATTCCGGAGGTATTGGAAGAAATTAATGTTCCCGGTTTTCTGAACTGTTCTATTTTTTCGTAAACGGATTTCTTGATGTCCAGTTTTTCAACGACCACCTCAATGATCCAATCCGTATTTTTTATTTTAGGCAGGTCATCGTCAAAGTTTCCGACGGTGATCCTTTCTGCGAATTTCGGTGAATAGAGCAGGGCCGGACTTGCTTTCTTAAGTTTCTCAAAGTTTTCGGAAGCAATTCTGTTTCTTACCGCTTTATTATCTTTGGTCAGACCTTTCTTCTGTTCTGCTTCAGTCAGTTCAAAAGGAACGATGTCCAGCAACGAAACCTGAACGCCGATATTGGCAAAGTGCGCTGCAATACCGCTGCCCATAATCCCCGAACCAAGAACGGTTACGTGTTTGATTCTTCTTTTCATTAATATTTATTTTTAGTTATTATCTGTAAAATATAGTGTGCGTGTTCAATTCCGTATATGATCTGCTGCGGAATCACAAGCTTATTTTCTGTTATTAATATCAGACGCGATTTTCATGATTTCACTCATGACTTCTTTAAAGGTGTCCAATTTGTCGGGAGAGATTTTCTCCATGACCTTCTTATTGAAGTTTACCACCACTTCTTTGGACATGTTTCTGGAATTCAAACCTTTGTCTGTGAGTTTAATGATGACTTCACGCTTATCGGTAGTGGTCTTTTCTTTGTAGATATAACCATTGTCTTCCAGAAGCTTGATAATTCTGGTGAGGGAAGTCGGTTCGATCGCCATTTTCGGACCGAGATTTGTACTTCTTGTTCCTTCTTTCGGATCTATTTTTAAAAGAGTAAGGGCCTGAACTGCCGTAGAATCGTGCTCCTGAGCCAATTCGGTGTACATTTTGGAAACAGCTAGCCAGGTCTGTTTTAAAATTAAATCTACGTTTTCTATTTTTTCCTTATTATTATCCATCATTCTTACTGAAAAGGTTTTACCCAAATTTAGCAAATATTATGCATGCATAGTATTTATTTGAGTTAAAATTTGTTAATAAAATGAAAATGAGAACGTTAAATTATATGATACGCATAATATTATGCATGCATAATATATGACTTATTCAATTGAAAGCCTGTATTAATGAATGGTTTTCACCAATTTAATAATTTCTTCAAAAGATTCGCATTTCTTTATTGATGATTCAACAGTAATCCACCAAATGCCATTTATGAATTCGAACTGAAGGGCTGAAAGGTCTTTCTGAAAGTTTTTCTGAAGCAGGGAGTACAGCATTTCTTTATAAGCATCCGGTGCTTTAATTGCCGGAGGTACGAAATTTTCGTTGATCTCAAACAGGGTAGGGTTGAGCAGTTCGTCATGTCTTAGCAGAATATCTTCCACGATCCCAGAATATAAGACGCTTTCTTTGACATACCAGATCTTATCGGCAAACTCTTTGGCCAGCCGCCAGTCGTGGGAAGAAAAGAGGATCAGTCTGTTTTGCTCTTTGGCCAGTTTCCTGAGTGTTTTAAGAATGATAATTTTATTCTTTTCATCCAGATGGGTCGTCGGTTCATCCAGGATAATAACCGGGGAATTCTGAGTAATGGCTCTTCCGATGAATGCTTTCTGAAGGTTACCATCTGAAAGGTTTTTCAGCAGGGTATGTTTGTGGTGTGACAGATTCAGTTCCCGGATAATATGGGAAACTTCTTCCCGGTCTTCTTTTTTTAGTTCAAAATAAAAAGGATAATAAATATATTTTCCCAATGAGATCAGGTCTTCAACGGTATAATTCTGCGGAATCGGAGATGTCGAAAGAACCACGGCAATCTGTTCCGCAATTTCCTTAACGGAAAAGTGTCTGATGCTTTTGCCTTTAATGAAAATGTCTCCGCTTAACAAGGGAATCTGATGTAAGATGGATTTGATCAGTGTTGTTTTCCCTACGCCGTTACTTCCAATCAAAAGGCATACTTCTCCCAGATTCAAATGGGTATCTGCCTTTGAAATTAAGGTGGTATGGTAGCCGATGTCTGCTTGCTGGATTTTTAGATGCATAACGAAATGGAAACAATTAGGATAAAAATTATAAGAGGAAGCATACTAAAAATAAAATACATCAATTTATGCTTTGTGACTTTCCATAAACTATATGCTCCTGAGATTAAGGACCCGGAAAATGCTGAGGGTACTGCTATCATGAACCACCAATTATGACTGAATGAATATATCCAATGTTTTTCCTGATCCATTCTGAATATCTTTGAATACTCTAAAAACAGACAGCTTACTACAAACAAAATAATGTTTGCAATGATCAGTTGTTTCTGTATTATATTTATATTCATCATCACTATTCAAAAATATACATTTTAATTTGTCTTCTCGAAACCATTTCTAAAAATTGAGCTGGATTTATGCGGAATAATAAACTGCTGAATGTACTTTATTATTAAAATATTCTTAAACATCCTGGGCAATTTTTAAAATCTGCGAGGGATAAAATTAACAGCTATTCCAACCTTTACACTTTATTCTGTTTCAAAAGCATCACGAGGATCACCGGGATTCCGAACACCGAACTGATCACATTCAGAGGGATCTGTGTTTTTTCTGCAATCACGGAGAATAAGAGCATCATCAGCATTCCCAGAAACATATTCAGTATCCACTGCTGCCAAAGCCGGGAAGGATTATAGATCAAACGGCAGAAATGCGGTACAATAATACCGATAAAAAGGATAGGGCCTAAAAAAGCAGTTACAGAAGCTGAAAGCAGGGAAGACGCGACGATAATACCGATCTTCAGCCGGTTTAGGTTGACGCCCAGGCTCTGAGCATAAGAAGTCCCTAAAGAATTACCGATCAACGGTTTGATGGTGTTGAAGCAGATCCATAATCCGGCTGCAATCAAAACGGATAAAACATAGATCTGATTCCGCGAGACCATGTTGTTTGCTCCGAAAGACCACAGGATATAGTTCTTAAGGCTTTGGTTTTCCGCATAAAACTGGAGCAGTGAAACAATAGCTCCGGCAAATGCCGAAACCAGGAAACCGAAAATAACGAGATAGGATTTATCCTGGAACCGCTTTGATATCGATAGCAAAACAAGCATCAGCAGTAAGCTTCCGGCAATGGCGGATAAACTTAAGAAGCTGTTCTGAAGGAATTCCGGCAGAAGAATATCATGAGAAAAAAAGATATAGAAAGCGACCGACAAACTTGCTACAGAGGTTATTCCTAAAATATCCGGCCCCGCAAGAGGATTCTGAAAATATTCCTGCATAAGGAAACCGGAGGTCGGAATGGAAATTCCTGCAAGCAGCATGACCAGAACCCGGTTGACACGGATTTCTGCAATCTGGCTGTTTAAAGCATTTCCCCAAAAATCATTGATATTTAAACTTAAAAATCCTGTGTTCAGATTAATGGCTGCCATGATCAGGATCGCAATCAGTAAAAAGAAACACAGAATTTTGAATTGATAAGACATTCTTTAAATGGTAGGCGGATTATTTTAGGAATGCATTAATTTTTTCATTCAGCATTTCTTCGGACATGGAACCTTCAATTTCATCAGTTTTATTGCCCTTTCTGAAATAGGTAAAAGGAATTCCGTTGCCTTTCCAGGTTTCAAAATTAGAAAAGAAAGTATTGTCGAATTTAGATTCATCCACCAGAACGATATGGTTTTCCAGCCCGTTTTCCTTTGCAAATGCCGGCACTTTATCTTTCCAGGCGGCTTTATCCAGAATATCCACAAAAGTAAATTTCACGGGTTTGGCATTAAGCTCGCTGATCTTTTTCTTAAAATGCGGAATTTCCATCATGCACGGACCGCACCACGTTGCAAAAAAATTGGTGACATACAGTGTGTCGTTTTTCTTAGATAAATGACTAACCAGCTCCTGCTGTGAAATTTCTTTTAATTCAACATTGGGAGTTTCAGCCTTTTGAGAAACTGCTGCAGAATCTGCTGATCCCGAATTTTCTTCTGTTGTCTGGCTTTCTTTTTTACAGCTTGACACGGCAAAAAGAACCAGCATGGACAAAATTATCTTCTTCATAATTATTTTTTATTTATTTTTGAGTTGAAGTTATGGAACAACACATCTATAAAGGGAAACTGACGCAGTTTCATCGGTTAAAAATAGCGAAAAAGGAAGAACTTACCAAAAATACTTTTTCCCTGGAATTTGAAATTCCCGAGCACCTGAAGGAAAGATTTAAGTTTGAAGCAGGACAGTTTGTCAGCATAAAATTTCAGGCTCAGGATGAGAGTGTAATCAATGATTACTCAATGACCTCAGCGCCTTATGAACAGAAAATAGCCCTGGGAATCAAAATCAATTCTCCTGAAGGAGCCGCCGCACAGCTGTTTGAAAATTATCAGCAAGATGATGAACTCTGGGTAAGCGAGCCTACGGGAAGATTTACACTGGTTTCCAAGCCTAGCGAATTCAGGACCATTGTAGGTTTTGCGGCAGGAATCGGAATTACTCCTGTTTTAAGCCACTTTAAGAATATCCTTCATAATGAGCCGAGGACAAGGCTGTTCCTGTTTTTCGGAAACACCAGTTCCGAAGACCTGATCTTCAGGGACGAGCTGGATGATCTTGCTGAACAATACAATAACCGGCTGCAGATTTTTTATTTCTATTCACGGGAAAAAACATCCAACAGTTTCTTTCACGGCAGGCTGGATGATAAAAAGCTGAGCCTAATCATCAATCAGATCCTCCATCTGGACGAAACTGATGAGGAATCGACGATCTGGGATGCCGTAGATGAAGTGCTGATCTGTGGAAAAGGGGAGATGATCAAAACGTTGGCCAATGCCTGCTACCATCACGGGATTCCCAAGAAAAATATTCACTTTGAACTGTTTGAAGAATTTAATGATGACATCTATCCGGTGGAAAAAGACTTTCCGTTTATTGAAAATATAAAAGTGGATTTCAATTTGCTGGGTAAGGCCTATGGTACCACATTACCGGACAATAAAGATAAAATTCTCCAGCAGTTGTTAATTCAAAGATTTCCTGTACCTTATTCCTGTAAATCAGGGATTTGCGGAAGCTGCGAATGTATTTTGGAAGAAGGCGAAGTAGAATTGCTGGAAAATGAATATTTAACGGAAAAGGAAGAAGAAAAAAGACATATTTTAGCTTGTATGTCGATTGCGAAAAGCATGAAAATAAAGCTTAACTTTGATCTTAGTTGAGAATAATAAAAAACATATTTAATCTTATATTCATATCGATAGAAATGGGAATTCTGTTGATATGCCTTGCCAATGCCTGGGTTTTCGCCCTGACAGATGGCAGAACCTATACCAAAATCTCGAAAATTCCTCCCCGTGAAGTAGCACTTGTCCTTGGAACTTCCCCTAAAATGAGATCCGGATTATCAAATCCGTATTTTACCAAGAGAATGGATGCTGCTGCTTTGCTGTATCATCACGGAAAAATCCGGAAAATTCTGGTGAGCGGAGAAAAGAGTAGGGGATATGATGAGCCCGCTGCCATGAAGACCTATCTGATCTATCAGGAAGGTGTTCCGGAAGAAATTATTATTGAAGATCCGAAAGGTTTCAATACTTATAAAAGTATCCTTCGCTGCAAGGATGTTTACCATAAAGACAATGTGATTATCGTTTCCCAGGGATTTCATAATCTGCGGGCACTTCTTTTTGCCAGAAACAATAATATGAATGCCCTGGGCTTTGACGCACAGGATGTCACGAAACCGGAAAGCTATTACCGGAATCAATTTAGGGAAATCCTTGCCAGGACGGTTGCGGTAGTGTATTTTGCCTTGGGAATTTCGCCGGATTAAAATGTTATCTTCTAATCATTTCTGGATTATTTTAGCCTGAGGAAACAGAATTGATACTAACAAAAAATACGTTTGATATTTTATCTACCATTACTTCGGGAGATTTTAAAAATCGTATCGAGAAGTTGCTGAACTACCAGCCAGAGGTCTTACTTTAAAGGTTCCGGATATATTTTTCTCCGCTGCGCTGCAAAAACGCTCTAACTGATGTTATATTATCAGTCATATGCAATTATAACTGTTTAATCTAGTTCTTTGACCTACTTACGTTAATTAAAGAAATTGTAACCTTTGCTTAAAGGTGAATATTAAACGTTACCGTCAATTCCACTTTTATCTTTTGAATTCTACAACAGAAGTTTGGCAGATGTAAATCCATCTGCCAAGATTATTGTAAAGCTAAAATTTAAATGATGTTTTTACTTCCCTGAATAATTTTTCACTTACCTAAGTATAAATTGGCCTAGAAAGGATATCCGAAAGCGATATTCAGCGTCGGCTTAAACGGCTGAAAATGTCTGAATCTCCATCTTTCTCCGTCAGGTCGGTTCGGCTCGTACATTTTATACGCAAGATCCAGCCTTACTTTAATGTAAGCGATATTCAGCCTTAATCCGACACCGCTTCCGACACCGACCTGCCTGAAAAATTTATTGAATTTAAATTCGTCCCCGTAGCCGTCATTGTAGTTTTTAAGGCTCCAGATATTACCGATGTCCGTAAACACCGCACCTTCATAGGTATCGTTGAAAGGAACCCTGAACTCGATATTGGTTGTGAGTTTCAGATTATCTGTCATATAGGTACGAACCCGTTCATCCACCTGGGAATCGGCAGGGCCCAGGCCTCCGAAAGGAACCCACGCCCTGATATCATTCGGTCCGCCGTTGAAATAAGAGCGGATTACCGGCATGTTGGAAGAGTTTCCATAAGGAATCCCGACTCCTATAAACTGGCGAAGGGCCAGGGTATTGTCACCGAATTTAAAGTATTTTCTGATATCAAAATCAAACTTTACAAACTGGGCATACGGAATATTGAAAATAGTTCTTTCAGGACTTGTCGTAATCCCTCCTTCATTTCTTTTCTGATTGAAAATGCTGAAGATATTTCCTGCCAGTTCCACTTTTCCGCTGAAATAGAAAGCATTGGGGAAATCCTTCTTTCCGATTTCATTATAAATAAAATTATAAATCATGGAGGAAATCAATACATCCTGGGTTTGCCGGTCTTTGTTGACCAGCGTTCCTACAAATGCCGTATACCGGTCAAGTCCCTGCTGATTAAGCCCCTGAAGATAAGCGGTATCATTAATAATCTGCTGGGAGACCTGATCAATGGTTAGCTGTCCTGAAGTAAACTGCTGGGCAATGCCGGGATTATAGACAAAATAATCGTTGAAAAATTCTTCACGGATGGCATTGTCACTGGTAAAGTAGCTGTAATAGGCATCTTTATTCTTCGTCAAACTGAGTTGGGTATTAAACAGGGTCAGCCTGTGGGAAACCTTATCATTTACCGTAGCCAGATAATTCAGGCCGGTATTGAAGTTCAGTCTTCCCAAACCGATATTATTCTGATCCGAAACCCCCAAAATAATAGAGGACGTCGGGCTGTAACGCTTTGGAATCAGCTTATAATAATTGAACGGCAATAATAATCTCGGGAAATTCAGTGAGGCCTGGGCTGAGATTTCATAGGCCCAGATTCTCCGGCTGATATCTTTAGGGTCCACGATACGCCCGAAAGTTCCCGAAAGGCTGGTGGAAAGGTTCTCCGCACCTCCGAAAACATTCCTGGTGATCAGGTCTACCGAAGGGGAGATCCCGAAGTTCAGCACTTCAGAGTAATTTAAGTCCATCCCGACCTTCAGGTCATATTTCGGAAGTGGTTTTAAGATATAGGTTACATCTACAATACTGTCGTTCGGGCTTGTACCGCCGCCTCGCCGCAATGAATCCTTGGCTTTCAGAATGCTGAAATTATTCATCGCCAGAATATTTCTTTTGGTAAGATCGAGCTTTTTCTGATCATATACCTGCTTATTGCCGACAATAATGGCCCGCCATATCGCCCGGGAATCATATTTATTATCCGCTTTATGAAAACGGATTCCTCTCAGACTGTCCTTTTTGGTATTGGCAGGAAAATCTTTGATGTCATCGACAATGGCTACATCAATATTTCCAATGGTAGACTTTTTATATGGGCTGTCCAGGGAATCTTTATGAACTTCCATCACAACAGGAACCTGCTTGGTGCTTTTTAAAGAGTCTGCTACAAATCCGACCTCATCGCCAAGCGCATTGAAACGGTAGTACCCGTATTCCCTCATCAGATCGTTGATCCGGTTGACTTCCTTTTCAAGTACTGTCTGATCAAGGATCTGTCCTCTTCTGATAAGGCTTTCGGTCAAATGCTGCTGATAGATGCTTTTAACTTCCTTATCTGTAATATTATAATAGTAATCTTTAATGTAAGTTGGATCTTTATGGGTAATAAAATAGGTAACGGCTGCTTTTTTAGCTGCCGAATCCAAAGCATGCTGATATTTTACGTCAGCATCCCAATATCCTCGGTATGTTAATCTCTTCTGAATGGATTCCGCACTTTTCTCAGTGCGGGTCTGATCGAGAATAACCGGAGCGGAACCCCAATTGTGATACAGCCTGTCCATGAAAAGGCTTTTCCCGATATCTTTGTTCATGTTGTATTTAATGAAAAGAGAATCCCTTAATTTCTGATTCCTCATTTCATTAGGGTAAGTCATGTATTCATTTAGGAGCGTATCGTATTTGGGATTCGCCGCATTATACAGCCAAAGGCTCAGCGGCATGAAAAGAAACTGCCTTTTATTAGGCTTTTGCTGAACATAGCCTTTCAGTTCGCCGTCGAAAGGTTCTTTCTTATCCTCAAACTCAAAATTGTTTTTTACCAGCAAAAATTCGCCGTCCGGAACTTTTTTCGTCGTACTGCACGCATACAAGAGACCAACAAATGTTGCAAATGAGATAATTTTATAATACTTTTGAGGAGAATTCTTATAATGCTTACAGCTCATACAATAAAAGTTTTACAGTCTTTGGATAAAAAGAAGTTCAGACAAAAATACGATTTGTTTTTGGTTGAAGGGAATAAAATCATTTGTGAACTTTTTAATTCTAAGGTTAAAATTAAAGAAATATTTTCTACCGATCCTCAAAAACTGGGCAATACGAACGTGCCCATCACTCATATCTCTGAAAATGAGCTGAAAAAAATCAGTATGCTGCAGCATCCTAAAGATTCTGTGGCGGTCTGCTATCTTGAACCTCAGGGAAAGTCAGAAGACAAAGATATACAGCTGGTGCTCGACGGGATCCAGGATCCCGGAAATTTAGGGACAATCATCCGTCTGGCCGACTGGTTTGGCATCGAACAGATCATCTGCAGCGAAGATACGGTGGATGTTTACAACCCTAAGGTAATTATGGCAACCATGGGTTCTTTTACCAGGGTAAATGTTGTTTATACGAATCTGACGGAATATTTATCACAGACGGAAAACGTGAATATCGGAACTGATATGGAGGGAGAAAACATTTACAGTTTTGAGAAACCCCACAAAATGAATTTAATTTTGGGAAATGAAGGAAATGGGATGCGTCCGGAAACTGAACGGCTGATTCAGAAAAGCATAATGATTCCGAGATTCGGAACATCCAAGGCTACTGAAAGCCTGAATGTTTCCATGGCGGCAGGAATTGTCTTAGGACAACTTTTCAGAGTGAGAGAGTAATAAAGTTTTAGGGCTTTAGAGCAGGAGAAATAAGTATCAACTCTGTAGTCCTCCGACTCCAAAACCCTAAAAAATTTATATAAGCTGTTCCATGCTGGATACGCTTTTGTTTTTCTGGTAAGTTTCCAGTTTCTTTCTGATGAAGCGCAAGGCCATAGGTGCCAGATAGATCATGGCTGCACCGATGAGTTTTTTCTTCCAATTGGAGCTTTTAAAGTTTTTACGGGCATAATTCCCGACGATAGTCGTTACGGCAAGGTTGATCATAATATCAATCGCTTCTCCTTTGAAAGCAGAACCCGCAATATCCATCGCTGAGTTTTTACTGATAACTGCATCTTTTATTTCACTCGTAATCTGTTTCGCAATTATATCTTTACGGAGAACCACTTTTTCATCACCGTTTTCATCTACCTTTTCCTGCAGATATTGGTCTGTTAAACCATTGGTAAATGCACTGAGGCTTTCTTTCGTATTCTTAAAGGTAAGAAGATCCTCCATACCTTCAATTTCCTGCTTCAGCAGTTTTTTCTTTCTCCTGAGTTCCTCAAGGTTTTCATACTTTCTGCCCATAGTTTAATCATTTAAAAATTTAATAACCTGATCTGCTATAGAATTTACGATTTTCTTTTTAAATACCATCACTATAATCATGATCAAAAGATAAAATCCTGCCACGATCAGGAATCCGTAAGACTGATTGCCTAATGCTTCTCCGATGAGAAAGGCAATCCCAAAGTTAAACAGGATAATGAAAAAACCAAAAGCAACAAGCATGATTACAAAATAAGTAATGACCCCTGCAGAAAGCGAAGATTTTTCGGTAGCTTCTATTTTCAGCAGATCAATCCTTTTGGACGCGTATTCTTTAATAGTTTCTATCATCGTTTTTTTATTTGAAGTTATAAAAAAAGGAACTTTCTTTTATAAAGTTCCTTTTCATAATTTATCTAAAAAAATAAACCGTTTTAATTTTTTAGATCATTAAGTTCCGTTTCTACGTTTTTTACAACATCCGCTGTCTTAGAAACGATCTGATCTTTGTATTTATCATATCCGTCTTTAACGGTATGCGCTACATTACTGGCTGTTTCTTTAAAAGTAGAAGAAATGTTGCTATACTGGTCTTTTACCTTTTCAGATACTTCTCCATATTTATTTTTAGCCTGGTCTTTGATATCCTCAGCTTTTGTCTTAATTTTTTTTCTCGTTTCTTTCCCTTCTTCAGGAGCATAAAGCATTCCTAAGATGACACCTGCTGCAGCACCTGCAAGAAGGCCTGCCAAAATACCCGCTGTATTGTTCTTTTTAGACATTTTCGTTTTTTTTAATAGTTAATAAATACTAGCTTTTTACTTGCAGTAAATTGTACAATTTATATACCAAAAGGGAAAGGTATCTATTAAAAAATGTTAAATCTTGTCGACATATGATAAAATTGCATCTATAGTTTCCTGTTTGTTAAGAGCGGTATTATCGATGATAATGGCATCGTCTGCCTGCTTCAGCGGGGCAATTTCACGCTCGCTGTCTATCCGGTCGCGCTCGATCAGATTTTCTTTTACCTGCTGTTCGTCGGCTTCAATTCCTAAACTCAGCAGTTCCTCATATCTTCTCCGGGTCCGCTCATTGATGCTGGCGGTCAGGAAGAATTTATAATCTGCATCAGGCAGGACAACGGTTCCGATATCACGCCCGTCCATGATAATGCCGCCTTTTTCTGCCTGAGAACGTTGGGATTGCAGAAGAAAATCGCGTACTTCTTTCTGTTTGGCCACAAAGCTTACGTTATCGGAAACTTCATTGGTGCGGATGGCCTTGGAAATATCAATGTGGTTGAGAAAGAGAATAAGTTCACCATCAGCATTTTTAAACTCAAGTTCGATTTCATTAAAAGATGAAAACAGCCTAGTCAGATCAATAAAACCGTCTTCTCCGGTACAGTTCTGAAGGGCAAACCAGGTAACACCCCGGTAAAGGGCACCGGTATCCAGATGGATGATTCCCAGTTTTTGGGCAATGATTTTAGAGATGGAACTTTTTCCGGTAGACGAGTACCCGTCGATCGCAATTACAGGTTTTTTCATCCTGCAAATTTCCAGAATTTTTCTTAAAAACCAAGAAACCTTAAGAGAATTTCTTAAGGTTTCTATACATTTATTGTTTTGTTTTTTATCTTATTTAATAACCGGCGTGGCTTGTAAGGTCTACTGAAATACCTATCTGATTGACATTCGACGCATTATGGTACCTTATATGGGCATAATCGATTCTGAACCTGGAAAGCTTAACCCCGAATCCGGCGGAAAGCCCTGAAAAGTTTCTCTGGTCTACCACGGCAAGTTCGCTTCCCCGTTTCACGTTATAGCCTAACCGGATATTGAAGCTTTTCTCCGGAAACAGTTCGGCACCCAAAGAAAAGTGGTCGGCTATTTTTCTTCCTACATTTACTTCCTGTCCGTTTACATTGTACGGTGAAGAAATATCAAATTGCTGAATATCGTGTGCAGTAATGGTAATTGCCAGCGGAACGGCTTTTAAAATTCTTGTGTATCCGATGTCTACACGAAAAGGAAGATTTTCCCTGGTTCCGTTGAATGACTTGAACTGATATCCGAAATTCCTGAAAACCACAGAAGCCGTTTCCTTGTTCTTTTTATTATGATAGGTAACTCCTGCATTTCCGGAAATTGCGGAAGAAGTATAGTTATCGATCTTTGACGTGATGAAATTAAGTCCTCCGCCGATGGTCCAGTCTTCTTCAAACTGATAGGCATATCCTGCACCTACCGAAACATCGGATGCCGTGAAGGTCCCGTTTTCAAAACCGCTGTCATCCGTTCTCGGGATACTCCCATAGCTCATATACCGTGCATTGATGGTGGCCATATGGCCGTTATCGAAATCTCTGGCATAAGCAATGGTTCCGTACTTGGAATCGGCAAGGTAGGCCGTAGCATTTACGGAAAGCTGGTTATCCGAATCTTTATTCAGCAAGGAAGGGTTTGCAATAGCAAAGGAAACATCATGATCCCTAACGGAAATTGCATCACCGCCCAAAGCTGCCTGCCGGGCAGACACGGGAAGGTTCAAGAACGGAAAAACATTTGTCCCCGTTTGTGCATAAGAAACAATTCCTGACAGAAATAATGAAAGAATGACAATTTTCTTCAACTCAGTTTATTAGTAATGCAAAAATAATCCTTTTTCGTACTTTTCAAAATATTTCTCACATTATTTATAGGTAAATATCTGTTTTTTTGTAAAACCAGGGGTTTATTTCAAATAAGGTAACTTTATAATAGAAGAGAGTTGCCGTTAAGGTGAGTGGAAAGCATTTACTTACCTGATTTGGCTGAACGAAGGAGTTTACATCATCATGGTTCTTATCTTTACTTACTAACTGGAAATACATTAAACCTTACCGGATTTAGGTTATCATTAGCCCCGATTGCAGCGGCATCCTTTTTTGCATGGGATAAAAGCCAGGTGGAAAAGATACAGCGGAAAGCGGGAAAAGCTCCGGATAAACTTCTGCTGTTTCGATAAAAAGTGTCAGAAACAGCTTCAGAGACCACATTTAAAAATTTAATACAGAATTAAAAACCAACCTTATTAATGATTATATTTGCAGAGTCAATTTTCAGACAATTAACCTAACGGAAAAAAGTTATTTATACAAAAAATGAAATATAAAAGAATCCTTCTGAAACTGAGCGGTGAAGCCTTAATGGGAAACAGACAGTACGGTATCGACAATGAAAGGCTACAGGAATACGCAGCAGAAATAAAAACAGTAGTAAACAAAGGTTGTGAAGTTGCCATTGTAATCGGAGGAGGAAATATTTTCCGTGGGTTAGCCGGCGCGGCAAAGGGGATGGACCGTGTACAGGGAGACTATATGGGGATGCTGGCCACCGTGATCAACGGGATGGCGTTACAGGGTGCTCTGGAAGATGCAGGAATTAAGACCAGACTTCAGTCTGCTATCGAAATGGATAAAGTGGCCGAACCCTTTATCAAAAGAAGAGCGGTAAGACATCTTGAGAAGGGAAGAGTGGTAATCTTCGGAGCCGGAACCGGAAACCCGTATTTTACGACGGATACCGCAGCAACGCTGAGAGCCATCGAAATTGATGCCGATGTTATTTTAAAAGGAACAAGGGTAGACGGAATCTACGACAGCGATCCTGAAAAAAATGCGGACGCGGTAAAATATAATTCGCTATCTTTCGACGAAGTTTATGCCAAGAACCTGAAGGTAATGGATATGACGGCATTTACCCTGAGCCACGAAAACAAGCTGCCGATTATCGTTTTTGATATGAACAAAGACGGCAATCTGGAAAAAATCGTGGATGGTGAGAAAGTTGGTACTTTAGTTGATTTGTAATAGGTATTCGGGGTAAGCATCTTTTTAAATTACCCATTACTCATTACTAATCAATCATAAAAAATGTGTAATTTATCAAATTTTTATTATATAATGGAAGAAATAGATCTTATAGTAGAGTCTGTACAGCACGACATGGAAGCCGCTATTAAGCACCTGGATCATGCATTTCAGAGAATCAGAGCAGGACGTGCGTCTACCACAATGGTTCAGGATGTAATGGTGGAATATTACGGGGCATTAACTCCCATCAACCAGGTAGCGAATGTTTCTGTTCCGGATGCGATGACGATTTCTATTCAACCCTGGGATTCCAAAGCAATCAATGACATTGAAAAGGCGATTATCAATTCAAATTTAGGTTTTGCGCCTTCCAACAATGGGATCAACATCATTCTTAATGTTCCGCCATTAACGGAGGAAAGAAGAAGGGAACTGGCCAAGCAGGCGAAAGGTGAAGCGGAAGACACGAAAGTGGTCGTAAGAAACGCCAGACAAAACGGCCTGAAAGAACTTAAGAAACTGGACGGTGTTTCTGAAGATATTATCAAAGGCGTAGAAGCCGATATCCAGACCCTTACCGATAAGTATGTAAAAGCTTGTGACGAGCATCTTAAAGTGAAGGAAGCTGAAATTATGAAAGTCTAATTTTCAGTACTGAAATATAAAAAAGCGGTTTCATTTGGTGAAGCCGCTTTTGTTTTGTCTGTGAACCATTTTGGTGAGCCAGATACAAGAACCAGGTTAAAGTAAAAGAGCCAAATAGCAATGCAGGCTGAACTATTAAGAAGGAGGAAGAGTTTTAAGGTTGATAAAGATAAAATCAAAGATTTATTCAACGACGGACTTGAAGCCAGGCTCAGCTAAATTTTTCTGACTGCTATATAATCTTATTGGTTTAAACCGTTGAATTTGAAAACCTAAAGGCATAGGGTTCTGTCTTTCCTGTTTTTGTTCTTTAAAATTTTCTGATAAATGTCCATCAGTTCTTTCACTTCGCAGTTTCCGTTTTTATTAGGAACCGTTTCAGGATTTACATTTTTGCCGGCAGATCTTATGGTAAATTGCTTTTCCAGACATTGAATCGCTTTACCATTCTGCAGATAGATTCTCTGCTGGCTGATGCTGTCTTTGGTGATGGGCTTTTCAGGAGTTCCGCCGTCAAACTGCCACAAGGCTTCTTCTTTAAAAATGAAAAATACATCGTTGTTTTTCACGTAATAATTCGTCACCGATGAGAAATGGCTGTCTGCAAAAAAATGCTTTACCAGTCGCAGGTTTTGCTTTTCATAATAAAAATCTGCTTTGCCTTCGATTTCGTTACAGGCGTAGGTAAAGCTTATGGAATCCAAACTTTTGGATAACAGCTTTTCATTGAGAGTGGTAAATTCTTTTTTGATTTCATTAATATTCTGCGGAGTTCTGTCCGGCGAAACGGTGTCTTTTATAACTGTAGGAAGATCTTTTGGAAAATTCTGTTCCGAACCTTCTTTTTGTTTATTACAAGAAACAATCAGGATGAGGCAAACGGCAGTGATTCTATTTTTCATAAGGGTAAATTTGGCGAATTCAATAATACAGAAAAAAAACAGCCTAAACAAAAAAACAGTCTCAAACTGAAACTGCTTTTTTTATTTTTAGAACTGGTTATTTACAGTTGTCGTTATAATCACCGATTACTTCATCCACGATGGCTCTATTATCGGCCATGGCATTTCCGATTTCGTTCCTGATGAATTTTCCTAAACCGGACCGCTGTTTCGTGTCGTTTTTCAGAGAAGCGTATTCCCCTTTCGAAGCCTTTGTCCTTATAACCGGACAGTCGGCAATGATCATTTTCGCCTTCACTGCGGTAAGTTCTTCCGGCTTGCCTCCTTTCTTGGAATAGACATACGACGGGTTTTCCCTCATTCTTTTATTTTCCGCTTCGGCAACAGCAATCTGACTTCCTGCTGAGAAAGTGGTCGGAAAACCGTAAACTTTATATACTTTGATTTTCCCGTCGGCAATCAGCTCTGCAAACTGGTTGCTTTTTGTAAGGTTATTAAAGGCTTTCATGTTGCCGCTCAACCCTCCGTTCTGGGTATTGTACGCCTCTTTTACATTGGTGTATTTGATGTTTTCAAAAACCCTTTCTGCATCGTTATCAACGGCCATGTAGCCTTTCAGGTCATCCACATCGTAGGTTTTGAATTTCTGTTTCTTTTTGGAAGCATCAATATCGATGGAAGCGATAAACTTTACTTTTTTCTGATTGGTCCACGGACTCATGTCATTTCCGGCAAGCCTCACAATGCCTTCGATTTTCTTCCCGCTTTTATCGATGATATAGCCGGGTTTTTCACCGGTTCCCATTTCATATTCGGTATTGTCTTCCTGTGCATAGGCATTGAATGAAGCCAGGCTTAACAAACCAACGAGTAATATTTTTTTCATAGTACTAAATTTTTAATTCCGGTAAAGATAATTTTTTATTGTTAAACTGACACGTACGCGAAGCAGAAATCAGATTAATAGGATGGGAAAAGGATGCTGAAAGCTGAAAGTTTGCCAAAGAACAGGATAATCTAATGATTTTTAGGATTAAATGGGATTGTTTTTAACTAATCGGACCTTTTAAATCATTAAGGCGTAATAAGGTATAAAGAAAGTTAAGCTAAGCTTCGCTTTAAGCAAACCCGCTATATAAATCTTTGATTTGATCTTTGTAAATCCTTAAAACCTTCATTTATCTTAATGGTTCAGCCTGCATTATGCGTTGGGTTCCTACTGGGCTCTTATGTAATCATCAAACAAAAAGATCCGGAATATCTCCGGATCTGATGTATTTTAAAATAATTTTAATTACTGATAACGCTGATGCTCTTTATTCTTTACAAACAGTTTCGTAATCGGTTTGAAAGCGGCTTTATATTTTTCCGCGTCGAATAATTGAGAATCGGTCAGGGCTTTATACGTCATCCAGACTCCAAACGGGAACAGGACAATATTCGGAACCCAGGCTGCCAGATAAGGATTAATTTTACCGGACCATGCCATGTTTTCAAAACCTACATTGATCACGTAGAATATAATGAAAATAACAATTGCAATAATTACCGGAAGCCCCATCCCTCCTTTTCTGATAATGGACCCGAGACTGGCACCGATCAGGAAAAAGATAATGCAGGTAAAGGAATAGGTAACAATCCTCTGCTGATAAATGACCACCTTATTGTAATACTTGATGCCGGGATCAAGCTCGTTGTTTTTTGCTTCAAGGGTACTTTTCAGACTTTCCAGCCGGTCATAGGCATTTTTAATGATTTCCAGCTTTTTCTCTTTCTTTACCGTATCCAGTTTCATAATCGGCTTCGGTTTGGCCTTTGCCCGGTTCTGCTTGGAATCCATATAGCTGATTACGGAATTGGTCTGGTTCAGGACGTCATTATTGACGTTGGTGAAAAAACGGTCGTTGTCGGTTTTAGCCTTGTCAATAGTTTTGTTAATTTCAGTGAAAGTCTGAAAACGGTAATCTTCCGTAATCTTTTCTTCCTCAATCGCTTTATTGATGATTTCACTCACATCGAAATGGGACGTCAGGGAATCGAACTTAATGGCCTGATCGGGTTGTTTCAGCCTTACGTTTTCACCCTTTCCTGCAAAATTATCATCGTATACATAACCGTCATACAGCACAAGCTTCAGGTAATTTTTGTTGGCAGCAGGAATGAACTTCCCTCTTTTGGCAACAATGGTCTGCTGGTTTTCATAAGAGCTTGCCTTCTTGTGAACGAAAACCCCCTCGATATTTTCATCGTTTTTACCTGAAAGTTTATCAAATTTCACCATATTTCCCGGGATCTGATCGATGAACTGACCGGGTGTAAAATTAAGGGCCGGCTTCGTCTGGGCGATATTGTACAACATATTTCTCGCTTTCCTCTGGAAATCGGGGATGATATTGTTTGAGAAAAAGTAAAGGATAATCGACATGACTACCGTTACTCCTAACAAAGGCATCATGACCCGGGTAAGAGAGATTCCCGCTGCCTTCATGGCAGCAAGCTCGTACCGTTCTCCAAATTCACCGAAAGACATAATGCTGGCCAGCAGGATCGTCAGCGGCAATACCATACTGATAACACTTACCCCGAGGTAGAAAAGCAGCTTCATGATCTGCCAGTAGCTTAATCCTTTCCCCATAAACTGTCCCAGCTGGATCCAGATAATGTTTACGATAAAGATAAAAAACAATACGCTGAATATAAAGAAAAACGGTCCGAAGAAGGTTTTTATGATATAGCGGTCTAGTATTTTTAACATGCGCCAAAATTAATCAAAAAGCTACAAAGTTTCCTTTGTAGCTCTTATATTTTATGAAATTTTTATAATAAAGTCCGTTAAAGCTCCGTAACCAGATAATTTTTGTATTTGTTCTTGTCGAAAACGAACATTCCCGGATCTAACGTCTGGTTTTCCTTATATTGGGTAATGGCAATTACGGCAAGGTCTTTATTATTACCGTGCTGCTCAAGCTTTACCATCTGCTTTTTGGCAGCATCTACAAAAAGATAAACGTATTGTATGCCGTTGGATTTTACCGGCGTTAGCTTAATTAAGTCTGCGTTTACACCGCTTACGCTTTTCTTTCCTTCGTAAGTTACGTTATAATCGTTTCTGTAGCTTGAAAGATAGTTGATAGGGGAGAACATAGAGCTGCTGCCGTTAGGCCTGGCCACCGTAACTTCCATATCTTCTGTATTGATGTTATATATTTTATTACCGTCGAAGATCTGTTCGGTTTCCATGATCTTCAGTTTGTATTTGTCGCCTGCTGCATAATAAATTCCCGGTTCGCTTTTATCCACTTTTCCGTTGGTTCCACTGCCGAATGAGAATTTAAAGTAGGTGTTTTTTTTCGATTTATAGTTGGCGGTAATATCGTCCAGGATCTTTTTTGCTTTGGCATCAATTTTCTGGGCACTTGTAAATCCTACGGCTCCTATTACCAGACTGCTGACTACAATTTTTGAAATAATATGTTTCATTTTTTTAATCTTACTTAAATTTTAGACTCTGTTTTAAGGGGAAAGTTAAACCTGTAGTTTCACTTTTAACTGCGCAGGTCTTCCAAAAACTGTTCCAAAGAATGCAGGTCGCTGATAAGAACTTCCCTTGCTTTTGCCCCGTTGAACCCGCCTACAATACCGCTTGCCTCCAGCTGGTCCATAATTCTTCCGGCCCTGTTGTACCCCAGCTTCAATTGTCTCTGAAGCATGGAAGTGGAACCCTGCTGGGTGGAGACGATAATTCTTGCTGCCTCCTCAAACAAGGCATCTTTTTCATTAGGGTCAAATGCGCCTACGGTACTCGTAGAATCTTCCGAAACATATTCGGGAAGGATAAATGCCGAAGCGTAACCTTTCTGCTCACCGATAAATTCCGCCAGCCGTTCTACTTCCGGCGTATCGACGAAAGCACACTGCAGTCTCAGGATTTCGTTACCGTTGAAATAAAGCATATCCCCTTTACCGATCAGCTGGTCGGCACCCGGAGAATCAAGGATCGTTCTTGAATCCACACTCGAAATTACCCTGAAGGCGGCCCTCGCCGGGAAATTCGCTTTGATCATCCCGGTAATTACATTTACCGAAGGTCTCTGCGTAGCAACAATTAAGTGGATACCTACCGCACGGGCAAGCTGGGCCAGGCGGGCAATCGGCAATTCGACTTCTTTACCGGCCGTCATGATCAGATCCGCAAATTCGTCCACGACCAGAACGATGTAAGGCAGATAGCGGTGTCCGTTTTCAGGATTCAGTTTCCGTTCTGTGAATTTTTTGTTGTATTCCTTTAAATTTTTACAAAAGGCATTTTTAAGCAGATCGTATCTCGTATCCATTTCGATACAGAGGGAATTCAGTGTATTGATTACTTTATTGGTGTCGGTGATGATCGCTTCTTCCGCATCGGGCAGTTTCGCCAGATAGTGCCTTTCTATTTTTGAATATAAAGAAAGTTCCACCTTTTTAGGATCCACCATCACGAATTTCAGTTCGCTCGGATGTTTTTTGTAGAGTAGGGAAGTAAGGATTGCATTGATCCCGACCGATTTACCCTGTCCTGTAGCACCCGCCATCAGCAAGTGGGGCATTTTGGAAAGATCGGCCATAAAAATTTCATTGGAGATCGTTTTCCCGAATACCACCGGAAGATCCATATCGGTATTCTGGAATTTCTGTGAGGCGATCACCGAACGCATGGAAACCATGGTCGGATTTTTCCTCGGAACCTCAATCCCGATGGTTCCTTTCCCCGGCATCGGTGCAATAATCCGGATTCCCAACGCCGATAAGTTGAGGGCAATATCATCCTGTAATTTCTTAATTGCTGCAACCCTGATTCCCGCTTCCGGAACAATCTCGTATAGAGTTACCGTAGGTCCGATGGTTGCTTTAATTTCGGCAATACCTACGTTAAAGTTTTTAAGCAGTCCTACAATCTTATTTTTGTTTTCTTCTAATTCTTCCTTATTAATGGAAATTTCTTCGTTTCCATAATCCTTTAAAAGTTCTACCGGCGGCATCTGGAATTTGGCCAGATCCAGCTTGTGATCATACAGACCGTGCTTATCTACCAACTCCTGGGACTTAATATCTGCGTCATCCAGGATATCAATTACCGGAGCTACTTCCACATTGAACTTGATCTCTTCCGCAGGAGCAGCGGCCGGAACCGTTTGGGCTGCCGGAACGGAAGGTTTAAAGTCAAACGCCTGTTCAGGAGTGGGAGTCGGCATCTTCGGCTTCGTATCAATTGGCAGATTGATGGATGATGAAAAATCCGTTTTTACTTCTTCATCGAAAGAAGTGTTGTTCGGAGTTACAATCGGATCCAGGTTGGCAGAAACCGGGACTTCCGGAAATCCTTTAGGAATGCTTACCGGCTCAGGCACCTTTGCTTTGGCGGCAGGTTTTTGTACGACCTCGGTTACTTTTACTTTTTCAACAGTGTCTTCCTTATGCGCCTCCAGCTCTTCAATCAGTTCTTCATCCGCTTCAAAATTCTCATCAGAGCTCGGCATCATGGATTTTACTTTTCCGATGGTATTTTCGTTAATGTCATTCAGTTTTGATTTGATCGAACTTGGACGGAGGTTAAACTCTAAAATGAAATACAAAGCAATACTGGATACCAGTACCAGCCAAAGACCGACGGTTCCGATAATCGCATTCAGCGAATCCATGATCTGATAGCCGTAGACTCCGCTTAAAACGCCCTGACCTTTGGTTACTGCTCCAAAAAGGATAGGCAGCCAGCAGATAAAGAACAGCGAGTGCCCGACGGTTTTCCATGGCTTAAACATTTTCTTTTTAAGGATCACCGTCCCGAAAACCAGAAATAAAAAGGCTATGATGAATGAGGCAACCCCAATACTTTCAAAAATAAAAATATTTCCCAGCCAGTCGCCCAGTTTTCCGAAAAGGTTAGACGATTTGATACTTTTGTCCAGCATGGTTCCTGCCTGGCTCTGATCAGCCTTCCAGTTCATCAGGTATGAAACGAATGAAAAGGTAAGCACAACGGAAAAAAGGATAAAGGTTAACCCGAAAAATACCCGGGGCTTCGATAAAAATTTGCCCTTGTCAGGCGATTCTGTCGGTTTGTTCTGCGTGTTTTTATTCATAATGTCAATTGGCAAATTTAATATTTTTCAACATTAAACGTCATGCTTTTTTACGAAAAGAAATTTAATTTTTCCCGATCCGGAAAAGGCGTTTTTCCGGCTGGTTTTGTTTTCTGATTATTAAAAATATTTAAAATAAAATAAATTAAAAAAAATTAGTGGACTAAATTTTTTTTTAATGTAAAAAAGAATTTATTCCTATCTGATTGATTGAATTTTTTCCAATTGATTTCAAGTTTATTAAGAATGATTCAAAATAACGTTTCAGGCCCTCAAAGTGATAAAAAACAGCTTTTTTTAACGGCTTTATGGTTTATCATGCTTATTTTTGCATGTCAAGTATATACATATGAAGAAGATCCAGGATATTTTGATCTCAACCAGAACAATGGCTGTGTTGTTATTGGGGTATGCATTCGCCATGGCCTATGCAACGTTCTTAGAAAACGATTACGGAACCCCCACAGCAAAAGCATTAATCTATGAAGCATGGTGGTTTGAATTAATCATGCTTCTATTAATCCTCAATTTTATCGGCAATATCGGAAGATACAGGCTCTGGAAGAGAGAGAAATGGCCGGTGCTGGTATTCCACCTCGCATTTGTGCTGATCTTTATCGGCGGTGCGATTACCCGGTACATCAGTTTTGAAGGCATCATGCACATCCGGGAAGGAGAAACCTCCAATGAAATTGTAACCGACAAGAATTTCCTTAAAATCCAGATCGAAGAAAAAGGTGACGTCCTTAACTACCAGGATATTCCTTATCTGATGTCCCCGCTGCACAAAAATCTGGAAGCGACCTATGATTTCCGTGGAAAACAGGTAAAAGTGGTGGCTAAAGAGTATGTTCAGCGGAAAAAAGACAGTCTTCTGGCAGATCCCAACGGTGCCGAATACCTGCATCTGGTATCTACCGGGCAAACAGGAAGGCAGAATATTTTCATCAAGCCCGGTGAAACAAAATCCATCAACGGAACCCTGGTTACTTTCAACAGGGCTATCGACGGTGCGGTGGAATTTAAAAAAGAAGGCGGGAAACTGTTCATCAAAACTCCGGTTGATGCCAATTACATGACCATGGCCACCCAGGCAACCGGAACGACTAAAAAAGATGAGTTCCAACCATTGGTTTTGAGAAGTTTATATTCAATCAATGAATTAAAACTGGTAGTTCCCGAAGGTTTAAGAAAAGGGAAATTACTTTCTATCGAAGGCGACCGTAAAAAAGACCAGAATGTTCCGGATATGCTGACGGTAGAACTTCAGGGACCAAAAACAAAACAGCTGGTAGACCTTTCCGTAGAAAAAGGAAACCCGAATGCCTATAAGCAGGTCACTATGGACGGGCTGAACATCATGGTTGGTTTCGGACCAAAGGTCTACAATACGCCGTTCTCTTTGAAGCTGGAGGACTTCGTTATGGAAACCTATCCGGGAAGTTCTTCCCCGAGTGCTTACGAAAGCCATATCAAAATTATCGATGAAGGGAAACAGACACCTTTTAAAATTTATATGAACCATGTACTGAACCATAAAGGCTACCGTTTCTTCCAGTCGAGTTTCGATCCGGACAGAATGGGAACCGTGCTTTCGGTGAATCACGATTTCTGGGGAACGCTGATCTCCTATATAGGTTATACTTTCCTGTTCGGAGGAATGTTCTTTATGTTCTTCTGGAAAGGAACCCACTTCTGGAAATTAAATAAAATACTGAAAGACGTTAATAAAAAGAAAGCGGCAACCGTTCTTCTGTTGCTTTTAAGCTTCGGACTGAATGCCCAGAAAATCGAAACGCACGGAACAACTGACGGAAGTCGGGAACACGTTCATGTAGAAGGAGAGAATCATAACCATACTCCGGAATCGGTACAGGCCCAGCCATCGCAGCAGAATTCTGCGGCAGTGCCGCTGGCCAAGATGAGAACCATTTCTGCAGACGAAATTATTGCGAGAAATAAAATCAGTGCGGAGCATGCCGATAAGTTCGGATACCTTCTGGTACAGAATTTTGAAGGCCGTATCGTTCCGATTAACACCGAAGCCCTCGATGTTTTAAGAAAACTGTATAAAAAGGATGAGTTTAAAGGGACAGACGGAAAATCCTTAACCGCTAACCAATGGTTCCTTTCCGTGAATACCGATACTCCGAGCTGGACGATGGTTCCGATGATTAAAGTAGGAACAAAGGGCGGTGATGAATTAAAGAATAAAACAAAAGCGGATGAAGACGGATACACTTCCTTAATGAACCTGTTCCCGGCAGATGCCAACGGAAATTTAAAATATATTCTTGAAAGCGATTACAACACGGCATTCCGTAAAAAACCGGCCGAGCAGACCAATTATGACAAAGAAGTCATTGCCGTTAACGAAAGGGTACAGATTTTCAATGAGTTTTTCAGCGGTCAGTTCATGAGAATTGTTCCGGTAAAGAACGATGCCAACCACACCTGGTATTCATGGCTGGACCAGAAAATGGAACCGGACATGGAATCCCAGCAGGTGATGGGCCCTTATTTCGCGGAAGTTTTAAAAGCACAGCAAACCGGAAACTGGAGCAAGGCCGATGCGGAACTGGCAAAACTTTCGGAATACCAGCAGAAGTGGGGGAAAGCCGTTGTCCCTGCCCCATCAAAAGTTGAACTGGAAGTGTTCATGAATAAGGTGAATATCAATTTCAAGCTGTTGATTTTCTATACCCTGATCGGAGGCTTATTGCTGATCTTAGGTTTTGTGGAATTGTTCAAACCGGGTAAAATTTTAAACAAAAGCATCAAAGCCATTATTGTAATAGGTATTATCGGATATGCTTTCCATTTCCTCGGATTGGTGGCAAGATGGTATATTTCAGGACACGCGCCTTGGAGTAACGGTTATGAAGCCATTATTTTCATTTCGTGGGTCGGAATTACCGCCGGGCTCTTATTATACAGAAATTCCAATGCCCTGATTCCGGCAGCCGGATTTATGGTGGCGGTCATTATGATGGGATTTGCCCACGGAGGTTCAGCGCTTGACCCGCAGATCACCCCTTTGGTACCTGTATTGAAGTCGTACTGGCTGATCGTACACGTAGCGATCATTACATCGAGTTACGGGTTCTTTGCCTTATCAATGATCATCGCGGTCATCAGTCTGGTTTTCTATATTATCTCGAAAAAGAATACTTATAAAATACACCACGACACCACATTGAAGGAACTGGCTATCGTTTCGGAAATGTCTCTTACCATCGGTTTGTTTGCCTTAACGGTAGGAAACTTCTTAGGCGGGATCTGGGCCAATGAATCGTGGGGAAGATACTGGAGCTGGGACCCTAAAGAAACCTGGGCTTTCATTTCCATCATGGTTTATGCGTTCGTACTCCACATGAGACTGGTTCCGGGATTACGAAGCAGATGGGCATTTCACGTAGCTACCATGTTTGCTTTCTGCTCGATGGTCATGACGTATTTCGGGGTAAATTACTACCTCAGTGGGCTGCACTCATACGCTGCAGGAGATCCGGTGCCTGTTCCGGCCTGGGTATACATCGGACTTGGAAGCATGCTGGCCTTAGCCATTGCCTCTTATTTAAAGTTCAGAGTTTTAACGAGAAAATAAGATTTAATTTTTATAAAACAGATCCCGGAAGAAACTTCCGGGATTTTCCGTTTGTGAAGGACAGCACTGAAACTGGCTTTTACAAAATCTTAATCGTTTTCAAGGTATAAAGAGCCACGTAAAAAGTAAAATGAACCAAGTGAAAATACAGTTTAGGCTATTAAGAAGAATCAAAGATTTTATTTAGCGGTTTGCTCAAAGCAAAGCTCATCTTAACTTTCCAGATACCTTATTCAATCTTAATGGTTTTCAAGATTAAGAGCCAAGTAAAAAGTAAATGAACCAGGTGGAAATGCAGTTTAATAAGTTACACTGAAAAACGTCCGGCATCCATCATCCCGCTTACAGCCTTTTTATTTTACATTCACATTAATTTAACATACCTGGCAGTTAAAATCCAAATTTATAATCAGTATTTAAAAAATAAAAAAGCTGAGAAAATTCCCAGCTTCTGTTTCATATTTATTTCAATTAATTAATCAAATATCCCTGTAAAGTAGCCGGCAATAATGCTCCACGCATTTTTTCCTAAGAAATAGATCAGCGTGGAAGTAATGATGCCTTTCACCGTAAAAAATATGATTCCGCCGATCCCGAATTTTTTCAGCAGGCTTTTCCACCGGGAGGTTTTCTGTTCTCCGGCATCAGATTCGTTTTTAATCCTGTTATTTTCCATTTCTGAAATTCAAATGATTGCCTTACAAAGATAAGTATGTTTATAATTAGTCCAAATAAAAAACACGTTAAAAAAATTAAAATTTTGCGGTTCGCATAATATTTTTATCTTTAGAGGAAACGAAAAGTAAAATTTTTATGTCTAAAAAAGTAAAGGATTTTGGGATTGAAAAAACGCTCAAGAATCTTGGAATTAAAGATGAGAATAAGGGGACTTCGACAGGCGGGAAATACTTTGCATCAGGGAATACGCTGGAAAGTTACTCTCCGGTGGACGGAAACCTGATTGCAAAAGTAAAAACCTCCGGTGCTTCGGATTATGATAAAGTAATCGAAACGGCAGAGAGGGCTTTTAAGGAATTCAGGCTTATTCCCGCCCCTAAAAGAGGGGAGATCGTCAGGCAGCTCGGCCAGAAATTAAGACAGTACAAAGATGATTTGGGGAAACTCGTTTCTTATGAAATGGGCAAATCCCTACAGGAAGGTTTGGGTGAAGTTCAGGAAATGATCGACATCTGCGATTTTGCCGTGGGGGTTTCCAGGCAGCTCCATGGGTATACCATGCACTCGGAAAGACCGGGACACCGCATGTACGAGCAGTATCATCCGCTGGGAATCGTGGGAATTATCACCGCTTTCAATTTCCCGGTAGCCGTGTGGTCATGGAATACCGCACTGGCCTGGATCTGTGGAAACGTTACCATCTGGAAACCCTCGGAAAAAACACCGCTTTGCGCCATTGCATGCCAGAACATCATGAACGAAGTACTGAAGGAAAACAATCTTCCGGAAGGCATTTCAAGTGTATTGGTAGCAGATCACGAGATCGGACAACGGCTGGTGGACGATAAGAGAATTGCCCTGGTCTCCTTTACGGGATCTACAAGAGTCGGAAGAATGGTCTCTGCCAATGTGGCGCAGCGGTTCGGAAAATCGATCCTTGAACTGGGCGGAAACAATGCCATCATCATTTCCAAAGATGCCGATATCGATATGTCGATCATCGGAGCGGTTTTCGGAGCGGTTGGAACAGCCGGACAACGGTGTACTTCAACGAGAAGACTGATTATCCACGAAAGTGTTTATGATGAAGTGAAAAACAGACTGGCAAAAGCCTATGGACAATTAAAGATCGGAAATCCTCTGGATGAAACCAACCACGTCGGACCACTGATTGATACCGATGCGGTAAATATGTACCAGGAAGCCATTAAAAAGGGCAAAAAAGAAGGGGCAAAATTTATTGTGGAAGGAGAGGTTCTGAAAGGAAAAGGCTATGAATCCGGCTGCTATGTGAAACCTTGTATCGCTGAAGTGAAAAATTCATATGAAATTGTTCAGCACGAAACATTTGCGCCTATTTTATATTTAATTAAATACAATACATTAGACGAAGCCATTGCTATTCAGAATGATGTTCCTCAGGGATTGTCATCCGCAATCATGACGCAGAACCTGAGAGAAGCTGAATTATTTCTTTCCCACGCAGGTTCAGACTGTGGAATCGCCAATGTGAACATCGGGACTTCCGGTGCGGAAATCGGCGGTGCATTCGGTGGTGAAAAAGAAACCGGCGGCGGCAGGGAATCGGGATCCGATGTCTGGAAATATTACATGAGAAGACAGACCAACACGATCAACTATACTGCCAGCTTACCGTTGGCACAAGGTATTAAGTTTGACCTTTAAAAAACTAATATTGAGAACCGGGATGCAAAAAGTGGTACTATCTGCGTTATAATTAAAATCCCGCTTTCTAACTATTAAATTCTAATCAACCCTAAGATTTTATTTAATATGCAAACAACAATTGATAGACAGACAAATAAAGTAAAAGAAACCGTAGGCAGACACGTGCTGGCCGACGGCTTCGATTTCGTAATGGATATTGAAAAATCCCATGGCTCATGGCTTTACGATAAACTCACCAACCGCGAATACCTGGATATGTTTTCCATGTTCGCTTCTGCATCCATCGGATACAACCATCCTTATCTGATGGAAAAATCAGCATGGCTGGGTAAAATGGCGATCAATAAGCCGACACTGGCAGATGTATATTCTCAAGAATATGCGCATTTCCTGGAAGTATTTGAACGTGTAGCCATTCCTCACGAACTGCAATATGCATTTTTCATAGAAGGTGGTACTGTTGCTGTTGAAAATGCAATGAAAGCCTGTTTCGACTGGAAAACAAGGAAAAATTTTGAAAAAGGACTTGATCTCGAAGCCGGAATCTGTATCCATTTCAGACAGGCATTCCATGGAAGGAGCGGATATACCTTAAGCCTTACCAATACGGCGGATCCGAGAAAATACCAGTATTTTCCGATGTTCAACTGGCCGAGAATCCTGAATCCGAAGCTGACGTTCCCGGTCACGGAAGAAAATCTGGAAGAAACCATAAGAAATGAAAGGCTGGCTTTATTAAACATCGAAGAAGCTATTCTGATGAACCCGGATAAAGTGGCCTGTATCATTATAGAGCCGATTCAGGCGGAAGGCGGCGACAACCATTTCCGTGATGAATTTTTTACAGGCCTGAGAAAAATCTGCGATCAGCACGAAATCCTCCTGATCTTTGACGAAGTGCAGACGGGAATCGGAATCACCGGAAAAATGTGGGCATTTGAGCATTTTACAGCAAAGCCGGATATCATTTCTTTCGGAAAAAAAACGCAGGTATGCGGAATCCTGGCCAATAAGGAAAAGTTCGATGAAGTTCCTGAAAATGTATTCAGAGAAAGTTCCAGGATCAATTCCACTTTCGGCGGGAATTTTATCGACATGCTGCGTTTCCAGCTGGTAATGGAAGTTATTGAAAAAGAAAACCTGGTGGAGAATGCAAGGATTGTCGGCGATTACCTGTTGGAAGGCTTGCAGAATTTACAGCAGAAATATCCTGAAAAACTATCCAATGCCAGAGGAAGAGGCCTTATGTGTGCCATTGATCTTCCGACCCACGAGCAAAGAAACCATCTGCGGGATGTGCTTTGGAAAGACGGAATGATTATTCTGGCCTGTGGCGATCAGTCGCTGCGTTTCAGGCCGCATCTGAACGTTACCAAAGAAGAAATTCAGCTTGCGCTGGATAAAATAGAAAGCAATATTACTAAAATTTAAAAGCTGAAAATTTGTAATTTTCAAAAAAACGTTATATATTTAGATACTCAAACGAGACAGAACTATGGAAAGAAGTACAAGAGTATCAGTTTTTGAAAGTGACAAACCTGCAGAAATCCAGTTGATAAAATCCAAGCTGGATGACGCACAAATCAAGAATTCAGTAGAAAACAACTACCTTACTTTTACAACGACGCCTACGGCAACATCCCTGAAAGTAATGGTAAAACTGGAAGATGAGAAGAAAGCCTTTGAGGTAATCGATGCTTATCTTCAGCAAAATGAAAATCAATAAAACAATTTCATAATTTTAAATTTTACTACTTCGAACCGAAAATTAATTTGATTAGTTTTCGGTTTTTTTACTTTGACAATCATCCGTTTTACCAGTCGGATTCAAAATCAATTTTACATTTAATCAAAAATTAACAGCAATGCATTCGGAAATCAGATTAAGACAAGCACAAATGAATGAAAAAGAAATAATCTGGAATATTTTGCAACAGGCCATCGAACGTCGCAGGCAGGACGGAAGCACCCAGTGGCAGCAGGGATATCCAAACCACGGAACAGTAGAAAGTGATATTTCAAAAGGTTTCGGATACGTGATGACAGTCGATAATGAAATTGCAGTTTATGCGGCTTTGATTTTAAATGATGAGCCTGCTTATAGTACGATCGAAGGAGCATGGCTCAGCAATGGGGAATTTGTTGTCGTACACCGCGTTGCCGTAGATGAAAAATTTGCCGGTAGAGGAATAGTGAAGGCTCTCTTCGATCATATCGAAGATTTTACAAGATCGCATGGGATCCAGAGCGTTAAGGTAGATACCAATTATGACAATACCGCTATGCTGAAAATTTTAGAAAGCAAAGGATATAGCTATTGCGGCGAAGTTTTTTTGGCTGGCGGAGTGCGCAAGGCCTTTGAAAAGATTATTATTTAATTAAAAAGTTAAATCGTTTGTCATAGAATTTTTAAAACGCTATGCATTTATAAACTCTATCATGTTTGTTCGTTTAGTTCTGAACTAATTTTTACTTTTGTTGCAAATTTATATACCATGCATAAGAGTATAGAAATTGATGAAAGAATCTTCCAAGATGCCGTAAAGTTTTACGGTTCTGTTTTCAACCTACCACCTTTAGCTTCAAAGATTTATGCTTACCTTCTTTTCGATTACGATAAAGCGGGCATTACTTTTGATGAATTTGTGGAGGTTTTTTCGGCTAGCAAAAGTTCAGTTTCCACCAGCATTTCTCTGCTGTTGAACTCTGAACTTATCGTCGATCATAATAAAATGGATGAGCGGAAACGGTATTTTTTCATCAATGAGGGTTACAAGAAGATAAGATTTGAAAAAATAGTTCAAAAAATGAAAGACGAATTAAAACTATTGGATGATTTAGACCATTTTAAAAAAAATCATGATGACCACAATGAGAGAATGGAAGCTTATAAGGCACTTTTAAACAAAAATATCATACATATTCAGGAATCTCTTAATAAACTATAAAATGAATAATAAGCTAGTTATACTTTCTGTTGCAGCACTTTCTATGGTGGCCTGCAAAAAAGAAGCTCCCAAGCAGGACGGCCCGAAACCCTATCCTGTAGTGAATGTAGAGACAAAAAATGTAACCGGTTACCAGACATTTCCGGCTACGATTCAGGGAAGGGTAAATAATGATGTAAGGGCTAAAATACAGGGATATATCACCCAGGTTTTGGTAGATGAAGGGCAGTATGTGACAAAGGGACAACCACTTTTCCGTCTGGAAACCAATATTCTTAATGAGACTGCTGCGGCGTCCAAAGCAGGAATCAGTGCTGCGGAATCCAATATTGCAGCAGCTCAGGCAGCAGTATCGGCGGCAAATGTTGAAGTGAATAAACTGAAGCCGCTGGTTCAGAAAAATATCATCAGTAATGTGCAGTTGCAGACGGCACAGGCCAACTTAGCCCAGGCCCAGGCTCAGCTGAAACAGGCCCAAGCGTCGAAAAGCCAGGCTGTAGCCAATTATAAAGGTGTAGAAGCGAATATCGAATATTCTGTTATCCGCGCGCCGATTTCCGGAGTCGTGGGAAAACTTCCATTAAAAGTGGGAAGCCTTGTCGGACCGAGTGATCAGACGCCGCTTACGACCATTTCCGATACTTCCGGGATTTACGCTTATTTTTCTATGAATGAGAAAGAATATTTCAACTTCCTTGAAAAATCACCGGGAGCCTCAATGCCTGAAAAAATTAAAAACCTTCCGATGGTGGAATTGCAGCTCGCAAACGGCAGTCTGTATCCTGAAAAAGGAAGGATTCAAGCCATTACAGGACAGATTGATCCTACAACGGGAACCATTCAGTTCAGGGTGGAATTTACAAACGCTCAGAAATTGTTAAGCAACGGGAACAGCGGAACCATCCGTTTCCCTCAGCCTTACGACAATGTTCTGGTTGTTCCTGAAAGTGCAACGTACGAACAGCAGGGTATCGTTTACGTGTATAAAGTGGACAAAGGAGATACGGCCCGCAATGTGGTGATTGATGTGATCGACCGTATAGATAATATGGCCCTGATTAAATCGGGGGTGAATAAAGGCGAGCTGGTAGTAGCTGCCGGAACGGGGACTCTGAAGTCCGGAACCGCTATCAAGCCTAAAAAAGTAAAAATGGACAGTCTTGTACAATCCGTAAAACCGAAATTCTAATATGATTAAAAATTTTATAAACAGACCGGTTTTATCAACTGTAATCTCGATCCTCATCGTCATCTTAGGGGTGCTCGGGCTTCTGGCACTTCCGGTTACCCAGTATCCGGATATTGCTCCGCCGACAGTAAGTGTAAGAGCAAACTATACAGGGGCGAACGCCGAAACGGTCATGAAAAGTGTGGTCGTACCTTTGGAAGAGCAGATCAATGGAGTGGAAGGAATGGACTATATTACCTCAACGGCAGGTAATGACGGTTCGGCACAGATCCAGGTCTTCTTTAAACAGGGAATCGATCCGGATATTGCTGCCGTAAACGTTCAGAACCGGGTGTCGAGGGCCAGCCCGCTCTTACCAAGTGAAGTTACCCGCTCCGGGGTTGTTACGCAGAAGCAGCAGACCAGTGCCCTGATGTACTTATCTTTCTATTCTGAAAATAAAAATATCGATGATGTTTACCTTCAGAATTTTTTGAATATCAACGTAATTCCGGATCTGCAAAGGATTAACGGGGTAGGGGAAGCCAACGTTTTCGGAGGTAAGAACTATTCGATGAGAGTATGGCTGGATCCCGCGAAACTCGCGGCTTACGGCATTACACCAACAGATGTTACTACAGCTATTAACGAACAGAGTAGAGAAGCGGCTGCCGGTTCTTTAGGGCAAAACAGCGGGAGTTCATTTGAATATATCATTAAATATGTAGGTAAATTCAACGAAAAGGAACAATACGACAACATCATCATCAAAGCAATGCCCGATGGACAGAACCTGATGTTAAAAGATGTTGCGAAAGTTGAATTGGGTGGGCTCTCCTATAGCGGAGTCGGTGAGAACGGGAATTCCCCTTCCATCAGTATGGGGATTTTCCAGACGCCGGGTTCCAATGCACAGGAAATCATCGAAAACATCAAAGCCCAGCTGAAAGAAAAGGAAAGCACATATCCTGCAGGAATCAAATATACCTTTAACTTCGATACCAACGAATTCCTGGATGCGTCGATCGAAAAAGTGATCCATACTTTAATTGAAGCATTTATCCTGGTCTTTATCGTGGTGTATATTTTCTTACAGGATTTCAGGTCTACCCTGATTCCGGCCATCGCGGTTCCGGTTTCCATTGTAGGAGCTTTTTTCTTCCTGAATTTATTCGGCTATTCATTGAACCTTTTAACGTTGTTCGCTCTGGTACTGGCAATCGGTATTGTAGTGGATGACGCGATTGTCGTCGTCGAAGCCGTTCATGCCAAGATGGAAAACGGAATTTCCGATGCTAAAAAAGCGACGATCGAAGCAATGGACGAAATCACGGGAGCAATTATTTCCATTACCCTTGTAATGGCTTCGGTATTTATTCCGGTAACTTTTATCACCGGTCCTACGGGAGTTTTCTACCAGCAGTTCGGGGTAACGCTTATTATTGCCATCGTTATTTCTGCGGTAAACGCCTTGACGTTAAGTCCTGTTTTATGTTCATTATTCCTGAAACCTCATGATGCGCATCACAAAGAATACAGGCAGATGAATTTCATTCAGAAGTTCTTCTATAAATTTAATATCGCCTTTAAAACAACCACCGAACGTTACGGAAGAGGCTTTATCTTTTTATTAAGGCATAAATGGGTAACCTTAATCATTTTTGCAGTGACCGGAGGTATTTTATACTGGGCAAGTGCAACGATGAAGAAAGGTTTCGTCCCGACGGAAGACCGTGGAATTATCTTTACCGACGTTCAGCTTCCTCCCGGGGCTTCCATGGAAAGAACCTACAATGTTCTTAAAACATTGCAGAAGGAAGCGATGAAAATTCCGGGAATCCAGAACGTAACAATTTCTACCGGTCGCGGTCTGCTTTCCGGTAACGGAAGCAACAATGGTTTGGCTTTTATAAAGCTTAAACCTTTTGACGAAAGAAAAGGAGACCTCAGCTCGGATAATATTACCAAGCAGCTGTTCGGACTTTCTGCTAAAGCGCCGGATGCCAAAGTGGTATTCTTCCAGCCGCCGAGTGTACCCGGATTTGGAAACAGTGCCGGTTTCGAAATGGTGCTTCTTGATAAATCCGGAGGCGATTTCGCCCAGCTGGATGCCAAAACCAATGAACTTATCGGAAACCTGATGAAGAGACCGGAGATTGAATTTGCTCAGACTTCGTTCAATACCAAATATCCGCAGTACCAGATGGATATCAACGTTCCTCTGGCCAAGCAGCTCGGTGTTTCCGTAAACAGTATCCTGGAAACCATGCAGGGCTATATCGGGGGGATCTACGGTGCCGACTTTACCAAATATGGAAAACAGTTCCGGGTGATGATCCAGGCACTGCCGGAAAATCGTAAAGATGCCAGCAACCTGAATGAATTATATGTAAGAACAAATTCAGGAACCATGTCCCCGATCTCACAGTTCGTTACTCTAACAAAAACCTACGGGCCTCAATCGGTAGGACGTTATAACCTGTTCAGTTCGGTGAAAATTACAGGGGCGAACTCGGCGGGATACAGTACCGGGGATGCCATCGGAGCAGTTCAGCAGGTGGCCAGCCAGACGCTTGACCAGAATTACAGCGTAGAATTTACCGGACTTTCACGAGAGGAATTGTCTTCAGGTTCACAAACGATTCTGATCTTTGCCCTGAGTTTAATCTTTGTTTATTTCATTCTTGCAGCACAGTATGAGAGTTATATTCTTCCACTGACCGTAGTGATTTCACTTCCTCTTGGGGTAATGGGGGCTTATTTCGGGCAGAAGATCATGGGGCTTGAAAACAACATCTATTTCCAGATTGCCCTGATCATGTTGGTCGGACTATTGGCGAAGAATGCGATTCTGATTGTTGAATTTGCCGTTCAGAGGAGGCATCACGGCGAAACCATTGTAATGTCGGCCATCAATGCGGCGAAAGCAAGGTTAAGACCGATCCTGATGACTTCATTTGCCTTTATCTTCGGTTTATTACCATTGGTTCTGGCAAGCGGAATCGGTGCGGTGGGTAACCGTTCCATTGCAACCGGAGCAGCCATCGGATTGCTGATCGGTACCATTCTCGGACTTTTTGTGATTCCGGTACTGTATGTTATCTTCGAATACCTGCAGGAAAAAGTGAAGCCGATTAAAGAAAAAGAAATCAATCTAGCAGAATAAATTAAGTCAGTTCAGGATGGCAAAACGCTTCAGCCGATTATCATTCTGATCTTTAAACCTTACATTCAAATAATGAAGAGTATTTTAAACATTATAAAAGGAATAACATTTTCTGTGACCATTCTCGTGACCGTATCTTCCTGTATGGCCAGAAAAGAATACCAGAGACCGGACCGCGTGGTGGATGAAAAGCTGTATCGTACCGATATGCTTCCTTCAGACAGCGTTAACCTGGCAAATGTTTCGTGGAAAGAAATTTTTACGGATCCTATCCTTCAGGGCCATATTAACAAAGCACTGGAAAATAACCTTGACATCAGGATTGCGCTGCAGAATATTTATTCGGCAGAGTCTTATTTAAAACAGACTAAAGCAGCCTACCAACCGACTCTGGCAATAGGACCCAACTATACCTTTCAGACCCAGTCGATCAATACCCAATTCGGACAGATCATTGGTGAGAGACGGTATGTCAACCAGTTCGACATTACGGCCAATATCGGATGGGAAGTCGATCTTTGGGGCAAATTAAAGTCACAGGAAAAGGCGCAGCTGGCAACCTATCTGGGAACGGTTGAAGCGCATAAAGCGGTAAAAAGTGATCTGGTGGCTTCAGTGGCGTCATCTTACTACCAATTGCTGACGTACGATGCCCAGAAAAGAATTATCACCGAGACCATCCAATTACGGGAACAGAATCTGGAAACGACAAGAGCTTTGAAAACAGCAGGAACCTTAACGGAAGTGGCGGTACAGCAGAGTGAAGCTTTGGTTTACAATGCGCAATCTCTACTGATCGATGTTGAAACCCAGATTCAGCTTCTGGAAAATACCATGAGTCTGCTGATGGGTGAACCTTCACATACTATTGAACGTTCAACACTTGAAGGCCAGGACCTTCCGGTCAATCTGAAATTAGGATATCCGGCACAGTTACTCGCCAACAGGCCTGATGTAAGAAGGGCGGAGTACAATCTGATTAATACCTTTGAACTGACAAACTCGGCAAAAGCCCAGTTTTATCCGACGTTGCGCCTTACCGGAAGCGGCGGGGTGCAGTCTGTGGACATCGACCACCTTTTCAGTGTGAATTCCTTGTTTGCGAATGTGGTAGCCGGTCTTGCCCAACCGATCCTGAACAGAAGAACGATCCGGACCAATTATGAAGTAAGCTTAGCCAACCAGGAAGCTGCTTATCTGAATTTCAGAAAAGCGATCCTTAACGCAGGGAAAGAAGTTTCAGATGCCATCCGGGTATATTCTGTACAGGATTCTTATATTGCGCTTAAACAGAAAGAGTTGGAGTCTTATAAAAAGTCTGTAAACTATTCTCAGGAACTGGTAAACTACGGCATGGCAAATTATCTGGAAGTACTGAACGCCAGTGTCAATTCTTTAAATGCAGAATTAAATATCGCCAACGCAGAATACAATAAAATGAGAGCCGGGGTTGAACTGTACCAGGCACTCGGAGGAGGCTGGAAATAAAAGTTCCAACATGTCTTTTAATTTATAAATCATCTTAAACCTGGCAGGTCCTGTCAGGTTTATTTTTTAGTTTTGAATTTTAACTTTAAAAAATTTTCATCAAAACTTTTCTCATCAATTGTTTATTTATTCACAGCATTTACATAAAAAAATATTCCCGACAATCAGACGGGAATATTTAAAGTTCTTTGTTGTTTATTTTTAATAGTTGATTTTTAATTTTCAAGTATTGTGCCAGAGTGTATTAGGCTCTAATAATTTTTTGATTTTGAAAAAAAGTAAAATAAAAACCATAAGAGTATTGCGCGATATACTTTAAATGCTTACTTTTGTACCACTTTAAAATCAGATGGGGGATTGGCGCAGTTGGCTAGCGCGTTTGACTGGCAGTCAAAAGGTCACGGGTTCGAATCCCGTATTCTCCACAAGATCAGTTTATTTGGATCAACAAAGTCAAAAGCCGTTTCAGTTCTCTGAAATGGCTTTTTTTATGTTGAATATACAGACTATAATCACGGATCTTCGTCAATTTCAAGATCCAAAGATGGAATGAATAATAAACCCCATAGTTTTTCAAAAACTATGAGGTTTTGTCATCCTTCAGATTTAATCATAATTATCTCAATCCACTGCCAGAGAAGCGTAAAATATCAATAATACTGAAACAAAACACAAAAGCAATCTCACCGGAGTTTATTTTTAATTATTGATCATAAAAAATGATATTTGGCTTGTGAAAAGGCAAATAAATCAAATATAAATTTTATATTTGTCACCGTTCAAAGTCTAATCGTTAAGACTTTCGGATATATCAGGGAACTGTTCCTGGAAATTATTGAAAAAATAATCGACTTATACATTATGAAGAAACTATTTTTACTCTTGTTTACTGCTTTTTTATTTGTAGGCTGCAGCAAAGATGACGATACGATCTACGATTTCATCGGAACATGGGCCGGAACGTATGAAGGAACTGAAAAAGGCGACTGGAACATCGTTGTGGCAACCGACGGAAAAGTAACGGGAACCATGCATTCCGACCAGACTACCGAAAACTATTATATTTCCGGATATCTGAGTGAATCGGGTGATCTGAATGCTACTATCGGCTCTCCTGATGACGGGGAGTTTAGAGGAACACTGACAAGAGAAGATAAAAAAGCCAGCGGAACATGGACCAATGCGGTTCCTGCAACCGTAAGATCCGGTACCTGGAAAGGGGCTAAGACATCTAAGTAAAAACATTTTCACACCAAAATACAGGCTGTCCGGTTTCGGACAGCTTTTTTTATAATCCGATCTAAAAGCATCTGCCTTCTGATCCCACAAAACATAATTTGCCTATATTTGTATACAGCGTAAAATTAAAGGAAAGTATGAACGACCGAATCTTTTGCAGAAAACCATCCATCCGAAATTTATGGCTTTTAACCGCAGTTTCTTTATTTGCAGTTTCATGTGGAAGTTCAAAAAAGGTATCCGCTAAGAGAAATTCCTCTTATAAAAATGTGGCCAAAACGGAAAGCCTCCGTAAGCTGGATTCCCGTTTCGACGGCAAAGTTTCAAAATCCATCAATGAACTTTTAAAGGATGCTGAGAAATATCTTGGCGCGCCCTACAAATTCGGGGGAAATACATCTTCGGGATTCGACTGTTCCGGATTTGCCCTGAAGGTTTTTGAAGAAAACGACTACAAACTACCGAGAAGATCCGCAGATCAGGCAGAAACAGGCAGAGAAATCGATATCAGAGAAGCGAAACCGGGAGACCTTTTGTTTTTTGCCACGGCCGGCGGCACCAAAGTTTCCCATGTCGGGATCGTCCATGATATCGGGAACGACGGGGAAGTACGCTTCATCCACGCTTCAACCACTAAAGGCGTCATTATCTCTTCACTCAATGAAGCCTATTGGAATAAAGCCTACCTGAATGCTAAAAGAGTGTTGTAAGCTGGAGTTGTAAGCTGGAAGAGCCAGGTAAAAAGTAAAAAAGCCAAGTGGTAATGCTGTTTGAATTATTGTCTGAAAGAACAAGGTGGAAATACCTTATAGACCATTAAGATAAACGGAGATTTTAAGGTTAGATTGAAATGAAATCAAAGATTTTATTCAGCGATTTTCTTAAAGCGGAACTCGGTTTCATATTTCTAAATATCTTAACAATCTTAATGGTTTTAATTTACAGTACAGTAAATAATCTTTTTGATAATAAAGTCTCTCATTGTATTCAGTGAGCAAAGAAAAACTCCCGGCATCCATCTTCCGACTTCCAGCCCATCAAACTGCATCTCTCTTAATCTTAAGCTGAGCCTTCATCTTAGCCTAAACTTTTGTATCTTTGGCGCGAATAATTTTAAAAGAGAAACATGTCGTTACAACAAACTATTGAAAATATCTGGGACAACAGAGAACTATTGCAGAATGAAGACAGCCAGAAAGCCATCAGAGAGGTTATTGCTTTGGTAGATAAAGGAGAACTCCGTACGGCTGAACCAACTGAAAACGGATGGCAGGTCAACGAATGGGTGAAGAAAGCGGTCGTAATGTACTTCCCGATCCAGAAGATGGAAACCATCGAAGTGGGTCCTTTTGAATTTCACGATAAAATGCCTTTGAAGAGAAACTATGCTGAAAAAGGGGTAAGGGTTGTACCGCATGCCATCGCCAGAGAGGGCGCTTATATTGCTCCGGGGGTTATCCTGATGCCGTCTTATGTAAATATCGGGGCTTATGTGGATTCCGGAACGATGGTGGATACCTGGGCAACGGTAGGAAGCTGCGCACAGATCGGTAAAAATGTTCACCTAAGCGGTGGTGTTGGAATTGGTGGCGTACTGGAACCGCTTCAGGCTGCTCCGGTAATTATCGAAGACGATTGTTTTGTAGGTTCAAGATGCATTGTTGTAGAAGGGGTACACGTAGAAAAAGAAGCGGTGTTGGGTGCAAACGTAGTGTTGACGGCATCAACCAAAATTATCGACGTGACCGGCGATACTCCGGTAGAAATCAAAGGAAGAGTGCCGGCAAGATCGGTTGTCATTCCGGGAAGCTATACCAAAACATTCCCGGCAGGAGAATATCAGGTTCCATGTGCATTGATTATCGGTAAAAGAAAGGAGTCCACAGATAAAAAAACGTCTTTGAATGACGCGTTGAGAGAGAATAATGTTGCTGTTTAAGATGACTGTTTTAAACTAAAACCACCTATCTTGAAAGAAAAATTTCTTAAAATAATTTTAAACCCTAAATATATTTTTGGGGTTTATTTGATTATCGCTGTGGTAACAGCCGTTTCCAAATATCTCAGAGGGAATTCCATCAACAATTACCTCATCTTTAAGAATGTATTTTTTAATACCATTCACGAAAGAAATCTTTACCTGCAGTATCCCGATCTTTACCAGGATTCAAACCATTACGGGATATTTTTCAGCCTTCTGATCGCTCCTTTTGCGTTGATGCCGGATTGGCTTGGGATCTGCCTCTGGAATGCAGCCAATACTTTAATTTTTCTCTACGCCATCTACAAGCTGCCTTTTTCCGATCCGAAAAAAGCACTGTTTGCTTTATTCTGTTTACAGGAATATATTACATCCTCCCTGTACTTCCAGTTTAATATTGCGCTGGTTGCTCTTTTGGTTTTAGGGGCGGTTTATATTTACGAGAATAAAGAGAAAAACGCAGCCGCAGCCATGATGGTTGGCTTTTTTGTCAAAATTTACGGCATTGTCGGATTGACACAGTTTTTCTTCATTAAAAATAAATTTAAATATATTTTATCCGTAGCGGTTATTGGTGTACTTTTTTTTGTGGTTCCGATGATTTATTCGGGCCCGGCATTTGTTGTACAGAGCTATGCGGACTGGTTCCAGTCTTTGGCCGAAAAGAACGGTCAGAATCAGGGGCTCACTTCCTACCAGGATATTTCCCTGATGGGTTTTGTAAGAAGAATCATCGGTGATGCGTCAATCTCCAACCTTACCTTCCTGGCCTTCGGATTACCGCTTTTTGCCGTACCGTATATCCGGATCAGTCAGTATAAGAATTATGCCTTTCAGCTGATGATCCTGGCTTCCTCACTGTTGTTTTTGGTCCTGTTCAGCTCAAGCTCGGAATCTCCGACCTATATTATTGCTGTTGTAGGAGTGATGGTCTGGTTTTTCCTTCAGAAAAAGAGGACTCCTTTGGTTATAAGCTTATTGGTTTTCGTCATTGTTTTAACCTGCTTTTCCACTTCGGATCTGTTCCCGAAATTTGTACGGGAAAATTACATCATCAAATACTCTTTGAAAGCCGTACCTTGTATTGTTGTTTGGTTCAGGGTGATTTATGAACTGTTAACCAAAGATTTTCAAAAAGAGTATAGCCTGAACTGATCCTATGAAGAAAATTTCAATTGTAATTCCTGCCCATAACGAAGAAGGAAATGTGGCACTGGTCCATCAGAAAATTAGAGAAGTTTTTGACGGATTGGCCCATTATGACTTTGAAATTATTTTTGTGAATGACGGCAGCAGAGATAATACCCAGGAAAAGCTTGAAGCGCTTTCCGCAAAATACCCGGAAGTAAAATTCATCGAATTCTCAAGGAATTTCGGGCATCAGCCTGCCGTGAAAGCGGGAATGGATCTAGCCTACGGAAATGCAGTGATCTCCATGGACGGCGATCTTCAGCATCCTCCCGAAATGATTCCGGGTATGATAAAAAAATGGGAAGAAGGCTACGACATCGTTTTTACCATCCGGAAATATCCCAGGCAGATTTCTTATTTTAAAAGAAAAACCTCCGACTTTTTTTACAAAGTCCTGTCCGGTCTTTCCGACGTTAACTTAACCAAAGGCGGCGGTTCGGATTTCAGGCTGATGGATGCCAACGCTGTGGAAGTAATGCGCAACCTGAATGAAGATGATCTCTTTCTGCGCGGACTTACCAGCTGGATGGGCTTTAAACAGACGGGAATCGAATTTACGGCTAACGAAAGACAGTCCGGGCAAAGCAGCTACAACCTCAAAAAAATGATTACTTTCGCTTTTACAGGGATTACTGCATTCAGCGTAAAACCGTTGTATATTGCAGCTTATCTTGGATTCCTTTTCTCAGGATTTTCCGTTTTGGGTTACGGAATCTACGTGCTCTATTCATTTATTGCCAAAACGGAAATCTCCGGCTGGGCGTCGCTGATTATGACCATTGTATTTTTCGGAGGATTACAGCTCATTATTTTAGGAATCATCGGAATTTATTTAGGCAAAATATTCAAACAGGTTAAAGAACGACCGAATTACATCATCAAAAATAAAAACTTTTAAATGGTTTTATTAAGTTTTGACATCGAGGAATTTGATATGCCGTTAGAGTACAAAGGGCAGATTCCTTTCGAAAAACAGATTTCAATCTCACAGACCGGCCTTGAGCGTATTCTAAATATACTTAAAAAGCACCAGGTAAAAGCTACCTTTTTCTCAACGGTGGTTTTTGCGGAAAACAGCAGCACTTTAATCGAAAGATTATTAAACGAAGGCCACGAACTGGCTTCCCATACCTGGTTTCATTCCGAATTTGAGGAAAAACATTTAAAGGACTCGAAAGACCGTCTGGAAGAATTATTTTCTACAAAAGTTACCGGATTGCGGATGCCAAGGATGATGCCCGTGAGCAAAAATGCCGTTGAAGAGGCGGGATACTCCTACAATTCGTCGGTTAATCCTACCTTTCTGCCGGGAAGGTACAACAACCTTAAAGTTTCAAGAACTTATTTCAAAGAAGGAGAAGTTATCCAGATTCCCGCTTCCGTCTCACCCAATTTCAGGATTCCCTTATTCTGGCTGAGTTTTCACAATTTTCCGTTGGCTTTCTACAAAAAGCTGGCTTCCGATACCCTGAAGAAAGACCGTTATCTCAACATCTATTTCCATCCGTGGGAATTTGCGGAAATTAAAGAGGAAGCTTTCAGATTACCTGGTTTTACCGTAAAAAATTCAGGAGAAGATATGGTCAGCAGATTTGACGATTTCGTTTCGTGGCTAAAAAATAAAAACCATACCTTTGGCACCTTCCAGGAATTTCAAAAACAGATCGAATCATGAAGATAGCCTATGATGCCAAAAGATTTTTTCACAACACGTCAGGATTGGGCAACTATTCCCGCGACCTGGTGAGAATCCTCTCCCAATATTTCCCGGAGAACAAATATCTTCTTTTGAACAAAAACAAATCGGAACGCGGTGCAGATATTTTACAGCTTCCCGGCGTCCGTTTTGTGGAAACTTCAAAAGGACAGATGTCCCGGCAGTTTAAAATGGGAAAAGATGCCCAGCAGGCAGGAGCCGATATTTTCCACGGACTATCCGGTGAACTTCCGCTGAAATGGGATAAGAGATCAATCAGGAAAGCGGTGACCATTCACGATCTTATCTTCGTCCGGTATCCGCAGTATTATTCCTTTTTCGACCGTAAGATCCATTTTTGGAAATTTAAAAAAGCAGCGGAATCGGCTGATAAAATCATTGCAATTTCCGAACAGACGAAACGCGATATCATTCAGTTTCTAAAGATCCCAGGGCCGAAAGTTGAAGTCATTTATCAGGGTTGCCATCAGGCATTTAAGGAAAAGCAATCAGAAGAATTTACTCAAAATACAAAACAAAAATTTAATATTCCCGAAAAGTTTATCCTGAATGTCGGGACCATCGAAGCGCGCAAAAACCTGCTGAATGTAGTAAAAGCGTTGAAAGACACCGGCATCCCGCTCGTAGTGGTGGGTAAAAAGACGAAATACTTCAAAAAAGTAGAACGGTTTGTTCAACAGAACAAAATTGAAGTCCGGTTTCTGGAAGGTGTTTCCATGGATGAGCTGGCCGTGCTTTACAAGTTGGCGGAAATCTTTATTTATCCCAGCCTTTTCGAGGGATTCGGGATTCCGGTGATTGAAGCCTTGTTTTCCAGAACAGTAGTCATCACAAGCAACACCAGCTGCCTTCCTGAGGCCGGCGGACCGGATTCCGTTTATATTGATCCCCAGAATTATCTTGATATCAGGGCAAAAATTAAATTTCTTTGGGAAAACAAAGCAGAAGCAAAACGCCGGGCGGACAAAGGATATCACTTTGTCCAAAAGTTCAATGACGAAGCGATCGCCGAACAGCTGATCCGGTTTTATCAGGATCTTATTCGTTAATTCTCATCTGATTATTTTATATAAGTAAAACGTCCGGAATTATTTCCGGACGTTTTGCTAGTGTTTATATTACTGACTTTATTCTACTTCAAACGGAACAGCATACATCTGGACATACGGCCCGTAGCTGCCCGGATCGAACCTGAAACGGATGCTTCGGGCTGCCGTACTGGACCAGTTTCCACCCGACATATACACCCAAAGGTACAGGGTGGTTGTCTGGGTAATGGTAACGGCAATATTTCCTGATCCGTAATAATCCGGACTGGATGAAGCCGCATTGTACAGTCTCGGAATGATAATCGACTTGATCGGAGTCAGGTAATTCGGAGCGACATTAGCCGTTGAAGATGTTGAAAGGAAAACTGAGGCAAAACCATCGTTTGTAGACGTAGGAGCGGCGTTACCGCCTGTCGGAGCGCACCACATGGTAAAATTAACCTGATATTTTCCGGGTGTTAACGTAACAAAAGCACCGGAATAAGCAATCCGCTGGTCTCCGGAAATCAGAGGATCGTCGATCGTAGTTACAGTCTGTTCCGTATTCGGGATTGTCGCCAGTTTTGCGAGGCTGGTTCCCGGAGCTGCCCATCTTGCATTTCCGCTGGAATCGGAGGTAAGCACTTTTCCCAATCCTTCCGAAGTATCGGTAATTTTAAGGGCATTTCCTGATCCCGCATTGATTTCAAGTTTTGCAGATGGTGCAGTCGTTCCCACGCCGATATTTCCGTTTGCATCAATGGTTACATCATTCAGCTGTTGAGCAGCAGACGGAGCTCCGGTGGCAGGATTATCCTTTGCTCCGTCTACATGAAAAGTTGTTTGAGGATTATTAGTGTTAATGCCGACCTGGGCATTTGAAATAATGGGCAGAAGGCCCATCACCGTAAGTAGTTGTTTTATCATTTTCAGTATTTAAGTTAATCCTTACCTTTCGTCTGAATCCATTTTATCCATTCAGAACATTTATTTTTAAAAAAGCAAATATATGGTAAACTTCGATGAAATAAGGGTTTTCCAATATTAATTCAATGTATTATTATACGGACAGATTAAAAAAACAGATTAAAAATTTGCACGGGTCAGAAATAATGCTTTACCTTTGCAATACAAATTTCAACAATGAAACCGAATTTTTTAACCGTACATCATTATCATTATCATCTCTGCTAAGACGGAACTGATTGATATGTTACGAAGTTAAAAATCAAAATAAAGAAAACCGTCTGAGTAAAAACAGGCGGTTTTTTGTTTCTGAATTCTTCCCGGGCAATTTGTTTCAATAAACCACTTCTTTTTTACTCAGGCACAGCAAAAGTGAAATAATGAGTAAATTAAAAATAGCCATACAGAAAAGCGGAAGACTCTACGAAGAATCGCTTCAGCTGCTTAAAGACTGCGGCATCTTTATCAACAACGGCAAAGATCAGCTGAAAGTTTCCGTAGACAATTTCCCTATGGAAATCATGTACCTGCGTAACTCCGATATTCCCCAGTACCTAGAGGATGGAGTGGTGGATATAGCCATTGTCGGGGAAAACCTTTTGGCGGAAAAACAGAAAAACATTCAAATTATACAGCCTTTGGGATTCTCAAAATGCAGGGTGTCTCTGGCTATTCCGAAAGAGATCGAAACCGACGACATCAGCTACTTCCAGGGCAAAAAAATCGCTACTTCCTATCCGAATACCCTTAATAAATTCTTGCAGGAAAACAACATTTCAGCGGAAATCCACATCATTTCCGGTTCGGTGGAAATTGCCCCGAATATCGGATTGGCAGACGGCATCTGTGACATCGTAAGTTCCGGAAGCACCTTATTTAAAAACGGATTGAGGGAAACCGTTACGCTCCTGAAATCGGAAGCCGTTCTCGCAAAAACTGCTGTTTTAAATGAAGAAAAAACAGCCATTCTTGAAAAATTCCTGTTCAGGATTAAAGCGGTTTTAAAAGCAAAAAACTCAAAGTACATTTTGATGAATGTACCGAACAATAAAATCGAAATGATCTCTAAAACACTTCCGGTGCTGAAAAGCCCGACGGTTATTCCGCTGGCGGAAGAAGGATGGAGCAGCATACATTCCGTAATTGATGAAGAACGGTTCTGGGAAGTGATTGATGAGCTGAAGGAAAGAGGGGCCCAGGATATCCTGATAATTCCAATCGATAAAATGGTAATCTAGCATGAAAATCAAAAAGTATCCACAGAAAGAAGCCTGGACGAAACTGGTGAAAAGGCAGGTCTTAAAAAGAGAAAAACTTACGGAAATCATCACTGAAATTTTTAACGAGGTTTCAAAAAACGGTGACGGTGCATTGATTGAATTCAGTAAAAAGTTCGACAACGCTGAAGTTGAAAACATCAGAGTTTCACAGGAAGAAATAAATGATGCTGAAAGATTGGTTGACAATGCTTTGAAGTCAGCCATCCAGCAGGCAAAAGAGAATATTGCAAAATTCCACGTTTCTCAAATTCCACAGACTGAAAAGGTTGAAACAGTAAAAGGAGTGGTTTGCTGGCGTGAAAACCGGGCGATCGGGAAAGTGGGGATTTATATTCCGGGAGGAACAGCTCCCCTGTTTTCTACGGTTTTAATGCTTGCGGTGCCTGCTCAGCTGGCCGGCTGTAAAGAAATTATTTTGTGCACGCCTCCGGATCGGAATGGGAGGATCAATCCGGCTATTTTATATGCAGCAAAGCTTTGCGGAGTGACCGAAATATTTAAAACCGGTGGTGCACAGGCGATTGCAGCGATGACTTTGGGAACGGAAAGTATTCCTGCGGTGTATAAGATTTTCGGTCCCGGAAATCAGTATGTTGTTGCTGCAAAAGAGTTTGCCCAGAATTATAAAGTAGCTATTGATATGCCTGCCGGACCAAGTGAAGTGCTGATTATTGCCGATGAGCAGGCCGTTCCGGCATTCTGTGCAGCCGACCTGCTCTCCCAGGCAGAGCACGGCAGTGATAGCCAGGTTATTTTCCTGACAACGGATGAAAGGATTCTGGAGGAAACAGTAAAAGAAACCGAAAAGCAGCTGGCCGTTCTTCCCAGAGCTGAATTGGCAGCGGAAGCTTTGAAAAACAGCCACTTCATTTTGATGAAAACGTTGGCAGAAGCGTTGGAATTCAGCAATCAATACGCTCCGGAACACCTGATTTTAGCGATGGAAAATGCAGAACAGTATATTTCCCGAATAGAGAATGCAGGTTCTGTTTTTTTAGGCAATTATTCCTGCGAAAGTGCCGGGGATTATGCCAGCGGGACCAACCACACGCTTCCGACCAACGGTTTTGCAAAGAATTACAGCGGGGTGTCTTTAGACAGTTTCGTAAAGAAAATTACGTTTCAGAACCTATCCGAAGAAGGATTAAAGAATTTAGGTAAAACAATAGAGATTATGGCAGAGGCAGAAGGTCTATTCGCCCACAAAAATGCCGTCAGCATCCGGTTAAAAGAAGAAAATGAAAGAGTTTAATATCAAAAATTTAGTCCGTAAGAATATCCGGGAGCTCCAGCCTTATCTCAGCTTCAGGGATCTGAATGAGTTTAAAAATCCGGTGTTCCTGGATGCCAACGAAAGCGCTTTCGGTGAACTGAACCGTTACCCGGATTCAACCCAGAAAAAGCTAAAGCAGAAATTATCTGGATTAAAAGGGATTTCAGCAGATCAGATCGCCGTAGGAAACGGAAGTGATGAGCTGATTGACCTCATCATCAAAGCATTCTGTGAGCCTAAAGAAGATTCCATCCTCATGATGAACCCTTCGTTTGCGATGTACGGATTCTATGCTTTGGTGAATGGAAATAAGGTCCAACTGCTTGACCTAGACGAAAATTTTGAAATCAGTAAAGCTGAATTTTTAAAAACAACGAATGAAAATCAACCAAAAGTTTTCTTTCTCTGCTCACCCAATAACCCGACCGGAAATTCAGTAGAAGATATTGAATTCTATATTCGGAATTTTAACGGAATTGTAGTGGTAGACGAAGCGTATATTGAATTTTCAGATAAAAAATCCTGCATTAATATGTTGGGAAAATATCCCAACCTTATCGTGCTTCAGACGTTTTCGAAAGCCTGGGGGATGGCCGGCGCAAGGGTAGGAGCTGCTTATTCTTCAGCTGAAATCATTGCCTTGATTAACACGATTAAGGCTCCGTATAATGTCAATTCTTTAAGTTTAAATAGAATCCTGGAAGCAGTTGATCAAAAGGATACTGTAGAGCAGAATATAAAAAATACTTTAGCAGAAATGTCCTGGCTGAATAAAGAACTGCGGTGTCTGAAAGGTGTGAAAAAAATATATCCGAGCGACGCCAATTTCTTTCTGGTCGAATTTGAAGAGGTGGAAAAAGCATATGCAAAACTACTGGAAAATGAAATCCTGACCAGCAAGAGAAGCCCTAAAATTCCCGGCTGTATCAGGATAAACGCCGGAAGCCGGAAAGAAAATATCCGTTTAATTGAAACCTTAAAAACCATAGCATGAAAAAAGTATTGTTTATCGACCGTGACGGGACATTAATCGTAGAACCACCGGTGGATTATCAGGTTGATTCGCTGGAAAAGCTGGAATTTTACCCCGGCGTTTTCCGTAACCTTTCCGCCATTGCCAAAGAACTGGATTTTGAATTGGTGATGGTGACCAATCAGGACGGACTGGGAACCGACAGTTTTCCCTCTGAAGACTTTGTAAAGCCCCAGGAAAAAATGCTGAAGGCTTTTGAAAACGAAGGTATTGTGTTCAGTGATATATTAATCGATAAAAGCTTTGAGCATGAGAACCTGCCGACCCGAAAACCGGGCATCGGAATGATGGGAAAATACATCTACGGCGATTATGACCTCATAAATTCATTTGTCATCGGTGACCGGCTGACGGATGTCCAACTGGCCAAAAACCTGGGGACGCAGGCCATTCTAATCGGTGATTTGACGAATGAGGATGCGGTTCTAATAACAACAAACTGGCAGGATATTTACCAGTACCTGAAACGGATTCCGAGGAAAGCAAAAGTGTCACGGAAAACCAATGAAACCGGGATTGAAGTGGAAGTCAATCTCGATGGCAGCGGGAAGTCGGAGATTTCGACCGGGCTTCACTTTTTTAACCACATGCTGGAACAGATTTCAAGACACGGTAATATGGATCTGAAAATTAAAGTGGAAGGCGATTTGCAGGTCGATGAGCACCACACCATAGAAGATACCGGAATTGTGCTGGGTGAAGCATTTCTGAAAGCATTGGGTAAGAAAAAAGGCATCGAGCGGTACGGGTTTCTTCTGCCGATGGATGACTGCCTGGCGCAGGTTGCCCTGGATTTCGGAGGACGTCCGTGGCTGGTATGGGAAGCTGATTTTAAAAGGGAAAAGATCGGTGATGTCCCGACGGAGATGTTTTACCACTTTTTCAAATCCTTTACCGATTCTGCCAAATGTAATCTGAATATTAAATCTGAAGGTGAAAATGAACATCACAAGATCGAATCCGTTTTCAAGGCATTTGCCAAAGCCGTTAAGATGGCGGTAAACCGCTCTGACCTGAATTTTAATTTACCATCAACCAAAGGAAGCTTGTAATGATTGCTATTATTAAATACAACGGCGGAAATGTAAATTCCGTACAAAATGCAGTGAGCAGATTAAATGCCGACTCCATCATCACCGATGACTTCGATACCATCAGAAATGCAGACAGGGTGATCTTTCCTGGAGTTGGGGAAGCCTCTTCCACTATGGAAAACCTGAAAGAGAAAGGCCTTGACCTGCTGATTCCTTCACTGCGGCAGCCTGTCCTGGGAATCTGCCTGGGAATGCAGCTGATGTGCGGCGATAATGAGGAAGGAAATACCATAGGAATGGGAATTTTCGACATCCGTGTAAGAAAGTTTCCGGCAAAAGACATTGTTCCGCACATGGGCTGGAATACGGTTTCGCAGCTCAGATCCGATCTGTTTTCAGGGATTGAAGATAACAGTGATGTATATTTTGTACACAGCTATTATTGTGAGCAGTCGGAATTTGCCACTTCCGTCTGCGATTACATCCTGCCTTTCAGTGCTTCCCTGCAGAAAGACAACTTTTACGCAATGCAGTTTCACCCGGAAAAATCGGGAACGGTCGGAAATAGGTTATTAGAGAACTTTTTAAAACTTTAAAGATGAAAATTATTCCTGCTATTGATATTATTGACGGAAAATGCGTCCGTCTCTCAAAAGGCGATTACGGAACGAAAAAAATATATAATGAAAACCCGGTAGAGGTGGCCAGAGAATTTGAAAGCTACGGCATCAGATACCTTCACCTGATAGATCTGGACGGTGCGAAATCAAAACATATCGTTAACCAAAAAGTCCTGGAAAGGATTGCCAATGAAACGTCTCTCACCATTGATTTCGGCGGCGGTCTGAAGACCCTGCAGGATATTGAAACGGCCTTTGATTCCGGAGCATCACAAATTACAATCGGAAGTATAGCTGTCCAGGATCCCGGATTTTGTTTTCAATTAATTGAAACATATGGTCCTGAAAAGATAATTCTCGGTGCCGATTTTGAGAACCGGAAAATCAAAACTTCCGGCTGGCTGGAAGAAAGCGGATCGGATGTCATCGATTTTATCCTGCAATACCGGGAAAAAGGAATAGAAAACGTGATTTGTACGGATATTGCAAAAGACGGGATGTTACAGGGGGCCTCCGGAGAATTGTACTCGGAGATTTTAAGCAGAACAGAAATCAATTTAGTGGCGAGCGGCGGCATCTCATGCATGGAAGATCTGTACCAGATGAAGGAAATCGGGTGCTTTGGAACCATCATCGGAAAAGCAATTTACGAAGGAAAGATTTTACTGAAACAATTGCAGGATTTTATTTAACCACAAAAGTTTTTCTACAAGATGCTATCTTAGAGCACGGAACAAGGTCCGGTGGCTGAAGCACTCGAAGCCACGGTATCATCTGTGAAGGTCCGTGAAGATCTGTAGTAGAACCAAAATACAACATATTTAAAATGCTAAAAAAAAGAATCATCCCCTGTCTGGATATAAAAAACGGAACCACCGTTAAAGGAATTAATTTTGAAGGATTACGGAATGCCGGAGATCCAATAGAGCTGGCCAAACGGTACGAGCAGGAAGGCGCTGATGAACTCGTTTTCCTGGATATTACGGCAACGATTGAAGAACGGAAAACCTTTGCAGCGCTGGTACGGAGAATTTCCCGTGAACTCAGCATCCCTTTCACTGTTGGCGGTGGCATCTCCACAGTGGACGATGTAAGGAAGCTGCTTGAAGCCGGAGCGGATAAAATCAGTATCAATTCTTCTGCGGTAAAAAATCCATCCTTAATTTCAGCTCTTGCCAAACAATTCGGAAGTCAGTGCGTGGTGGTAGCCATTGATACACGGTGGGTAAACGGCTCGGATTATGTCCACATCAGGGGCGGACGGGAGCTTACCGGACTAAGAACAATGGATTGGGCAAAGACAGCGGAAACATTAGGCGCCGGTGAAATTATGCTGACCTCCATGGATGGCGACGGCACCAAGAATGGATTCGACATCAGGATCACCAAACTGGTTTCTGAAAATATAAACATTCCGGTGATTGCTTCCGGAGGAGCGGGTAAAACAGAGGATTTCGAAGAAGTCTTTACCCAAACCAAAGCTACTGCTGCTCTGGCAGCCAGCATTTTCCATTTCGGGGAAGTCGGAATTCGCGATCTCAAAAATAATTTAACCTTAAAAAATATTGCCGTACGATGAATATTGATTTTAATAAAAGCCAGAACGGCCTGATACCGGTAATTGTTCAGGACGACCAGACACTGCAGGTGCTGATGCTTGGCTATATGAATGCAGAAGCCTTTGAAAAAACACAGCAGGAAAAAGTCGTTACCTTTTTCAGCCGTTCCAAAAACAGGCTTTGGACGAAAGGTGAGGAATCCGGAAATTTTTTAACCGTAAAAAGCATAGCCATCGACTGCGATCAGGATACGATTCTGATTAAAGCCGTTCCTGAAAAAGTCGTCTGTCACACCGGAAGTTTCAGCTGTTTTGGTAATAAAGATTCTAAGGGGTTTCTGTACGAGCTGGAAGAAAAAATCATCGAGAGAATTGATCAAAAAACAGAGGGTTCTTATACATATTCTTTATTTCAGAGGGGCATCAACAAAATGGCCCAGAAAGTAGGAGAAGAAGCAGTAGAACTAGTGATCGAAGCGAAAGATGACAACGGTAATTTGTTTAAAAACGAAGCGGCGGACCTGCTGTATCACTTTTTAATTTTACTGAAAGCCAAGAATTGTTCATTACAGGATATTGAAGGAGTCCTCATGTCCCGGAATCAATAAAATTGGTATTTTTTAATATTACAACATTAAAATACAGATAAAGACAAAAAGCCAATCAATAGCGATTGGCTTTTATGGATAAGCTTGCGGTTTTATTCGGTTATTTCGCAATAATCACTTTCCGTACAGCTGTTTTTCCGTCTGATTTCAGGGTTACCATGTAAGCTCCGTCGGATAATCCCGCAAGATTTATTTTGGACTCATTTTCCCTGCTCAGGATCAGGCGGCCATTCATATCTGAAATTTCCAGTCTGAAATTTTTAACCTCTTTCGGAAATTCTACCTGCAGATAATCTTTGGCCGGATTAGGATAAATCTTTACCGATTCCAAAGTATTCTGTTGTACTTCTTCAGTCGCCAGCTGACTTGCAGAGGCCGTTGCGAAATGCTGTAAAGCGCCTACTGCCGCTTTCCCTACATTGTACACGTAAGTAGGATCTACGTTGGCAAAAGTATCGTTTGCCGTATGTTCATTATTGCTTCTTACATTTTCATAAAAACCGGTAATGATATCTCCCTTCTGCTCAAAGGGAATATAATCTGAAGAATAAGCGTTCGACATGACTGTCTGTAATGGGGAATATAGCCCGGTGCATACAGCCAGCTGCTGCGTAAAGCTCAACGACTGGGCATTGTTGGAACTTAGTCCCGCCTGGTCGCTTTCGCATTTAATGGCATTGTTGATATTGCCCAGTTTTCCTCCGACCTGATCAATATTGAAAACCACTCTGATATTAAACTGGCGGACATTGTTCTGGAACAAAACATTGTTCGCATAATGGCTGCTTCCCTGCAGGTTCTGCTCTTCTCCTGAGAAATGGATGAATTTAATTGAATATTCGGTAGGGATATCCTTCAGTATTCTGGCTGCTTCCAGAAGAATAGCCGTTCCGCTGCCATTATCACTTACGCCCGGGCCTACAATGGTATCGTAGTGCCCGCAGATAATCACATAAATATTGGGATAAAGCGTCCCGGTTTTTGTAATAATCAGATTCTTGGAACTAATGTTGTTTCCGAATGTGAAAGGGTCTTCCGTAATCTGGCTGGCGGTGTATCCGTAAGACTGGTATTTGGCTTTCAGCCAGTTCAGGGTGTTGGTATTGGCATCAGAACCGGTGGTTTTCACACCGAGATTCTGAAAGTCCTGCAACAGGTTCGTAACGGTTGTCTGGGAAACCTGGTCGGCCCTGTTTTTATAAGCCTGAATAAAATTTTGTGCCTGGAGGCTGTATGCTGATAAAGAAACAAGCAATAGAGTCGTTATTTTTTTCACGGGTGAAGAAAATTTTACATTTTTAATAATACACAAATGTAGATAATAAAAAAATCCTGAGCAAAAAACCCAGGATTTATATTGATAACAAAAATTTTACATTATTTTACTTGATCTACAACTGCTTTGAAAGCTTCAGGGTGATTCATTGCTAAATCGGCTAAAACCTTTCTGTTAAGCTCAACGTTGTTCTTTTTAAGAGCTCCCATAAACTGAGAGTAAGACATCCCGTGCTCTCTGGCTCCCGCGTTGATACGAGTGATCCAAAGGGCTCTGAAGTTTCTTTTCTTCTCTTTTCTACCACGGTAAGCATATTGCATTGCTTTTTCTACCGCGTTTTTAGCTACTGTCCAAACGTTCTTTCTTCTACCGAAAAAACCTTTAGCTTGCTTAAAAATTTTCTTTCTGCGAGCTCTTGAAGCTACCGCATTTACTGATCTTGGCATAATTTAATTGTTTTTTTGAAATGGGCGGTAATGATTGCATGACACTTAAGGGCTCCATTTCAGGGTTAAAATGTTGAATTTGTTTGAATTCTTATAAACCGATATAGATTTATAAAAACTACTTGATGGCTAATTGACGAAGTACGCTTTTCTCGTCCACCGCAGCAACGTAAGAAGTCGTCGTAAGATTTCTCTTTTGTTTCGTTTCTTTCTTGGTTAAGATGTGGCTTTTGTAAGCATTCTTTCTTTTGATCTTACCGGAACCGGTAAGAGCAAAACGTTTCTTAGCACCTGATTTCGTTTTTAATTTTGGCATTGTTTTGCTTTTTATGGTTTTGTTATCAATATCTGTAATTGGTTTCCGATGACCCCCGGAAATAATAGTGTGCAAAATTACGAAAAATTATTTATATTTCCTGTGTAATTCCAGTGTTTCTAAAAATATTTCCTTTTCTGGAATGATCTCGACGGTTATCGTATTTTTACTATAACTGATTTCCGAAACGGAAATTAATCTTTGCTGAGATTTGCTTATTTCCCATTTTTCAGAACCCGGATTTTGAAAGGAGATACTATATTTCTTTTCTCTCTGCAAATGATTCAGAAGTCTTCTGTTTTTAAAAGTGCTTTCATTATTCGAAACATTGCTCATCAGGTAGCCGGGAATAATGAGCATGTTCTCTCTCTTTACAATTCCCGTGTTTTTCCCGTATTTATTAAAATACAGAATATGTTCATCACCACTCTGCTTTGCAAGAACTTTCACATAATGATTCTTAAAAACCGGATTCATTTTCATCTGTTCGCCGATATTAAATTCCGGAGTTACTCCCATATGATAGATGATGATATCGGGATTTCTTCCAAGAACGTATCGGGCATCTCCCAGTTCATGCGCTAAAGAGCCGGTACCAAAATTCTCAGGCGGATGGCGGGGAGTATAATAATCATTTAATCCAAGCATATCGATAGCCGGAAGTTCGGAGGCATAAGGAATACAGCCGGCAGCCGTCACGGCGATCAGAGTAGTTTCCGGAAACGTATTTTTCAGGGTGTTTCCAAGTTTCAGTCCGCGGAATTCCCAACGCTCTCCAATGGCGTATTCATTGGCAGGAATTAACAATTGGATAAACGGATTGATGATAAGCAGAATTATAAAACCTGTCCTGAGGCTTTTTGTTTTCAGTCCTGCCTGCAAATCATTCAAACTGAAAATAACTGCAAATACCAGGACAATCAGAACGGCATAATAATGCCGGAAAGCGGGGAAAATATCACCACCTATCAGGACTACATAAGTCGTCCATGCTGCAACATTCAGTAACAGGTAGAAGCCGAAAACATTTTTCTTCCTGTAAGCCAGATGAAACAGGCCATATAGTCCTAAAGCAGACAGCAACACGGTGCCGGTAAAAGCTTTCAGGATATAAAATCCGCCCCGTAAAATATGGTGCAGGGTAACTTTTACTTTAACCAGCGCTGTATTGGGAACCAGTTCTCCGTAAAAGCTATATCTGAAAATAAGCTGTCCCAACAAAAATAGAGCAGGCACAACGGCAACAATAAAGAATATTTTAATAAATTTTCTTTTGTTCTTTCTGAATATAAACAATAAAAATGCAGCTGTTATAATCGTAAACAGAAAACCGTCCGGTCTCGTAATGGCTAAAAGCCCCAGCCATAGCCCCAGAAAATACAACCTGCCGGAATTTTTGTCGTTTATGATCTTTGATACTTCTGTTAAACAAAGGGTGAGCAGAAAAATATATAATGGCTGCTCCAATCCGCCAATTGCCCAGACTGTGAAGCACGGAGTTGTCACCAGAAGGAAAACCGCTAAAAATACATACTGCTTTTTAATATTTTTTGTTTCGAAATAAGAAAAAATAACCGCCAGCGTTCCGATGGAACATATGATTCCTAATATTCTGGCTGCGAGGATCAGGTCCATCCCTAATTTTCCCAGGAAAGAAATAAGCAGTACCCATAACAGGTTGGAATAACCTTCTACAGGATGTCCATCGTTCCAGGTCAGTCCTTTACCTTCAATCAAACGCTGGGCATAGCGCAGGGAGATCAGGCTGTCATCAGAAAGAAAAGGGTAGTGGTAGAAGCAACCCAATGAAAAAATAATCAGGATGAATAATAGAAAGGAGTAATATCCTGCCTTCATGAAATTAAATTAAAGATAAACTTCTTAAGCCTTTTAAGAATAAGTGCAAAATAACGAAAAATAAAAAAGTAAAGGACAATGATTGTTTCTAAAGTTCAATAAGAAAACCGCTCCAGTAATGAAGCGGTTTAGTTGATATGTTTTATTGGATCGAATGATCCATGCTATCGATTATTTAGCCGGTTTTTTAGGACTCATCATCATAATCATTCTTTTTCCTTCAAGCTTTGGAAGCTGGTCTACTTTTCCCACATGCTCCAGTTCCTGGGCAAGTTTCAGAAGCAGGATTTCTCCCTGGTCTTTAAAGATAATCGAACGTCCTTTAAAAAATACGTAGGTCTTTAATTTTGAACCTTCTTCAAGGAATTTCTCAGCATGCTTTTTCTTGAATTCGTAATCGTGCTCATCGGTCTGAGGTCCGAAACGGATCTCTTTTACCACCACTTTTACCTGCTTAGCTTTTAGTTCCTTCTGTTTTTTCTTTTGCTCATAAAGGAATTTTTTATATTCCAGAATTCTTGCAATAAACGGTTCGGCCTTATCGGAAATTACGACTAAATCGAGATCCTGCTCAGCAGCAATCTGTCTTGCTTTGTCGATAGGATAAATTCCCGGCTCTACGTTATCGCCCACCAAACGAAGCTCTCTCACACGAATTTTTTCGTTGATCAAGTGTAAGTCCTCCTGTACCGGACGTCTTTGTGGGCCCCTGTTGTTAAATCTTTGTGCTATTGTATTATAATTTTATTGGTTAATTCTATTTTAATAATCATTCAGAATCACATCATGCATTAGCTTGAATTCTGAATTTAAACCTTCGATTTTATATCGCAGATTCTTTTTTGAAATAGGAAACGAAATCTTCAAGATTCATTACCCCTAAATCTCCTTCACCACGTCTACGTACAGAAATTGTGCCATCCTTCTCCTCATTTTCACCCACGACAAGCATGAATGGAATTTTATTTAATTCTGCATCGCGGATCTTCTTTCCGGTCTTTTCGTTCCGGTCATCAATCTGACCGCTAATATCGTGATTTTCTAAAAATTCTGAAACTTTTTTAGCATAATCTACATATTTTTCACTGATCGGAAGAATGATAAACTGATCCGGGCTCAGCCATAACGGGAAATCCCCGGCTGTATTCTCAAGCAAAATAGCAATGAAACGTTCCATCGAACCGAACGGTGCTCTGTGGATCATTACCGGCCTGTGCTTCTCATTATCGTTTCCGATATAATGAAGATCGAATCTTTCCGGCAAGTTATAATCTACCTGGATGGTTCCCAACTGCCATTTTCTTCCCAGAGCATCTTTCACCATGAAGTCCAGTTTCGGTCCATAAAATGCGGCTTCACCGTATTCTACAACGGTTTTCAAGCCTTTGTTTTTAGCTGCGGTGATGATGGCATTTTCCGCTTTTTCCCAGTTCTCATCAGAACCGATGTATTTTTCTCTGTTATCAGGATCCCTTAAAGAAACCTGAGTAAGGAAATCTTCAAAGCCCAAAGATTTGAAAACATACAATACCAGATCAATTACAGCTTCAAACTCTCCCAACAGCTGGTCCGGAGTACAGAAAAGGTGGGCGTCATCCTGGGTAAACCCACGAACCCTTGTCAATCCGTGAAGCTCTCCCGACTGCTCGTAGCGATAAACGGTTCCGAACTCAGCATATCTTTTTGGCAGATCCCTGTAGCTCCATTGAGAAGTCTTGTAGATTTCACAGTGGTGCGGGCAGTTCATCGGCTTCAGCATAAATTCTTCCCCTTCGTTCGGCGTTTTTATCGGCTGGAAGCTGTCAGCCCCGTATTTATCCCAGTGTCCTGAAGTTACATAGAGCTCTTTAGACCCGATATGCGGAGACATAACGAATTCGTAACCTCCTTTTTTCTGAGCGGCAGACAGGAAATTTTCCAGCTTTCTTCTCAAAGCCGTTCCCTTGGGTAGCCATAACGGTAATCCGGCACCTACTTTTTCAGAGAATGCAAAAATTCCCAATTCCTTACCTAATTTCCGGTGGTCCCGTCTTTTCGCTTCTTCAAGTCTTTCAAGGTATTCAGTTAATTCCTTCTGTTTAGGGAAAGAAACGCCGTACACTCTTGTCAGCTGAGGGTTCTTTTCATTTCCTCTCCAGTATGCTCCGGCAGCATTTAAAATCTTTACCGCTTTTACAATACTTGTATTCGGAATATGTCCTCCACGGCAAAGATCCGTGAAGTTATCATGGGTTACAAAAGTAATTTCGCCATCGTTAAGATTAGAGATCAGCTCCACTTTATACGGATTATCGGCATATGTTTTCAATGCTTCCTCCTTGGAGACAGGGTATAATGAGAAAGTCGAGCCTTTTTTTGCATTTTCCAATACCTTTTTCTCGATTTTCTCAAAATCTTTTTCTGATAAACTTTCGTCGCCGAAATCTACATCATAATAGAATCCGCTTTCGATGGCCGGACCAATAGTCAGCTTAGCATCAGGATAAAATTCAAGGATCGCCTGCGCCAGAAGGTGGGCAGAAGAATGCCAGAAAGCTTTCTTCCCAAGATCGTCATTCCAGGTCAGCAGCTGTACCGTAGAATCCGTGGTAATAGGCGTGGTCGTCTCTACTTGTTTGTCATTAACGACTGCGGAAATGGCATTTCTAGCCAATCCCTCGCTTATAGATTTTGCCACATCTAGCGGAGTAACTCCCGCCTCGAATTCTTTGACGCTGTTGTCTGGAAGTGTAATTTTTATCATTGTTTACTAAGAAATTTTAAGAGGCAAAAATACGAAAATTTTACTTAGTATGCTATTTTCAAGGGGATTTGTAAAATATAGATGCTAAATTTATTCAGGCAGTTTCGGATTAATGAAATAAATTTTATGGCTATGATGTTGTGGTAGGAATAATTACGATAGTTAAATGATTTATATTGAATGATTTAAAGTTACATATGGATAAAAATAAAGAATGGGTAAAGATCCCCCAGAGATCGGCCTGTATTAACATCGGAAAGAATCTGAAGGTCACAAAAATAACACATCATCAAAGTCTCGAAGGGCAGTTAATAATCTTATCAGATCAATTTAGGGAAAGACAGCAATGAATTTCCGGGCATACGATGTGAAATTAACAAAGTATTCACGATCAACTTATATTAACATGGGTATAGCCCGATATTCAGGATAGCCCTAAAATTTAAAACCCTTAAGGGGTGAACTCTAGTAGCCACTAGTGAAATCAACTCCGTCTCTTATACCTCACCTTCTCCTTGATAATTTCAATCACATCCACGTTCCGCACTTTGGATTTTACCCACCCGTGAATATCAATGTATAAAAGGGATCTTCTGTAATATTCGTTACCTGCAAAAAACTCTAGCTCAGCATCGAATTTCCTGAAAGATTCAAGTTGCCGGTCGGGCGTTACACCATTCAGGTTTTTAAAGAAAGCTACGCTTTCAAAATGGAATTCATCCGGTTTTTTCATCTTTTTGACAAATTTTGATGTCGATCTGATAAATTCATCATAATCTTCGTCATTTCCTGATTCATATTTTGCCATTAAAATCAGTATTCTGGTGTGGAAGAGCAGATCTTCCTGCACATTGCCTTTTGACTCAATGATGTTTAAAGAATATTTTATGGATTCTATAAACTTTTTGCTTCCGAAAAACAAGGCGGCCATTTTAAGGTATAAAATCATAAAATGGTGCTCATCAATTTTATCCCTCAGCTTTTCCATTTTCAGTTCGATTTCAGGAATAAGCCTGGATCCTGAAAAGAACTCACCTTTCACGAAGTGAATGTTCATTAGCGTATTGTAATGGGTAAGAAAAATAAGCGATTGAAGGTTTTCATTTTGAGCAAAGCTTGAGGAATGCACCCTTTCGTTAAACTCTCTGAAACTGTTTTCAAGGATGTCGATATTTCCGTATAGGAAAAGGATTTTCAGGAGATAGGTATTGCCTTTGATGTACCAGACCGGATGGCTGAAGATCATTTCCGGATTTTTGTGAAACAGGTCTACCCATTGAAAGGCATATTTCAGGGTATACTTATAATCCTGGAGCAGCTGGTTTTTCCAGACATGCGCTTTGAAATACCACAGCTTTTCCGTAAAATTCAGCCTTTCGAAATTAATTTTCTGAATCTGTGCATTGAAAAGACTCATAATTTGTTCCCGGTCTTCATGGTTTTTTACATAACCATGGGTAAGCATTTCGCTGTATAATTTCAACGAAAGGTTGGATAATTCCGTAGTGTAATGATTCTGCTTACTGATTTCCGTAGATTGCCGGATCAGTTCGTCGGCACGGCCTTCAATACTCCGGGTAATAAATTGGGATTCAATAACTTTTTCCAGATCAATGATTTCCGAAGCAATGGTTTTTTCATCCAGCTGCAAAGCCGACTGTTTTGTTTTATCCAATATTTTCAGAGCCTGTTTGTAAAGGCCCTTCTGGTAGAGAATATTGGCAAAATCCAATTGTTCCCGAAGCTGGATCCGGTAATTCTGATGGCTGGGATTCATTCGTAAGCTCACAAGGATCTGTTTATAAAGGTGGGCCTTCAGATTAGACAACTGCTGCTTTGTGGAAATTTTCTTCTCGATGATAATGTTTTCATCATATTCTTTCATCTTTTCGATTTCTGAAAACAGCAGAAGAAATTTGGCATCCACATTAATTCCAAGACGGTTCACATACAGCCTGAATTGTCTTTTTTCTGACATGGTAAGGGATTTGATCAGGACAAATAGAAAATCTTTATGCAATTCTGCCATTGTAAATTTTTGGAAATTAAAATATTGTTAGATAACTGGTTAGGGTAAAATTATGATATTTTGGCTATTGTAATTTTTGTGAAAACCGGTAATGACTGAACGTTTCATCTTTCTAGTTTTGGTTCAAAATTAAGTAAAAAACTTCATTATGAAATCCGAAAAAATTGAAATTTTTGATACCACGTTGCGTGACGGAGAGCAGGTCCCGGGTTGCAAGTTAAATACAGAGCAGAAATTAATAATTGCCGAAAAACTGGATGAGCTGGGAGTAGATGTTATCGAAGCGGGTTTTCCAATTTCAAGTCCCGGTGATTTTCATTCCGTTTCAGAGATTTCAAAACTGGTGAAAAATGCAAAAGTATGCGGACTGACCAGGGCCAACCAAAAAGACATCGATGCCGCAGCTGAAGCTCTGCGCTTTGCCAAAAGGCCAAGAATCCACACCGGAATCGGAACTTCGGATTCCCATATCAGATTTAAATTCAATTCTAATCGGGAAGATATTATCGAAAGAGCCTCACAGGCTGTAAAATACGCCAAAAATTTTGTAGAGGATGTGGAATTTTATGCCGAAGATGCCGGAAGAACCGATAACGATTACCTGGCCAGAGTTTGTGAAGCGGCCATCAAAGCAGGTGCTACGGTACTTAATATTCCAGACACCACGGGATATTGCCTGCCGGAAGAATACGGTAATAAAATAAAATATTTAAAAGAAAATGTAAACGGTATCGACAGAGCCATCCTTTCCTGCCACTGCCACAATGATCTGGGAATGGCCACTGCCAATTCTATTTCAGGAGTGATCAACGGGGCAAGGCAAATCGAATGTACCATCAATGGGCTTGGCGAAAGAGCAGGAAATACCGCTTTGGAAGAAGTGGTGATGATTCTCAGACAGCATCCGGACTTACAGCTGTATACCGATGTAAAGTCCAGAATGCTGAACCCGATGAGCTTCCTGGTTTCGGAACTGATGGGAATGCCCGTACAGCCGAATAAGGCTATTGTCGGAGCCAATGCTTTTGCCCACAGCTCAGGGATTCACCAGGACGGTATCATCAAAAACAGGGAAACGTACGAAATTATTGATCCGGCAGAAGTAGGAGTGAATGCTTCAACAATTGTGCTGACGGCAAGGAGCGGACGTTCGGCATTGGCTTACCGGTTTAAGCATATCGGTTTTGAAGTGACAAAAAACGAACTGGACTTTTTATACGAGGAATTCCTAAGAGTGGCCGACCGTAAAAAAGAAGTTGATAATAACGACCTGAGTGCGATCATCGAAAAAGTGACCAGAAAAATAGGATAGTAATATTGATTTTAACAGAATCATTTGAAATGAATAATAAGAAAACACTTTTTGACAAAGTCTGGGATGCCCATGTGGTCGAAACAATTCCGGACGGACCTCAGATCATCTATATCGATAAGCACCTGATCCACGAAGTCACCAGCCCACAGGCCTTTGCCGAACTGGAATCAAGGAATCTGGAAGTTTTCAGGCCGCGGCAGATTGTGGCCACTGCCGATCATAATGTTCCGACCTGGGATCAGGATAAGCCCATCCGTGACGAATCTTCGAGAAACCAGGTAGAGCAGCTTACCGGAAACTGTAAGAAAAACAATATTGAATTGTACGGTTTGGGTCATCCGTACCAGGGAATTGTTCACATCATTGCCCCTGAGCTTGGCGTTACCCAGCCGGGAATGAGTATTGTCTGCGGCGACAGCCATACTTCTACCCATGGCGCTTTCGGCTCGATTGCTTTCGGAATAGGTACAAGCCAGGTGGCGCAGGTTTTTGCGAGCCAATGCTTATTGCTGAACAAACCAAAATCCATGAGGATTACGGTAAACGGAACATTAAGTAAAAATGTTCAGCCTAAAGATGTGATCCTGTATATTATTTCAAAAGTCGGGACTGACGGCGGAACAGGATATTTCTGTGAATATGCCGGAAATGTTTTTGAGGAAATGTCGATGGAGGGAAGAATGACGGTCTGCAACATGAGCATCGAAATGGGAGCCCGCGGCGGAATGATTGCACCGGATGAAACCACTTTCCAATATGTAAAAGGTCGGACCTTTGCCCCGAAAGGAGAAGAGTGGGCAGAAAAAGCAGAGTATTGGAAAACATTGAAAACAGACGATGAAGCGGTTTTTGATGCGGAGTTCTCCTTTGATGCCTCTGATATTCACCCGATGGTAACATACGGGACCCATCCGGGTATGGGAATTCCCATCAGCCAGAATATTCCGTTTCCACAGAATGATTCTGAGGAAAAAGCGTTGAAATATATGGGTTTAAAAGCCGGACAGGCGCTTTCGGATATTACGGTGAATTATGTTTTCATCGGAAGCTGTACGAATGCAAGAATCGAAGATTTTCGGACTGCAGCAAATTATATTAAAGGGAAAAGAAAATCGGAAAATGTTCAGGCGCTGATCGTTCCCGGTTCCCAGCAGGTCGTTAAACAGATTTTTGAAGAAGGGCTGGATGTCATTTTCACTGAAGCCGGTTTTCAGATCAGGCAGCCGGGATGTTCGGCATGCCTTGCCATGAACGACGATAAGATCCCGGAAGGTGAATATTGTGTATCTACCTCCAACAGAAATTTTGAAGGAAGACAGGGTCAGGGAGCAAGAACGATTCTGGCAAGTCCGCTGACTGCTGCAAAAGTAGCAGTCGAAGGAAAAATATCGGTCTTCGAAAACTGATCGGATAGGTGAATGGCGAATTTCGCTATGCAAGTAAATTTTAAAATCGTTTAAAAATTGACCATTGACTTACGAAGTAAAATTGACCATTGACCTTTAAAAAACTAAACAAAATGCAAAAATTGGTTATTATAAAATCCCGGGCAATTCCTTTACCGGTTGAAAATATAGATACGGACCAGATCATTCCGGCCCGCTTTTTAAAAAGTATTGATAAAAAAGGTTTTGGAGAAAACCTTTTCAGGGACTGGCGGTATAACGTCCATACCGGAGTACCGAATGCCGATTTTGTTCTGAACAATCCAAAGTACAGCGGGGAAATCCTGGTGGCCGGCAACAATTTCGGTTGCGGAAGCAGCCGGGAACATGCCGCATGGTCATTGACGGATTACGGTTTCAAAGTCGTGGTCTCAAGCTTCTTCGCTGACATTTTTAAAGGAAATGCTTTGAATAACGGTTTGCTTCCGGTAAAAGTTTCCGAAGCATTCCTGAAAGAAATCCTGAATTGCATTACCGAAAACCCTGAGAAAGAGCTTGTGGTTGATGTAGAAAGACAAACCGTCACTTTTGATGATAAATCAGAAAGTTTTGAAATTGACTCCTATAAAAAGATCTGCCTGATGAATGGTTATGATGACATCGATTTTTTAATCAGCAGAAAACAGGCCATCAGAGAATTTGAACTTAAAACACAGAAAGTATATGAAAACTAAGTTTAACATCGCGGTGCTTCCCGGAGATGGCATCGGTCCGGAAGTCGTAGGTGAAAGCATTAAAATTTTAAATGCCATTGCGGAAGCCTTTCACTATGAGTTTGATTTTACCTACGGGCTGATGGGCGCGGAAGCTATAGATAAAACGGGGAATCCGCTGCCGGATGAAACCCTGGCTATCTGCCGGAATTCTGACGCCGTATTGTTCGGAGCCATAGGAGATCCTTCTTTTGATAATAATCCGGATGCAAAAGTGCGTCCCGAACAGGGCCTGCTGAAACTCCGCAAGGAGCTTGGTCTTTTTGCCAATATCCGACCTTTGAAGACCTACAGTTCGCTGATCGATAAAAGCCCTTTGAAAAGAGAGATTATTGCCGGGACGGATATCCAGATTTTCCGGGAACTGGTAAGCGGAATTTATTTCGGGGAAAAATTTACGGATGAGGAAGCAGGGTATGCTTATGATAACTGCAAGTATCACAGGGATGAAATTGCCCCGATCGTTCACATGGCGTTTCAGGAAGCCCTGAAGCGCAGAAAGAAAGTTACGCTTATCGACAAAGCCAACGTTCTTGATACTTCAAGATTATGGAGAAAGGTTTGTAAAGAGATTGCCGCCGGATATCCGGACGTGGAGCTGGATTTTATGTTTGTTGATAATGCGGCCATGCAGCTGATCCTGAATCCGAAGCAGTTTGATGTTATTGTGACGGAAAATATGTTCGGGGATATCATTTCCGATGAAGCGAGTGTCATCGGTGGTTCTATCGGGCTGCTGCCTTCCGCCTCCATCGGGACCGAAAATGCTTTGTTTGAACCCATCCACGGTTCGTATCCGCAGGCCAAAGGAAAGGGAATTGCCAACCCGATTGCCTCTCTTTTAAGTACCGCTATGATGCTGGATTACCTGAAGCTTGATCAGGCGGCCGAAAAATTAAGACAGTCGGTGCAGCACGCCATTGAAAACAAATATGTGACGGTAGACCTGAATGCCGAACAGCCGTGTTCTACCGCTGAAGTAGGAAGCTTTATTGCAGATTATATTACCTATTCTGAGAAGTCGTATTATAATTTTGAAAATGTGAAGCTTGGAAAATCCACCATTGTGTAATTAATAAACAGCAGATTCCGCTTCGCCGATAACAATCAATAGTCCATAAAAATTCACTTGCGGAGCGAACTGCTGTTTTACATATAATATGATAAATCAGGTTTGTAGGAATGCCGGAAGTTTTACTGCAGTACATTAAAGGATATTTGTATCAATTCTTCTTAAAAATAGCATTTACAATCCTGATTCATTTAATCTTCCTACTTACATTTTTGATGGCCGGAGGATAATTAAATATGTACTTTAAATGCAAATCCATGGTGATTTGAAAAATTGTTGTTTGATTTTTATTTGTATATTTTTTTTCTGAAAAAAGGTTCTGCCTCATCTGAGACAGAACCTTTTTAAATTTATTCTTCCGTGTTATCCGTTTTGCCGGACTCATTGTTTTTCGAAGACTTCTGGACATCCTCCTTGTCTACATCAGACGGATTCGTCTTTTCTGAAGAAGCGGGAATATTCTGAAAATCTTCGTTCTGCTTTTTGGTTTCCGCCTTGTTGGCCGATTCCTGACCTTTTTTGTCGTCGTCGTGTTTGTTGTTCATAGCTTATATTTTATAATCCCAAAATACCGAGTTTGCCGGTCTGGTCTTCAATTTTATAATTCAAAGCTTTTGCCAAAACGAAAATATTATTCAGGTTTTCCATTAATTGCTCACGTCCTTCGGTTCTGAGCCGGTTTTGATCGATCGACCGGATGGCGGTATCTTTGGCTTTTTGCGTTACATTTTTAATGTCTTTCTCTGAAATCCTGTTAAAAAAAGAATCGTCTACCGACTGGATCTCCACACTTGGCGTAATCCTGATGTCGGCGTCAGGCAGTGCAGTAATCATCAGTTTTTTATTCACTGAATCCACTTCGATTTTCATTTTGTTTAAATCGTAAGAAACCTGCGCATTGGTTTTGGTAAATGTGATGATGCTGTTGCTGGAAACTTCCTTGCCTAAAAATTCATAGCCCATTTTGGTTTTCTGTATAGAAGACGTATTCTGTTCCATCACCACCATCTTGTTCATTTTGGCAATCTGGTTGGTGAGAATATAATAATCTGATTTCTCTGTTTTCTTTGCGGGACTTAAACAGGATCTAAAACTGAAAAACAGAATAACCATAACGATTATTCCGGCCAGAAACGGGACTAAAATTTTAATATTTTTCAAATCTTAATTTATTTGCTGAAAATTTCTTTGATCACGGAGCCGTCGTCTTTCTTCAGGATTTCTACCAGATCCCTTTCAATATATCCGGTAGTAGGCATTTCAATAATCCTTCCTATCTCTTTACCATATCTCTGTACGATAATCGTAGGAACTTTCTGAACGTTATAAAGGCCTTCTTCGCCGTTAGGGGATTCTTTTTTACGGTTAACGGCAATGATTTTCAGTTTGCCTTCCGGATAGTTTACTTCATCAAGAATCCTCATCAGCCTCGGAAAATCCCGGTGGGAATCTTCACACCAGGTTCCAATGAATACAACCAGATTATAAGAATTGATCTTATCTTTTTTAAGTTCGCTGACAGCTTTCTGATCCAGTGTATATTCGTCATGCTCTTTCACATACCAGTCGGAATAAGGCGCTTCGGTAAATTTGCTTTTGAGCTGCATTCCCAACAGCATCTTGCCGTCATTTGCCGTTTCCACTTCACGGCCGACCACTACTTTCTGTGCTGCAAGCTGCTGACCCGCAAGAAACAATGCTGAAACGGCAAATATGTTTGTGATAATTTTTTTCATGCTTTTTATTTCTCAATAATGGTTTTTAAATCGGCAGGAGAGTAATACTTGTTTTTAAGGACTTTATGATCGGCCTGTCGGTATACATTGAACTTCTCACCCGATTTTTCATAAAAAGATGCCACATCCTTTGCCTTATAAAACTCAACGGTTTCCTGTGCCTGTTCTTCGTTGTCGCAGGCTTTGGACATATTGGACCGCTGAACTTCGTTGAACAGTTCTACAAATTTGCTGCCAAGTCCGAATTCCAGAACCGCACCGCTCAGAACATACTGCAGGTCACACAGGGCGTCCGCAATTTCAATGATATTGTTATCGGCGATGGCCTGTTTCAATTCGTTCAGTTCTTCCTGCAAAAGTTCAACCCTGAGCTCGCATCTTTCCGGTAAAGGAATCTGCGGACTCTCTAAAATAGGGGCTTTAAAAGTGGTGTGGAATTCTGCTACCTGGTTCAGACTGTCAATTTTATCCATGAATAATTTTTAATTTACGCAAATATAAAAATTCGATTTTACAAATCGGGAATCAACGCTGAGGTTTTTCCAAAGCATAAAATTTAATTTGATATAAATTTTAATCGAAGTATATGTTTTTCTCTGGGTAGATCTTAGCTTATTCAAACACTTTTCTCTTGTTCATACATGTATCAATTTCTTTTTTACAAATCTAAAGGAATAGATTTTTGAAAAAAACATATTGATAAGTTTCTAAATTATCAATTGAAGGTCCCATTGTAAACATTCTAATACATTTTTCTCTGTTGTGCCGCAAGAACAGTCGAACTGATGTAGTGGTTACTACACCGGATCAGCAGGCAAAATGTATCTCTGTTTCGATCATATTTCTGTTTCTTACATCGAGCTTCTGTTAAAAACAGAAAAGACAGCGGTTTCCAAATCCAAAATTTAAATTTAATTGCAGATTATCACTTATTAATCATAACCTATTACTAAAAAAAGGCCGCCCTTTTCAGGCTGCCTTTATCATAAGATTAAATTGATTGGAAATTAGTTTTTAATGAATCTCCCGGAGGTTTCCCCGATTTGAATTATATAAGCCCCTTTAATCAGTCCACTTACATTCACGGAGCCCCTTTCAAGTTTTCCGGAATTGATTAGTTTTCCACCCATATCGAAGATTCTGTACTCTTCGTTCGTTGTATCTGATACATGCAGGATATCTTTTGCCGGGTTCGGATATAATTTGATATCCGTAATCAAATCTTTGGTAGCCGGCAGTTCGCGTCTTCCTGAAGAAACGATATTCACTGTGTAATCTTCCACCTGTCCGTAGGTGTAAGACCCGCATGAAGATGAAGGAACAGTATTATACTGCATCATCACCCGCATTCTCGTGCTTCCTGCAACAGCGGTAGACGGAATGGTCAGGGTTCCCGTTACCGGAGAAGTGGTAGATGCGGATCTGGACCAAACCAGTTCACCGCTGTCCGCGAAGTCACCGTCCCCATTGTAATCGATATATACAGCGTAGGCTTCATTGTATCTGGTGGATGTCCAGACAGGGGTTACGGAAATGGTATAGGAAGATCCTTTGGTAACATTGGTGGAAACTGAAGTGAAATTTTCATATCCTGCCGTTCCCGTCGAGGTATTGTTGATCGTTCCGAACTTCACGTTTCCTATTCTTTCATCAGCCGTATTCGTTGCGGACGCCGAACAGTAACTTACAGTACTTCCCGCAGAAGTGGTTACGGATACCGTATTGCTGGAAGACGAAGCGTTTCCTGCCGCATCTTTAGCCCTTACGCTAAAGCTGTAGGTGGTGGAAGGCGTTAATCCGGTTACGGTATACGAAGTAGAAGAGGTGGAGCCGAGCATTGAGCTTCCCTGGTAAAGATCATATCCCGTTACGCCTACATTATCGGTAGCTCCCGACCAGGAAAGATTGGTGCTTGTGGAGGTTGTTCCTGAAGCAGCCAGCGTAGGAGCGGTAGGGGCTACCTGATCTACGTTCGCAGAGCCTCCATTTACTGTGATGTTGGCATTGTTTATATCAAAGAAAATATGATTGGAACCTTTTATCATAATCCGTCCTGTGGAAGTGGAAGTATTCGGAATCGTTACGGCCTGTGAGCCGTCATTCGGTGTTCCCGCGAGCAGGGTCGTCCATGTATTCCCGCTGTCGGCAGACCATAAGATATCCACGTTGGATGCATTTATCCCGTTGGCTGTTGTTCCGGCAACATTCCAGGTTACGGTTTGGCTGCTTCCGCCGGTATAGGTAACTGCTGAATTTTGAGAGCTTACGCTGAAAGGCCCGGCCGTTCCGTTCACCGTGATTAGCGCATCGTCTGAATTATTACCGGATCCGCCGGCCCTGTTATCACGAACGGTGAACCTGAAGTTATAGGTTCTTGCTACGCTGGATAAAGCTTCCACGGTAATTTCGGAACCGGCTGTTGTTGTTGCTCCGGCCAATAAGGAGGCCATTCTCGGAAAGTATCTCACCGGCGTCATTTGTGGTGTGAACGATCTGAATGCAGGTCCTGAAGCCTTTGTGGCACTGGCTGCAGAGCTTGCTCCCGTCTGGGAAGACGAAGCATTGTCCATCTGTTCCCAGATGTAGGTTAGAGAGTCTCCGTTGGCATCGGTTCCTGATCCTGTAAGCATAAACGGCGTGCCTTTCGGGATGGTATAATCCAGGCCGGCATTGGCGGTTGGAATTGAATTGCCTGTGTTTGTGCTTACAGGACAGGTTTTAGTTTTGATATTATTGGTAATCTGCTGAATGCTGACTGCGTGAAAGAACGAATCCGAGTGCGGCTGTATGTCCTGAGCGGTGATTCCGGCATATCCCATAATCGTTGAGCCTGAGCCGGGTTCCATATTGGCTCCTGTTCCTTCGTTGCTCATGGAGAAAGTATGGTTTCCGCCGAACTGGTGACCCATCTCGTGGGCGACATAATCAATATCAAAGTTGTCTCCGGACGGAATTCCGTCTGCCGGAGAAGTGTAGCCGCTTCCTTTGGATCCGTTGGTGCATACACAGCCGATACAGCCTGCATTTCCTCCGCCTCCCGAAGCGCCGAACAGGTGTCCGATGTCATAGTTGGCTTCCCCAATCACTGAAGTCAGGGTAGACTGCAGTTGGGAATTCCAGCTGTTCATCTGTGAAGAAGGGGAATAAGGATCCGTTGAGGCATTGGTATAAATCACTGCATCATTGTTGGAGATCAGTACCATTCTGGCTGAAAAGTCTTTTTCAAAAACACCGTTGACGCGGGTCATGGTATTGTTCATGGCTGCCAGGGCATTGGCTTTTGTGCCGCCGAAATAGGTAGTGTATTCTCCTGTACAGGATAATGCCAGGCGGAAGGTCCTGAGTTTTGCATCATCGGCATTAGGTCTCGCCGTGAGATTCGTTGTACCGGCTACCCCTTTCTGGGCTACGTCGATTACCGTGCATTCAAATGCATTCAGGTTGTCTTTTTTATCAGACTTCTTGTACACCACGTAGGTAGACAAGTCTTTGGAATAAGGTTCGATGAAAACTGCGGATTTATCACCATAAATTTCCATGGAAGACAATCCCAGCGGGGAAACGCTGAAATAAACCGTTGTGCCGGTATCTCCCAGTCCTTCGCCTACATAGGATTTGATGTCCGGATATTTAGCGGCCAGCTGAGGGTCGAAGTTGGAATTCTCCCTTACTTTGAAGCTTTCCATCTTTCCCTCTGCATTAGGGAACGAAATCAGGATTTCCGATTTTTCACCCGTTGCCAGTCTTTTCGGGGCTTTGGCAAGGACATTTTTCAATCCGTTAATATCCAGGCTGTATAATTTCGGATGATTGATCGTTACTTTGTTTTGAAAAATTTCTAAGGTATTTTTTTGTGAAGTTTCAGACCAGAGGCGGTCGGTCTGAGCGAATGAAATGCCGGAAGCCAGCATCCCAATCAACAATAGTTGTTTTCTCATACATATTCTTATTTGATTGTGGAATATCAAAGCTAATAAAAAATACATTATGAAAAATAAAATTTTTTAAGAAAATTTCTGATAAACAGTCTAAATAATTATGCAATACATTAAACATCAGCAAATGGCGATTTACCGGAAAAAGAAATAGCATATGCTGATGCATATGCTATTATGGGATGAATTGATATAATTCTATTTTATGTAATTACTTGGTAATGTCTCTGCCGATTACCAGTCTCTGAATTTCAGAAGTTCCTTCACCAATTGTGCAAAGCTTGGAATCCCTGTAGAATTTTTCGGCAGGGAAGTCCTTGGTATATCCGTAACCGCCGAAAATCTGAACCGCATTGTTTGCAATTCTTACGCAGGCTTCAGAAGCATAGAGTTTGGCCATGGCTCCTTCCTTGGTCATTTTCTGTTTGGCGTTTTTCATAGTGGAAGCTCTCTGGATCAGCAGTTCTGCAGCATCAATTTCCGTTGCCATATCCGCCAGCATAAAGTTGATCGCCTGGAATTCTGAAATGGATTTCCCGAACTGATGTCTTTCTTTAGCATATTTTAAAGCTGCTTTATAAGCTCCTCTTGCCGTTCCCAAACTCAATGCCGCGATGGAAATTCTTCCGCCGTCAAGGATTTTCATGGCCTGTTTGAAACCTTCGCCCACTTCGCCCAAACGGTGGGAATCCGGTACGCGTACATTATCGAAAATAAGTTCTGCCGTTTCGGAAGCCCTCATCCCCAGTTTGTTTTCTTTTTTACCTGAGCTGAATCCCGGCATTCCTTTTTCAAGAACAAATGCAGTGGAGTTATTTTTAGCTCCTTTTTCGCCTGTTCTGGTCATTACTACGGCAATATCACCGGAAATTGCATGGGTAATAAAGTTTTTAGCTCCGTTGATGATCCATTCGTCACCGTCTTTTACAGCTGTCGTAGACATTCCTCCGGAATCGGAGCCGGTGTTGTGCTCCGTTAGTCCCCAGGCTCCTATTACTTTACCGGAAGCCAGTTGCGGAAGCCATCGGTGCCTCTGCTCTTCATTGGCAAATTCATAAATATGGTTGGTGCAAAGTGAATTGTGTGCCGCTACGGAAAGTCCGATGGAAGGATCTACCTGAGAGATCTCATCCAGGATTGTTACATATTCGTGATACCCGAGTCCGGAACCGCCGTACTCTTCAGGAATTACGATTCCCATGAATCCCATTTCTCCCAACTCATGAAACAGATCTTTAGGGAACGTCTGGCTTTCGTCCCACTCCATAATGTTTGGTCTGATGTTCTTTTCAGCAAACTCCCTTGCCGTTTCCGCTATCATTTTGATATTGTCAATAGTCTCCGTATTCATATAGATAATAAGTTAGTTCCCAAAGATAAATAAATTGCGGTAACGCCCAAAAAAATTATTGCATCCATAGGAATTTATTCGCAAAAAACTAATTTCCAATTTTTTACATTCTCATAATTAATGATTTTTTAATAAAATTTTCCGAAATTTAAGCGGATTAATTTACTATTTTAGCCTCCCAATTTTTTTTAAGTATGAAAAAACTTTTCCTTCCTGTTATATTGATTTCATCCTCTATTGCAGCGCAGGCTCCGGCCGGCTATTACAACGGAACGGCCGGTCTTGCAGGCTATGCGCTGAAATCGAAGCTGCACGATATTATTGCAGCAAAAAATATCAGCTGGAATTACAGCGATCTTCAAAGTTACTATAACCAGACCGACCTGGATAAGTATTACGACCATACGGCAACCAATACCACGTATCTTCTTGACATCTATTCTGAAATTCCATCGGGTCCGGATGCCTATGAATATACTTCCGCCCAGATGATCGGCAGTGCTTCAGGAGAGGGACTGGGCTGGAACCGCGAGCACATGATGCCGCAGAGTACGTTTTACAGTAATTACCCGATGTATTCCGATCTTTTTTATGTGATTCCTACGGATGCCTTCATCAACCAGCGGAGGAGCAACTATCCTTATGGAATTGTAGGAAATACCATTTACCATACGTTCTCCAATTCCTCCAGAATCGGGAATTGTGCGATTCCCGGAGTGTCCTATACCGGAAGGGTGTATGAACCGATCAACGAATTCAAAGGGGACATCGCCAGAAGCTTATTGTATTTTGCCGTACGTTACGAAGGAAAGTTAGGTGCTTTCAATTTTAACAACGATACTAATCCTGCTTCCGATTCCAATCCTCTGGATGGAACCGAAGAAAGATCCTATGATCCCGCTTATATTGTGATGCTTCTGCAGTGGCATCAGCAGGATCCGGTTTCTCAGAGGGAGATCGACCGCAATAATTCAGTGTATGCCATACAAAACAACCGGAACCCCTTCATCGACAATCCTTCGTGGGTAAATGCGATCTGGAATCAGACGGCTGATGCTGTGGCGCCGCAGGCTCCGACAAATCTGTCAGCGATTCAGAATAGTGCTTATTTTACAACCCTAAGCTGGCCTCCAAGTACCAGCATGGATGTAATCGGCTACAAAATTTACCAGAACGGAACATTGATTGCGTCAACAAAAAATACGACATTTACCGCAGATCATTTAACGCCTTCTACGGCTTATACTTTTACTGTAAAAGCTTACGATAACGGGTACTTTCTTTCTCCTGACAGCAATACGGTTTCTATAACGACCCTGGCTACCGATACCTACGCCAAAGATATTATGATCACAAAGTATCTCGAAGGGACATCGAATAACAAAGGATTGGAAATTACCAATAAAACCGGCCATGCTGTAAATTTAAACGATTATAAATTATCCATCCAACTGCCGGGCAGCAGTAACTATTATTACCCTGCTCCTTATGAGCTGGAAGGGATATTGCAGGACAATGAATCAGCAGTGGTGCTGAACCCCAATGCCAGTTTTTCCTGCTATACGACAGGCCAGGCAAGATTTGTAACGGCGGCCCCGCAGATGACATTTTCAGGAAGCCAATATGTAGAATTAAGATACAAATCTTCTTCGGTGGATGCCATTGGTATTCCAGGCACGAATAACTCTTCCGCTTTAGGGAACGTTTCTTTGTACAGGAAAGCCAATGTTACCCAGCCGGCAACAACATTCAATATCAATGAATGGAATTCTTACACTACCGATTACTGCCAGAACCTGGGAACCCTAACGGCAGCTGAGGTTGATCCTGTACAGCAGAACGAATTTAAAGTTTACCCGAATCCGGCGAGTGATCATGTTTTTGTAACCGGCAAAACAGAAAATGTAAAATCCGCACAGATCCTGGATTTCTCAGGAAAGCTGATCTATTCCGAAAAGAATCCTTTCATAAATAAGAAAGCAATCCCGGTTCATTCTCTGCCGGCAGGTTCCTATCTTTTGAATCTGGATGGAAAAGCCTATCCATTTATGAAAAAATAGCTTTAGCCTTAAAATTCAGTTATTTACAATAAAATCGACATAAGCAGATGTACCGATAATTATTATCTATAAGTACATCTGCTTATATTTTTTATTTATAAGTAATTATGCTTATATTTGCAGAATGATAGCGGTCATTACCGGAGATATTATAAATTCACAACACGCGAAAACGGAAGTTTGGATTACCAGACTTAAAAATCTTCTCGGCAAGTGGGGAAGTGCTCCCGAAACATGGGAAATCTACAGGGGCGACGAGTTTCAGTTTAAATGTAATATCGATGACGTGTTCTGGCGTTTCTTAGCTATAAAGTCATTAATCAAAAGTCAGGAAAATTTGGATGTACGGATGGCCATCGGGATCGGTGAAGAAAACTTTTCTTCCGGAAAGATTACCGAATCCAACGGTACGGCATACGTGCATTCCGGAAGATTGCTGAATGATCTGAAAAATGACGGACACACCGTTGCCATCAGGACATCCAGTGTTTCTGTAGACCGGGACCTGAATATCCTGCTGAAATGGTCTTCCAAGGATTTTGACAGCTGGACGATGGCCACCGCAGAGATCATCCACGAGATGATCATGAATAAAGACCTCACGCAGGAAGATCTTGCGAAGAAGTTTGCGATTTCCCAATCCTCCGTAAGCCAGCGGCTGAAACGGGCAAACTACGAGCTGATCGCCGAAACCAACCAGTATTTCAGAAAAAAAATCTCAGAACTCTAAGCATGATTTTTATCCAGCTCATATTCGCACATCTATTGGGAGATTTTATTCTTCAGCCGGATTCATGGGTTGCAGATAAGGAAAGGAAGAAGGTGAAGAGCGGGTACCTGTATCTTCATACACTGATCCATACGGTTTTAAGTTTTGCTTTTCTGTGGGATACCGAACTTTGGTGGGTCGCACTGACGGTCGGAATTTCGCATTTCATAATCGACGCTGCAAAGCTGAGCTTTCAGACCGTCAAAAACCGAAAGAACTGGTTTTTTATGGATCAGGCACTCCATGTTCTGGTGATTGCCGGAATTTCCTTTTACTCAAACGAATTCAATTTTGAATTTTTAAAAGATACGGACCTTTTAAAAACGATGGCAGGTGCGGTGTTTCTGACGACGCCGGCTTCGGTTTTCATCAGGATACTGCTGTCGTCCTGGACACCGGTTCCGGAGACTGCAGGAAATCTGCAGACCGACTCTTTATCAAGTGCCGGAAAATATATCGGGATCCTTGAGCGTTTAATGGTTTTCACCTTTATCATGGTCAACCATTGGGAAGGCGTTGGTTTTATGGTGGCGGCAAAATCCGTATTCCGGTTCAGCGACCTGGCGCAGGCCAGGCAGAGAAAGTTAACGGAGTATGTACTGATCGGGACGCTGCTGAGTTTCGGGATGGCGGTTTTAATAGGAATTTTAATTAAGTAATATAAATCTAACTAAAAAGTAATTTCAGAAAATGGAAAAGAAAGAAATGTTGTACGAAGGTAAGGCAAAACAGGTATTTGCTACCGATAATCCTAATGAAGTCGTAGTACGTTTCAAAGACGACGCTACGGCATTTAATGCTCAGAAAAGAGGATCTGTAGATCTTAAAGGAGAAATGAACAATGCGATCACGACTCTTATTTTCGAATATTTAAATGAAAAAGGGATTAAGACTCATTTCATTAAACAACTGGACGAAAGAGAGCAATTGGTAAAAAAAGTATCGATCATTCCTCTGGAAATGGTGGTAAGAAATTATTCCGCAGGAAGCATGGCTCAGAGATTAGGGGTTGAAGAAGGCATCAAATCTCCGGTTACGATCTTCGATATCTGCTACAAAAAGGATGAATTGGGAGATCCGCTGATTAATGACCACCATGCAGTTTTCTTAGGCGCTGCGACGTACGAGGAACTTGATGAAATGTATGAGCTGACTTCAGACATCAATGAAATCCTGATCGATCTTTTTGATAAAATGAACATCATCCTGGTTGATTTCAAGATCGAATTGGGAAAAACGGCAGACGGCGAAATCATCCTTGCAGACGAAATCTCTCCGGATACGTGCAGACTTTGGGACAAAGACACGATGAAGAAACTCGATAAAGACCGTTTCAGAAGAGATCTTGGTGAAGTTACCGAAGCCTATGTGGAGATCCACAACCGATTGAAAGCTGTTCTTGGCAAGTAAATAAAAAGCATAGATCCATCAGGTGCAGGATTTTTTATTTAACATCATATCAGATTCTGCATCTAATGAGTATCTGTCAACATAATCTAGATTAGAAAAAATAGAATGAAAAGTTTAGACATTCATAAAAGTGAATATTTAAAACAATTTGAAACCCAGACCTACGGAAGGAATCTTTTCAGAACGCAGGAAGAGGAGAGGCTTGATGCTCCCAACGAGGAGTGCGGGATCTTCGGAATGTATTCTGATGATGATCTGGATACGTTCTCGCTTTCACAGTTCGGTCTTTTTGCCTTACAGCACAGAGGCCAGGAAGCCTGTGGTATTTCCGTTTTGAAGAACGGAAGGATCACCAATATGAAAGACGAAGGGCTGGTTTTGGATGTGTATAAAGAAATTCCGGATCCGGAAACTTTTATGGGGAATTCTGCCATCGGGCATACCCGTTACACGACGGCAGGAGACAAAAAGAAGTATAATTTTCAGCCGTTTTTCGCCAAAAACGAATACGACCAGATTATCCTTTCCATTGCACACAACGGGAACCTGACCAACGCAAAAGAACTGAAAACGGAACTTGAGGCAGAAGGGGTGGTTTTCAGGGCAACTTCAGATTCTGAGGTGATTCTAAGACTGATCCAGAAAAACCTTGATCTTGGTCTTCGCGGAGCTATTAAAGCGACAATGGATAAGATCGAAGGGGCTTATTCGGTGGTGGGAATGACGAGAAATAAATTCTTTGCCTTCAGGGATTTCAACGGGATCAGGCCGTTGGTTCTGGGAGCGATCAATGAAAATTCTTACGTTGTTGCTTCCGAGTCGGTTGCTTTGGATGCGGTAGGAGCGCAATATGTGCGTGATATTTTACCAGGCGAAATCATTTATACCAATGAAAACGAGCCGGGAAAACTTCATTCTTACATGGTAGATGAAGAAAAAGGAAAGCAGAGAATCTGTTCTTTCGAATACATCTATTTCGCCAGACCAGACTCTTCTTTAGAGAATATCAACGTTTACGAAATCAGGGAGAAGTCGGGAGAGAAAATCTGGGATCAGGCGCCGGTAGAAGCGGACGTGGTAATCGGGGTTCCGGATTCGGGGGTTCCTGCCGCCATCGGATTCTCCAAAGCTTCGGGAATTCCTTTCCGTCCTGTATTGATCAAAAACCGGTATATCGGAAGAAGCTTCATCGTACCGACCCAGGAAATGAGAGAAAGGGTGGTGAACCTGAAATTGAATCCTATTATTTCAGAAATTAAAGATAAAAGGGTAGTGATCATCGATGATTCCATTGTTCGCGGAACTACTTCTAAGAGACTGGTAAAAATATTAAAAGATGCCGGCGTAAAAGAAATCCACTTCAGAAGTGTTTCCCCGCCGATCATTGCACCATGTTACTTAGGAATCGATACGCCTTCTAAAGATGACCTTATCTCAGCCAATATGTCTACAGAACAGCTGAGGGATTATCTAGGCGTAGATTCACTCGAATTCTTAAGTGTAGAAAACCTGAAAGACATTTTAGGCTCTGCCAACCACTGTTTCGGATGCTTTACCGAGCAATATCCTGTAGAAAAAGGAGAAGAAGTGGAATTATTTAATTAAAATTTTTAGTTTAAATAAAAAGAAAACCGGATTTTAATGAATCCGGTTTTTTTATGAAGATCAGAATTATCTTAAAATTTATACGCAACGCCAATCTGAAAAACGCTGTTCCTTACCGCATCACTCGGATTGTTTTCTACGATATCCGTAAGTCCGGCAACATATCTTGCTGTGATTCCGAATCTCTGCTCGAAATAATATCCCGCACCAAGACCCAATCCTAAATCAAAATTTTTAAAGGCTTCATTTACATCTGCCGAACCGCCGTCGCCTTTAACCTTCTGGCTGACCGCAAAGCTGAACTGAGGACCTGCTTCAACATACAATGCAGGAAGAACGTTATACTGAACCATTACAGGAACAGAGATATAATCCAGATTCAGTCTCACTGAAGAATATGTTCTGTCTTTCGCACCCATCCCATTATACAATAATTCCGGCTGAACGCTGAAATCACTTGCTACCGGAATATTGGCAAATAGCCCTCCGTAGAATCCCGGTTTCGCTTTAGAGTCGTTATCATTAATAGACGATACGTTAAGTCCGGCTTTAATCCCGAACCGAACCGGTGAAGCAGAAGAAGCTGCTTTTTCCTGGGCAAAAGATAAGGTGCCTGCTGTAATCGCAAGGCCTAGAAAAAACTTTTTCATAGTTATTATTTTTTAATGTTATTTAAAGTCCTGCAATTTAAGAAAATAATAAACACCTTATATACAAAAGGTCAGGTTTCATTATGAAAACTGACCTTTCTATTGAAAATTAAAATTTGTTTAGAATTTGTAATTAAGACCTAACTGGAATACCCGGTTGGTATTAACGTTTTTCTGTGCCTCGGAAGCAGCATTGGAATTGTCATAGATATGCGTTAAGCTGTTTACATATCGTGCATTGATCCCTAAGTGGGGCGTAAAGTAATATCCCAGTCCTACGCCAAACCCTAAATTGAATTTTTTGATATTATCTTTATCGATACTTTCTGAAGCGGAAACGGTTTGTGTAGTCGTCGTACCGGATGTGGTTGTGGAAATTGTTTGTTCCCCCTTGTTTTTCCCATCTACGAAATAACTTACTTCAGGTCCGGCTTCCACATAGAAATTATCGGTTGGCTTCATTTGTAACATAACAGGAACTGAAATATAATTGAGCGTAGTGCTGTAATCCTGTCTTGTTCTCACCGTTGTGGTTCCGGTGTTTACTTCGTTATCAGATATTACACTTTTTGCTCCCATCTGGTTATACAGCACCTCCGGCTGTAAAGCAAACTTTTCGGTTAAAGGTACATTTACAAAAACCCCTGCATTAAAACCGATCTTCTGATTTTTAGCAGTAAGCTGCTGTTCACTGAACTGTGCCGCCGTAGCAGCGCCTTTAATACCGAATCTTACAGGTTCTTTCACCTTCATTGGAGGAACGGAAGCCGATACCGGATTAACTTCCTGTGCAAATGCCATAGACGCAGTAACCACTGCCATTCCTAAAAATAACTTCTTCATAATTTTACATTTAAATTTTACTGTTGTTGATTGCCTGATAATTCAATCAGGCATGAATTATTTTGCAAAATGCTTGCCATTAAAGCCCGCACTGAAAATATTATAGAGTAGAATAGGGTAAATCCGCAATTACTTATATGCTAAGCATGGGATGTGAGAGATAAAAAGAATAAAAGTAAAGGTCAGCATCATACAATGAAGCTGACCTTTTATTGAAATCAAAATTATTTTAAATTTCTGCTTCTTAGAATTTGAATGCTAAGCCAACCTGGAATACGTTGTTTCTGATGGCATCAGAACCGTTTGGTCTGTCTTTAGCTACATCAGTTAAACCTGCAACATATCTTGCTGTGATACCGAAGTTATCGGTAAAATAATATCCCGCTCCTAAACCTAAACCGAAGTTGAAAGTATTTAAGTTATCTTTGTCAATATCTTCTGTGTAGCTTGAATTACCTACAGTACTGGAAGATCCTGTAGTAGTTGTTGTAGTTCTGTCACCCTTATTTTTCGCTGTTACCATAAATCCGAATTCAGGACCTGCTTCTACATAAAAGTTTGGTACGAATTTGTACTGGAACATTACCGGTACTGTAATATAATCTAGGTGAGTAGAATAAGATTCAACGTCTCTTGTAGTGGTACCTAACACAGTATACTCATTTACACTTTCTACTTTAGCTCCATATTGAGAGTATAAAACTTCCGGCTGTACGCTGAAAGATTCAGCTAAAGGAATATGAGCAAAAACACCTGCATTGAAACCTATTTTAGATTTCTGATCCTGAAGGCTTGCGTCTTTGGATAATGAAGCAACGTTCATTCCTGCTTTGATACCGAATTGAACCGGGCTAGCAGATGATGACATTCCTGTTGTAGTCTGAGCAAATGCCATAGATCCTGCTGCAAGTGCCATTCCTAAGATTAACTTTTTCATAACTTTAATTTTTTTAATTCTTACTATTTTTCTAATTCTAAATTTTACTACTGCCAATCCTCTTTCTGAATTGACGGAAGGAATCTTTCAAATTGCTTGCCAAAAAGAGAAATCATGATTAAAGTCATGAAAAATCCGCCTGTCTGAATAAGCGGATTTTATTTTTAAAAAATTGATTTTCAATATTTTGTTTACCTGTATTCCAAAATTATTTAGAAATGGTCAAAATCGAAAATTTTGGTAAAAACACCAGTTTTTTACAGGAAGATACTTGGCAGAATTTCTATGCATTGTTGAGTTTCCGGTAGAAATCCAGTGATTTCGTGATGTTTTCCTCGCTGCACTGATAATCAAACACACAGCTTCCGATGCCTGAGATCAGTGAAAAATTAATGTTGCGGTCTGCATTCTTTTTATCATTCCATAACAGGTTAAAAATATCTTCATCTTTGAAATCGCTGATATCCAGGTACGGATAATACTTCTGTATACATTCAATGATAACCCAGCTGTCTTCTTCAGAAATCAGTTCTTCCAGATAAGCAAGGTGGGTTTCGGCAATCATTCCCGTGGCTACGGCCTCACCGTGAAGTACCGGATTTCCCTGCTGCAGGCAAAGGCTTTCAATAGCATGGCCGATGGTATGGCCGAAATTCAGGGTCTTGCGGATGTTTTTCTCCTGAAAATCTTTATTCACCACTTCCTGCTTGATACCCATCGAGGTTTCGATATGCGGGATAACCCCTTCAATATCCAACCTGCTGATGCGGGTGAGATTTTCCCAATGGATCTTATCGGCAATCAGCCCGTGCTTCAGCATTTCGGCAAAACCGCTTCTCACTTCTTTGAAAGGAAGCGTTTCGAGGAATTTCGGATAGACAAAAATGCGTTCGGGGAAAGTAAACGTGCCTACCATATTCTTATAATGCATAAGGTCGATACCGGTTTTTCCGCCAATGGATGCATCGCACATCGATAAAAGGGTTGTAGGGATATTAATGAATGGTATTCCTCTTTTAAAGGTAGCTGCCACAAAGCCACCCATATCCGTAATGACACCGCCGCCGAGGTTGATCACCAGAGCTTTCCGATCTGCCTGCATTTCCGTTAAAATTTCCCAAAGCTGATTGGCCGTCTGGATATTCTTCATGTCTTCACCGGCTTCAATCTCCAGGATTTCAAAACCAAGATCCGTTTCCATATTTCCTAAGAGGACCGGAAGACAATATTCATGCGTATTTTCGTCAACCAATATAAATATTTTGCTGAAAGACTTTTCATGAAGGAATTCGTTCAGCTGGGAAAAGGTATTGTCTAATAATGTTATCATTTTCAGATTTTCTGTAAGGTTTAATATGAAACTATATACAAAGTTATGATTCTTAATTTTTAACTCGTTGCTAAATGTACTATCTTTGCAAAAATATTTTAGAATGAGCAGAGACAATAATTCAGGAAAACCCAAAAGACCAAGAACTTCAACAAGAAATAATTCTGATGATTCTCGCGCTTCCAGATCCGGAAATTCCGGTTCCAAACCTTTTAAGAAATCTTTTCCCAAAGCAGGAGAAAGAAATTCCGACAGAGGATCCAATACAAGATTCGAAAAGAAACCTTTTGAAAGAAGTTCGGAAGAATTTGATGGCGGTAAGAAAGATACCAGCTATCAGGCCCGGATGGATAAGAAATATTCAAAAACCGAAAGAGAGCCTTATATTACCACCGAAGGGGAAGGTAAAAAAACGTTCGGAAAACCGGCTCCGAAAAGAGGCGGGAAAAATTTCGATACCCGTGACAAATACGAAAGGGGCAGCCTGAAATACGGAAAAAGACCTTCTGCTGACGGAGACGAGAGACAGGACAAAGCAAGGTCTTTTGTACAGAAAAGAAGACTGAACAAGATCGACAAAGATGTTCATAAAGATACCGTGCGTCTGAATAAATACATTGCCAACTCAGGAATCTGCAGCAGGAGAGAAGCTGATGAGCTGATTACCCAGGGCCTGGTAGAAGTTAACGGTAAAGTGGTAACCGAAATGGGTTACCAGGTTGAAAAGACCGATAAAGTTGTTTTCGACGGACAGAACATCACGCCTGAAAAGCCGGTATACGTTCTTCTGAACAAACCGAAAGGGTATATTTCTACCACGAAAGACGATAAAGCCAGGAAAACCGTAATGGACCTGGTGGCGAACGCTTCGCCATACCGTCTGTTCCCGGTTGGAAGACTGGACCGTTCCACAACAGGGGTTATCCTGTTAACGAATGACGGACACATGACGAAAAAGCTGACGCACCCTTCTTTCGATGCCAAGAAAATCTATCATGTCACTCTGGATAAAAAATTAACCCATGAAGATATGAAACTGATTGCTGAAGGAATCCGTCTGGATGAAGGGGTAGCGGTAGTTGACCAGATTTCTTTTATCGAGGGCAAGCCGAAGAATGAAGTGGGCATTGAAATCCACATCGGCTGGAACCGGGTAATCAGAAGGATTTTCCAGAGATTAGGATATGAAGTGGAAGCTTTGGACCGTGTGATGTTTGCAGGATTAACGAAGAAAAATATCAAAAGAGGACACTGGAGAATCCTTACGGAACTGGAAGTGAACAATCTTAAAATGCTTTAGGTAAAGTGTTTTTAAGTGAAAATAAAAAACGGCGTTGAAATTTATCAATGCCGTTTTCATTGTAAAAAAATGTTCTTCATTATCCTAAAACCGTAACCCCTTTCTGGATCATCTCATAGATCGCATCCCTTCCGTTATCCGGTTTTACGTTAACGGCGCGTGTTCCGTTGAAATGGAGGCAGGTAACATAACCGCTGTTTACGGCATCGATACAGGTAAATTTTACGCAGTAATCCATCGCAAGACCTACAATCTCTACCAGCTGGATATCGTGGAATTTCAGGAAGTCGTCCAGTCCGGTCTTCATAAAATGATTGTTGTCCTGAAAACCGCTGTAGCTGTCGATTTCTACATTTTTTCCTTTCTGCACGATGTGGGTTACCTTATCCCTGTTCAGGTCTTTGTGGAATTCGGCCCCGAAAGTTCCCTGGATGCAGTGGTCCGGCCACATAAATTGAGGAACACCGTTCAGGATGATGCTTTCCCCTACATTTCTGCCATTGTTGCTGGCGAAGCTTTTATGATTTGCAGGATGCCAGTCCTGAGTCAATACAATCTGGTCGTAGTCGTTTTCTTCCATCAGGGAATTGATGTAAGGGAGTACCTCACTGGCTTCCGGAACCGCCAGGGCTCCACCCTCACAAAAATCATTCTGCACATCGACGATGATTAGCGCTTTTTTCATATTTAAATTCTTGAATTTTCGATAAATTTACAAAAACTACTCCTCAAAAAATTATCCAAAGGATAATTATCGGACAAATCGGCATTATAAACCGATTCGGGATTGTTTCTCCTTCTTTATGAAATGCCAATAGCTTATCTTTGCCCAAAATAAGAATTTTATGTCATTTGAATCGCTGGGATTATCACACCACATCATCCGTTCCGTAAAAAAGTTAGGCTACCTGAAACCTTTTCCGATCCAGGAGCAGGCCGTTCCAGTGATTTTACAGGGCAAAGACCTGATGGGCATTGCACAGACGGGTTCCGGAAAGACGGCATGTTTTGTAATGCCCGTTCTTGAAAAACTGCAGAATGCCGAGGTTAAAAAAGACCGTAACGTCCAGGTTTTGATATTGGTGCCAACGAGGGAACTGGCCATTCAGATTGATGAGGTCTTCAGGGCTTTTACAGACAACCTGAAGCGTGAAATCCGCACCATGGCGGTTTACGGCGGGGTCTCTGTCAATCCGCAGATGAAAGGGCTGTTTGGGGTGGAGGTACTTATTGCAACACCCGGCCGTCTGCTGGATCTCATAGACCACAATGCATTAAGTATTTCAGGGATCCAACATCTTATCATTGATGAGGCCGACAAAATGTTTCAGCTGGGGTTCGGGGAAGAGCTGGACAAGCTTTTTGCCATGATGCCGGTCGCGAAGCAGACCACTTTATTTTCTGCTACTTTAAACGAGAAGGTTGCCGAAATAAAGGAACGCCTGACCATCAACCCGGTCATTATTGAAATCAAGAAAGAAGAAGTTGAGATCGACAATATCGAACAGCTGGCCTATCATGTTTCCCCGGAAAGCAAAGGTCCTTTTCTGCGGTATTTAATTAAGGAGAAAAAAGTAGAGAAAGCCCTGGTATTCGTTTCTTCCACAAGATCGGCCGATAACCTGGTTGAAAAGTTGAAGAAAAACAAAATAAAAGCTGTAGCCATTCACAGTCAGAAATCACAGGGTGCCCGTCGGAACAATCTGGAAGAGTTCAAAGTAAACGGTGCTCAGATTCTGGTAGCCACCGACCTGATCGGCCGCGGGATTCACATCGAATCCTTGCCTTGCGTCATTAATTACGAACTGCCGCGTTCGCCGCTGGATTATATTCACCGCATCGGAAGAACCGGACGTGCCAACGAAACAGGGACTGCCATCAGCATTCTGACGGACGATGAACTGCAGCACTTCCGCGTTATCCAGAAAAAGATGGGAAAGAAAGTACCGTTGCAGCGAACCGAAGGACTTGATCTGCACGGATATTAGGATAATCTTGCGGAACAGGCTGGAAAAAGGAAGCCGGGGCCGGATGTTTTGTTTGTATATATTATCACGAATACTCTTTAAAATCAAACCTGAAAGAATATTTAAAAATAAAATCCTGAAGAGATTGATATACGGCAGAATTTCTGAAATTTTCGGTGTTTTATCCAAAACTGATATTAGGCATTGTCTGTTTAAAATGCAGCCAACCGGATTTATGAAAGAAATTACCATCGTCCGCGGATTGCCCGACACCAGAAAACGGTCATTGATTATTGATGAGGATTTTATCAGGTTTAAAAATAAAGACTTTAAAAATGATCCCTTTACCGTTATCAATAAAAAGGATATCGCCCGGGTCCGGTACGGCATTCGTTTTTATTAACAGCTACCGTTTTACCATAGGAAGGGAACACCTTATTTTTATCTGCAGAAGCTCCGGCAAAGAGCCCAGAATATCTTTTAAACTTTTTTACGGAAGAAAACTCTAAGAAAAGCATCAGCTGTATGTAGAGATCATCGATGCCTTGTGGGATTATTTTTCGATGAAACTTTTGATGATTACGAAAGAAAGTTTGAAAATGGCGGATTTTTAAGTATATCAGGCATTGAAATTGCTGGCGATAGAATTAAATTCGATAAAGGTGAAATCCTGTTTGAAGATCTGGATCTGAAACGGTATCATCATTATTTTATGGTGTTCTCAAAAAAGAATCCGCATCATCATAAAATGCTGTAATACCGCAAGACCGGGATGCCGTGATTTTACTTAATATACTAAATAACATTATTAAAAATGAGCCACTTAGAGCAAAAGAAATTTCCGATCGGGCGGTTTGAAGAACCTGAAAGCATTTGTGACATCAAACTTGACGAATACATCAAAGTCATCAGGGATTTCCCCGGCAAGCTGAAGAACCTGATTGAACATTTTACCGACGGTCAGCTGGATACCCAGTACCGGGAAGGCGGCTGGACGGTACGGCAGGTGGTAAATCACCTGGCAGACAGCCATATCAACAGTTTTATGCGTCTGAAACTGGCTCTTACGGAAGAAAACCCTACAATAAAACCCTATGACGAAGCGAAGTGGGCAGAACTGCAGGATAGTCTCAGTATGCCCGTAAAACCGGCAATGCGGATGCTGAAAGGCACCCACCAGCGATGGACGGTTTTGCTGAAAAGCATGACTAACAGACATTTCGAAAGAACCTTCCACCATCCGGAGCATAACAAGAATTACAACCTAAGAAGTTATCTAGCCTTATACGCGTGGCATTGTAACCATCATTATGCCCACATCGATAATCTAAAGAAAGAAAAAGGTTGGTAAAGAAAAGTCTACATCACCCGGCTGACTTTAGGGAGATCACGGAAAGGATTTCGCGCCTGAACGAAAATTCACGCAGGAAATGGGGGAAAATGGAGGTAAGCCAGATGATGAGGCATTGCAGCTGTGTGCTTCAGGTGCCTCAGAAGAAACTTATTCTCCCCGAGATCAACAGGCTGTTCCGCATGATCGGAATCGCCACCAGAAAAGAAATTCAGATATTCAACAACGGAATTCCTCGAAATATGCCGACTTTTCAAAAACTTATTATTAATTTTGAATGTCATTTCGATGAAGAACAACAAAATCTTCTGAAAACACTGGATGATTACCTGATTCATTTCAAAAACGGCAGCCTGCCGGATCGTCACGTGCTTTTCGGGAAGATGGAGGAAAGAGACTGGGGCTTTTTGGAGTATAAACATCTCGATCATCATTTAAAACAGTTTAACGTATGAGTTTCTTTGATAAAATATTCGGCGGAAAAGAAGATGCTTCCGAGCAGAAGTCTTTCTGGAAAAAAATAGAATCCGAAGAGGATCTGCAAAAAGCTATTGAAAGTTCTTTCGATCATAAAATAGCCATTTTCAAACATTCCACCAGCTGCTTCATCAGCAAAACGGTGCTGCGGAATTTTGAAAAGGAAGCAGAAAACGTAGAGGGAAAAGCGGAGTTGTATTACCTGGACCTTCTGGCACACCGACCGCTCTCCAGTAAAATTGCGGAAGATCTCGGGGTGACCCACCAGAGCCCGCAGCTGATCGTCATTGAAAACGGAAAAGCCATCAGCAACACTTCCCACCAGAGTATTTCGGCAGACCAGATTGTATAATGAAGAATATCAACAATTATTTAGCAAAAGTTCTGAATGTTCCCCTGGAAAGAGTGAATATGTGCAGCCTGCATTATGAAGCCAAGAAAGTACAGAAAAACCAGTTCCTTTTACAATACGGCGAAATTTGCAGGTACATTTATTTTGTAGAGAGGGGGCTTCTGAAAATGTATTCCATCGACAAAAACGGTAAAGAACACATCATCCAGTTTGCACCGGAAAGCTGGCTTATTTCCGACCGCAGCAGTCTTTATTTCAATGAAAAATCAGTTTACTACATAGAAGCGGTGGAAGATTCGGAAATTCTGATGCTGCCTCCGGATTTCATCAATAAACTGATTGAGGGATTCCCCAACAGTCTTGAGCAGAGTGATATCCTTTTACAGAAGCATATCAAAAGCCTGCAGGACCGGATCAATTCTTTACTGGCCGAAACGGCGGAAGAGCGGTATATGAAATTCATTAAAATGTATCCGGATCTCCTGTTGAGGGTTCCCCAATGGATGATTGCTTCCTATCTGGGAATCACGCCTGAAAGCTTAAGCCGTGTACGGAAAGAGCTGGCAAGAAAAAACTTCGTTCCCGACAGTAAATAGTAGTATATATCTATCTAATATAAGTCCGATACTCAGCTTTATATCGGATTTATATTATTTATACCCTGTAGCCAGATTAGTGACATAAAATATTCATGTACCCTAATTTTGGTAAGACATCCCGTTAAATATACTTTAATAAACAACCGGACTATATCGACAGTAATGTACATTGATACTATTTCATTTATGTTCAGTCAGTTTATAAATAAGAGAAGCACATAGGGCTGAATTCAGGTTTGAACAGAATTATTCTTAAAAGTAATAAACTCAGGATCTCCTTGTCTATAATAATAGAGAAGAATGTTCAGTCTCCAGCTTTATGATTGCAATTATAATTACAACACTTTCCAATTTTCAATTTACTATTCATAAAGTTTTATAATTAAGCAGCTTAATGATCGTAATCATAAAAGATTAACAGAATATTTGTTTATCTTTGATAATCACACCACTTAAAATATAAATATTATGAAATTTGCATTATCATTCGCAGTGCTGGGACTTCTTACCCTGAGCTGTGAAAAAAAAGAAACATCTCCTCCTGCCGATATGCAGGATCCGATGGAAGTCACTGATAATACTTCGGCCGCACCGATGTCTTCAGACACTATACAGGCAGGAGACAGTACTTCCCGGCCGGGCAATACCGAATCCGATACGGCCAGAACAGCACGATAAATTTACAGTTAAAAAATTTAAGACCCGTTTTATACAGAAACGGGAAATATTTGTGATATGCCTTCATTTCCAGCGTATCATGAAATAATTGCAAAATTAATACGACTAAAATTTTCGGTAAATTTATCTTAAAGGCTAAATATTAGATGCTAACGTCAAAAACAGGTAATCATTTATCCTGTCCAACGATATAAGGCAGTGTTTACTATTCGCATTCATCATTCATTTACTTACTATCCAATTTTATTTTTACTAAGGATGCTTGAAATTACTAGAAACACTAAAACAGCTAAATATGATCATCAAGGAAGAACTCCTATATTCGGCAGGAGCAACAATAAAACAGTACAAACCATCTGAAATTATTTTCAGTGAAGGAGACCCGGCTAACTATTATTATCAGATTATAACCGGTGAAGTAAAGCTTAACAATTATAATGACGAGGGAAAAGAAATTATACAAACCCTGTTGGAAGACGGGCAGAGTATCGGAGAGTCTTTGCTTTTTATGGATAAACTTTATCCGATCAATGCCATCGCATTGACGAATTGTAAAGTTCTCAAATTGCCGAAAAACAATTTTTTCGAGCTCTTAAAGCTTTATCCCGATATCTCTTTCGATATGAACAGGGTACTTTCCCAAAGACTTTATTTTAAAATCATCATGGCACAGAACCTGTGCAGCCAGAGCCCGACAGCAAAGCTTAAGGTATTGATGGATTATCTTAAGAGCTCCCAGGAAGAACAGGCCCCTTATTCATTCATGATTCCGCTTACGAGGCAACAAATGGCCAGCCTTACCGGTCTGTGTGTAGAAACGGCTATACGGACTATAAAGACCATGGAAAGGGATAAGATTGTGAAAATAAAGGACCGTAAGATTTTATATTAATTTTTCTGAGCCGAAAGGCATGGTCTTTTTTTTGCACGCCATCTGAAAAACTCTTTATGAAAACGATAAGCTGCATGAATATCGATGCGGATCTTCTATATTCTTATGGTGCAGAAGACAGAAATTATAAAAAAGGAGAGGTTATTTACAGGGAAGGGGATCAGGCACTTTATTATTACCAGATCATCAAAGGAAAAATAAAGCAGAATAATTATAATGATGAAGGAAAGGAATTTATTCAGAACATCCTGGAAGGTCAACAGAGCTTTGGTGATTCTATGCTCTTTCTTGAAAAGTTCTATGTGATGAATGCAATTGCGCTTACGGATATTGCGCTGATCCGGTTGCCTAAGGCGAATTTTATGGAACTGCTGGAAAACAATCCCAGGATCTCCATGGAGATGAATACCTGTCTTTCACAAAGGCTTTATTTCAAAGCGATCATGCTGCAGAATATGTCGTCATCCAGTCCGCTTTTAAGACTGAAAGGATTGCTGGATTATCTTAAAAGCTACCATAAAGGTGACGGTGACCATTGCTTCCACATAGAACTTACCAGACAACAGATCGCCAATCTCATCGGGTTGCGGGTTGAAACGGTAATAAGGACTCTGAAAAAACTGGAAAAACAGGAAATTATCCGGATTGAAAACCGTAAAATATTGTATTAATTCCCATTAAACATGACTTCGGTCATAAAAAGGTGAATTATTCTGTTGTAGATTTGAGTATAGTTCATTTAAATTTCTCTAGGGCCTCATTTTGAGGAACTTATATTTTGATTTTTTAACCGAAAACCAACCTATTGCTGTCTAATACTAGTCACGGCTGGCAATAGCTATCACTTAATATTAATATAAAAAAGTTATGAACAACAGAAATTCAGGAAATCGCAGCTCCAGAGGAAATTCAAATTTATCCAGAAATCTCGAAGAAATCTATCAGCTGGGTTATGACCATGGATATAGCGACGCACAGAACGAAGAAGATTATGATGATGACTTCTCAGAATATGAAGACTATTTTGAGGACGAAGATTATGACGACTATGATGATAACTACGACGGCTATGAAGATTATGACGACGGTGATAACAGAGGCCGTAGCAGAGTAAACAACGGAAATCAGCAGAGGGACGACCAGGGGCGGTTTACTTCAGGCAGCGGAAGAGGCAGTTCCCGCGGAGGATCGGGAACAAGATCAAACTCAGGCAGATCCGGTTCCGGTGGTGGAAGAGACAGGTCTTCTTCATCAGGAAACGGAAGTTCGGGAAGAGGCTTTGCATCCATGAGCCGTGAAGAACGTACGAGAATCGCCCGTATGGGTGGTGAAGCGTCTCAGGGAAGCGGAAGAAGATCTTCTTCAGGTGCAGACTCAAATTCAGGAGGCAGATCAGGCGGAAGAGGTAATTCCGGCTCAGGATCCCGCAATAACAACAACAACAACAACAACAACAGTTCAGGCCGGGGCTTTAATTCCGGTAACGGTTCAGGAAACTCAAAAAGAGGTTTCGCTTCAATGAGCAAGGAAGAACGTACAAGAATAGCACGTATGGGCGGCCAGGCTTCTCACGGAGGCGGAAGATCATCCGGCTCAGGAAGATCAGGATTCGGAGGCAGACGCAACAATTCATAATTCTTTTTTCAGGATTACCTCTTTATGAATAATAATAGAGGGGTAATCTTTTCAAATCAAAACACCACAATCATATTATGGCAACCAAAACATCAGAAAATAAAAACAATGCAGGTACGGAGAATGGTACGGCACCGACATCAGCCGTCAAAAACACAACGGCCGTAGATAACGCAAAGGTAGATGGAAATGAAATGAAAAGCGCTCCGCTTTATAAATTTTTCGTATCCGCACTTAAAGACATTTATTTCGCAGAAAATGCGATTATCGATGCACTGGAAAAAATGCAGGAAGCAGCGACAACGGAGGAACTGAAAGAAGCTTTCGAAGATCATCAGCTGCAAACTAAAAAGCATGTAAGCCGTCTCGAAAAAGTTTTCAGACTTATTGATGAAACTCCCGAACAGAAAGAATGTAAAGCCATTAAAGGTATTATTGAAGAAGGGGAAGAAATCATTAAGTCTACCGAAGAAGGATCGATGACGCGGGATGCGGCTCTGATTATTGCAGCCCAGAAAGTCGAACATTACGAGATTGCTACCTATGGCGGACTGGCTCAGCTGGCGATTACTATGGGTCATGATAAAGCAGCGGATCTTCTGGAAAAAACATTACAGGAAGAAGAAGATACGGATTATAATCTTACAGAAATTGCGGAAACATACATCAATTTTGACGCAGAACAGGAAGATTAAGGATTACAAAAGCCATATAGAGCTTTCTATATGGCTTTTTAAAAATATTGGCCGACATCAATATCAATTTATCTTAAATGCCAGCACTATCGGGAAAATAATTACTTTTTCTGTTTATTGATCACAAACCAGACCAACGATACACCAAATCACAAAACATAAGAATTTATGAATGACAAGTCACACAATGAAAAGCTGGACCAGCTGGAATCGCATACGACTTCTAATGAAAACGCCAGGCTCACGAGCAATCAGGGACTCAGAATCAACAATAACCAGGATTCCCTGAAAGCAGGAGACCGGGGACCGACGCTGATGGAAGATTTTTTCTTCAGGGAAAAAATGACCCATTTTGACCATGAAAGGATTCCGGAAAGAGTAGTACATGCCCGCGGATCCGGTGCCCACGGTGTCTTTAAACTTAATAAGAGCCTTGAAAAATATACCAAAGCCGGGTTCCTGACGGAAGTAGGAAAAGAAACTCCTGTATTTGTACGGTTCTCTACCGTGGCCGGAAACAGGGGAAGTACCGACCTTGCAAGAGACGTTAGGGGATTTGCTGTAAAATTCTATACCGATGAAGGGAATTACGATTTGGTTGCCAATAATATTCCGGTATTCTTTATTCAGGATGCCATTAAGTTCCCGGATCTGGTGCATGCCGTAAAGCCGGAACCGCATAATGAAATTCCGCAAGCCCAGTCGGCACACGATACTTTTTGGGATTTCATTTCCCTGATGCCGGAAAGTATGCACATGATCATGTGGCTGATGAGCGACCGTTCCATCCCGAGAAGCTACAGCCGGATGGAAGGTTTTGGAGTACATTCTTTTAAATTCATCAATGACGAAGGCAGAATGCACTTTGTAAAATTCCACTTCAAACCGAAATTAGGCGTTCATTCCGTCGCATGGGATGAAGCCCAGCGAATTTCCGGGGTAGATCCGGATTTCCACAAACGGGACCTTTGGGAATCCATTGAAAACGGGATGTTCCCGGAATGGGACTTCGGCGTACAGCTGATCCCTGAAGAAGATGAAGATAAATTTGATTTTGACCTTCTGGATCCTACTAAAATTATTCCTGAAGAAGAAGTTCCGGTAGAACTGGTAGGAACCCTTACTCTGAACAGGAACCCTGACAATTTCTTTGCAGAAACCGAACAAGTTGCTTTCCATCCGGGACACATTGTTCCGGGAATCGATTTCAGTAACGATCCGCTGCTTCAGGGAAGACTATTTTCTTACACCGATACCCAGCTGATAAGATTAGGCGGACCTAATTTCCACGAGATCCCGATCAACAGATCTGTCAAAACGGTTCATAACAACCAGCGTGACGGCTATATGAGACAGCAGATCGCCAAAGGAAAAGTAAGCTATGAGCCGAACTCCATCGGTGGAGGCTGCCCGTTCCAGTCGATGATGTCCGAAGGAGGATATGTCTCGCATCAGGAAAGGGTTTCCGGCCCGAAAGTCAGACAAAGGAGCGAAAGCTTTGTAGACCATTATTCTCAGGCTAAATTATTTTATAATAGCCAGTCCGACTACGAAAAGATGCACCTTCAGAATGCACTGATCTTTGAACTTTCAAAAGTGACGATTTCTGCAATCAGGGAAAGAATGGTAGGACAGCTGAATTTTATTGATAAAACATTGGCCCAAAAAGTTGCCAGTCAGGTAGGCGTACAGGTAACAGAGCTGGAATTTCCCAATCAAAGCCTTCCTCCAGATAGCAACCATCAGGATCTTCAGAGTGAAGAAAGGGAGGCCCACACGAGAGTTTCCCAGGCGCTGAGTATGGAAAATACCATTAAAGATACCATTAAAGGCAGAAAAATTGGCTTTATCATGGCTAATGGTGTAGATGCGCTGAAGGTTCATGATCTGAAAACCAAACTGGAGGGAGAACATGCCGTTGTGGAAATTATAGGTCCGAATATGGGACCGGTAACCACTAATGACGGATCGATGCTGATACCTAAGCACTCCATTAGCAGTATAGCCAGTGTCGCTTTTGATGCACTTTATATCGGCGCAGGAGAAGATTCCGTGAAAGAACTGCTTACTGCCGGAAATAAGCCGCATGTACTGAATTTCATAAATGAAGCTTACAAACATTGTAAAGCGATTTACTTCGGGGAAGGATCCGAACCGTTTTATATGAACAGTAATGTAAGCCTTAAAAAGCATATCGATCCGGGCATTGTATCCTGGGAAGATGAAATGCCGGAGAACAAATTTATTGATGCCATCGCACAGCACAGGGTCTGGTATCTTGAACTCGAAAGAACCATACAGGATTAATAAACATCACCTCATACCACTTAAATATTACGTTATGAAAGCTGCAGTCATTCATTCACCGGGAGTTATTACGTGCGATACCGTAGATGATCCCATCATTAAAGATTCCCATGACGTCATTTTGAAAGTAACATCTACGGCCATTTGCGGAAGTGACCTGCATCTGTTTTCAGGCGGAATCCCGCAGGCAAGGCCGATGGTACTGGGCCATGAATTCATGGGGATTGTGGAAGAAGTCGGACAACGGATTACCAATCTGAAAGTCGGGGACAGGGTCGTAGTGCCCTTCCCGGTTTCCTGCGGAAGCTGCTTTTTCTGTCAGCACGACCTTCCTACGGCCTGTGAACACAGTAATCCCAATCATTACGGTCCTGAAGGCGGAATTTTGACCGAAAAAGGCGGAGCCCTTTTCGGATACAGTGATCTTTACGGTGGCTATGATGGTGGACAGGCCCAATATGTAAGAGTTCCGTACGCGCATGTCGGGCCACGAAAAGTTCCCGATAACCTGACAGATGAGCAGGTTTTGTTTCTTACCGATATTTTCCCCACGGGTTATACCGGCGTTCTATGGGGAGAAATAAAAGGCGGGGAAACCGTTGCTATCTTTGGAGCCGGCCCGGTAGGATCAATGGCTGCCAAAAGTGCCATCCTCAAAAATGCTAAAAAAGTAATCGTTGTGGATACGCAGCAATACCGTTTGGACCAGATTAAAAAACTGACAGGCTGCGACACCATTTTATGGGAAGATGCGGAAAGTGTTGTAGAACAGATCCGGGATATGACAGACGGACGAGGAGCCGATGTATGCATTGAGGCGGTAGGTTTTGAACCGGACCGGAATTTAATGGACCGTGCCAAAGCGGTCCTGAATTTTGAAAAAGGTTCTATTAAAGTACTTGAAGCCTGTATGAGTGCGGTAAGAAGGGGCGGAATTGTCCCGGTTTTAGGAGTTTATCCTGTAAATTATGATAATTTCAAACTTGGACAGATTTTTGATAAAGGTATAACCATAAAGGCAGGGCAGTGCAACGTTCATACCATTATTGATGAATTGATGGATTACGTACAGAGCGGCCGGGTTACGTTAGACGATATTATTACCCATCGTCTTTCATTGGAAGATGTTTCCAAAGGATATGAAATTTTTGATAAAAAAATGGACAACTGTGTAAAAGTAGTCCTCGATCCCTGGAAATCTTCAGCTTTATAGATTTAGAATACACAAACCACTTAAATATTAGAATTATGGAATTTCAAAAAAACCTCCTGGAATACATCAGCCAGTCGCTGATGACCTCAGATGAAACGATTTCAGTTGTAGAAAGTGTTACTTCAGGCTGTCTGCAGCTGGCTTTCTCACAGATGCCCAACGCTTCTCTTTTTTATAAAGGCGGAATGACAACATATACCCTTGCAGAAAAGGTAAGACTGCTGAATGTAGACCGGGACGAAGCTGAAGAATGCGACTGCGTTTCCGAAAATATTGCCGAAACCATGGCATTGAATGCGGCGAGGCTCTTTGAGTCCGACTGGTCTATTGCTACCACAGGTTACTGCACACCGATCAGAAATTCCTCTTATAAAATCTTTGCCTATTTCTCTTTTTCTTATAAAGGGGAAATTGTGCTGACAAAAAAACTTGAATTGCATCCTAAAACACAGGCGCTTAATGCTCAGCTGTATTATACCGAATTTATTTTGGGCTGCTTCAAAAGTGAAATCAATCAGCTTTTAATTTTAAAATAAAATGATGAATCGGAAAAATCAGTATGTCTTAATTACGGGGGCTACCAGCGGGATCGGCTATGAGCTGGCAAAGCTGTTTGCAAAGGATGGCTATGATCTTGTTATGGTTTCCAGAAACCACGATGATCTTCAGGCAAAAGCCAGAGAATTTAAAAGTTACGGAATCAATGCTATTACGATGGCTAAAAACCTTTTTACCCAGGAGGATGCCTTTTCTTTGTATTCTGAACTGAAATTAAATGGGATCAGTCCCGAAATTCTTGTAAATGATGCAGGACAGGGTGTTTACGGAAAATTTCAGGATACGGATATCCATCGTGAGGTGGATATCATCAACCTGAATATTGTTTCCGTTATTATTTTAACCAAACTGTTCTTAAAAGACCGTTTATCTCAAGGATCCGGAAGAATTTTAAACCTGGCTTCCATAGCCAGCAAAGCACCCGGTCCATGGCATTCGGTATACCATGGCACAAAAGCCTTTATCCTTTCGTGGTCCGAAGCGATCCGGGAAGAACTGAAAGATTCCGGGATTACAGTTACCGCACTTTTGCCTGGGCCTACCGATACGGATTTCTTTAATAAAGCCGATATGAATGAAAGTAAGATTCTTGAAGACAAAGATAACCTGATGTTGCCGGAAGAAGTGGCGATGGACGGCTACAAAGCTCTTATGAACGGCGATGATAAAGTAATATCCGGATTAAAAAATAAGCTTTCTGTAGCGATGACCAACATTGCGACCGACAGTATGGCGGCGCACCGGATGGGGGAAATGCAGAAGCCGGTAAATGAAAAGTAATTCTATTATGGGGAAATTAAAGTTAGAAAATAAATCTGTTCTGATTACAGGAGCCGACAGTGGAATCGGGAAGGCAGCGGCTGTGCTTTTTGCAGAGCAAGGAGCAAATATAGCCATTGTTTACCATTCCAGTAAAGAAGATGCGGAGAAAGTAAAATCTGAAATTGAAAGCCTCGGAAGAAAATCGATCATTATACAGGGAGATGTCAGCGATTCTGCATTCTGTACAAAAGCTGTTGAAAAAACAGTTTCAGAACTCGGAGGAATTGATATCCTGGTAAATAATGCCGGCGTACAGTTTCCTGCGGATTCCATTGAGGATCTGGAAGAAGAAAACATCAGAAAGACATTCGATTCCAATATTATCGGAATGATCCTGCTTACAAAAGCAGCTTTCCCTCACCTTAAAGAAGGCAGTGCAATCATCAATACAACCTCTGCAGCAGCTTATCAGGGACATCCTGAACTGCTGGATTATTCGGCGACAAAAGGAGCTATTGTTTCTTTTACACGCTCGCTTGCCCTGCAGGCAAAGCCTAAAGGCATCCGGGTTAACGCGGTAGCACCGGGACCGGTAGCCACGCCGCTGACCGAAGCAACATTCGGGGAGGAAAAAGAAGATCTGAGCAAGCCGCCCTTCGAAAGAAATGCTTCTCCTGAAGAAGTGGCTTACAGCTTCTTATTTCTGGCAAGCAGAGATTCTGTACAGATTACAGGGCAGGTTCTGCATCCCAATGGTGGATTAATCGTCGGTGGATAACCCATCGAAGAACAATCAAAAAATCTAATACCTAAATTAAACGAGAACTTATGAAAACCAAAGCCATCGTGATTCTGGGAGTGATCGCTCTATGCACTGTTACTTCATGCCGCTGTGATTTTGATGAAGATGAACCTAAAAACAGAGATAAAGATCGTGAATCCCAAGCCTTCAGGCCTCAGCCTTTTTCCGAGAATGATACTATTCTGCTTAAAAGATGAACCTGATACTTTCATTAATTAATAATTATAAAAAAATAACGCTATGTACAGAGACGGAGCGAGAAAAAGTATATGGCAGGAAGAAATAAAGAAATTTTCTTCGGAAGCCGACTTTCACCAGCTGTTCGACGCAGCTATTGTAGGAGGAGGAATCACTGGTGTTTCCACTGCCCTAAAATTACAGCAGTCCGGTAAGAAATGTATTCTTCTGGAAGCAGCCAATATCGGTTTCGGAACAACCGGTGGCACTACAGCCCATCTAAATGATTTTTTTGATACTACTTTTACCGAAGCCATCAATGATTTTGGTAAAGATAATGCCAGAATATTCGCCGAAGTGGGACAGGAGGCTATCGGAATTATAGAAACCAATATCAGGAATTATAATATCGACTGCGATTTTGAGAGAAAGACCGCTTATCTCTTTGCCTTAGATGAAAAACAGGAAAAGCAATTGCAGGATATCGTTGACGGTGCCTCAGAAGTCGGACACGAAATGAGATATGTTAATGAGATTCCTTTCCCGATTCCTTTTAAAAAAGCTGTTTCCATTCCGGATCAGGCCCAGTTTCATCCGATAAAATATATCAAAGCTTTATGCGAGGCATTCATCAATGCTGGTGGAATTATTTTGGAAGACTGCCAGTGTGAAAATGATGATGAGCAGGATGATGTCGTCATTTTAAAAACCTCAAAAGGAGAAATCAAAGCAGCAAATGTTGTCTATGCTACGCACATTCCTCCGGGCCTGAGCATTCTGCATACAACCAATGCACCATACAGAAGTTATGCTATGGCTTTCAGCCTGAAAGATGAAAATTATCCGAAAGATCTGGGTTATGATCTTATTGACCCGTATCATTATTACAGAGTACAGGAAGTAAATGGGGAAACCCTGCTGATTGCCGGAGGGGAAGACCATAAAACGGGACATGAAGAAGATACCGGCGAATGTTTCTCAAAACTGGAAAACTATGTGCGAAAATACTTTGATGTAGAAACGGCTTATTACAGCTGGTCCAGTCAGTATTACGAACCTACCGACGGGTTTCCGTACATCGGAAAGCTTCCCGCAAGCAAAGGAAGGGTGTATACGGCTACCGGTTTCAGAGGAAACGGAATGATCTTCGGAACTATTTCATCACAGATCCTTTCCGATTTAATTATAAACGGCAGCAGCAAATATGAGAATATATTTAACCCTTCAAGAATAAAACCAATTGCCGGATTTACAAGTTTCGTGGAAGAAAATGCAGTCGTAGCTTACGATTTTATTAAAGATAAACTTTTCAGGGAGAAAATCACGTCTTTAAACGAAGTAAGTGAGGGAGAAGCTAAAGTGATAAAATACGAAGGTGATTCATACGCTTTATACAAAGAAACCAACGGAAAAATACATTTGGTAAAAAGCACCTGCCCCCATGCTAAGTGTGAGGTCCGGTGGAACAGTGCCGAGCTGAGCTGGGATTGTCCTTGCCACGGTTCAAGATTCAATATCAACGGAAAAATCCTTACCGGACCCAGCGTTACTGCTTTGCAGAGAATAGATCCGGATGATGCCGAATCCTAAAATACCCGGAATACAAATGACAAAACAAAGTTTCTTATACCGCAACAGCCTGAGTATAGTCCTGATCGTTTTTATGATCATCTTTCTGGCAGGCCAGTTCTTTACCGGTTGGAAAACCGAAAACAAGGAGCTGGCTGAAAACGGAAGTACGATGCTTAGCCTGGGCCAATATATCCATAGCGGGCACTTTATCCAGGCCACCTTTGAAAACTGGGAAAGTGAATTCCTCCAGATGATGATTTATGTGGTGCTTACTGTTTCTTTACGGCAGAAAGGTTCCAGCGAATCCAAATCTCTGGATAAAAAAGAAGATGTGGATAAGGAACCCGAACCGCATCCTAATGCCCCGTGGCCTGTACGGAAAGGAGGAATCTGGTTAAAATTGTATAAACATTCACTTTCTTTAGCGTTTGGTATCTTGTTTGCAATAAGTTTTTCGCTGCACTTTTACGGAAGCCTGAAAGACTATAATGAAGAACAGATTTCTAAAAAACAGCAGGTGATAACAGCTTCGGAATATATTACGGAGTCCAGGTTCTGGTTTGAATCCTTCCAGAACTGGCAAAGTGAATTTCTCGCCGTCGCATCGTTGGTAATCCTATCGATTTGGCTGCGTGAAAAAGGTTCCCCGGAATCAAAGCCCGTGGATATGCCGCATACTGAAACACCTTAGTTCCCTCGTTATTAAAAACACTAAGAAAAAACCATGCAGTTTTGTATGGTTTTCTTTTTGCCGTAGGCTTTATATGTTTATATATTTCAGATCAAGCTACAGTAGCGTAAGCAAAATGTCCGGCAGTATAAAATTTTTAATGCTGTCGCCGTCAGAACTCGTTTGGATATAAACCTCAAATTTTCCAACTAACAGCATTCCATTCAGTGAATGGCAGTTGTAGATATATGTATAACATATTTAAACGATCCTATTATTTACTGAGCGTCCGAAGTACCTTCGCGAACAAAGAATCCGAAATTTTGTATTAAAAGCCGTTGTAAGCATAGCGTTATATTAAATAAACTTTGACAGTCGCCTGATCGATATCAAACTCGAAACTGATTTATAATAAATCCCACATGTTTCAAAATTTCTGTGGGCTTAATGTAAATTTCTTAGTGAAAAGGTATTGATTATCAAAAGAAATAAGACCGCGAAAATTTCGCGGCCTTACACTATTTAATAGTTAAAGTATTTGCGTGACAGTAATTTATATTTTGGCGTTTCCTTCAACCCCGTCGGAATTATCGGTTGTTTTCCCGGTAACTGCATTGGCTACAAAATTAAGGATGCTCACCAGCTTACCGGCCTTGGTATCCCAGTAATAGGAATCTTTCGGTTCTACCCGGATAATTGAAACATTCGGATCATCTTTTCCGTCTTCAAACCATGCTTTGGCCATCGGTGACCATTTGTCTTCAATGGTAGAACGGTCCTTATAAATTGTAGCATCCCCGAAAACAGAAAGATATTGGTAATCGCCGTTATTCATAAAAAACAGCTGTACTCTTTTATCGTCTTTTATTTCAAAGTTTTTATTGCTGGTATCACCGCTGATAAACCATAAATTTCCTTCATCATCAGTTTCCTGTAAAGTCATGGGGCGGGAATTAATCGGAAGGGTTCCCAGTTCCGTACAGAACATACAGATTTTTGCATTTTCCGAAAGTTCTTTAATTTTTTTAATTGCTTCTGTGTTCGTAAGATTTTCTGTTGACATAATAAATATATTTTAAGTGATTGGTTTAATTAGACCGGAATTTAATTACAATTACCATTCAAAAATCCGACCATAATTGAAATATTATATCGGAAAGATCAATATTGTAAGAATGGATGGCTAATTATGCTTCGCAGGTGTATAGTGAGTTTAAATAAATTTATTTTACATATATATAAGGGGGGCAAAATTCAGCCAGGGTTTAATGGTAACAGATAAAAAATTGACGGGCGCAGTGATTATTATTCGCCATTCATCCTATTTCCATTCACTTTACTGCTAAACCTTTCATGAAACAAGAACAGACCGAAAAGATAAACACCATGTAACAATTGCGCTTCAACAGCCGCCCAGTTTTCGATAGAGCAGCTCCCTGCGATCAGAATGCTCATCAGGGCCAATGCGGAATACAAAGTGTATTTTGTTTTAAAATTGATCAGCAGTAAAAGGCCGATAACCGTTTCTGCCACAGGCAGAACATAGCTGAAAGGAACGATCAGCGTTTCCGGAATAACCGATTTCTCCATTGTTTTTACCATCCATTCGCTGAAAGCTGAAAGTTTCGGCAGCCGGACCAATCCGTGCCCCAAAAGAGAAACGGCTGCCGGCAGCCTCACAAAAAAGAAAGCTGTTTTAAAATCTTTCATAACCGACTGTTTAATTAAAATTCTATCATCAGAATCATTAAGGTGTTTATAAAATGAAGCTGAGCTTTGCTTTAAGCATACTGCTAGGTAAATCTTTGATTTTACCTTTATCCAAGCTAAAATCCTTCATACCCTTTAACGGTTTAAACTGCATTCACACTGGGTTCCTTTTACTTTTTACCTGGCTCTTTAAGATACTGAATAATCCCGATCACATCATCCTTTCCAAAGCCTGCGTCATGTGCTCCCTGATAGGTTTTGATCAGTGTTTCGGATAATGGGAATCCGGCGCCTGCATTTTTTGCAAGGATAATATCTTTCAGCATCAGATCCAGCGCAAAGGCAGGATCATAGTTTTTATTGATTAAGAGAGGGGTTTTTACTTTCGTGGCCCCGCTTCCACTGGCACTTTCATTGATGATGTCCAGCATATCCATGCGGTTGATCCCCAGCTTATCCGAAAACAGAATCGTTTCTGCCAGCCCTTGGTACAGGCAGGAAAGAAAGTAATTGACCGAAAGTTTTGCGGCAATTCCTTTACCGTTTTCACCCAGATGTCGGATCTCTTTTCCCAATTTTCCAAGATAGGGAAGGGCCCGGCTGATGTCACGCTTGTTACCCCCAGCCATAATAATCAGGGTTCCTTCTGCAGCCGGTTTTGTACTGCCGGCTACCGGTGCATCGATGAAAGAGGCTTCCTTGATGATTACGGCTGCCGAAATCTTGCTGCTGGCTTCAGGAGAAACAGTGCTCATATCCACAAACAGTTTTCCTGAAACGTTCTGGCTTAAAATTTCTTCAAAAACTTCCCGTAAAGCTTCATCGTTAGTTAGCATCGTAAATATTACGTCGCTGTTTTGTACCAGATCTGCCACAGAACTGCAGACAATGGAATTTTCCCTGAAGTCTTCTGCTTTTTCCGGTGTTCTGTTATATACTGCAAGCCGGAATCCTGCTTTCTCAAGATTTTTTGCCATCGGACGGCCCATATTTCCAAGGCCGATAAAGCCCAATCTCTCTTTGCTCATTTTTTTCTCAGATTTGATTATTTAAAATTGATATTGATAAATAGGATAAATATCAATAGTGAATTCCTGATATACAACTTACAGGCAATTTAGATTATCAATCGATTATTAATTCAGATTAAATATCCAAAGGTGAATCTTCAAATAAATTTTTCCAAATATTGATAAGTAAAACGCAACTGACTATTCACCCTAAAACCCTTCAGCAAGCTCGCTGATTGTGTCGATCTCCTCTTTGCTCAGATTAATTTCAGCTGATCTGGCATTCTGTACCGCCTGTTCTGCATTTCTGGCTCCTGCTAAAGCAACGGTAATTCCCGATCTTTCAATGGTCCATCGAAGAACGAGCTGGCCCAGACTTACATGATGCTGATCGGCAATGGGTCTTATTTTATCCAGCAATGCATTGGTTTTCTCAATAAAATCCGGCTGAAAATGCTTATGGCTGGCGCGGTGGTCACCTTCCTGAAACTGGTAGCCCGGTGTAATTTTACCCGTCAGCAGACCTCTTTCAAGCGGACTGTAGGCCAGAATTGATTTATTATTTTCAATGCAGTAAGGAACCGTTTCCTCTTCAATGCCCCGATTGACCATACTGAAAGGAATCTGGTTGGAAACGAGCTTCAGTGTTTTCTCAGCTTCTTGCATCTGTTGGGCGCTGTAATTGCAGACCCCTGCAAAACGCACTTTCCCCTGTTCGATAAGCCTGGAAACCGCTTCGAAAGTTTCATCAATCGGGGTGGTAGAATCCGGCCAATGGATCTGGTAAAGGTCGATATAATCCGTTCCCAGTCTTTTGAGGCTCTGTTCGCACTCATAGATAATGCTGTCTCTCCCGGCATATTTATAGACATCGATGTCTTGTCCGTCATTGTTTTTACTGTGCATGGCAAAATCCCCTTGGGTAAGATCCCAACGCATTCCGAACTTGGTCAGGATCTGAACCTGGTCCCGGGAAATTCCTTTGATGGCATCGCCTACAATCTCTTCGCTGGTTCCCTGTCCGTAGATGGGAGCCGTATCGATGGAAGTAACGCCTGCATCGTAAGAAGCTTTAATGGCTTCCACAGCATCGTTTCTGTCTGTACTTCCCCACATCCATCCTCCTGCAGCCCATGCGCCGAAAGTAATGGCAGAAACCTCAAGATCACTTGTTCCTATTTTTCTGTATAGCATATTTTATAATTTTAATGGTATTGATTACTTATTTATTTAAACCTTGTAGTTGTATTTTCCACAGATGGCACTGATTTCACAGATTATTATTTACACTTTATCCGCTTGAATCCTTACACAATTTTCATTTCCGTAAAAACACTCTTTTCACATCAAAAAAGCCACCAAATTACCTTTTAAGAATTAAAAATTCACTGAAATTTACAGAACAATAATTTTTTACACAGGATCAGATAAGATTTATCAGCTATAAATTTTTTTTAATAATAAAACTTACCGAAATTTGCACCGATGGAAACAATGAAGGTAATTGATATCGAAAGCTGGAACAGAAAAGAACATTTTGAATTTTTCTCAAAAATGGCAAGTCCGTATTTCGGTTTTACAACGGAGGTCGACTGTACCAGAGCGTATGAAGGCGCCAAGGAAAACGGGCATTCTTTCTTCGCTGTTTATCTTTATAAATCCATGGTGGCGGTAAATACTGTTGATGAGCTTAAACTGAGGATCGTCGGGGATCGGGTAATTCTGTATGATGAAGTGCATGTCGGCAGCACGATCGGCAGGCCGGACGGTACTTTCGGGTTTTCATTTTTCCGTTATTCCGAAGATTATGAAGTCTTCAATGCAGGTTTGCAGGATCAGATCAGAACGGTACATCATTCTACCGGCCTCGGCATCCGCAATGAAGCTTTACCGGTAAACCATATCCGGCATACTACCATTCCGTGGAATTCTTTCAGTGCTTTGCTCCACCCGACTAATTTCGATCCGAAAGAATCCATCCCGAAAATTACTTTCGGAAAATTCAGCATCCGGGACGGCAGGAAGTTTTTGCCGGTTTCGGTAGAAGCGCATCACGGACTGGCAGACGGTCTTCATCTTGCAAAATATATTGAGGAATTCCAGCGTTTACTGAATATATAATTGTTGATAATCAGCATCTGCAAAATAAAATTGCAGGTCAGTCAACCGGAATGTAGTGCGGTCAAATAGTCTTGTCTATTACTGCTAACTTTCTCTTACAGCCTTTTCGCAGGGGCTTCCGGATTAAATACACTGCCTTTCATATACCATGAAAATCCTGCGGCCCACAAATATAGAGCCGTGATTTTTAGGAGTATATTACGAAATGTAAGATTTTTTAAAACTCATTGATTATAATCATAAAAAACAGACTATAAAATCATCTAGTTTTGTAAATAAGTAAGACCTGATAAAGAAGGTATATAAGGAATTAAAAAGATTCGCGTGGTACCTATGTGGTATTTTAATTATGTAAATTTTTAATCATTTTTTATTTCTTTGTCTTTGCCTAAAAATAAATTACAGATTCTGTAAGATATTTTTAATCTTAAACTAAAAACTAAGAAAAAAAATACTTGTCTGTATGTTTTAAGATAATAGATACTTAAACCAAAATATACTCAGAAAGGAAGAATCCGGACAGAGTGGAAAGAAGAGCGATTAATACTGAAACTTATCAAATAAGTGACAGCCATAGTAGAGATGAGAAAAATATGAGAAACGAAAAGACTGAATTTAATTTAGAAGATATTAACCAAAAGATTTTTGTGCAGGAAGAAATTTTAACATTAGCAAAAGAGAACTCACCACGTCTGCTGAATAAATTCAGGCTGGTAGATCCCGATTTTTTCAATAAATTATCAGCAATTCAGCCTAATCTGAAGAATTCTGAACTGATATTTTGTATTTATCTGAAGCTTAATTTAACGACCAAGGAAATTGCAACCTATACATTTGTAACCCCAAAGGCGATTCAGAACCGGAAAAACAGACTTCGGAAAAAACTGAGCATTGCTTCAGATCTAGATATTTATAAATGGTTTAATGAACTTTAAACCATTTTTTTTATTTAAATTCCACAACCGCTTTTTCCAGGTCATGGTACAGCAGTATTTTCCATTGGTTTTCAGCTGCCATCCAGGCCCAGCCTATCCTCAGTTCCATCGCTTTCTGCCGTCGAAATCACTTTTGTAGGACAGATGATATTTCAGATACGATTCCTGCGGAAGATCATCAGCTCCGTAAAATACGGTATCCCGGCCATCGCGGATCCAAAAAACCTGCATAAACGGCGTGTGGCCGCCTACAACTTCAAAAAAGATTTCTTCCGTGATGTTGTCTTTATCTTCATCCAGCCAGACGATATTTTCAAGCTGTACCAGTTTTTGTAGGGTATCAAAATCAAAAGAGGGGCTCCCTTTGTTTTCCATGGCAAATTCCAGTTCCCTTTTTTGCAGATAGATTTGCGCATTCGGAAAAGCGGCTTCGAAACCTTCTTTAGTGCGGGTAATTGTTGTTTCTATATGATCTTTGTGCAGGTGAGAGAGCAGTATTTTTGTTACCTTTTCCCGGTGAATATTTTCTCTTTCAAGAATTTCAGAAATTACCGTACTGCCTTCTTCATTTTTCCAGCCGATGCCGGCATCAAGGAGAATAATATCCTTCTCAGTAACAACCAGAAACGGCGTGACGGACATTTTTATTCCTTTCAGAAGATCTCTGTTTTCATTGGTAAGAAGCGTAAAATCTTTCGTTTTAATCGTAGAAAAATTGCCTCCTTTTAACGGGATAATTTTCATATGGCAAAGTTCATTATTATTTCCAAACTGTAAAAATTTTTACATCAATTCCCTTTATCGGTGAAACCGGCAGAATCAGGCCTGATTTTGATCTTAAATAAGTATTTTTGCAATACGGTTTTTTGACAAATATTTATTAAATGAAACGTATGCAGTTGAATTCTACCGGTGGTATTTCGCGTACGGTCATCTGGCTGATGGCTGTTATCTCCGGCCTTGTCGTGGCAAACATTTATTATAACCAGCCATTGCTGGGTCTTATTGCCGGAGAACTGAAGGTTCCCGAAAGCGCAGTGAGTAAAATTTCGGTTCTTACCCAGCTCGGGTATGCCGCCGGCTTACTGCTTATTGTTCCTTTGGGCGATAAACTGTTCAGGAAAAAACTGATTCTGACAGATCTGCTTTTGGTTTTCGGTTCTCTGCTCTTGATGGCTTTCGGCACTGAATTATGGATGCTGTACACTGCCAGTTTACTGATCGGCGTCACGTCCGTGATTCCGCAGCTTTTTATTCCTATCGCAGCTGAGCTTTCTTCTGATAGAGAAAAATCCTCCAATATCGGAACGGTCATGTCCGGATTGCTGCTGGGCATTCTCCTGTCGAGATTTATCGGCGGTATTATAGGGGAATTATGGGGCTGGAGGGCCATGTTCGGAATTGCAGCCGGGCTGATGACTGTTGTATGGTTTGCGGTATATAAAATGCTTCCTGAGCTGCAGCCTAATTTTAAAGGTACTTATGGAGCACTGATGAAATCCGTTTTTAATCTGGCCAAAACACAGCCGGTATTGCGGCTTGCTTCTTTCCGGGGTGCCATGGCTTTCGGGTCGATGTGTGCGTTATTTACAACGCTTGTCTTTCACATGGAAAATCCTCCGTTTAATGCCGGTTCGTCGGTAGTCGGAAGTTTCGGGCTGGCCGGGGCTGTCGGTGCACTGTCGGCTGCAAAAGTGGGGAAACTTCAGCAGTATCTCGATCTTAACAGGATTATTTTCTATGCGCTGCTGGTGGTTTTGGGAAGCTGGCTTTTCTCTTATTTTGCAGGGGAAACCTACTGGGGACTGATTGTTGGGGTTATTTTGGTGGATTTGGGCGTACAGTCCAGTCATATCATGAACCAGACCAATTATTTCATGATCAGGTCCAACGCCGTGAACCGTCTGAATACCGTGTATATGGTTTCCTACTTTATAGGCGGATCTTTGGGAACCTGGGCGGCATCTGTTGCGTGGCAGCATGCAGAATGGAGCGGTGTCTGCCTGGTCGGAGCATTCATGGCTTTATGTGCCCTGGCTGCACACCTGGCATTCAGCAGGAGAATACAACTGAATAAATAATGCTTGTTTCACATAAATTTAAATAAAATACTAATGAAAATAGAAATCTGGTCGGACGTGATGTGTCCGTTTTGCTATATCGGAAAAAATAATTTTGAAGCAGCCCTTGCGACGCTTCCCTTTAAAGATGAAGTGGAGGTAGAATGGAAAAGTTTTCAGCTGGATCCGTTTTTAGATCCGAAAGAAACCAGAAACACCTTCGATTATTTAAGGGAGAAGAAAGGCCTTCCCGAGATCCAGGCCCAGCAGATGCTCAGCCAGGTCAAACAGATGGGTGCCGGTGCCGGAATTGATTTTGATTTTGAAAAAGCGTTGATCACCAATACGTTTTCGGCGCATAAGACCCTGCATCTGGCTAAAAAATACAGCAGATCCAACGAAATGGAAGAAGCCCTTTTCATTGCACATTTCATCGACGGAAAAAACGTAGGGGATCATGAGACTTTAACTGCTTTAGCGGCTTCTCTCGGAATCGATCAGGAAGAAACCCGGCAGGTATTGAGTTCCAATACTTATGATGCCGAAATCGCCGATGACATCGAGGAAGCAAGAGTTAATGGCGTTTCAGGCGTTCCTTTCTTTATCCTCAACGGTAAATATGCCGTATCAGGAGCCCAGCCTGCCGAACTGTTTGTTAATGCACTTCAGCAGACCTATGATGAAACGGTTGCTCCTTTAAAAATTCAGACAGGCAACAGTGCATCCTGCGATGCCGACGGTTGCAAAATTTAATAAATATTGTTAAAAAACCACAACGGAACAGCACCGATAAAGATTTTAAACACAAAAGAAACATCAGATTTAAATAAGCTTTTAAAAAATCGAAGATTTTTATGTCCCGTATATTTTAACTGGGTGAGGCACTCAAAGCCACGCTATCATCTGTGAAAATCTTTGGCAATCCGTGGTTAAAAAGTAAAATAAAATGATCAGAATAAACGAAGGACTGGAATTCCCTCTTGAAGATACACTTTTCGTCTTTGCGCTGGATTCGGAGGCGGGAAAGGTTTTCAATGACAAAAATAAACTGATAACCGGTATCGGTAAAGTGAATGCCGCTATGGAACTGACGAAAGAAATTTACCGCAGGCGGCCGAAGCTGATCGTTAACCTCGGATCGGCAGGAAGCCAGAGTTTTAATAAAGGCGATGTAGTTTGCTGTACGAAATTTATCCAGCGCGATATGGATGTGCGGGGACTTGGTTTCAGCCTGTACGAAACCCCGCTTTCCGGGATACCGCCGGTTCTGGAATATGGTCTTAAGCATCGCGGTCTTCCGGAAGGAATCTGCGGAAGCGGCGACAGCTTTGAAATGAACCATTCCGAAACGGTTTACCATATTGTCGATATGGAAACTTATCCGCTTGCCCTTATTGCCATGAAAGAAGAAATCCCGTTTCTGTGCCTGAAATACATTTCCGATGATGCAGGAAGCGAAGCGGCCGATGACTGGACGGTACAGGTGCATCTGGCATCGGAAGCCTTTAAAACCATTTTATTTCCATAATTTTTAAAATGACATCTATCCATATTAAACAGGCTTTGCCAAATGATCTTACCATTTTACAGAATCTTGGAAGGGAGACCTTTTACGAAACCTTTGCACCCTATAATTCCGAAGAACAGATCCAGCAGTATCTCACCGAAAGTTTTGCAGCAGAAAAACTGACCAGGGAGTTAAACCATCCCGATTCCCTGTTTTTTATAGTTTGGGAACAAGAAGATCCGATAGGCTATTTAAAAGTGAATTCCGGAAAAGCACAGACCGAACTGCAGGATGAAACTTCACTGGAAATCGAAAGAATTTACGTTAAAAGTTCGCACCACGGTCGGAAAGTCGGTCAGCTTCTTTATGACAAAGCACTGGAAACTGCTGTTGAATTAAGGAAGAAATATCTATGGCTCGGCGTTTGGAAGGAAAACCACCGGGCCGTCCGCTTTTATAAGAAAAACGGATTTAAGGAATTCGACAAACATGTTTTCAGATTGGGTAATGAAAAGCAGACCGATCTGATGATGAAGAAAATGTTGGATTAAATGAATTCTGAAGTTAATAGCCTGGATGTCGGAAGTTTATTTTTTTATATATCACATATAATAACAAATGATCTCTCACTGAATAACTAATCCCTCCGGAAAGTAATCGTGATAAGATAAACTTCCAGCATCCGGCTTTTCTCCTTCAGCCCGTTCATCCGATTTGTACTTTAAATTTCATAAATCTCAGCATCGGTAAAAACATAGAATCTTCCTTTTTTAGGTAGATTTTTTGTATCCAGCCCGGTAAACTCACTGAAGGCCGGGAGCAGCAACTGGTTGTCGGTAACCACAAAACACGGCAGCTTTATTTTTTTTACGGAAGAATGGATGACAAACCCGGGATGAATGTGACCGGTGACCTGAAATTTTTCCTGCTTGTTCTCAAAATCATGGATGAAAAGAAAGTCTCCGTTCTCAAAGGATTTCGATTTATAATTCAGGCATAGTTTCGCTTCCAGCTTTTTCGAAAGGCGGTCATGATTGCCTTCGATAAGATAGAACTGCAGATCGGGATATTGATTTCGCCATTCGCAGAATTCATCTACATCCGAATTGTCTCCTGCATGCAGCAGATCGCCAACCACAATAAATTTTTCAGGCTGGAAATATTCAATCAGGATTGAAAGCCGTTCCAGGTCATTTTTCATCAGATGGCTGGTAAGGGCTATGCCGTTTTTCCGGAAGTGCGCTGCTTTACCGATGTGCAGATCGGAGAGGACCAGTGCTTTTTCTTTCTTCCAGAATAAAGCCCGCTGATTGGTTAAAGTAAATTGTTCGTTTTGAAGGGTTATATTTTTTGTTACGATTTTCATTTTTAAATTATTCGTATGCAAAGGTGATTGGTCAAAGGTAAATGGTCCATCTGCTTCACTTGTCAATTTTTTCACTCATGTTATTCATATATAAGACGACTTCAAACATTGGTGTTTGACGTAAATTATGAATATGCTACATTCCTTAGATTGACATGAGCAGCAAATTCACTACTCACCCATATACTATTATTTCATTTTTTTCGCCTGCTGGATCAGTTTCTGTATTCTTGAATCCAGGTCTTCGCTGGAAAGAGTCTGCCTTAAGCTGTCGACTTTTATCGGGAAACTCAAAGGTGTAAAAGTGTTGGCAAATTTCAGGATTATTTTTGACTTTTCAATACGTTTGAAGGCTTCCACTAAACGCTGTTCCTGAAGCTGGGCATTAAAAACCTCCGTATATGACTGCCGTACCAGGAAATGGTTGGGATCATAATCTTCCAGTACTTTAAAGATCAGTCCGGCCGAACTCTGAAGCGACTTATTAGAACGCTGCTGGCCCGGAAAATTCTGGACCACCATTCCCGAAATCACAGCAATATCCCTGAATTTCCGCCGGGCCATTTCTGCCGCATTGATGCTGGAAATAACATCATTCATCAGGTTATCCCTTGTCAGAATCCGGTCTAAATTGTCTTCATTCAGCGGAATTTCCTTATCACTGAAGAGTTCAAAGCCGTAATCGTTCATAGCCATCGAAAAGGAGATCGGCGCCAGCTTGGAGATCCGGTAAGCAATCAGGGCCGCCATTACTTCATGCACCAGCCTTCCTTCAAAAGGATACATAAAAAGATGATAGCCTTCGCGGTTCCTGATAAGTTCTACCAGAAATTCGTCTTCTTCCGGAATGTGGGAGCGTTCCTGCTGATTGACGAGTAGAGGATGAAGGAATTTCAGTTCCTTCTCGGAAGCTTTCGGATTTAATGCGCCGGATAATTTCTCCCTTAAAAACTGCCCGAGACTGGTACTTAACGGCAGCCTGCCGCCCAGATAACTCGGAGCAAAAGCTTTGCCTTTGGAAGCCCGTACAAAAACCGTCATATCTTTGATCATCGCCACCTCCAGCACGCGTCCAGCTAAAATAAATTTATCTTCTTTTTTTAACCTCGAAATAAAATATTCTTCCACCATCCCAATGTAACCGCCGGAAATGAATTTGACTTTCAGCATGGCATCGCTGACGATCACACCCATATTCATCCGGTGAAGCATCGCAATTTTTCTTGAAGTCACTTTGTAGAGGCCATTTTCATCGATAACAATCTTGTGGAATTCTTCATAACTTTTAAGAGCTTTTCCGCCAATGGTCAGGAAATCCAGCATGCCTTTCCATTCATCATCGTTCATTTCGCGGAAAGCATACGTTTCCTTTATTTTAGGGTAGAGTTCGTCCGGAAGGAATCCGTCTCCAACCGCCAGGGTCATCAGAAACTGTACGAGGACGTCAAAACAAAGCACCTGTGGATCGCGGGGCTCGATGATATTATTTTTTACCGCTTCCTTTAGAGCGGAAACCTCGATCAGCTCCAGGGAATGGGTGGGTACGCAATAGATTTTTGATGTTTCAAAAGGGGAGTGCCCGCTTCGTCCCGCCCGTTGCAGGAACCGGGCTACTCCTTTGGCAGATCCGATCTGGATCACAGTATCTACCGGCTTGAAATCGATTCCCAGATCCAGCGATGAAGTGGAAACCACCGCTTTCAATTTTCCGCTGCTGAGGTTTTCTTCAATCCAGATTCTCAGATGCGCGTCGATCGAACTGTGGTGAATAGCGATCTGTCCGGCAAAATCAGGATGGGCATTCAGCAACAACTGGTACCACATTTCGCTCTGGCTTCTGGTATTTGTAAAAACAATCGTAGAATTGGAATTCAGAATAATCGGAACGACTTTATCGGCTAATTTATGCCCGAGATGTCCCGCCCAGGGAAGGATTTCGACCTCATCCGGAAAAACGGAAAGAATATCGATTTTCTTTTTTTCTTTGGCTGTTATTTTTGTCTTTTTGATGTCATAGGGAATCAACACCTCCATCGCTTCGTCGAGATTGCCGATGGTCGCCGTAATTCCCCAGATTTTCATTTTCGGGACATAAATCCTCAGCCGGGAAATCCCCAGCTCGATCATCACTCCCCGCTTTGATCCCAGCAATTCGTGCCACTCATCGATAACGATGGTCTGTAGATTCGTGAAAAACCGCTGATGATTTTTCTGTCCGAGCAACAGATGTAAACTTTCCGGCGTTGCCACCAGGATATCCGGCATATTCTTAACCTGCTGTTGCCGGACTTTAGGATCGGTATCGCCGTTTCGTACGCCCACCGCCCAGTCGAGGCCGATTTCATCGATGGCTTCCTGCATCGCTTTGGCAATGTCTTTGGAAAGTGAACGGAGCGGTGTAATCCAGATCATCTTCATTCCTTTCTTATACTTGTCGGGATGGTTCAGAAAATCGGAAATAAGGGCTAAAAAAACAGAGTAGGTTTTTCCGAAACCTGTCGGTGCAACCACCATTCCGCTATAGCCGTTCCCGAATTTCCACCACGTTTCCGTCTGAAACTTAAAAGGAGCAATGCCTTTATCGCCCATCCAGTTCTGGATGATTTGATAACCGCCGGTATTTTCAAATGCTGTCAAATCGTAAATCTGTTTGTTTTTAACGCAATGAGTATAAAGATCCAACTAAAGGATCTGAAGTTGAATCTATAGTATCAATTTTTTAACCAAAATATTTTAACCATTAAGATGATTAAGGGAAATCAAAGATTAAATTTAGCGGTATGCTTAAAGCGAAGCTTAACTTAATATTTCTAAACTGCTTCATAAAATTTTAAGGGTTTAGGAAAGTATTATTTGGCTGGCATTTAAGTTACTGTATCAATTTCTTTACCTCTTCCAATTCGTCAATTTCCTCAACCGTTTTGTCTTTCCTCCATCTTAAGATTCTCGGAAAACGCAGTGCTACACCGCTTTTGTGGCGGTTACTGAACCCGATGCCCTCAAAGGCGATTTCAAAAACCAATTCCGGCTTTACCGTTCTTACAGGCCCAAATTTTTCGATCGCATTTTTGTTGACAAACTTGCTTACCTCCATAATTTCTTTATCCGTCAGTCCGGAATAAGCTTTGGCAATCGTTACCAGCTTGTCCTCATTTTTTACGGCAAAGGTATAATCGGTGTAATAGGCGCTTCGCCTTCCGCTTCCTTTTTGGGCATAAATCAACACTGCATCAATCGTCAGAGGATTGATTTTCCACTTCCACCAGTCACCTTTTTTTCTGCCGGAATGGTAGAGCGAATTTTTCTGTTTCAGCATCAGCCCTTCACTGTTGATTTCCCTTGATGCTTCACGGATTTTATCCAGTTGATTCCAGTCATTAAATTCAATGACTTCAGAGATTTTAATGTTTTCGGGAGTTTCGTTTAACAACAGTTCTTCCAGCATGGCCCGTCTTCCTGAAATCGGTTTTTCCCTTAAATCATTACCTTCCAGTTCCAGCAGATCATAAGCGAAAACCTGTATCGGGATTTCGGAAAGCATCTTTTTGGTTAATGTTTTGCGGTTCAATCTTTTTTGTAATTCATTGAAATTTAGAACTTTATTGTCTTTTACGGCCAGAATTTCCCCGTCGATCACAAAATTACCGTTCATTTTTTCAACGGCTTCCTTCACTTCCGGAAACTGTTCAGTCACCAGTTCTTCCCCTCTGGACCAAATGAATACTTCATCATTCCTTTTGATGATCTGTCCGCGGATCCCGTCCCATTTGTATTCAATCAGCCATTCATCCGGAGTACCAAATTCTTCCAGACCTTTTTCCAACGGATAGGCTAAACAGAAAGGGTAAGGTTTTGAGTTGTCAGGATTCACATTTTCTGCGGCAATCAGCTCCTGAAATGAAACTTCATTGGGCAGCCATTTTCCCATAAGGCTGTGCATCAGCGCGCTTGACTCCTGTTCCGAAAATTTTGTCAGTGCGTTGATCAGTGTTTTGTCGGAGACCCCGATCCGGAAACTTCCGCCGAGCAGTTTGTTAAAAATTAACCGTTCCGTATAATCCAGCCCGTTCCAAGAAGTAAGAATGAATTCTTTTTTTTCGGCGTCTGTTTTATTCTTCAGATTTACAATATCGTCCATCCATTCGGAAAGGGAGCGTTCTATTTTTTCAGTAGGAGGCGGAAGAATCAGTGAGATGGTTTCACCCAGGTCTCCTACGGAAGAATAGCTTTCCTGAAACAGCCAGAAAGGAAGCTGCGTAATATCCAGCGCCCATTCTTTCATATAATTGCTGTTGACGTTCCGTTTCGGTCTCTTACCGGTAAACAGAGCAATAAACCACACTTTGTCATCGTCGGGTGCACGTTCCAGATAATCGATGATCGCATCGATTTTTGCATTGGTCTTATTGGTACTTTCCAGTGCATTGATCAGTTCAGCAAAATTCTTCATGGCTCCGGATTTTTAACGGTTTCTTTTTCAGCTTCCTCTTCATCATCATCGCCGTACAGGGTTTCCACTACATCGGAATGAATGCCGATCTCATTTAAATATTTAGAGAAAACCTCGGTCTGTCCATGGGTAACATGTACGATTTCCGCTTCCGTGGCCTTAATCGCCTGCAGCAACCCTTTCCAGTCGGCATGGTCGCTCATGGCAAAACCGGCATCGGCACTCCGCCAGCGTCTTGCTCCCCGCACCTGCATCCATCCGGAACAGATGGCAATGGCCGCATTGGGAATTTTTTTAATTACATTGGAATCCATTAAGGCAGGCGGGACAATAACGATTTCGTCCTGTACATGCTTTACACTTTCTCTGAAATCCGGAATTTCATACTCCGGCAGCTTAATGCCTACCGTTTCAAAAGCTTCATTCAGTTTGCCGATCGAGTAGTGGACATGGATTTTTCCCATTCCATCTACCGCTTTCATGATCCTCTGTGCTTTTCCCAAAGAATAACCGATGAATACGGAGGTCTTCTGATTTTCCTTATTCCGCAGCACCCAGTTTTGAAGCCTTTTGTTAAGATCATCCACTTCCAGCCAGTTGTAAATCGGCAGCCCGAAAGTACTTTCGGTTACAAATTCATTGCACCGTACCAGTTCAAAAGGTGTGCTTAAACCGTCATCCTGAACTTTATAGTCTCCGGAAACAACACTTACATAGCCTTTGTATTCAAGCCGGATCTGTGCAGAACCAATGATATGTCCCGCAGGATGAAATGAGACCCTGACGCCGTTCATATTGATGACCTCGCCGTATTCTACGCTCTGGCATTCAATATCTTCGCTGATTCTTTTGTATAAAATAGGTTTGGTAAAATGGTGGCAGAGATATTTTTTCATTCCCCAGCGTGCGTGGTCAGCATGCCCGTGGGTAATAACCGCCAGATCAACCGGCCGCCAGGGATCAATATAAAATTTTCCCTGCGGACAGTAAATGCCTTTGTTTGTGAATTTGATAAGCTTCAATGGTGTGCGTGATTTGGATTTAGTATTCAAAAATCCAACCAATCAAAATCCGAGAGCAAAGAATTCGGTATTTTATACTTTTTCAGCAGTAATTTCCCGTTATTTAACAGATACGGGGTTACAATTCCAACAGTAGTTCAATCAGCGTGCTGACCAAGCAGATGCTTTTAATCCCGAAATAATGCGGTAAAATAGGCATCAGCGGGATGGATAAAATCAGTTGCCGCAGGAAAATAAGGAGGCTTGCTTTTTTGCTGTCGTTTACAGCCGGATAACAGGAAAGGGCCAATACCGCGACCGGCAGGCAACGGCAGTATGGAAAAAAACATCCTGAAACTTACCTCAGACTTTTTACGTCGAAAGATCTGCTTTTCGATTCCATTGAGGAATTTCAGTTCTTTGTATTTGTATCCGGTCGCAAAGATTACATGACCTGATGGGGTAAAAGCGGCCAGGTCCTGAACATGGGTAAGGTATAAATGGCATGAGCAGTCATCATGTCCGATATTGTTCAGCTGTCAGCTTGGCCTTAGCTCGACATTCAAAAGGGGATATTTCCGACACTCATTCCGTATAGTGAATCGAAATATCATTGATGAGGTCAAAATGATTCCTTTGTAAAAGCAGAGGCTGTTTAGCCAGAATATTTTTCTTTGACGGGACGGCATCTGATAAAAATGGTCTACATACCCGGACGAAGTAAGTGCCCGCGTCAGTTTGGAATAAAACGGCCGGTACGGGCAAATCAGCTTAGTTTAAGTCCATCTTTCGTTTCAGGTAGAAGATCCTGGAAAATTTCTGCGGCATTCTGATCACCGAATTCAGAACTTCTTCTTTTTTATAAGATACCATGAGGCGTAGACCACGTTGGGATGGATTTGATCTTTCGAAAATCCGGATGCTGCGGCCGGGTGCCGGTTCCTAAAGCAATTTTTTCGGTGTACTATTTTTTAATGTCATTGTTTTTCAGGTCCGGTACTTCAACAGTATAGATTTTCCCTGTTTCATCAAAACGGATGTTTTCCACGCCTTTTGATTTTATAAAAATATTCTGGAAGTTCCTGGTTAACTATGATTGATATTGAAGGAAAGATGACGGATGCTGAAGTCTTTTTCTCTGAAGGCAGCATTTAAACCAACAGAATCACAGTGGTTATGCTTGAAAATCCAGCAGGAGACATTTAGTACAGAAAGCTTCCTGCCATCATCCATGAAATCTGCGCAATCGGAGAGGGAAATTCAATTCCCAGGCACAAATCTAATCCAAAAACCTTTCAAAATCATCCGGCAGATCTGCAGCAGACAATCATACCACAAGTCTTGGCGTATTTTTTGACGCTCGGAACTTAAACAACCGTTATGTTATCTGTATTGCTGTTAGAAATAAATTGGAAGGAATTGCTGATGGGCCAGGAAGAATGGCCTTTTATCCTGGAAATTGTTATCCGTACCGTTATTATGTTTGTTACCATTGTTATCGGGCTGCGGGTCCTTGGAAAAAGAGGCGTTAAGCAGCTTTCCATCTTTGAACTGGTGGTAATTATCGGTCTGGGATCTGCCGCCGGAGATCCGATGTTTTATAAAGAAGTTGGGGTTATTTCTTCGATTATTGTTTTTGCAGTTATCACTTTCTTATATACACTCATTACTTATTTAATTGCAAAAAATAAAAAATTTGAGCAGCTCATTGAAGGCAAATGCATCTGCCTGATTGACGGAGGGGAATTTTCAATTGAAGATTTTAAAAAAGAAAACCTGGGAAGCGATGAATTTTTTGCTGAACTGAGACTCAATGGAGTATCGCATTTGGGACAAGTTGAAAAGGCTATTGAAGAAAGCTCCGGGGAAATCAGCGTATTCTTTTACGAAGATGATAAAGTAAAATACGGACTTCCGACCATGCCGGGCTCCTTGGACCACCCTTTAAAAAATATTACGGATCACGGATATTATTCCTGTACTTTCTGCGGACATACAGAAGAAAAACAGCCGGGCAATGCAGGAACCTGCAAAAAATGCAGTAAAAAGAACTGGGTTCCGGCCAGCAATAAAAGAAGGGTTACCTAAATAAAAAAGGCTCCTGTGAATAGGAGCCTAAAAAAACACAAATGATGAAAAAAAATTATTTCGATATACAAATATAATAAAATATTATTATTTAAAATCCAGCTCTGATAGATATTTTTAAATGAGTTTATACATTTTTACTATCCTGCATTAAGCCTTTGAGAAGTTGTAAAAATCCCAAAAGCAAATAACGCTATAATGCCTATTGCCAATACTTTTACTCCCTCCTTTATTTTTGTAGAAGCTTTGTTTTCCGATGCTCTGTTCTTAAAAATATAAGACCATAATTTTCGCGTTTCCATATTATTTTTACATCAAATTTTAAACCATAACTCTAATTCTTCAGAATGAAATCTGTTCAGGTTTCAGATAATACTGCCTTTCTGATCCGGGTCATAAAAAACAAATAATTTAGACGGTATATTTGAAATAATAACATTACCATATTTCAAATTTTTAAATGTAGTTAAACCCTTTCCTGATGGTCAGGGTTTTTATTTTCAGATCTCTGAAATTAATTAATAATTCAACTTTACGAAAAGCTTATTATAAAGTTGAAAATGACCCTGCATAAAAATCCCCTCCTGAAACAGAAGGGGATAAACAGCTAAAATTAAGGACTGATCAGACAATAAACAATCCTGCAATTGTCTGAGCGTCACTACCACTTAAAACTTCGTCATAAGCTGCAGAACCTGCTGCTGCTCCGAACGCAGTACTTGTATTGAAACCGGCTTGGTTTACATTATCTTCTCCAGCGTAAACCGGGTTGGTTGCCGCAGGCATGTTGCCTCCGTTTGCCAATTCGATCCAGCCTTTATTTGCTCTCATCCTTCTTACCTGTGAAGCATGTCTTGCCTCTACAGAGTGAATCTGTAATGCAGCCTGCAATACGGTTTTATTGGACATTACGTTTCCGGCCTGTCCTTTATACGCTCTTACTCCGGTGTCTTCAAACGCCTGGGCAAGAGTAAGGAACTGACTGTAACTGGTGAAAGGAGTGAAATTACCTTTTGCGGTAAAATCGAAAGTCGGCTTAGCTCCCGGAGCTGTTCCTAAAGAAGTCAGTGTACTTTTCAGGAATGCCACGTGAGCAGTTTCGTGTTTTGAAATCTGCTGAAAAACCGTTCTGTCTGAATTTGGGATTAAACCTGCAGTGTTTAATCCTATTCTATAATATTCATCTTCAAGATATTCCAGTACTAAAGCCAATTGTAAGGCGTCAGTCAGTGTACTTTTGAAGAAGGTTGCGTTTTTCTGGTTATCTACGGTTTCTGCTTTGGCAGGTGTACTCATTAAGGCTCCCAGTCCTAGCGGAAGTGCAGCAACTGCCGCTTTTTTACCGAATGATGAAATATTGGTTAGAGTTTCCAATCTTGAAGTTTCTGTAGTGAAAAATTTATCGTCAGAAAGCTTATCTAGTAATTTAAGAATGTTCATAATGTAATTTTTTGAAGTGAATAATTAACCGATTCCCTGTTCTTTCCAAGTAAAAGGTGTTTTGATGAATCCTCCTGCTACCGATACGATGTCTTTCGGCTCTTTTGCAAGATCCAGTCCGTTCGAATCAATCACATCATCACCTGAGAACGCTGCCGTTCCGGGGTTAATCAGGTTTCTGATTGCAGAAGCATGTCTTGCTTCTACGGAAACGATTTTTCCTGCAATTACAAGATAATCCGGATTGCTGATGTACTTTCCTGCTCCGTTATAAGCGGCAACCCCGGTGTCTTCAAGGGCTTTCGCCGTTGCCAGTACGGAATTCCTGTCGTTAAAGTTCACATTCGGGTACTGGAACTCAAGCGTTGGCAATACATTGGATGTTGCTCCGCTGATTGCTGTTTTAAAGAAATCTCTGTGGATTACCTCATGATGATACAGATCAGTAAAAATCTCTTTTTCAGCACTTGAAATACCTGAATAGAAATTATTAACCACTTTGGTATAGAAATCAGCCTCCAGCTGCTCCAATGCATATGCATAATTCAGGATACCCACATCTCCTTTTCCAAGATCGAAGACATTCACGTCTACGAATTCGAATTCCTTATCTTCGCAACCGATCAGGGTAAGGCCGGCCATGGCAAGACCTACACCGCTCAGCTTCAAAAAATTTCTTCTGCCTGTATCCAGGGTTGCTCCCTGGTTAGACACATTAATAGTTTTTTTCATAATATTATTTTATTTAAGCGTTAGTATAAACTGATAAAAGAACAAAACAGCATAAAAAAATTATGCTGTTTAAACTAAGAAACCATTACGGCATCAATACCGTGTCTATTACATGAATAACACCATTTGACTGATTTACATCAGCAATCGTTACTTTTGCGTCATTTCCTTTTGAATCCCTTACATAGAGATTTTTTCCTTTTGCCCAGAAAGTCAATTCTTCACCTTGTACGGTTTTCATCATTGCCTTACCGTTTTGGGCTTTCACTTCAGCCCAGATCTGCTTTGCGCTGTATCTTCCCGGAAGAACATGATAGGTTAGAATTTTAGTAAGCATTTCCTTGTTTTCAGGCTTTACAAGATTATCAACCGTTCCCTTCGGAAGTTTTGCAAATGCTGCATCCGTAGGGGCAAATACTGTAAAAGGTCCTGCACCCTGAAGAGTTTCTACCAATCCTGCAGCTTTTACCGCTGCTACTAATGTTTTATGGTCTTTGGAATTTACGGCATTTTCAATAATATTTTTAGAAGGGTACATCGGAGCACCGCCTACCATTACCGTTTTTTCTTTCATTTGTTGAGCTGCTGCCGTTCCGCTGAGAGCGAAAGAAAGAATAACCATTCCTAAAGCAGTGATTTTTGATCTTGTGTTCATTTTTTTATTTTTAAGTTCAATGTTGTATCCGGATGTGTTCTGATTTCATTTACGACAGTGGTTTTGTTTCAGATTTAAAAAAATGAAAAAAAAACAGGATTAAATTTCAATTAATTGATTTACAGTATTTTATTTTTCAAAAATTAATTGAAATATTTATTTTAAATTAATGTTTTTCCATACTTCAGGTATTATCTATGGTTTTTTTTTCAATGATTTAAGAATAATTCAGAATATTGAACAATATGGCTTTAAAATTGTTTGTTATTTACTTTATTTTACTACATTTGGAAACAAAAATATCCACTATTAAAACAAACTATTCGGAAGAGCAGCTTATCGTTTTATTAAAAGATAGAAACGAGACCGGTTTTCATCATTTGTATGATAACTATTCTGGTGCATTATATGGAGTTATCCTCCGAATCGTTCAGTCAAGGGAATATACTGAAGAAATTATTCAGGATGTTTTCGTTAAAATCTGGAATTCCATCAGTCAATATGACGCTTCAAAAGGTCGCTTTTATACCTGGATGATCAATATTGCAAGGAATACCGCGATCGATTATTTAAAATCAAAAAGTTTTCAAAACGAACTTAAAAACCAATCGCTTCCCGATTTCGTATATGATTCTGCAGAGCTTTCAACGACCAATGATTCTTCCGATTTTATCGGATTTAATAAAGTCCTGGAAAATCTGGAAACTGACAAGCAGGAACTTATCAACCTCGCGTATTATCAGGGATACACTCAGCATGAGATCTCCGAAAAACTGAAGATACCCCTGGGGACGGTAAAAACCAAGATGCGGAATGCGCTGATGAAATTAAAAGATTTGCTAAAAGATTATCAATAAATTGAATACGAAAGAGTACATATCATCCGGAATTATAGAATCCTATATTCTAGGTCTTGCTTCGCCAGACGAAGCGGGGATTTTGGAGTGTGTGATGAAGAACAATGCAGAGGTAAAGGCCGCTTTCGAAGAAGCACAGAAAACTTTGGAAGATCTGGCCACAGTACAGGCTGTGACGCCTCCAACGGATTTAAAATCAAAAATCTGGAACAAAATACAGCAGGAACAGCCTGCTGAAGAAAAACAAACTGTTTTTGCACCGGATATTCCCGTTGCAAGGCCACAGGAGAAAATTAGAATTAAAGGAAACAACAACTGGAAGACTTTTGCCATTGCTGCATCTGTTCTGTTCCTGATCAGTGTTGCCGGAAATCTTTTTTGGATGAATGAACAGTCACAGACGAAAAAAGAAATCGCCGGAATGCAGGAAGAAAAGAAAACCCAGGATTTTGCCATGCAGAAAATGAATCAGAAAATGGAAATGGTTTCCAATCCTGATATGAAAGTGGTGATGCTGAAGGGTGTTGAAAAACATACGGATTCAAAAGCCATGGTTTTCTGGGATAAAAAAACCAAAGCCGTTTATCTGGATGCAGAAAAGCTGCCGAAGGCACCTGAAGGTATGCAGTACCAGCTCTGGGCCATCGCTGACGGAAAACCGGTAAATGCAGGAATGTATACCGAAGAAAAAGACAGCAGAATTGCGTTAGCTAATATTCCGAAAGCACAGGCATTCGCCATTACATTGGAAAAGCAGGGTGGAAGTCCGGTTCCCACTATGGAAAACATGTATGTGATGGGAGAAATTTAATAACTTGAAATTAAATAAAATAAAAAAGATCAGTCTAACAACTGATCTTTTTTATTTACGGCTAAGACCGCTTTGTTAGATTAGACCTTAACTGGGAACTTTAAACAAAAAAACCTATTGCAACAGGTAATAAATCGCAACCCCGATTCCGGTATAAGCCGCAACCGTAATAATATCGGCAATGGGCTGTGAGAAACGTTTCTCCGCGATTTTATCCGCGTTGATCTGATTTTTATGGAATTTCAGAACTCTTTTGGGGTTATGAACCGGGTGGGCCACCAAACTGTCACTTTCCCAGCGGTCTACAATAACTTTATAGCTTTTTCCATCTACATCAATCTTAACATTTTTATTGGGCGCAAGTTTTTGCTGAACGTTAACGGGAGCAGGAGATTGTGCATTCATATTCTGGGATTGTGCTCCTGCATTTTTCATCTGCATGTCAACAGCAGACTCGACATTCCTCCGGGAGTTATTCTGATTCTCAGCTGCCGGATCTGTCGGCTTTTTAACCTGATAAGTATAGCAGCTTACCAGAACGTATGATAAAATGATAAGATAAATATTCTTTCGCATAAGTCAAATTTAAGAATTAAATACAATATTCGGCGTTTTCTTTTGAAGATTACGTTTGAGATCACTCAATAATGTTGGGAACGCAAGGAAGCAAAAGTTTTTAAATAACTTTATGTTTTTAAGGTGCAAGGATTTAAAACTCTTGGGGCTTTGCGTTTCCAATATGAAAAGTTCGATAATTAATCTGTGACTGACCTACTCAGCCAACATTCAAAAATAAATTCAGTATATTTAGGTTAGTTTTATAGTATTAACCACAAAATAAATTTATGGAAAAAAGAACCGTTAAAAATACCGATTTGTCTGTTGCTCCGATTAATTTCGGAGGAAATGTTTTCGGATGGACCCTGGATGAAAAACAATCTTTTGAAGTCCTGGACAGATTCTTCGATAAGGGCTTTAATTTCATTGATACGGCCGATACCTATTCCTGGTGGGTCAACGGTAAAGGCGGGCAGTCTGAGGAAATCATCGGTAAATGGATGAAGAGCCGCGGTAACCGGAACAATCTGGTCATTGCGACAAAGGTAGGGTCCGAAACCAAGGAGCACGGCTACGACATCAGCCGTAAACATATTCTGAAATCGGTAGACGAATCGCTGCAAAGACTTCAGACTGATCACATCGACCTGTATTATACCCATTTCGACGACAAACAGACGCCGGTAGAAGAAATATTATCGGCTTACGATGAAGTGATAAAAGCGGGTAAAGTACGCTTTATTGCCGCTTCCAATGTTTCACCGGAAAGACTTAAGGAATCTTTTAACGCAGCCGAAGAACATAACCTTCCGAAATATGTCGCCTTACAGCCACATTACAATTTAATGGAAAGAGAAGGCTTTGAAAATAATTATGCGCCTATAGCTGAAGAATACAGATTGAGCGTTTTTCCGTACTGGTCTCTTGCAGCGGGCTTTCTTACCGGCAAATACCGTGATGAATCTGACCTTTCCAAAAGCCAGCGGGGAGAAGGGGCAAGGAAATACCTGAATCCGAAAGGCCTGGAAGTTTTAAAAGTGCTGGATGAAATCAGCAGCAGGCACCACTCAAAACCGGCAACAGTTGCATTGGCCTGGCTATTATCCAACCCGCTGATCACCGCACCGATCGTAAGTGCCACCAGCGAATCCCAGCTGGAAACTTTATTTGCCGCCCCGGAACTTCATCTGGATCACGAAGATATTGAACTGCTGAATAAAGCTTCCGATTTTAAGTAACATAAACCACCGGATTACAAACAGGTTAATAGGACGCAAGAAAGAAAAAGGAAGTTTTCTCCACATAACTGTTATTATTTTTATGCCTGCTCTGTTTGCCATCCCCATGTGATTCCGACAAATTATATTGGGAAGCAAAGGAAAAGTTCATATCTTATTCTGATGTGTTCTAAAATGTTCTTTAAAGCATTAATCTAAACCTTATCTGACTAACGTGTCAAAGAAATCTTAATCTATTTTTACACATAAAAAATCCGCCCGGAAAATTTCTGAGCGGATTTTATTTAATTATATAAATCATACCTGGTTCTATTCCGAATATTCTTTCAGCAACTGCCGGTAACTCATCAGAATAGTAGATTTTGAGATAAAACCGATGAAGATATTGTTTTCATTTACTACCGGGAGATTCCACACCCCGGTGTCATCAAAAGCCTGAAGGATTTCCAGTGGCTGGTTTTCAGGATGGATTACTGCGGGCGGGGTCTTCATGATCTGGGTAATGCTGGCGGAAACTTCCGTATTCGTAAACAGGTAAGGGCGGATGTCATCCAGCGTTAAAATTCCACGAAGAATCTTTTCCGAATTCACAACGGCAAATATGTTTTTGTTTCCGTTTTTTACGAGGTCAAATAATTCCGTAATTGGAGCATTTTCATTGACGGACTGGGAATAACGGTCGATAAATTCTTCTGTTTTTAGGGAAAACAATAAATTCTTGTCATGTTTGTTTGTGAAAATTTTTCCCTGGTCGGCAAGCGATTTCAGTTCAGGAGAAATAGGGGAGAACCATTTGGCAATCAGGTAAGAGATGATAGAAACGATCATCAACGGAATAAACAGGTCGTAGCCGAAGCTCGATTCTGCAATCAGGAAAATAGCGGTCAGAGGAGCATACATTACGCCGCTCATCGCTCCGGCCATCCCAACCAGCACCAGATTGGTAACGGGCACATCTGCGAAACCAATTTGCTGGCAGATAATGGCAAACAGATAGCCTACGGTTCCGCCGGCAAAAAGTGAAGGGGCAAAATTCCCGCCGTTTCCGCCGCTGAAAATTGTAAAAGAAGTAGCGAAAGCCTTCAACAATAAAACAAGAATCAGGAAAATAATAATCGTAAAATTTTTGATCTCAAAATACCTGAAAAAGCTGTTCTGGATAATGTTGTGCGTATTTCCGTTGGTAAAGGCTTTTACCGTATCGTAACCCTCTCCGAACAGAGGCGGAAAAAGGACACACAGCAAGGAAAGCACGGCGCCGCCAAACATTGCCTTTCTTATTCGCGACATCTTCAGCTCTTTGATAAAATGCTCGACTTTCTTCGAAACAAGGACAAAATACCGGGCATACAATCCGGTAACGATCCCTAAGATAAAATAATACGGAACATTTTTATAATTGAATGCTTCACGCGTATAAAACCTGAAAAGCACATCTTCCTGCAGAAGGATACGGGATAAAAGGCTTCCGCAAACGGCCGCTACTACCAGAGGAATAAAATCGGTAAAGACTACGCCCGTAAGCAGGATCTCAAACGCAAACATAATCCCGGCAATCGGTGCATTGAATGCCGAGGCAATCCCGGCGGTAGCTCCGGCGGCGAGCAATAAGGTCCGTTCTTTATAGCTCAGGCGGTAAGTCTGGGCAAAATTGGATCCGATGGCAGCGCCCGTAACGGCAATCGGGCTTTCCAGCCCGGCAGAACCTCCCAATCCTACCGTAACTGCACTTTGGACAATCTGGGAATACATTTTTACCGAAGAAACAATACTGGAATTCTGGGCAATTTCATAAAGAATGACGCCGATTCCTTTCCGGTCCTGGCCTTTAAATATCGTTAAAACAATCAGGGTCGTCAGTACAATTCCCAGAAAGGGAAAGATCACATAAAAGAGGATCTGGTATTCGAAATGGACTTCGGTGGTGATAAAATGATGAATGTTATGCACCAGGGTTTTAAGTACAACGCCCGCAAGGCCTGCCGAACAGCCGACCAGGATTCCGGATAATACAAGAAACTGATTCCGGCTGAGCCTGTTGTTAAGCCAATGCAGAATAATCTCGTAACTGCGTGCTTTTTCAAGTCCATATTTCTGAAAGTCTCTCTTAAACTTCAGGAAGCTCAGAAACTTTTTTTTATTATGAATATTCACTCTCAGGAAATTTTAACCGCAACCGAATTGTTACGGCCCGTAAATTTATGAAATATATCAGGAACTTTAAAATTGTTCGTACTGGCCGGTCTCTTTTTTCGGGCGTAAAATAAGTCGGATGGATGGGTTATTCGTGATAAAAAGTCTAAGCCAGTTGAATGCCAGACGCGCTTTGCTCCTGAAGGTAACAAGTGGGATAATGTGGATAAAAAGCCAGGTAAGCCAGGCAATAAATCCTTTGTATGAAAACTTCGGAAGGTCTACTACGGCATCAAATTTTGAGATGATCGCCATACTTCCTTTATTGTTATATTTAAAAGGAAGCTGCACCTTTTCTTCCTCGATTCTTTTTAAATTTTTTCCCAGATTAAGAGCATGCTGAATCGCCACCTGGGCCAGCTGCGGATGTCCTTTCGGGAAATCTTCATCCGTAAGCTGCAAGGAGATATCTCCCAAAGCGTAAATATTTTTCATACCCTGTACTTTATTGTAAGCGTCTACAAGTATCCTTCTTCCTTTCCCTATGCTTTCGGCAGGCAATCCGGGAACTTCACGGCCGATAACCCCGGAAGTCCAGATCAGGGTTTCTGTATCAATGGTTCGTCCGTCGGCTAAAATCACTTTCTGGTCTACATAATCTTTTACGGCAACATTCAGGATAATTTTAACCCCTAATTTGGTAAGCCGTTCATGAGCCGCTTCCTGAGCAGTTTTACTCATCGGTGAAAGCAAAGTCGGAAGGGCATCGATCAGGTAAATATTGGAAAGGCTGAGTTTGATTTCCGGATATTCTTTTTCAGCTATATAACTGCCCATTTCGGCAATCATCCCGGCAAGCTCCACACCTGTCGGGCCGCCTCCGGCGATCACGATATTCTGTAATTTCTGCGCTTTTTTAATGTCTTTATTCCTTGCCGCTTCTTCAAGAGTAAGCAGCATGTAATTTCGGAGGTATAGAGCCTCATCGATGGTTTTCATCGACAGTGAACATTTTTTTACATTTTCCATACCGAAATAATTGGTTTCCGTACCCAGTGCCAGAACCAGGTAATCGTATTGAAGGATACCGTTATCCGTTTCTAGGGCATTATGCTCATGGTCAACTCTTACGATACTTCCCATGTGGAAATTAACGTTTTTGTATTTTGAAATCATTTTCCGGAAAGGATAGCTGATATTGGAAGCTTCAATAAATGAAGTGGCCACCTGGTAGATGAGCGGCGGAAAAAAATGGTAATTGTTCTTATCGACCAGTGTAATTCTGAATCGTTTGTCATTCACCAGAGATTTGATCAGGTTGATGCCTGCGAAACCTCCGCCTACGATAACGATGTGTTTTTTCATATATAATGATTTGTAATGGTCTGAAATAAGCTTCAAGAATAACGCCAAAGAAAAGATTGTGGTACTTATTACAGCGGCTAAACCGGACAGTCGGGAATTCCCTGCACGATGTTTGTATCCTATACCGGACCAAATCTTAAATAACAATATAATGAAATCAGACATTTTAACGGAAAAACATCAGCTGGGTTTAGGCGGAGTCGCTATCGGTACTGCCTTTGAATCCCTGACCGACGGAGAATCGTATGAAGTCTTACAGAAAGCCTGGGATCTTGGAATCCGCTATTACGATACCTCACCGTGGTACGGCCTTACGAAAAGTGAAAGAAGGTTCGGGAATTTCCTGCACAGTCAGAACCGGGAAGATTTTGTACTTTCTACCAAAGTGGGCCGCCTGTTTGTGGAAGTTCCTGAAGATGAAGTGCCGCCAACGATGTGGCAGGATCCTTTACCTTTCGATTTTGAACATAATTATACCGCGGATGCCATCAAAAGATCTATTGAGGAAAGTCTGGAAAGAACGAGATTGAGCCATATCGATATCGTGTATGTGCATGACCTTTCCGAGGACCAGGTGGGCGACCGGTATGATTATTTTTTAAAACAGGCCAGAGCCGGAGCTTTTAAAGTATTATCGGAGCTTCGTGATCAGGGCGTAATCAAAGCCTGGGGAATGGGCGTCAATAAAATAGAGCCGATCCTGGACTGCCTGGATTCTGCCGATCCCGACATCTGCCTTTCAGCGACCCAATACTCAATCCTGGACCATGAAGAAGCGGTTGACCGCCTGCTTCCTGCCGTAAAAAAAGCAGGTGTAAAGCTGGTTTCCGGAGCCGGATACAATTCCGGATTTATCAATGGCAGGCCGAGATACAATTATAAAGATGTCATCCCGAAAGGAATGATGGAAAAACGTGAAAAAATAAGCGACATTGCCAAAAGATACGGTACGACGATTACCCATGCGGCGCTTCAGTTTGTGCTCGCCGCCGATGAATTCGTATCGATTATCCCGGGAGCCAGCAAGCCGGAGCAGGTAGAAGATAATGTAAAAGCCTGGAAAGAAAGTATTCCTTCCGACTTCTGGAAAGAACTGCAATCCGAAGGGCTGATCTACGAAAAAGCCCAGGTTCCTAACTAATCAGCAAAGACATTAAATTCCATGCCTTCCAAGCGGAAGGCTTTTTTATTTCAGGGACTTAAACTTACGGTTAAAAAAAAATTAAATTAAACTTAAAGCACCAAATCCCTGTCAACATTGAATTTTTCATAAAATTAATATCTGAAAAAATATAAAACGTCATATCCAAATAAAGCATTTTAATTTTTTTTTAAGGAACCGTTAAATATTTTGTTACGGAATGTTATCCCTATGTTAACGGCCTCAAAATGCACTTCTGAATAATTTTGCGATACAATTTTGAAGTATTAAAAAAATGAAAAAAATAATCTGTGCGATTGCATTATTATCTTTCAGCCTTGCTTTTTCGCAGGAAACCAGCTCTAAAATTTTCGGGAGACTGAGAGGGACCTCTTCCGAAATGACCATTAAAGTTACCCACGTCCCAACCAACAGCAGCTTTGAAACCAAGTCCAGCAAAAATGGACAGTTCAGCTTGGACAACCTGCAGCCGGGCGGTCCTTACATCATTCAGGTAACCGACGGCACAAAAGTGGTATATTCCAACAACAATGTGCAGCTTTCCCTGGGAAACAACGATCTTCCGGTAGTGGAACTGGGCAGCAATGAGAAAATAATTGATGAAGTAAAGCTGACTTCCAAAAGAACCACAGCCGCTAAATTCGGGGTGGGCATCAGCCAGGCACAGATTTCAGGATTGCCGAATATCAACCGGGGCATTCAGGATGTTACGAAGCTCGTTCCTCAAAGTGCCAATAATTCCTTCAATGGAACCAATTTCAGATATAATAACGTCACCATCGATGGTTCTATTAATAACGACGCCATTGGATTCAGCCCTTCTCTAGGCGGACAGACCGGGACCTCGGGAATGCCGGGAAGCAGCACGCGGTCCAATTCCATCAGTCTCGATGCCATCCAGGATGTGCAGGTCTACATTGCGCCTTATGATGTAAAATTAGGAAATTTCTTAGGGGGAAGCATCAATGCCGTTACCCGCAGCGGAAGCAATAATGTAGAAGGATCTCTATATTTCTACGGCAGAAATGCGGCCATTACAGGGAGAAACAGAGTGGGAGACAATTCCGAAATGCCGAATTCATTCGGAGATTTTATTTACGGTGGAAGGGTCGGACTGCCTGTGATTAAGGATAAGCTTTTCCTGTTCACGAATATGGAATATACGAAAAGAACGGATCCGGTTTTCTATAATGCCGGAGACCAAGGATCGCTGGTAAATGGTAACGTTGCCCAACAGATTTCGGATTTCGTAAGAACCAAATACGGTTTCAATACCGGAAGCTTCGATCAGTACACCAATTTTTCCGAAAGCTCTAAGCTATTTAATAAATTAGATTGGAAAATTAACGATAAACATACGTTATCCATTAAAAACAATACCGTATTTTCCCATGCTTCCAATCTTGAAAGAGACGCGGCCAACTTCCGTTTCTCCAGCATAGATTTCGTACAGAAAAATACCTCTTCCACCACAACGCTGGAACTAAAGAGCCGTTTTAATGATAAGCTGAACAACAATTTGGTGCTTGGATATTCGTCCATCCATGATTACCGGGACCCAACTTCCCGGAATGCGATGTTCCCGCAGGTGGAAATTGCTTACAACGGCGGAACCATCCTTCTTGGAAACGACCGGGAGGCAACGGTTTTCAATATGAGACAGAAAACTTTTGAAATCACTGATAACCTGACCTATAAAGCAGGGCATCATACTTTTTTACTGGGAACCCACAACGAATTGTATAACATTGATTACGGTTTCGTAAACGCACTGAACGGAAGAATTTCCTATAAGAGCTTAAACGATTTCTATAACTCAAATCCGGCCAGGATCCGCGGAACCTATTCTTTGACAGGAGAAGACCTACAGAACTTATTCGATAATCCCTATGCGCATTATAAAGTAAACCTGTTATCGGCTTATTTTCAGGACGAAATCAACTGGGGAAGTCTGAGACTGACGCCGGGAGTACGGATAGATTATACCGATCTTCCGAACAAGCCGGTATTAAGCCCGAAAGTGACGAGCTCACCTGCTGATCCTTATTACGGAACTACTTATACGTATACAAAATTAGGTGATCTCACCAACGATTACCTGAACAAGCCGACCATTTCCCCGAGATTAGGATTTAATTTAGACCTTACCCAGGACCGGTCGGTTGTCATGAGAGGAGGATCAGGGATTTTTGTGGGAAGAATTCCTTTTGCGTGGATCGGCTACGCATATTATAACGACGGGGTAGGATTCGGAAGCTACGATTACAATGCGCCGACCGCTGCCCAGCTGGCTGCCAACGGAGATCCGCTGGTAAGCGGGAATTTTCCGAAATGGCAGAATTCTTCTAAAGTACAGGTAGATTTAATCGACAACAATTTTAAGATGCCGCGGGTATGGAGAAGCTCATTAGGCTTCGATTATACGCTGTCCGGATATAAATTTACCCTGGAAGGTATTTACACCAAGGTTTTATACGACCTGAGATTCCAGCAGGTGAACAAGACGGATAACGTAACGTATTACAGCTATGATACGAACCACGAAATGCCGGTTTATACGACCAATATCAACAGCAATTTCTCCAATGCCTATATGCTTTCCAATACGAAAGAAGGCTACCGTTACAACCTGACGGCCCAGCTTTCCAAAACCTATAATTTCGGATTGAATTTCTTTGTGGCGTATACTTACGGTGATGCGAAAGACATTACCAACGGGATCCGGAATTCCATGGAGAGCAACTGGCAGATGAACCAGTCCCTGACTCCGAACGATCCTAAACTAACGACCTCCAACTTTGCGATCAAAAACAGGATCGTGGCCAATGTAGGCTATTCCGTTCCGCTTTCCCAGTCGAACAGATTATCGGCCAACGTATACTTTAATGCACAGTCCGGAAACCCTTTCTCCTGGGGATTTGTAAACAGTACGATCGCCGATACCGGGCAGGCAGCTGGTCTTGCTTATATCTTTAAGGATGCCACCGAAGCGGCAAAATATATCGCTCCGGTAAAAGATGCTTCCGGCAGCATCCTGGTAACGGCACAGCAACAGGCAGCCGATTATGAAAAATTCATCAGCGGCAACGAGTACCTGAACAGCAGAAGAGGGAAGTTTACCGAAAGAAACGGTGATTTCACCCCCTGGAACATCCAGGCAGATTTCAGGATTATGGACGAAATAAGATTAAATGAAAAATCAAAAAACACCCTGCAGATTTCATTCAGCATCATCAATGCGACGAACCTGCTGAACAAAGACTGGGGTAAAGTATACTTCGTGCCGAATACCTTTAACTCAACATCGAGTGTCGGTCTTACGAAAGTAGGAAATGTTGCGGCAGGGCAGCCTTCTGCAGGAGATCCGGTTTACAATTTTAAAACACCGGGGCTACCGTACACCATCGATCAGTTGGCTTCGAGATTCCAGGGACAATTGGGAATCCGGTACAACTTCTAATCCGTATTTAATTCATTCTAAAATAGATTATTAAATTCTTTCAAACCCCAAGTCCGGATTTTATCCGGGCTTTTTATATAATTAAATATTATAACTAGGTATGTAGTTATATTTATTATATTTGCTCACTTTAAACAGAAAAATTTTAAAATAATAAAAAAGATGAAAAAGTTAATCACAACATTTTCTTTAGCCGCAGGACTTTTCCTGACTTCAAATTTTGTACACGCACAACAGAAAATAGGACACGTAAATTCTGACGATGTATTCAATAATCTTCCTGAAGCCAAAACGGCGGAAGCGTCTCTCGATACTTTCACGAAAGCAAAGCAGGGTGATATCGAGAAAATGATTACGACGTACCAGACAAAGCTGAAATCGGCACAGGATAAGGAAAAGACCATCAGCGAAGCCAATAAGGAAACGGTGATTAAAGAACTAACCACTGCGCAGACCGAACTTCAGACCTTGGGAAAAGATATAGAAACCGCAAGAACCAAAGCAGCACAGGACATCAGCAAAAAACAGACGGAACTGTTTACCCCGATCCAGCAGAAAGTGGCCACAACCATTTCCGCTGTAGCCAAAGAAAGAGGACTGGCTTATGTATTTGATGTGGCCAGCTCCCAGGGAAGCAATATTGCTTATATGGATGGCGGTGAAGATATTACGTCTGCGGTAAAGGCAAAATTAGGAGTTGCTGGTGGGAAGAAATAATAGAATATAGATCTTTCACAGACCTGCATGGATTTTCATGTATGGTGGCGCACAATTAACAGCTTTCGCAGGTAATAATATGGCTTTGACTCCGCTCCTTCACTGGATTCCGAAAGTCTTAACCAACAGATAAGAAACATCTAGGAAAATATTTATTTTTTATTCTCTTCTTAAAAATCTCATGTCATGAATATGTGTGAAAAGCTTTTGTGAACAATAAAAAAAGCTGGAAACTCGGTTTCCAGCTTTTATTTTTTGCTTATAAATTGGTCTAATCAAGGGGCCTTCTGCCTGAGATCAGATTATAAAGAACCACAACAATGGCAATAACCAACAAGATGTGAACTAAATATCCTGTATCCATTCCAGGTACAATACCCAACATTCCTAAAAGCCACACTACTATACAGATAACTGCGACTAACCATAATATACTTCTCATAATTAAAGATTTTAAGTGATTTGATTTATGGTATACATATACTGTGCCTTTTTTTAAAAAAAATGTTAAAACGAATACCACAAAACAATCAATACTTACTTATTTAATCTGAAAAGATAAAAATATTACAACAGTCCGAAGCGGATAAGTGCCTGTTCTATACCGTGTTCGTCCACTTCGTCCGTCACGAAATCGGCAATATCTTTTACTGTATCATTTGCATTTCCCATTGCAACACCAATTTTTACGAACTTCAGCATGGCAATATCATTGCCTCCGTCTCCGAAAGCCATTGTACCGGCCGTATCAATCCCGAAATATTTACAGAAATTTTCAATGCCCAGCTGTTTGGTAATCCCACCGCCGTTTACGTCTGCAAAAAGCGGCGTCCAGCGTGAAGAAGTACTGTTCGGCATGACCTTCTGCATAAATTCTTCTTCAGCTTCGGGACGCAGAAAAATATTGGCCTGCAATACATTTTCCACATCAATCTGGTCTTTATCGTGAATCGGTGGAACGGGAAGGTTAATATGGGAATACATGCCGACTACCTCAGGCGTCGCATCATTGATCTCCACTTTATTTTCATACATCAGCGAATAGCTCAGCGGCACCTCGCCGGCATATCGGATCAGGCTTTTGATATCCGCAGGATCAATGGTATGCCTGGAAATAAGTTCGCGGGAAGTAGTAACACAATAGGCTCCGTTGAAAGTAATAAAACCATCGAATTCCAGATGACTGATATGACTAAGAGAATTGATCGACCTGCCGGTGGCTACAATAACTTTAATGCCTTTTTCGCGAAGCTTTTCCAGGGCATTCTGTGTAGATTCCGGGATTTTTCCGGTTTTAAAACTAATGAGGGTGCCGTCGATATCAAAAAAGACGGCTTTAATAGAGTGGGGATGATCACTGTCTGGAATATTCATGAAGTATATTTATTTAGATACATAAAAATACGATTTTCTTTTTTCTGATCTGCCTATTGGGAACACATGCCGGGTGATGTTTTTGTTAAATTAAGCTAGAGCTAAAATTGAAAAACAATTAACAGGTAAACTGAAAATGAAATTTTATTTGCAGCCTTTAGGTACCACGAAAAGAAGTTTTCTATTATGAAGGTATGGTTCTTGCAGAATTTCCAACATCACAAAATATCTACTTATGAAAAATCAGGAAGAAATATCCGTCTTGAATGATCTGCTTCACATCACCAACGACCGTATTGAAGGTTTTGGGAAAGTGGAAGGCAAGGTCTGGGAAAATTATCCCGACGTAAAACCGGAATATGCAAAAATGAATTCCCTTACAAAGGTGATGAAAAATGAGCTGATCGATCTTATTACACAAGACGGCGGTGAAGCCGAAGATACGCCATCGGTAGCCGGAGCATTACACAGGACATGGATCGATATCAAAAATTCTTTTACACTCGGAAACAGAGAAGAGTCAACCATCGGAAATGTCATTTTCGGTGAAAAGGCGGCGATTGATGCTTATCAGAATGCCATCGACAGCGGAAAATTAAGCGAGAAAAGCCTGCCGATTGTTTCCGAACATTTGAAGCACATCAGAGATTCTTACCACCAGTTTAAAGGAATCAGCGATTATAAAGATTAATATTCGTACAATCTATCTTTATTAAAACAACTTCTCCAATACAATCGAGAAGTTGTTTTTTATTAGATCAGTTTAATATTCCGTTCATTTCGGTTAAAATAACAGGTTTTCCGTCGGTAATAAGAAGCGTATGTTCGTGCTGCGCCATAAACCCGCCTTTGTTCCCGACCATTGTCCAGCCGTCTTCCAGATCAACAGCAATACTGGATGACGTTGAAATAAAGGTTTCAATCGCTACAACGGAGTTCTTTTTGAACCTTCTGCCGTCAAAACGGTTCCTGTAATTCATCAGTTCGTCCGGCTTTTCATGCAGGCTTCTGCCGATTCCATGGCCGCCTAGATTTTTAATAACTTTAAATCCTCTTTTTTTCGCCTCAGTCTCCATCAGACCACCGATGTCAGCAATTTTCACTCCGCCTTTAATATGATCAATGGCTTTCTTCAGGATATCCCTGGAGGCATCTACCAATTTACGGTGCTTATGAATATCTTCTCCAATAATAAAAGAATTTCCATTGTCGGCCCAGAAGCCCTCCAGTTCCGCCGAAACATCAATATTAATCAGGTCCCCTTCCTGTAAGACTCTTGATTTACTAGGGATTCCATGGCAAAATTCATTTCCGACACTGATGCAGGTCCAGCCGGGAAATCCGTAGGTAAGATAGGGAGCAGAGCGTGCACCGAAATCTGAAAGAATAGACGCTCCATATTCATCCAGGTCTTTGGTTGTCATGCCGGGTCTGGCATATTTTGTCATTTCACGTAAGGCATAGGCGACTGCTTCACCGGCTTTCCGCATTCCGGCCAATTCCTGTTCGTTTGTAATAGACATTTTCTTATTTTTTTTTATGAATTATTTAAACAAAGTTAATGAATTCATTACCGGATTTATCTTTATCACTTTAACTGTGGTACTTATTGTTGAATTAAAGGAATAACAGGCTGGAAAAGGAAGCGGGATACCGGAAGTTCTTACGGTTGATATCATAATCAACAGATTAAGTATTAAAGGTATTTTTAGTTGTTGACTTTGCTCCGGAGCAGCAATTTGTATAAGGAATCATCAGGATTTTGAAATATTGGAACTTCTCAAGAGTTTTATCTATTCTTTAATCTTTAAAAATCCGATTCACTGATTTCTGTATTGTCTTTAGAATCCGCACTTAATACGTTGAAATATGAATACCTGGAAGTCAATGTTGTACCAGTGAATCCATGTTAAGTAAGATTTTATCGGAAATGAAATATTATTAAATCAGAAAAGTCAATGTCCAGATCATCAGATTAAAGAATGATTGTAAATAAGTTATCTTTCAATTTTTTTTGAAAATTAAAATAAAAATAGGGAAGGAGTTAATACTAAAGGGCTTGAAACCAGCCTGTAGAGTATATTTTATTTAAATTTATATGATAAACAGCCACAAATCCGGTAAAGATCTGTGGCTGCTTATATTTTAGATAATTTTTACGGTTAAAAATCTTCCGGAAAAATACCGGTGGCATACTGCCATACTTCAACGATTTCATTTAAAGGAATATCGTAAGGTTTATAAAACGTATTGTCTGAGGCTACCGTAAGTGAGGTTTTATTTTTGGCTCTAAGGCGTTTATAGGTAATGCCGTCATTCAGCGTAATGAAAACGTAGGTATTGCCTGATTTCAGATCATTGATTCCTTCCATATATTTTCCGATAATATAGGATCCGTCCCTGAACGGCGGCATCGAATCGCCATCCGCAGGGAAAGCCCTGAATTTTCCATTTTTCAGAAAAGGCAGCGAAATCGTCTGCAGACTTTCAATATAATCGGGATCGCTGTAACCGCGAAGATAACCCATAGTAGCTTTCTGCGGAACAATTTCAATGCTTTCATTGCCTTGCTGATCCACAACAACTGGCAAAACAATCCGGTTATCCGGAAGTTTCAGCATATCTTTCAGAGAATGTTTCGTTAAATCTACCGAAAGCAAAAGATCGATGCTGACGTTAAAGATTCTGGAAATCCTGATTAGCACATCGACAGGAGGCTTTGACTTTCCGTTTTCATACGAACTGTATCTGGAAGAGGTGATCTGTATCTGCTGGGACAATTCGCGCTGGGTTTTCCCGAGGGTAGCGCGCAAAAGCCTGATATTTTCTGAAAAAACTGACATTTGGAAGGATTAGGATAGCAAAAATACAAAATGTTTTACGGAGCGGCGAATTTTAACCGTTAAAAGATGATCAGCACGGGAAATTAACCAATAAATAAGAAGTTGAAAAATTTCAGGATGTGGTTTCAAAAAGACATCCAATTTAACATAATATAAATTATAGGATTTTTTAATGATTCGAAAACAGGAAATTTTACAGGAAATTTTCTGTTATTTCAACCACTTGATTTAGAGGCTTTTTCAGGCGTCAGAATTAACCTAGAACCTTAGCTATCTGACTGATATTAAACGGCTTTAAAAGCCCTTAAATCAAGACTTCTTCTTCCATTCAAAATTAAGCTGTATTTTTTTATATTTATAACTTTTAGAATTTAAATCTGATAAAAATTAATATAAGCAAAAACAAATTAACCCAGGAACAAACGGATGAACTGTTAAAAGTCCTGAAAACAAGATTCGACAAAAACATGAACCGTCACGAAAATCTGCATTGGGATAAAATTCTGAAAAAACTGGAAGAAAATTCGGATAATCTCCGGTCTCTTTACGAAATGGAAAAAACCGAAGGCGAACCTGATATTATGGATTATGATGAAAATAAAAATGAATATCTCTTCTTTGACTGTTCGCCCGAAAGTCCAAAACGTCGGAGCCTTTGCTACGATTACCAGGCCTGGGAATCCAGAACAGCCAATAAACCGGAAAATAATGTTATGGATAAAGCTGCAGAAATGGGTATTGAACTTCTGTCTGAAGAACAATACAGAAAGCTGCAGGAAATGGGAAAATTCGACCACAAAACGTCAAGTTGGTTAAAAACGCCTCAGAATATCCGTGATCTGGGAGGAGCTCTCTTTGGTGACCGCCGTTACGATACGGTGTTCATCTACCACAACGGTGCCGATTCCTATTACGCAGCGCGGGGTTTCCGCGGCTATTTAAAAATTTAGAACCGGGACGATGATTCCTTGATAAATAAACTTATTCTCTGGTTAAATATTTTTTTCATGTAATATACAATTGTTATTTTAGCATCAGCAAAATTTGATAAATAATAAGGATATGAAAAAATTAATCTTGTTAAGCACGGTGTCTGCATTTCTGTTGAATTGCAATAAAAAACCCGAAGCTCCGGCTGCTGAGCCTGCTTCTGCCGATACCACGGCTGCCACGGATAAAGTTACGGATACTTTAAGCCCTAAGTCGTTCTGCTATATAGGCGTCACCGGAAAAGACACTGTTTTTGTAAGCATCGACGATAACCTCGGAACCCTTACCGGAAAAATGGCGAATAAAAACAATGAAAAAGACAGCAACAAAGGAGACCTGACAGGCTTCAAATCCGGAGATACACTGAAACTTACCTATACTTTTGCTTCCGAAGGCAAAAGCGGGAATAAAAACGACCTCTATTTTCTTCAGACCAAAGACGGCCTGAGCGAAGGAATCGGTGAAAGAGACGCAGAGACCGGCACCAAATATGCCGACGAAAAGAAAATAAAATACACCGGCGGCAGAACCCTGAAAACGGCAGACTGTACTACCGTTGCCAACGCTCTGAGATAAAAATAGGTGCAATAATACAATCTTTATTAGATTAACAAAAATGCAACCGTCCGCGGTTGCATTTTTTTATAATTCTTCTTTAATAATTTTTATAAAATCGTTTACCGGTTCATCTCCTGTATTCCAGGAAGTAATAAGGCGGATCGCAGAAAAACCGTCGTCTACCCTTTTCCACACATAAAATTCGAATTTTTCCGACAGTTTATCAATCAGTTCATGGCTCAGGATCGGGAAAATCTGGTTGGTATAGGTATCAGATAAGAACTCCACTCCCCTTTCCTTCATGGTATTTTTGATCTTCATCGCCTGCTGATTCGCGTGTTTTGCCAGATCAAAATACAGGTCGTTTTTCATCAGTTCCATAAACTGGATTCCTAACAGCCTGCCTTTGGCGAGCAAAGCACCTTTCTGTTTGATATTAAATGCGAAATCCTGCTGCAGCTCAGGATTATTGATCACAATGGCCTCCCCGATCAATGCCCCGTTTTTGGTTCCTCCCAGATAGAAAATATCGGTCAGTTCAGCAACTTTTTCCAGCGTCAGATCACTGATTTCCGAGGTAAGCCCATGCCCCAGCCTTGCGCCGTCCATAAACAGATAAAGACTATTTTTTTTACAGAATGCAGAGAGATCTTCCAGCTCCTGCAAAGTATAAACGGTTCCCAGTTCTGTAGAATTTGAGATATACACCAGCTTCGGCATCACCTGATGCGGAACATTGCGGTGGCTTTCCAGCACCGGAACGATATCTTCAGGAGTCAGTTTTCCATCCTCCTTTTCAATGTTCAGAATTTTATGGCCGGTCGCTTCAATTGCACCGGTTTCATTGTTTAATATATGCCCCGTCGATGCAGAAACCGCACACTGATACGGCCTTAGAACCGAAGAAATCACGATAAGATTGGCCTGGGTCCCTCCCGAAACAAAATAGATCTCGGAATCCGGGCTTTTCATCTTTTCCTTGATTAAAATTTTGGCCTCCCGGGAATATTCATCTTCTCCGTAACCGGCCTGCTGATTGAGGTTATTTTCTAATAGTGCCTGTAAAATGTCAGGATGACAACCTTCCGAATAGTCGTTTTTGAATGAGAATTTCATATGGTAAAATTAAAAAAAGTTAACCGAAACATCCTTATTTATTGGCAATAATTTGTTAGATTTGTCCTGAATAGTATCTAACATTTTGAAGACAACATTAACAGAAGAAAATTATCTGAAGGCTTTGTTTCACGTGGTGGACCATGAAGGAAAGGCAACGATTAACGAGCTGAGCAAATTTTTAAACGTAAAAATGCCGAGTGTTAACAACATGATGAAGAAGTTTGCCGAGAAAAACTGGGTGATCTACGAAACCTACAAGCCTCTGAAAGTAACGGATAAGGGACGCAGGGAAGCAGCATTGGTAGTAAGAAAGCACCGCCTGACAGAAATGTTTCTGGTAAAAAAAATGAATTTCGGCTGGGAAAATGTTCATGAAATTGCTGAGCAGCTGGAGCATGTACATTCTACCGTTTTCTTCGACAAAATGGATGAAATTCTCGACTATCCGAAATTCGACCCGCACGGGGAACCCATTCCGGATAAAGACGGCAATATCATCGCCCAGGATTTACAGAAACTAAGCCATTGTACTGTTGGAGAAACTGTTATTTTTACTTCGGTTACCCTTTCCGATGATGCTTTTTTAAATTATTTGACGGAAAGAAATTTACTGCTGAATAAAAAAATCAATATCCTCAAAATTGAAAGCTTCGACAAGTCAGTCACTATTGAAGTCGATGGAAAACAGGAAATCCTGAGCCGTAAAGCCACGGATAAAATACTGGTGAAGAAATAAGATTTGATCGTCAATGCACTTAAAGCCGCAAGATCATCTGTGAAATCTACAGGAGATCATCTTTGCATTCCTCTGATACTATGGTGAGATCCCTACGGGATGAAAAAACTTGCGCTTAAATCCAAATTGCTTACTCATCGAAAGGAACGGCAGACTGATAGTTGATGCTCTCGAAACTACCAGATCTTATTAAGCTTTTTTCATAATTAACCTACTCTAAGCTATCTTTCAGCATTTCTGAAACCTTCTCTATCTCCTCCATCGTATTGAAATAATGAGGTGACAGGCGTACAATCCCATTAATATTTTTGTTGGTAAAATCAATCAGTGCAGAATTTCTATAGGTTACTGAAAAGTACACGTGATTTTCTTTCAGGACCTTCTGGATCTTTTCCAGGTCGCCGTCGGGACCGGAAAAAGTAACAATGCTGCTGAGACGGTTTCCCCAGTCCCAAACACTGAAACCGCTGTCTCTCAGATTTTCCCTTAATTTCTGGGATAACCTTTGGTTATACTGCTCAATGACATCCATTCCGATATGGTTTGCATATCTTGCTGCCTGCTTTAAACCCAGCATGGAAGCGTACGACATCTCCCAATGCTCGAAGCGCTTAGCCGTTCTGCATAATTCATAATCATTGTATTCCGTCCAGTCTGCCCCTCTCATATCCAACAACAGCGGAGCATAGTCCTGTTCCAGGATCCGGTCTGAAACATAAAGAAATCCTGTTCCCCTCGGCCCGCGCAGAAACTTTCTTCCGGTGGCCGTAAGGAAATCACAGCTGATCTTTTCGACATCAACGACCATCTGCCCTACGGACTGGCAGGCATCCACCAGATATAAAATATTGTGTTCCCTACAGATTTTTCCTACTGCTTCCACATTCTGGATCAGCCCGGAATTGGTAGGAATATGGGTGACGGCAACGAGCTTCGGCTGGTACTCCCTGATCAGATGCTCCAGGTCTTCCAGATCCAGTTCGTTATCCGGCAGGTTCTTCATTCGAACAACCTTCACCCCTACTTTCTTCTGCAGGGAAATAAAAGTAATCTGGTTGGAAATATAATCGTCTGCCGTCGTAATGATGACATCGTCTGCTTTAAAAACAATACTCGACAGAGCCTTGGCATATGCCTCGGTGGCGCTGGTCGCAAAAGCCATATTGAATGGTTTGGCATTGATCAGTTTTGCAGTCTCATCATAAAATTCATCCAGTACATCTGCATTTACATTGGCCACGTAATAGCCTCCTGAGAGTTCTTCCAGCTTTAAATAATCAACGATTGCATCAGTTACTATATCCGGCATTAAAGAAGATCCGGCATTGTTAAGAAAAATTTTGCCGTCTTCCAGACCACGGGTATCCTGTTTTATTTTATCGATATTCATTGTCATTGTATTGAAACATAATGTTACGGATTTTTATCTTGATAAAATTTAAGAATGCTTTATTTTATCTGTTGCTTAAAAATTAAAGTTTTAGCACTATAGTCAACGTGAACTTTATTTTTAAATATGATCATGCAGATTTATCGTTATCTGCATGATCACTATAGTCTTATTCTAAAGCTTAATTTAGACTGGCGCTTATATAACAATTAGATTTAATTTTATTCAAGCATAAAAACTTTACGGAATCAATTCTTCGCACCTTAAAACATTATTCCTTAAAATTCTCTTTCGTCTTCGCGCTTTCCCAAAACAAAATCCCGGAAGTATAACTCCGGGATTTATATCTGGATAGGTTTTCTGAATTAATCAAGAACGCTCCAGCCTCTTTTCGGATTATTATTGTTGGATACTTCCTGTTCGTTGACAATAATGTTTTCTTTCCGCTGGCCGATGTAATCCAGTTCGCTCAGTTTGGCAAAGATCGTTTCCAGGCTTTTCAGCATCTGCTGGATGTCGATAAACGGTTCCCCGCAGTTATGGTGGTCGTAGTTCGTTTCGGCAACAATGGATAATTGGTTCAACAGCGTATGAGGAGCAATTTCGCTCCATTCCAGACTGTAGTTCAGCATTTCTTCGAGTTCAGCAGGAACCAGTACCTGCGTGGCATTGTACATGCGGAGCGCCAGTTTCGCAAACAACTCAATCAAAAATACCGGCGGCTGATATGGGGTAATATTCCGGAACTGGAAATACATGTCACCAAAGGTATTGATCATGGTGTTGCACAAAAACTTAACGTTCTGGGCCAAAGCTGTATTCTGGTTTTTATGGGAAGCTTTCTGAATAATCTTGAAAGCGTACTGCTGCAGGTTCCCGACGGATTTCGCAAAGATATTGTAATAATCCAGCAGTGCCGGGTGGCTCTGAATGGAAGTACACGGCGGAATGAAGTTGGAATCTACCTGCGCGATATTCCCTTTCAGGTCTACTTTTCCGATGATCAGGTAATTTCCTCCCGAATAGCTGCTGTTCAGCGAAGTTACCGGCAAGAGTTCCAGATGGTGGTTAGATTGGGTATTCGGGTGGCGCGGCGGAATTTCCTCCGGGTCAATATCTCCGAACGGCACCTTATCGAACGGATTTACAGAGATCAGGATGTAATATTCCCCATCGGCCTGTTCTTCGTTCATGGATTTCGCCAGTGATTTTACGCTCACTCTTCTGTCAATAAGCTCGATCCGGTAACCGGCCATGGTGACGGCACTACAGCGTTTGATTACGAGCTGGACATCGTTTGTGGCCGTATTATGGACATCGAAAATGGTCCGGTCGGTAAACTCACTGGAGATAGGCAAAAGCCCGTAATTATAATTCGTGATTCCTAATGAATTGGAATCCCTGATGGTATCGATTAAAAAATTATCTTGGTCGTTAAGATGTCTCTGGGAAACTTTCATCCCGTCAACCCAATTGATGGCAAAATGCTTAATAGGCTGTATCATATTCAATATTTTTAAACGGTGTGCGGCTGTGGTTTTCTGACTCCTTCTTCCTCGTGCTGAATGACTCTTTTACAGATCACCACATCATTTTCATGAATTCTGTTTTCGGTAATATCCTGTTCAAAATCAATATATTTCCTGAAGCTGAAAAAAGACTTTTTGGTATAGAAAATCCAGTAAAAAGGTTCCTGTGTCTCGTCGGTCAGATGGATCACTGAATTCGGATTCTTATGGTTATAATCGTCAACCACCCGGTAGAACCAGTCGCCGAAGGTTACCCCAGTAGGAAGAGTCTTGGCTTTTATTCTGAAACGGTTGGCTTCTTCAAGGTTTTTGCTCAGTTCAACATTTAAAACCATCAGCCGGTCGAAATCCGCGCCTTCAAAGTCCGGCAGCTTCTGGTCCGGTGAGTATCTCCAGGTTTTGTAGATATCCACGGGAATGCTGATCAGTTGTACATAACAGTAATGGAACACCAGGGGAACCATGAAAATAAAGATACTGGTCGCTGCCATTACGGGGTATCCGGTTCCTTTGCTCATCCAGTTAAAGATCAGGTAAAAAAGGTAGCCTCCGAAACCTATGCAGGTTAAAGTGAGGATGGATTCAAATAAAAAACTTTTTGTAGTGGACGTAAAGTGCTTTTTGAAATACCGGTCTGATAAATTGACGTGAATGATTCCTAAAATAAGGTAAACGATCTGTGCAATAAGATACCAATACGGGTTAAAGAGATTCCCTGTGAAGCCGAAGATTCCCGGAATGGCCAGGCATAAACTGCACAGCAGAAAGTAAATGATTATGGTTTTAATCTTTACAGCAGGCTTATTTCTCCTGATGGCTCCTAAAATTACCATCATAATCACTGCAAACAAAGGCATCATGATATACCTTAAAAAGATTCCTTTTACTGACGAAACTTCCATCTGATTTTCCGAATTAATATTTTTTCTTGGTAAATGTAAATATAGTTAAAATTTTCAAAGGAAAGTAGAGTATCCGAGCCTGTTTGCATTTCTTTCATCATCTTCCAGCGCAAAAGAATATTCTTTTTTCTCGGTAATGAATTGTTCCTCCACTTCAACGCTTACAGGCAGGAAATAATCGTACATGGCCTGCAAAACTTCCCTGAAGGGGCTTCCGTCTATATATTTCTCCATCTCCTGATACGGGATCGGCCCGATGTTTACCACCCAGTTCCGCTGGCCGTCCATATGCCTTCCACTTGGAATATAAGTTACACCCAGCCTTGAATTCCCCAGCAGCATGGAATTATCTTCCTTCTCTATCCGGTCAATCACATTCGGTGCGAAGGTAACTTTCACGGGAACCTGGAGAAAAGCGGTCATGCACCTTTCAAACCAGCTTTTATCGCCCCGGATCTGATGGAAAAACGGTAAGATATAGATAAAAATATAGGCATTTTGTATATCAAGCTTTCTGATCAGCGGCCATAATTCGCTCACGATATCCAGCAATGCACCGGTATCGCTGGAGATGTCAAAATCAAATTCCTTCAGCAAAGCATTGATTTCGGTAAAGAATATTTCCAGCTCAAAAGGCTTAAAAAATTTCCGGGCATCCTCCTCTACTTTTTTCTGCCTGCGGATTTCGCGGACAACGGTATCTACATTTTTACGCGAGGCCCCTAATGACGGCGGATGGAAAAGCCCTTCCGGAAGATAATCGTAAATCCCTTCTCGGTAAGTTTCGATGGTGAATACTTCTTCATCAAATCCCAGATAATCGCTTGAAATGCTTTTGATATCCTTCAGATAAGCCCGGTCGTTAATCCCGATCCGGTCGATAAAAATATTGCTTACCGCCCTGTGGTATTTTAAAAGATTTACTGCTACCGCTTCTGCTTTGAAATCGGTCTGCAGTTTATTGTAATGCATGTCTACAATATTATTCTCATACATGGTCCTTGCTGTGATTTTGACGTGTAAAAATAGTATATCTCAAATTATTGAAAAAATATTTCCCAATGAATTTTCTATTAAAAATAGTAAATATTTATGAGCAAAGGAAGAAAAAAAGAAAATAAGGTTGGGATAAAGGCTGAGTTTTGGGGTGAAGATAAAAAAGATCGGTATTTCGCGCTATCTTTACCTTTACCTTTGCCTGAGACTTAAATTAATATTTGATTAAATTTTCCCGCTCCTTTTTCTTGATTGATGGCAACCTTAAAATTAACCGTATCTTTGCCCCCTGAAAATGTTATTTACAATGAAAAGTATGTATTCTAAGATTCTGGTTCTGGCCTTCATGGCCTCTTCGCTGTATTCTTATGCGTGGGGACTTACGGGACACCGGATTATTGCAGAAATTGCAGAGCACCACCTTTCCGGAAAGGCAAGAAGGGAAATCAAAAAAATGATGGGAAGGGAACGCCTTGCGTATTGGGCCAATTGGCCGGATTTCATTAAATCCGATACCACCGGCGCCTGGAAGCAGGCTTCAGCCTGGCATTACGTGAACATCGATCCGCAGACGGATTTCAAAGTGTTTGAAGAAAAACTGAAGGCACAGGCCGGCCCAAGCCTATATACTCAGGCAAAAACCCTGTCCAGCCAGATCAAAGATCCGAAAACTCCGGAAAAAGACCGAAAGATCGCACTGATTTTCCTGATCCATATCATGGGCGACCTGGCTCAGCCGCTGCACGTGGGAAGAGCAGAAGATCTGGGCGGAAATAAAATCAATGTGACGTACTTCGGGGAAAAAACCAACCTGCATTCGGTGTGGGACGGAAAACTTGTAGATTCCCAGAAATACAGCTATACGGAATATGCTAACCTTCTGGACATCAAAACCGACGAGGAAGTAAAGCATATCCAGACCGGAACGCTGGAAGACTGGTTATATGACTCCCATAAAATTGCCAACAAGATCTACGCCCAGACGCCGAATGATTCTAAACTGGCTTACGATTACCAGTATAAATTCAACGATACGATGGAAAGACAGCTTCTTTACGGAGGACTGAGACTGGCAAAATGGCTGAATGATCTTTTTTAAAAGTGAATGGCCAATAATGAATAGTGAATTTGCTGTTAAATGATATAAGGCGGGGCTTCGGTTCCGCTTTTTTTAATGGTCAATAGTCAATGGTGAATTTGATGCTGATTAAGTGATAAATAAAGATTAAAAAACCGGAGTTTATTAAAATCAGTAACTTACTATAATGAAAGGGATTAAAATTCCTCTCCCCGGAGGGGTGGCGAAAATTCTAAAAGAATTTTTGACGGGGGTGGTTTTTAGAAGGGTGAGTTTTGCAATGCAGATGAGCGATCAATGGTCAATTTGCCTCTCATTACATCACGAAAATTCACCATTCACCGGTGAAGCCGAATTCATGACTGACCTGAACTTCCCGGCTAAAGCAGAATCAAAACACCACTGCCCTAGCCCCGATTGCAGTGTAAATCCTTTTTGAAAAAAAAGATTGCAACGGAAAGCGGGAAACAGCTCCTAAAAGAATGACTTCCTGTTAGGTTTCTCCCTCTAAGACGGGCATTCTGTACCGTGAGAGGCATAATTTACAACTAATTTCCGGAAATAAGTTTAATTCAATAAAAAATTTCTGCAACTACTGTAACCTTTCTGATGTTTCATACGTATAATATATAGAAACTCTTTTTTGAGGATAAAATAGATGAGACAATTAAAAATCACTAAGCAGGTAACCAACAGGGAAACTGCTTCATTAGACAAGTATTTGCAGGAAATTGGTAAAGTGGAACTTATTACTGCGGACGAAGAGGTAGATCTGGCACAAAGGATCCGTGCGGGCGACAGAGCAGCACTGGAAAAGCTAATCAAAGCCAACCTTCGTTTCGTGGTATCCGTATCCAAGCAGTACCAAAATCAGGGTCTTTCTTTACCCGATTTGATCAATGAGGGGAATTTAGGACTTATGAAGGCGGCAAAAAGGTATGATGAAACTAGAGGTTTCAAATTTATCTCTTATGCGGTTTGGTGGATCCGTCAGTCGATCTTACAGGCTTTGGCAGAACAGTCGAGAATTGTAAGGTTACCGCTGAACAAAATCGGTTCCATCAACAAGATCAACAAAGCGTACGCGCACCTTGAGCAGGAAAACGAAAGACCACCTTCCCCGGAAGAGCTGGCTGAAGTTCTCGATATGAGTGAAGAAGACATCAAGGAATCAATGAAAAACTCCGGAAGACACCTGTCGATGGATGCGCCTTTGGTAGAAGGTGAAGATTCCAATCTTTACGACGTATTGCGTTCAGGAGAATCTCCGAGCCCTGATAAAGATTTGATGCTGGAATCCCTTCAGATCGAAATCGAAAGAGCTTTGAATACCCTGACGCCAAGAGAAGCGGATCTGGTAAGACTGTATTTCGGACTGAACGGGAAACACCCGATGACGCTGGAAGAAATCGGTGAAACTTTCGACCTTACAAGAGAACGTGTTCGTCAGATCAAAGAAAAAGCGATTAAGAGATTGAAACACAACACCAGAAGTAAGATTCTGAAATCTTATTTAGGGAAGTAAATTTTTAACGGAATATATAGGCGGAGCTTGATTTTCAGGCTCCGTTTTTTTTATTTTTGTTTATGGACGAAATCTATTTTAATCGGAAAATTTTTCCTGACTTTTATTTTCGGAAATACGTTTGTTTACTTTTTAAATAAAAATAATCATAACCGTTTTCAATTTTATCAAAGATAAAAAATATGATGTCATTAGGAATGTGAAAACTGAAATTGAAGTATATTCAAAATTAGGAGCAAAAATAAGTTGTTTTAAGGCGGTATTGTTTTTCTTGATAATGAAATTTTATTGTTCCTTTCAACAGGTTGATTATCCAATTACTAAAAGCCAGGAAAACTTCCCGGGTGTTTTTTTATAAATATTCATATAATTTAAAGCAAAAAGTAAAAGAAAGGCTTGAAATAAAAAATTTCAATGGCAGCATTGAAGTATATCTTAATTTCAAAAATACCGGTCTTAAGAAAGATATTTAGCAACGGTCTGTTTCGATTTCTTTTTCAACAGCATAAACTTAACAGATAATTAACCGGAACGCAATCCAGTTCATTAAGGAATCCAATAGCTTCGCATCCAATTCAAAACAGTGTAAACTATTAATTATGATTCAGAAAAAATTCCTTGGATGGATGCTTTTGTGTACTCTGGCCGGCATCGGGTGCCAGAACAATGCCCTAACATCAACAGAAGAAGAACCGTATTTAAAAGACAATACCGGCAGAGCATCTGTAGATACAAGCGTAAGTGTTAATGCTTATGTAGATACCAGCAACTATATCAATTCCGGTTTCAGTTTTTTAAATCCGTCACAGATCAATAAAAACCGCCAGGCCATTGGCGGAAGCGCTTATACGGAAGTTTACGGATTCAATATTCCTGAAGAAAACAGGGTAAGAGGCATCCGCTGGAATACCGATGATGAAACAACACCGCTCTGGAGACCGCAGGGAATTGCAGGATTCAGCAAAGATGGTGTACGCTATCTTCTGGTAAGCTGGTATGCCAAAAATGAAGCTGCATACAAAGGATCGCGAATTACCCTGATCGACATCAGTCCGGGTTCAGCTACTTATCTTACCTATCGCCATATTCTGCTGGTGCAGCCCGATATTCCGGCAACCCCGACAGGTTACTTACAATACGGTTCATACGCCCCGCTAAACGTGCATGCCGGTGGGATGGCCTATTTTAAAGGTAAAATCTATATCAGCAGTACGAATTTAGGGGTCCGTGTATTTGATCTGGATAAAATCATTGAAGTAAGCACAGGCGATACAACCAATGACAAATGCGGTAAAGATTCCAACGGTAATTCATTCGCTTTCAATTACCGGTATATCCTGCCTCAGACGGGCTATCAGAAAATCAACAATGCCAATCCTTTTTCCACAATTCAAGTCAATGATGAAGGAACCCAGTTTTGGACCGGACAATATTATTCAGGTAGCGCTGATGCTTCCATCGTTCCTAAAGTCTTCGGATTTCCTGTTGATGCCAACGGAACACTTCAGAATAGCGGAATTGTATCGGTAGCACCGAAAAACAGCCTTTTTACCGATAACCATGCGCATGGAATACAGGGCGTATTCAGAAAAGGAACCCGGACCTGGCTTTCCTGTACCGGATCCCCGAGCAATTCTTACGGATCCAATGCAAGACTGGCCCGTTATACCGATGGCGCTGACGATACAGTACGTTTCCGCTGGCCCTACGGAGCGGAATCGCTCTACCACGAATCCCAGTATAATTACCTGTGGAGTCTTACGGAATTTGAGCCCAACGCAGGCGCACAGAATGGAAGCCAGGTGAACCGGTGTATATTTGCCGTTGATTTTTCCAAGTATGAATAGAAAAGTTGAGTTTGAATTGATGTCAACCTGAAGCAGAATCAGATTTATAGGCTGGAAGAGTATGCTGGAAGTTTTTGAAGTTCACATTGACATCCGAAATAAAGAAGAGATGGTTTCCGGACCGTCTCTTTTATTTTTTTGTCAGTACTCAACAGTAAGACTTATATTAAACAAATTAATGCAGGATCATTCGCAATATTAACGCAAAGTTTTATAAGCATTCTGCATATTTTTAAGACAGCCAAGTAAAGCGGCAAAGCCGCTGATTAAGCGGACGGATTATACATACGCTTCATCAGATCAGCTTGCTGATCCCTTCTTTGCTTCCTCTCACTATGTATGAGGAATAACAAGCTTTGCGTAAAAAAATAAATTGATTGTCTTGAATTTTTTTACTGCTTTCCAGACCAGATTAATAATTTTGATAAAAAAGAAGTTATTCAAATATTAAAATTTTAAACTATCTTCAGTGCATTATAAGAAAATGAATAACTATTCAGTGGAAAATAAAATATCAAAAGAAAAAAACGTTCTTGTCGTTTTAAATAATCAGGAAATCAACGCAGAGCTCCAGTATATTATTGAAAATTTCTGCGGAACTATAGTTCGTGAATTAGTCCCCGGACTTGATCACAAAAAAATATACATCTGCGGAGATTTAATTGACCTTCGGGAAAACAGCTATTTCATGCATGTCATCAGTGAATTTTCAGTGAATTACGAAAACATCCGTGAAGAAAAATATGAAACGGTAAGTATCGGAGCGGTTCCTGTGATCGTCAGCAATGCAGGAGTCTATTTCCGAAAGCTTTTTCATGAAGGAAATATTTTTGAAAAGGTAAAATCCGAACATCATTTTCAGGAACTTACCGAATCTAACAAAGAAGCAAAAGCATTAAGGAAAGGCATCTACCTTAGTAAAGTGACCAAAGAATCTGATGAAGAAGAAATACTACACTTTAATCTTCTGCGGTGCTCCAGTAATCTGACAGGCCCAACCGATAATTTCAGAGAAACAGACTGCAAAATTATCGCTCTGCTGAATCAATGTGCAGAGGAAACTTTTGAATACAAAACCGATCTGAACCATGCTTTGGTGCAGATCTATGAAAATAGGAAGAAAACACCGGATACTGAAAAGGAATCCAAAGCCAAGATTAAAGCCCACTCCGACAAAACGAAGGATATGCCGAAAGAAGGGCTGATCGCTTTCTGTACTTTTTATGACAATTCCAATTCCAAGCATTTGAAGCCATCGGAAACGGACCGGTTTGACGTTTGCTATAAGCAGACCAGTGCACTGACAAGACTTCATTTCAGACTCAAGAAAACTGTTGAAGACCAATCCCTGGAAAAAGCATTTACGGTGACTTTATATCCGGATTCCGCATTCATTATTCCGTTATCTACCAACAGGCTGTACACGCATGAGATCCGCCCTTCTATTCTGGGGGTCGATCAGATTCCGATAAGGATGGGTTATGTGGTCCGCTGTTCAAATCTTGAAGCGATTTACAAGGATAACCATACTTACATCAGAGAAAATGATGAGTGCATTAAACTGGAGCAAATGACACCAGAAATGCAGGCAGAGTTGCGGAATTCATATTATGAGGAAAACATGACGGCAAATATGGTGGAATACAGGAAAACGCATTTCAGCATGAATCTGGGCGATTATGAAAAACCTTTGCTGTAATGAATGTTTACGGGTTTTATAAAATAACACTGCCGGCAGAGCAGAATTTATTTGAAAGTCTGATGAACTCCGCTGACTTTGAAGCCACGGGAAAAGGCAGATTGGGAAATCATCTTGTAAAAGAAGATCATGGAAATATAGCGGTTGTAAGGACGACAACACGATACAGTATTCCCGCGAATTTATTTTCGGATGTTCATCATACGGTTATTGAACAGATCAACAAAATTATTTCAGCCGCAACTACAGCATTGCCGGAACAGGATTTTAACAACGCTTTGATCGAAGTATACGATCTCTCCTATTCCAAAATGGGATTTCATTCTGACCAGGCGCTCGACCTGGAAGATAATTCTTTTATTGCTTTGTTTTCTTGTTACGAAAACCCGGATATCCTGCAGGAAAATCAGGTAAGGAAACTGGTCTTAAAAAACAAAATTACAGAGGAAGAATCTGAAATTGTACTGGATCACCATTCTGTCGTTTTATTTTCAACAGAGACCAATAAAAAATTCCAGCATAAAATTATTCTGGGTTCAAAGCAGAGTCCTAAAGATTATCACGATAACAGATGGCTTGGGATGACTTTCAGAACTTCTAAAACTTTCATAAAATTTGAGGATACTCAACCTTATTTCCTGAACGGAAAATTACTGATTCTTGCTGATGAGGAGAAAGAAAAAGAATTTTTCCATCTGCGCAGCCAGGAAAACCGGTCTTTGGATTTTGTGTATCCTAAATTATCTTACACCATAAGTCCTGCTGATCTTCTGATCCCTGAAAACAAGAATAAACCATAAATACGACCATGAAAAAAACATTATTTACTATCCCTCTGTTTTTACTATTTTTTTCCTGCGGAGAAAACAGATCTGGAAATAAACCTTTGATTGAAAATGCGGTTGATGACACGGATTCATCTTTGAAAGGTTCATTTGAGAGCAGCCGGTATGATGATAATATAATTGATAAAATTTATTCCGAATTAATTAAAAATGACAAAAAATTATCTGCCCTCGACGATAAAATCCTAAAAATCCATCAAGAGGAATCAAAAGTTATTCAACAGTACGAAAATATTTTCATTAAATCCGATGTTTATTATCGTGATGCCAGAAGTCATAGCAGCAGCATAACGGATTCGCTTATGAAACATCAAATTGAAAATGAGATTAAATTAAGCGCTGAAAAATATAATTTAAAAATAAAGGATATTAAAAATTTGATTTCCCGGATTTCTAAAAATACGGAGATGATAAATAATCTATATACAGTATTCAAAATCAGGAAAACCCTTCCCGAAATTGAAAAATACCAGAATGCCCATCCGTTAAAGACAGACAGTCTGGAGCATTTTATCACGAAACAGAATCAATTGCTGAATACACTGAAAAATGCAGACTCATGAATCCTATTTCTATTATCGGTGCCGGAATCGGAGGTTTAACCCTTGCGAATATCCTGAAAAAACAAAACCTTGATTTTACCCTTTACGAATCTGCCCCGGAAATAAAACCGGTGGGCTCCGGAATTATGATGGCTATCAATGCCATGCAGATTTTTGATAAGCTCGGACTGAAAGAAAAGATCGAAGAAGCCGGGCATAAAATCCACAGTGTTTCTGTGACTGACCGGCACCTGAAGAATATCTCAACCACCCATGTTCTTGCCCTGGAAAAGAAATACAATTCCTGCAACGTCGCCATTCACCGGGCGGATCTTCAAAGAATTCTGGCTGAAAACATCGGTTTTGAAAAGATTAACCTGCAATATGCTCTGAAAGAAATCAGGAAAGAAGAAAATTACCGGCTCCGTTTTGAAAACGGAAGTGAAATTGAAAGCCGGATCGTTTTCGGGGCTGACGGGATCCATTCGAAAATCAGGGCCCATATATTGCAGACCGGGAAAATCCGGGATACAGGGCAGATCTGCTGGCGCGGGCTTGCAGAATTTGACCTGCCGGAACAATACAGCCGGGAAGCCGTAGAAATATGGGGCAAAGGAAAGCGTTTTGGCTTTGTAAAGATGACCGGCAAAAAAATATACTGGTATGCCGTTATCAATCAAGGATTGCATAAGCGTTACCAAAGCATTGCCGAAAACTTTCACGGCTTTCATCCGATGATTATTGATATGATTAACGCCACCCTACCGGAAAATATTATCCTGAATGCGCTTACCGATCTGGCTCCCATCCCGGAATGGTATGCGGACAACCTATGCCTGATCGGTGATGCCGCCCATGCCACAACGCCAAATCTCGGCCAGGGTGCCTGCCAGTCGATTGAAGATGCCTATGTCATGGGAAAATTGCTGGAGCGTACGGATGATTTTAACTATATTTTTAAAGAATTTCAGAAAATCAGAAGAAAAAAAGTTGATTATATAGTGGATACCAGCTGGAAAATCGGGCAGTTTTCCCAATGGGAAAGAGCAACGGCTCTACGGAATTTCCTCATGCGGATGGTTCCGGAACGTTTCAACCGGAAACTGGCAGAACGGATCGTAGAACTGGAAATGTAATATGTAATAGCTGGAAGAAGGAAGCTTTTCTGTTTATAATACAGGTATTAATTCTGACTTAAGATTCTTATAATTTTTATTCGCCCAATTATTTATTAAAATAAACAAGAACACTGAAATATTGGTTTAAAAACCCGAAATTTGCACCTATGAGCATTCAGGAAAATTACAACGATATTAAAAGTCAGCTCCCTTCCGGGGTACAGTTGGTTGCCGTTTCAAAAACCCACCCGGTTTCGGCCATTCAGGAAGTTTACGATCTGGGACAAAAGGTTTTTGGGGAAAATAAAGTTCAGGAAGTAACAGAGAAATACCCGCTCCTTCCGAAAGACATCCAATGGCACCTCATCGGGCATCTTCAGACCAATAAAGTAAAATATATTGCCGGATTCATAGACACCATCCAGAGTGTGGATTCTGAAAAGCTGATTCGTGAAATTGATAAAGAGGCAGGAAAAAACAGCCGTACGATCAATGTACTGCTCCAGGTGAAAATAGCCGCGGAAGAAAGCAAATTCGGACTGGAAATCAGCGAAGCAAAAGATCTGTTTGAACAATATCTTAGCGGAGAATTTCAGAATATCAAAATCACCGGATTAATGGGAATGGCAACTTTCACAGAAGATCAGGATCAGATAAAAAAGGAGTTTCTAACGTTGAAAAATCTTTTTGACGAATTAAATCAACTGAAAAAGCTGGAAACCCTATCCATGGGCATGAGTGATGACTTCCCGTTGGCGATCGAATGCGGGGCCAATTCCATCCGTGTCGGCTCGGCCATTTTCGGCAAAAGGGATTATTCCCAATAGTGGATTAGGTACGGTTTTTGCTAATAATTCAATCAAAAAAATCTAAATTTGCAACTATGCAAAAAATCCTTATTGTAGAAGACGAAAAAGCAATCTCAGGAGTACTCCAAAGTATCCTTTCTGACGAACTTACCGAATATGAATTTGTAATTGCCGAAGACGGACTTGAAGGTTATAAGCAGATCGAAAAAGAAGATTTCGCACTGGTTATTTCCGATATCAAAATGCCTAAGCTTTCCGGAACCGAACTTTTGAAACAGAGTTTGGCGCTAAAACCGGAATCCACCTTTATCATGATTTCAGGACACGCAGACATTGATTCTGCGGTTTCCTGCCTGAGAGAAGGGGCTTACGATTTCATATCCAAACCGATTGACATCAACCGACTGATTACCAGTGTAAAAAATGCTCTGGCCAAAGAAACGCTGAAGAAAGAAAACAAAAATCTTCAGACGGAAAATAAAACGCTGAAGAGAAAGGTAAACAAAAAGTACCAGATGATCGGTGAATCGGCAGGTCTCAAGAAGATCCAGGAGATGATCGAGAAAGTGGCCGTATCTGATGCAAGGGTTTTGATTACGGGACCAAACGGTGCCGGTAAAGAACTGGTAGCCCACGCCATCCACAACCAGAGCGACCGGGCAAGAGGTCCGATGGTGGAAGTAAACTGTGCTGCCATCCCTTCAGAACTTATAGAATCCGAATTGTTCGGGCACGTAAAGGGATCTTTTACGGGAGCAATTAAAGACAAGCAGGGAAAATTCGAACAGGCCAACGGCGGAACGATTTTCCTGGATGAGATCGGAGATATGAGCTTAATTGCCCAGGCCAAAGTTTTGAGAGCGCTTCAGGAAAGCAAAGTTTCTCCTGTGGGAAGCGATAAGGAAATAAAAGTTGACGTAAGGGTTCTTGCGGCAACCAATAAAAACATGCAGAAGGAAATTGAGGCCGGAAGGTTCAGAGAAGATCTTTACCACAGACTTTCCGTAATAGAAATTTATGTTCCGCCTTTGGATGAAAGAAAAGAAGACATCCGACTTCTGGTTGAGCATTTCTCCGGAATAATTGCCGATGAACACGGTACCGCTATGAAAAAGTTCGATGATAAGGCAATTGATGCCTTAAAAGCACTTTCATGGACAGGAAATATCAGAGAGCTGAGAAACGTTGTGGAAAGATTGATTATCTTAGGAGGAAACACCGTTTCTGCTGATGACGTTGCAAGTTTTGTAAGGAAATAATGTAATTATTACTTTAAATAAATTATGAAAATTGCAGTACCTGGTTACTGCAATTTTTTTTGAATAAACTATACTATGAATTAAACGATTATGAACTTTTTAAATAAAAACTATACGAAAGAATGCCTGACCTTGGCATTGCCCGTTATGCTGACGCAGGTAGGACAGGTTTCGGTAAACCTCTTCGACAATATCATTGTCGGAAATCTCTTGGGCGCCGATGCCCTGGCATCCGTTTCATTGGGAAATGCTGTGTTTTTCTCCATGTTTGTCCTGGCGCTGGGATTCTCTTTTGCCATTCCGCCGCTGGTTTCTCAGGCGCATTCGCAGCATGATCATCAGACGATCAATTCGGTTTTCAGCCATGGCTTCGTAATCAATATGACGGTAGGAATTTTACTGATGGGAATTTTGCTTTTAGGAATGCCGCTTTTGTATCAATCGGGACAGCCGGAAAAGATCATTCCCGACACCGTCGATTTCCTGACGATCATGGCCATCAGCATTGTTCCGTTTATGGCGTTCCAGACCTTACGGGAAGTTTCGGAAGGATTGTCTTACACCATCGGGGTAACGAAGGCTACAATTATTGCCAATGTGATAAACATCGTGCTGAACTATATATTCATCAAAGGACTGTTCGGCCTGCCGCCGATGGGTGTAAAAGGTTCGGCATTAGCCAGCCTGATTGCGCGGATCTTCATGGTGGTCTTTCTTTATTTTGTTCTACTGAATGAAAAGAAAACAAGACAGTACATCAAAGATTTCTCTCTAAAAATCCAGGTTTTCAGCAAAGAAATGTTTGAAAAAATGATACGGCTGGGATTCCCGACGGCGTTGCAGATGTTCTTTGAAGTAACTGCTTTTGCCGGGGCTGCCTTTATCTGCGGACTGATTTCGGCACATGATATCGCTTCCCACCAGATTGCGCTGAGCATGGCTTCCTTTACCTTTAATCTGTGCATCGGCTTCAGTGTCGCTTCTACGGTTATGATTGGAAGAAAAGTGGGTGAAGGAAATTTTGTAGAGCTGAGAAAAGTCGGCATCAACAACCTGAAGATCGCTTTTATCTTCATGTGCATCTGCGGGATTATCTTTGTCCTCGGCCGTAACATCCTCCCGACTTTCTTTACCAAGAAGGAAGAGGTTGAAGTCATTGAGCTGGCTGCGAAATTAATGATCATCGCCGCCTTATTCCAGCTGTCGGACGGAATTCAGGTAACGGCTTTGGGAATGCTCAGGGGATTGCAGGATGTAAAGATCCCGTCCATCTACACTTTTATCGCTTATTGGATCATGACCATCCCATTGGGCTATTTACTTTGTTTCACCCTGAAAATGGGAGCCTTCGGAATGTGGATCGCCTTAGGACTCGGACTGACCATCTCGGCAGTGATGCTGGTGAAACGGTTTCTGAATTTGTCTGCGAGAAGAATTAAGCAGAATGTATAATATGAAAGCGGTCCTTGGGATCGCTTTTATATTTATACTTGTTGTTTATGTTTATTAAATGGATTAACATCACGTGATTTCAGAAGGCGTGCCTTATCTTTTGATCCTTCTTTTTCTAGATTAGAAAACATTATCGAAGGATTAAATTGGTTTTGAATTATGCATTTATTGGCATGGTACAATTAATGAGAAGCATGAGTGTGAAACAATTTACAGATTAGTTTTTTTACTTTTGAAACTTATATTATCTCAAGTGCTGCAGGTTTATGTAAAGAAGGTGAAAATCCTCAACAATTTTATGACCTCTTGCCAGGTATTACATTAGTCCTTGCTCTATCAGATTATACTACTTCAAAAACAGATAATTATAAATTACATTTAAATAAAAATTTTGTACGGAGACTTCCTCACTTTATTTATTCTTTAATAAACGATCCTACCCTTTTCCCTACAATCACCAGCGTCCTTTCCACCCCATCCAGCAAAGCAACATCAGGAAAAACGCCCCAGTCTTCAAAACCGAAATGGCGGAATAATTTCAGACTGGGTTCGTTATGCAGAAAGATAAATCCCAATAATGTTTTCACGTCAAACTTTGGCGCGTTATCAATACAATATTGAAGCACCTTTTTTCCGTAACCCTTTCCACGGGAATTTTCGGCCATGTAAATGCTGAGCTCTGCTGTTCCATTATAGGCCGGTCTTCCGTAAAAAGAAGAAAAGCTGACCCATCCCAAGACAGTGCCTTGCTGGTCTTCGATCATCCACAATGGCCTTTTGTCAGGCGTATGTTCATGAAACCACTGAACCCTGCTTTCCACGGTAATATCTTCCGTATCGGCAGTGACCATTCTTGAAGGAATGGTGGAATTATAAATTTCTACGATCTTTGTTAAATCTTCCGGCGTTGCATCCCTGAATTTCAGTTCTTCCATTGGTATTGGCATTTGTGCAAAGATACGCGAAGATTTTCCAGCGGCCTATACCCTATTCTTTGGAATTATTCTCCTGCAGTTCCTTCAGGGCACGGTTCAGGCTTCTTACGGTAATCCCGAGATAAGCGGCCATGTCCTCTTTGGAAATTTCCATTTCCTTGGATTTTACTTCCAGAAGCTGTGAAAGCGTATGTTCTGTCGTGTGAAGCTGCTGATAGGAAGCCCGGCTTGAAGTATTGACAATCCGTTCCGCAAAAACATCCAGCAGTAAATTATTTAATGTCAGGTCATTTTTGATCAGTGACTGGAAATACGGGATCGACATGGAATAAACGGTCACTTCCGTAATGGCTTCAATGCTGCACAGGCACGGAACATTTTTAATGACCTCTATTTCACCGACGATCTCCCCTTTTCCCAAAAACTCAACGATGTATTCCTTATCATTCTCCTCTACGAAATAGCATTTCGTGATGCCGCTTTTAATCAACATGATTTTCGTAGAGATTTCGTTCTGGGTTAATATCTTATCTCCTTTTTCAAAAGGCTTTAACACAATATTGCCTTGATGATCCGGCCGTGTGTAAAGCTGCTCTAAATAATCCAAAAATGGCTGATTGGTACGTAACATATTCTCGGTTGGGACAAATGTCCTTTTCTTATTTATTTTTTATACTGAATTTTGTCGGCAGAAAAATACAAAAACTAAAGTAAATACAATATGAATAATTCGATAACCACCATCGCATTTGATGCTGACGATACCCTTTGGATCAACGAGCCTTATTTTCAGGAAGCCGAAAACAGATTTTGTGAACTGCTGGAAGATGATCTGCCGCAACATTCTGTTTCTCAGGAATTATTTAAAACCGAAATGCAGAACCTTCATCTGTACGGATATGGGATCAAAGGATTTATGCTGTGTATGGTGGAAACAGTATGCCGGATTTCAAATTCAACCGCTTCCACAGACCTCATCAGCAAGACCATTGAAATCGGGCACGAACTGTTGATGAAGCCGGTTGAGCTTCTGGACGGAGTAACAGAAACACTGGAGCGTCTTAAAGGAAAATACCGGCTGGTGGTCGCAACAAAAGGCGACCTGCTGGATCAGGAACGCAAACTGAAAAAATCCGGGCTGCAGGATTATTTCCACCATATTGAAATCATGAGCGATAAAAAGGAAAGTGATTACCGGAAATTGTTAAAACATCTGGATTGCAAACCGGAGCACTTCTTAATGCTGGGAAACTCTGTCAAATCCGATATTTTACCGGTACTGGAAATCGGAGGTTCAGCCGCCCATATTCCGTATCATGTCACCTGGACCCACGAACAGCAGGATCTCCAATTGGAGCATGAACGTTTTCTGGAACTTAAAAATATTAAAGAGGTCTTGAATTATTTGTGACTTGTTTTTTTAGACATTTCCGCTTTTTAATCTGCTATTTTTCACTGAACTTTAAGCTGTTCTTCCGAAAGGTTTTAAAACACTCCAATTGTTATCCCCGCAGGGATTAACAGTGTATCAGCGATAAGTATGCAACTATCCGCAAAGCACATAAAAACAAAACCCGCTCAAAAAGAGCGGGTTTCAGCATTTATTTCTTCAGACATTTCTCCAGGAACTGGTCCTGTTCCCATAGCAAATGCAGGATATTTTCTTTGGCGGCATATCCATGCGCTTCTTTAGGCAGTAGCACCATCTTTACCGGAGCGCCCAGGTTTTTCAATGCCTGGAAGTACCGTTCCGTCTGTAAGGTGAAAGTTCCGGGGTTGTTATCCGCATCACCGTGAATCAGCAGCAAAGGCGTCTTCATTTTGTCAGCATTCATAAACGGCGACATGGTATTGTAAATTTCCGGGACGTCCCAGTAATTTCTCTGCTCGCTCTGGAAACCGAATGGGGTCAGCGTCCGGTTATAGGCACCGCTCCGGGCAATTCCGCAGGCAAACAGCTTGGAATGCGTCAACAGGTTAGCCGTCATGAAAGCACCATACGAATGTCCTCCCACGGCTACTTTTTTACGGTCGATGTAGCCCAGCTGGTCCACCGCATTAATAGCGGCCTCCGCATTCGCCACCAGTTGTGGAATGAAGGTATCGTTCGGTTCGGTTTTGCCTTCGCCGATAATGGGGAATGCGGCATCATCAAGGACGGCATATCCTTTTGTCGTCCAGTACACAAAAGAACCGTAATAAGGGAATGTAAAATCATTCGGGTTCTGGTTGTTCTGCCCGGCTGTATTTTTGTCTTTGTACTCTGTCGGATACGCCCAGATCAGCAAAGGCAGCTTTTCCGTTTTTGCCTTGCGGTCGTAGTTGGCCGGAAGGTAAAGCGTTCCCGTTAAAGTGACCCCGTCATTCCTTTTATAAGTAATCACTTCTTTATAAACATCCTTAATGCTCTCAAACGGATTGGCAAACTGGGTTACCGCTTCCGCTTTATTGGATTTTATGCTCTTTTTAAAATAATTCGGGTACTGGCTGGAAGACTGCTGGATTGTGAGCACTTCACCCCTGGAAGGATTCAGGATATCGATGATCTCTTCTTTGCTATTTTTAAGATTGGAAGTATAAAGCCTCTTCTTCTTCAGGGTTTTCATATCCATTTCATCAAGAAAAGGATGCTGCCCGTCTTTTGTGAATCCGGCTCCGATGAGGTAAGATTTCCCGTCTTTCATATCCACGACATATCTTCCGTACTGATTTTTGGTTGTGTTAAAATTTCCGGGATCGCTGTAAATATCCTGATAATTCCGGTTTTCCAGAACTTTCGATTCTCCGGTATTCAGGTCTACCAGGTAAGAGGTCGTATTTCTCGTATCGTACCAGCCTTCCGAAACAATGGCATAATGATCGTTGGTCCAGCTTACATTTTCATACCGCTGTTTGGTTTTGAAAAAAGATTTCGGTGCATTGGTAAACGGTGCTTCCCAGGTATAAACCTCATCCCGGTAATCGGCTGCTTTCGACTGGTCGCCGCCATCCAGAGCCTCGGTGTAAACCAAAGTTGCCGGCATATCGCTTCTCCAGCCCATATCCCTTTTTCCGGTACGTACGGAAGAGAAACCTTTCGGCATAATTTCATTTAGAGGAATCTCGTTTACCACTTTTACCGTATTCCCGCTCATGTCGTAAATGGTGGTCGTCATCGGGAACCGGCTCAGCGGAACGATATAGGAGAATGGTTTTTTAATCGTTGTTGCCATCAGGTAATTTCCATCCGGCGAGAAGCTCAGTCCGGAATACAGATCCTGGTCCTTTAGTTTTTTTAAACTTCCGTTAAGATCAACGTTATAAACTTCTGAAGCTGTCAGTATTTCAAAATTCTTTTCGTCCTGAGGATTTTTAAGCAGGTCCTGATAGGTTCTGTTCTGCGAAACTTTCCCGTCGGCGGTCGATACAATCGGACCCGTCGGAAGGTCTTTGCCGGCATCAATGAGGGTTCCTCTGTTTTGAGGAAGTGTTTTAATCAGCAAGTGCTGAGAATCTTTATACCATAAATACGGGCTACCAAGATTCGCATTTAAATTATCGGAAGTGATTTTTTTGGCAACAGCGGTTTCCAGATCCACGGTCCACAATTCCACTCCTTTATTCGTCGTATTGGTAAAAGCCAGCTTCTTTTCGTCGGGTGAAAATGAAGTATAGGCAATTTTAGGATTTGCCGGTAAATTTTTAACCTGAACTTCTGTTTTGTCATTTATTTTTCTGACCTTCAGATTATTGGCGTAGGTCATCGAGCTTGAAATATTGGTTACCGGATTGATTCTTAATCCGCCCAGTTTCATTTCCTGCTGGCTCAGATCCTCCAATGTCTTATAAGTAGGACGATATGTGAAAACGATCCAGTCTTTTTTACTGTTCATTAAAACACCTGGAGGCCGTTCATAATCTGCCAGCTTCAGAATCTCCGCAGACGGTTTCTGGTAGGTCATGCTTTCCTGTGCTTCGTAGAAATTAAGGAACGCAAGAAGGCATATGGTTAATTTTATCTTCATAACAATTTCGATTTCCACGAATTTAATGAATTTTATTCCGACGGCAAAAGGATTGTTGTTTTTGGGTTTTTAAAAAGACTGAGATCAAACGCTATGAACGCAAGAAAAGTTTTTATTTGAATAACTTAAATTTCCGTTTGCAAAGGTATTTCGCCAGGCTCAGCATGACACATTTCATTCAGCAAACAGCAATGTATATTTTAAATTAACTTTAACTCGCAGGAAAGAATTGATTAACATGCTGGAATAAGATTTCATATGAAATACAGCAAAAAAGGTAGCGAGCTGGGTTGATCTGTCCCGGGGTTTACGAGAGCAGTCAACAAAAAAGCCCTGAAAGGACGAAACTGCTTTATAGAGATGTACAGCATATGATGAAATTCCGCAGGCTGATCTGAATTTCAGCTTGGGTTTCAATAATCATGCTTCTTAAGGGCCTGAACCATCTGCATCTCATTTACCAAAGCGATGCCTAAGGCTATCTATACTGTCTTTGCAGGACATAGTTATTTCTGTCACGGATTTAAATTATTGAAAATAAGTTAAATACGATCAAATTTAAATTAACGAAATATAACAGATAAAAATATCAGTAGGACAATAAAGAAGAGTGGTAAAATTTACCACTCTTTCTTTATTTATAATTTATATTTTAAATTGAATTACCAGTCATTGGCTCTTTTCCGTTTTTCGATCATATAATCTACGGAGACTTTTCCGACGCCGAATACCATCAACAAAAGATAAACTGCAAGGTAAATCAGGCTCATTTCCTGCTTATCGAAAGGATCTGTTGCATGGACTACAAATCCGGCAATAACCATCGTAAAGATGAGAAACCCCAATGCGATTCTAGAGAAAAGTCCCAGGATCAGAAAAATGGAACATACAAATTCAGCAAAAACCGTAAGTCCCAGAGTCAACTGCGGACCCATTCCCAGGAAATCGTAGAAATCACTTTTTCCGTCGATCAGTATCTGTAGTTTGGGAAATCCGTGGGAGAGCATGGTGAAACCGATAAATACCCTCACGACCAATAAAGCAATATCTTTTACCACCGAATCAGAATTTGTTGAGCTTGTGTAGTTCATTGAAAGAGATTTAAATTTAAAGATAACACAAATCTTTTAATACAACGGCTTTCAGGTCCTTTTTAGTCTACCGGTACCCAAAATTTTTCAGGTCTCTGTCGTTTTTTCTCCAGTCTTTTTTCACTTTTACGAAAAGATTCAGGTGAATTTTCTTGTTGAAGAATTTCTCCAGGTCCATTCTCGATTCGGTTCCTACTTTTTTAATGGCTTCCCCTTTATGGCCGATGATGATCCCTTTTTGGGTATCGCGCTCGACATAAATAATGGAATCAATAAAAATAATTCCTTCTTTTTCCTTGAACTGTTCCGTAACCACTTCTACGGAATAGGGAATTTCTTTTTCGTAGTTCAGTAAAATTTTCTCACGGATGGCTTCATTCACGAAGAACCGTTCCGGCTTGTCCGTGTATTGGTCTTTATCGTAATACGGAGGATTTTCCGGAAGCAGAGACTTGATTTTCGGCAGGATAATTTCCGTATTGAAAGCATTTAAAGCAGAAATAGGAAGGATTTCCGCTTTCGGAATCCTTTCATGCCAAGTTTCAACCAGCTTTTCAAGGCCTTCCTGGTTGGTCTGGTCTACTTTATTTAACAACAATAAAACAGGTACCGGAATTTTATTCAGTTTGTCTATTAAAAATTCAGAAGGCTCGGCTTTGTCGGTTACATCTACAATGAATAAAAAAACATCTGCATCCTGAAGAGAATCTTTTACAAAATCCATCATTTTCTCCTGCAATCCGTATTTGGGATCCAGTACACCCGGTGTATCGGAAAATACGATCTGCAAATCTTCCTCGTTATAAATTCCAAAAATCCTGTGGCGTGTCGTCTGAGCCTTTTGGGTAACAATCGCCAGCTTCTCTCCCATCAGTTGGTTCAACAAGGTAGATTTTCCGGCATTCGGCTTTCCGACTATATTTACAAATCCTGCTTTGTGCATAAAATAATATTAAGAAATGCAAAGTTAATAAAACTAAACCGGTCTTTCGGCTAATCATGAAGATTTAAACCAAAAAGCCCTTCCCAAAACTCAGGAAGGGCTTTTCATTACTTGTACTGCTGTTTAATTTACAGGCAGCGGCTTTTCATGAACTCCAGGCTGCCTGCCGCGAGCGCATCGGCGTCATACGGTGATTTCTGCCATAAGGAAACCATCTGCTGCATGCCGGGAACTGATGATGAAAAGTTTTCCAGTACAAGATTTCCGTCAAAATCGATCTCCATTAATGCTGCAAACAGCTGATCCCAGTTTACCGTTCCTTCTCCCAGCATGCCCCGGTGGGATTCCGTCATGTGGATATGCTTAAGCTTTTTTCCGGCCAGGACAACTGGGTCATAAAAATTGTTTTCCTCAATATTCATATGAAAAGTATCCAGATGTAGGAACAGGTTTTCCCTGCCTGCTTTTTTTATCAAATCCAAAACGTTCTGCGACGTGTTGCAGACGTAGGTTTCATAACGGTTGATCGGTTCAATTCCGATATTTACGCCTTTTTCTTTCGCATAATCTGCGACGTGGCTCCAGACCTGAGTAATGATTTCAGCCTCTGCCTCCGTTAAAGGATCTCCTGAGAAAACACCGATTCCGCCGTGCAGAACACCGCTCAGGAAATCGGTTTCCAGTTCGGAAGTTTTATCGACCGCCTGCTTTATCAGACTTTCAGCGGTTTCCGGATAGAATGCAATATGTGCTTCTTTAGGAAGGTTCAGTGAGCAAACTACGTCAAGCTGATTGTTTTTAAGCTGCTGCTTTACTTCTTTGGTATTAAATTCCATGGAAGGCGGAAGCAGAATCTCAATAAGGTCGAATCCTGCATTTGCCGTTTTTTCAATGGCGTATTTTCCGGCCTCGGGATTCCACACCGGTGTCATCCAGGAAAGTAGTGATGCTCCAAATTTTATCTTCATATCTTCAATTATTTATTCTAAAATACCCACCATTCTGCTCTTACGCCGAGATAAGTTCCGAACCTTTTGGCTCCGGACTGCTGCAGGAAGGGCGAATACAGGCTGTTCATGGCATGATCGTTATATCTTGAAACCTCTGCAATAAACCGGATGTGCGGCCTTGCCCAGACACTTCTTTCCGCTGTCGGAACAATCGTAGGAGCCAGTACCAGCTTTACCATGGAAGAAGGATCCTGGTTCCCGTCTTTTCGCTGGGCATAATGTAGTTCGGTAACGATATGGAACCAGTTGTTGAAATAATAAGTAGCTCTTACCCCGGTATTAAACTCAGACTTTTTATTAAAAATTTCCCTTTTATAGTAGTCCATGGCTTTATCGCTGTCTGCTCCGCCTTTACTCCGGGTATACACGGCATAACCGTTTAAAGACCAGCGGCCGGAAAGGTTCAGTAAAATATGTTCAACTGCTGTCAGGGAATAAGCGCCGTTATAAGTTCCTTTCGATTCATGTGGAGCACCATAGGTTCTCCAGGTCTGGGTATTTCCGCTGTCCCCGCCATTGGCAATCCCTGATCCGTAGCGGAGGGAAATCTGGTTAAAAGAACCGGGCAATCCGGTCTTAAGTGTTGAACTTAATTTTGCGCCCAGCACCCAACCGTGATCCGCAGGGTACCGCTCTATCGAATTTTTCCCGGATTTATCTACGGTATGGAATTCAGCCAGCAATTTTACCTTATGATTAGTGTTCTTAAATGGAATGGTCTGTTCCAGTACGAATACTTCCCGTTGCCTGTAAATCAGGTTTTTTCCTCCGCTGATAACGTTGGTATAAGAATAAGGGGTTGAATTGCTCGCTGCCGTATCGATGGCTGCTGGAAAAAACATGGAAAACCGGGTGTTCTTATGACGTACGCCCCAGCCTGTTGCCGAATGGTCGTCAAAATAAAAATAGTCTGCAATATGCACATCATCGAAGCGAAGCCAGCGTGATCCTGCCCACACGTCCCAGTCGCTGCCCATAATATTCCGGGCTTCTACAAAAGCTTCAGGCAAAGCCACGATCATGCCCTGATTCGATTTGGTATCCACATTCCCCAGGAATGTACCGCCAGAGTAGAAGCTCAGCCTGGCCTGCATATCAATCCTGGTCTTTTTAGCACTGTCGCCTATCACCGGTGTAAAATGAAATGCCGGCAGGAAGTCTACATAATCGCCCTGATCCATCCGTCCGCCTAATGAACCCTGGTTATTCAGATTTAATTGCCTACCTGTTCTGCCGTCTGCATTCGGGGAATAGCCTGCCCCGATTCTCCCTGTGGTCCCGAATGAAAACTTCTGGTTGGTAATGACAATCTGTGCAAAGGCTGCTTTACCGAACATCATCATCACAAGCAGGCAGCCTTTTAAATATATTTTTCTGATCATTTAATTTTACTTTAAAGTTTTAGGCTTGTAAAATTTCACGGCGAATGAAATAATGATGGCATAGCAGATAATCGGTAAGAGATACGCATGGGCAACATCCGTTTCGGCAATCTTACCCATGATCGGCGTGAAAAATGCACCGCCGAACATCGCCATCACAAGGAATGAAGAAGCCTGATGCACCTTCCCGCCCAGTTTTTTTAAACCTAAGCTGAAAATGGTAGGATACATCACACTCAGGAATAAATTAAGCAGGATTAAACTGATGAAGGAAACCCATCCGAAACTTTGGGAAATAATCAGGCAGAGTACGATATTACAGGCCGTAAAAATAGCAAGGACTTTATTCGGAGCGATATACCGCATCAGAAAGGTCCCGATGAATCTTCCTACCATCATCATGGCCATACTCAGTGAGAAGTAATAAGAAGCCTGTGTTTCCTGGAGATGCATTTTTTCCACTCCGTAATTGATGAAGAATGCCCACGTACCGCCTTGCGCCGCAATATTGAAAAACTGTGCGATTACGGCAAATACAAAATGTCTCTGCTTCCAAAGCGGTGCATTCGTGTTTACCTGGTCATCATGATGGTCTTCGCCGGTGGCATGTTCAAGGATTTCCGTTTCTTCGGCATGCGGGTCTTTCAGGTCCGGCACCTTGATGAATGCGAAAACAACCACCAATACCAGCACCACAATTCCGATCCAGGTATAAAGGGTTTTTACAGAATCCAGCGACTGATCTCCTCCGGTTCCGCTGAAGATGAAAAACCCGCCCAGTAAAGGTCCCATAATGGCACCCAGACCATTGAAAGACTGAGCAAAGTTTACCCGTTGGTCGCTTGTTCTTTCGTCACCTAATGACGCAACAAAAGGGTGTGCTACGGTTTCCAAAGTGGCCATTCCTAAAGCAAGAATGAATAAAGCGACTCTGAAAAAGCCAAAGGAAGCGGTATCGGCTGCCGGAACAAACAGGAAGCATCCTGCTGCAAATAAAGCAAGGCCCAGAATAACGCCCATTTTATACCCGAACTTTTTCATGAAAAGCCCTGCGGGAATTCCCATTAGCGCATAAGCTCCGAAAATGGAAAGCTGTACCAATCCTGATTCGGATTTGGAGATATGCAGGACATTCTGGAAATGTTTGTTCAGAACGTCCCCCATCGTAAGGGCGATGGCCCAGAAAAAAAACAATGAAGTTACAAAAGCCAGTACCACAAGGTATTTCTTTTCGGTAAATTTTGCCGATTGCATAAGTATGTTTTTACAGATTAAATTATAATTATTATAGATAATAAGGTTCCGGTAAAGCATAAGATGACCTGTCCCTGCTTTTGCAGGAAGCAGGAAAGATGAAAACTGAAATTTTTCTTATGCGGATGCTACCGCTTATTAAACGGTATGCTGAAGTTTGAAATCATTAAATTCAGACGGTTCATAATCCGGGCATGCCCCGGATTTGGAAGTGATGAATGCACCTAAGGAGATAGCCTGGTTCATGATTTCCAGAGGAGTTTCCCCTTTTATTCTCTTCGAAATAAACCCTGAAAGAAAAGCATCTCCGCTTCCTACCGTATCCGCAATGGTAATGGGAACTGCCGAAAATCCGTAATTCTGGTTTCCGACAAAATACCGGGCTCCTTTGCTTCCTTTGGTCAGTACAATTTCCCCGATATTAAAATGATCCTGAATAAATGCTGCACTTTCGTCTTCGCTTCTGTACTCTTCACCGAAATAAGCCATAATCTCCCGCATTTCCGCTTTATTCATCTTCACGATATCTGCTTTGTGCAGAAGGGTTTTAATTAATTCAACATCAATAAAAGGCGGTCTGAAATTCACATCAAAAACCTTCAATTTTGCATATTCCAGCAATTGGAGAAGCGTCTCTCTGGTTCTATTGTTTCTTGCAGAGAGGCTTCCAAAAACAAATGCTTCAGCATTAGAGACCAATTCTTTATGTTCCGGCAGCAGTTCGATATAATCCCACGCCACATGATTGATGATCTCATATGTCGCTTCATTATGCTGATCGATTTTTGCCAACACGGTACCGGTTGGTTTTTCGTCATCAGTCTGGATATACTCCGTAGTAATGCCCCAGCTTCTGATCTGATCATCAAGTTTACGTCCGAGTTCATCGTTTCCTATCCTGCTCAGCATTTTCACATCGGTACCCATTTTATGGATATTGTAAGCAGCATTGAAGGGTGCTCCTCCTGCCCTGGAACCTTCGGGAAAAATATCCCAAAGTACTTCTCCGAAACACACGACATACGGTTCTTTATTATTTATCATAAGGTTAAACGTTTAATTAAAGTTTTAAAATTTTTTTATTGTACGGAATTGCGCTCCATGTATTTTGCCTGGAGCGTAATTCTTTCTCCGTTGGGCCTGTAATGATTGATCTGATTGTCCAGCAGCTTCACCGCTTCTTTCGCCATATCGATCAGTGGCTGTTGTACGAAACTGATATCAGTCGGAAACAGATGATAGGCTTCTGTTTCATCAAATGCAATTACAGAAACCTGTTCAGGGACACGGATCTGATGATCGTTCAGGTATCGCAGTCCGGCAATCCCGAGCTTATTGCTGGAAAAATAAATGGCGGTCCTTTTTGTCAGGTCGAGGCTGTTGTTGAGCTTTTCATTTACTTCTTCCGTAATATCCTGGATGCCAATCAGAACTCTTTTTATGGGAGTTCTGGATTTTTTTATTCTCTTTTCAAAGCCTTCCTGCCGATCGAGCAAATGCGGAAGTTCGGTTTCGTAGCCTACATAAATAATTTCATGAAACTTCTTTACGGTCAGCTGATCACAGACGTGGGCCGAAATTTCAGCATTGTTGATCATCACACCGGGAAGGCTTACGTTTTTCAGGTAACGGTCGATGGTGATGATCGGATATTCTTCGGCAATCAGCTTTTTGATGGCTTCATCGGAATTCACTACCGGGGCAACGATCATTCCGTCTACCTGCTGTTCGGAAAAAAGTTCCGTCAATTTTTTAAATTTTTCAGGATTTTCATCACAGCTCCCGATAAGAAGGGTGTAACCGAGCTTCATCGCCTCGTCTTCGATGTTACGGGCAATGTTGGAGTAAAAATCATTGGAAATATCTGCAACGATAAGACCGATCAGTTTACTCTTGCTCATTTTTAGGCTTTTGGCAATTTTGTTGGGCGTATAGTTGATGGACTTGGCGACTTCAAGAATTTTCTCTTTAGTAGCGTCGCTGATCCGGCTTCCTTCTTTTTTGTTCAGGACATAGGATACGGTTGCCACGGAAACACCGGCAATTCTGGCTATGTCTTTTATAGAAGCTCTTTTCATACAGTTATTTTCAGCAACAAAAATATTTCATAAAAACCTTATAAAACAATAGCCGGATTTTTTGGGCTGATATGAAAATTATTGTATTTTCGCACATTTTTAAATTGATGTTAAAATAATATTTAAAATATTAATTACCAAACACTTAAATAAATTTAATTTGCTGATTTAAATATAGTGTTAATTTAATATGAACAAGCAATCAACATTTATGGCATATTTTGGTTAAACGTTTATCCTTAAATATTTTAATAATTTTTAAAATAAATCGAATATTGATCTCCTATTGTTTGAGATAATGGTAGAAAACTGATATTTTTGATTTTTTGACTGACTGAATATGACCCTTGACAAAATTCTTGACCGCATCTGCCCTCTTCCCGATTCATCGAAAGCAAGCCTTAAACGATCGATTGAGGAAGTTTCATTTCCCAGGAACTTCTGCCTGATGGAAGCTGATAAAGTGATCCCATTTGTTTACTTTATTAAAAAAGGAATTGTCCGTGCTTATGCTTCCGGGGAAGATAAAGATATTACGTTCTGGTTCGGAAGTGAAGGCGAACCGGTTGTTTCTATGAAAAGTTATGTGGAGAACAACCCGGGTTATGAAAACATAGAATTGCTGGAGCCCTGCGAATTGTATAAGCTGAAAACCGCAGATCTGAAACGGTTGTATAACGAAGATATCCATATAGCCAACTGGGGCAGGAAATTTGCCGAACGTGAACTCGTGAAAACGGAGGAACTGATTATTTCAAGACAGTTTAAAACCGCACTGGAACGGTATAAAGATCTGATGCGCGAAAAACCCGACCTTCTAAAGCGGGTTCAGCTGGGACATATTGCTTCTTATCTCGGAATTGCACAGGTGAGCCTGAGCAGGATCCGGGCGGAGATCAAATGAATTGAAAGATGTGAGGATATAATGGATTTTATGCTGGTCTCTTTTCTTTTTTAACAATTGTAAAATTTTAATCTTTTTTAAATCCTGAACTTTGCCGGAGAAATATCAGTAAAAATGAATTGGATCATCCTGGTTATTGCAGGTTTATTTGAGGTCGCTTTTGCGTCATGTCTTGGAAAGGTAAAAGAAACCAACGGAACCGCCATGTATTTCTGGTTTGCCGGATTTCTGATTTCCCTGACGGTGAGTATGCTTCTCCTGATCAAAGCGACCCAGACCTTGCCAATCGGAACCGCCTATGCGGTATGGACAGGAATCGGTGCGGTAGGAACAGCGCTGATCGGAATCTTTTTTTTCAAAGATCCCGTAACTTTCTGGAGAATCTTTTTCATCATTACGCTGATCGGTTCGGTAATCGGGCTGAAAGCGGTTTCTCCACATTAAACAAAACGGATAAATACCGTTATTACCTCTTAATTTAATCTTGTTAAATGCTTTATAGCGAGGCCGTTTTTCACCTGCTGAGAAACGGTTTTTTGTTTGTCTTAAATTCATATATTTATGAAAAATTAAAACCGTGGAAAAATTTCTATTTTTTTTATTTTCAGGAAGCATTTTATCAGCCCAGAGCCCAGAACTTTTCAGCAATAGTTGGTATATTTCCAAGATGGTAGTCAGTGGTCAAACCATTACCACTCCGCCAATGCAATTGGTTATAGGTACTTCTGTATTCACTGGCTCAGGACCAGCTTATGAATTACAGTCCAGATATTATAATTCAGTTGGTTCTACCATAACGTTTTCTCCCGCAGCAAACAATTTTACGAGACAGGGAGGCGGATGTACGCTGGCAGTTTACAGCGGCACCAATGCAGCGGCGGCGCAGGCCTATGATCAGAAAAACTGTGATTTTTATTTCAACTCTTCTACAAGCACTGTATTTGATTACGAGATTCTTACATCCGGCATGCTGAAGACGCTTATGATTACCAATTCCGCTACCGGTGACCAGATCTTTTACAACAATTCCGGCTTTCTCGGAATGAGTGAAAGCATCATCAAAAAACCGTTTTCCATCTACCCGAATCCTGTAAAAGACGAATTGAATCTGGAAGGGATACCGAGAGGGGTAAAGGTAAATATTTCCGATCTCTCCGGGAAAATTGTTCTGGAAGCTTACACTGAAAGTATAGAGCTGAAAATGAATGTGAGCTGGCTGACGAAAGGTATTTATATTATTCAACCCGAAAATATGCCGGCACAGAAGTTTATTAAAGAATAAACAATGAGCTTTTTATGCTTTTTATAGTTACGAAAGGCTTAAAGCATACAAGATCTATTAAATTTCAGACTCCTGCTCTGCGCATCTTTCTGTCGGGTTGCTGAACGGAGTCAAAGCTAGGGAAAAAAAGTTATAGTACATAAAAGATGCCTTCGATCTGAAAGCATCTTTTTTATTTTTTATATATCACAGGAAGGATTTCATTTTTCCTGAGACCGTATTTTTTGATTTCTTCTTCAGAAAAAGTCTGGGAATAAAAATTAATATCTGTTTTGAATCCCGCATTTTCCAGGCGTTCAAAGTAATCCATTCCGTACCAGCGGACATGGTCGTACTGCCCGAAATGTTTCTGGCGTTCTTTAGGATCCCGGATGGTAAAATCTTCATAGGTTTTTTCCAGCGAATTTTTCATCGGAACCTGTACAATCCCCCAGCCTCCCGGTCTCAGGATCCTGTACAGTTCGCTCATAGCCCTTGCATCATCTTCTATATGTTCCAGCACATGGTTGCAGAAAACCACATCAAAACTTTCGTCGGCAAAAGGAAGGTCCAGAATATCCGCTTTTACATCCACAATCGGCGAATACAGATCGGCGGAAATATAATCAAGATTCCTCATCCTTTTGAATTTACGTAAGAATTCCTGTTCAGGAGCGATGTGTAAAACTTTGTAATTTTTTATAAAAAAGTCGGTTTCGTTCTGGAGATACAGCCACATCTGGCGATGCCTTTCCAGGCTTAACGTTCCCGGAGACAGAGCATTTTCCCTCTGGCTGCCGTACCCATAAGGAAGAAATTTCCGGTAAGATTTTCCATCGATCGGATCAATAAATTTATTACCTTTAAAAAACTGGTAAATAAGCGGCCGCGCCCAGATGCTCATTTTGATCAGCATAGGACGGGGAATTTTATTGAGTAAAAGCTTGGTAACTTTTTTCATTTAAAAATCCAATTGGAACGCTTTTTCTTCATCGCTTGTAATCCCCAATGCCTCATAGACATACTGGAACGTTGAAAGGAGGACCGGTTTTCCGTTGATGACCGCCACATCATGCTCAAAATGGGCGGAAGGCTGATCATCCAGTGTTGTTACCGTCCATCCGTCATTATGGAATTTCACCTTTTCGGTACCCAGGTTGATCATCGGTTCGATGGCAATTGTCAGACCGTCTTTGATCACTTTTCCGCTTCCCTGTCTTCCGTAGTTGGGAACCTGCGGGTCTTCATGCATCTGTCGGCCTACGCCATGGCCTACGAGTTCTTTCACAACCCCGTATCCTTCTTTTTCGCAGTGCGACTGAATAGCATATGAGATATCACCGATTCTTTTTCCTCTTACACATTGCTCAATGCCCTTGTATAAAGATTCTTTGGCAACTTTCAGCAGTTTTTTGGTTGCCGGTTTTACTTCACCGATCTCGAAAGTATAGGCGTGGTCTCCGACAAAGCCGTTTAAGATCGCACCACAGTCAACAGAAAGAACATCGCCTTCCTTAATTTCTTCTTTGCTCGGAAAACCGTGTACTACCTGTTCATTCGGAGAAATACACAGGGAATATGGAAAACCTCCGTATCCCAGGAAGGCAGGTTCGGCACCGTGATCTTTGATGAAGTCGTGTGCCAATTTATCTAAATACAAAGTGGTGATCCCCGGCTTGATTTCCTTCGCCAACATTCCCAATGTTCTGGAAACCAATTGGGCACTCTGCTTCATAAGACGCAATTCGTCTATTGTTTTTAACTGAATCATAAAATAATATAACCATTTATAAATCTAGCAATGCAGCAATAACGAATTAAAAAATTGATATATTGTTACACCGATACATTATCAGACTATTCTTACCAGAACAATCCTTTTTTCTTTTCTTTCTTTAGCTTGGAATAGGCAAGGACTTCTTTTCCTTCAACCCTGAATTCGATCCTATCCTGAATGATATTATAGATTTCACCCCATCCCGGAAAGCCGCCCAGGTTTCTGTCGTCGATGAACCAATCCGCATCCAGCTTTCTCGACTGGGTTGCAGAATCAAAAACTTCTCCTTCAAAGCTTGAATTAACGGCATAAAATTCAATCCCGTTTTTTTTGCAGAATTCTACTGCTTCATCCAGGGTTTTGCCATGTCTGTACGTCCATAGAATTAGCCGGTATCCTTCGGACTGAAGTCTTTTTAATGTTTCAAAGGCGAAAATTTTCGGTTTGCCGATCGACGGATAAGCATCGTCAACAATTGTCCCATCAAAGTCTACAGCAATTTTCTTATTATTCATCATATTGAATATTTTTGAAATGCAAAGATACAAAAATAAAAGAGTGCTAAAATACTCAGCACTCCTAACTTTTTAGATAATTATATTTTAAAATCAGCTCTTCACCCAATTGAACTGGAACTGCAGATCGGGTGTCGAAATCCTGTCTGTAATTTTCTGAAGTCTTGCGGGAAGTTTCATCAGGTATTCCTGTGCTTTTTCCGCTTTTTCATTTAGTCCTTTTACGTGCTCGATCTTCCATTCATCCAGGAGCTCTTTCATAATGTTGATGTAATCCTGTCCGGTATATACCATGCAACGTTGTGCTGCATCCGAGAAATGCCCCCAAAGCTCTCCTGCTTTCTGCCCGGATTGTCTCATCATGTGAGCCGGCATAACGATTTTCTTACGCATCATGTCTTCAAAGGCAAGAATCATTTCCGAAGGATCGATTTCCAGAATTTTAGCTACGAAATGTTTGTATGCTTTTGCGTGTCTGGCTTCATCGGCAGCAATAACCCCGCACATTTTAGCCAGTTTTCCGTTTCCACACTGCTTGGCCAGGGTACCTACCCTTCTATGAGAGATATTGGTGGCCGTTTCCTGGAAGCTGGTATATACAAAGTTACGATACGGGTCCATGCTGGTCCCCAGATCGAAACCGTCGTTGATCAGATACTGGGTAGTAACTTCAACTTCACGCATGTTCACTCTTCCACACAGATAAAGGTATTTGCTTAAAAGATCTCCATGCCGGTTTTCTTCGGCCGTCCAGGCTCTTACCCAGTTGGCCCAGCCGATTTCTTTCTGCTCCTGGTCTACTCCGTCTACGCCCATTAACCATGATTCGTAAGAAGGTAAAGCTTCTTCCGTGATACAGTCGCCGATAAGGGTGACGAAAAGATCATAAGGCATTTCTCTTGCGAAAGTCTGGATTTCTTCTAAATCGTATTTGAAGTTCTCGCTGGAAGGATCCGGAAGATAATCGGAAGGCTGCCAGATTTTTTCGATCGGCGTTAAAAATTTATCCAGAAAAGAACCGACTTCCTTTTCCAAAATTCCCATTACTTCTTTTCTTACGAGCTGCTGATACATTTTTAGAATTTAGATTAAATGACAAAGTTAAAGTTTTCTTTACTATTTGAAACATAATATTATGTTAATTCTTCTGATATTCGTCATAAAAATTGCCGCTGTGAAAATCATAACGGCAACTGTGGTATTATTCTATTAAATTCTTAGCTAATTAAAACATCTCCTGTCATAACTTCAGGAATTTCAACCCCCATTACTTTAAGAATTGTCGGAGCGACGTCTCCCAGTTTCCCGGGTTTCAGATTCCAGGTCTGATCTTTATCCATCACAATAAAAGGAACCAGGTTTGTAGAATGCTGCGTATTCGGCGACCCGTCCGGGTTAACCATTACATCGGAGTTTCCGTGGTCGGCCAGGATAAAAACGGCATATCCGTGTTCATAAGCGGTTTCCGCTACTTTTTGAATACATTGATCTACAGTTTCCGCTGCTTTTACCGCTGCTTCAAAAACACCTGTATGTCCTACCATATCGGTATTGGCAAAATTCAGGCAGATGAAATCTGCCGTTTCATGCTCCAGTTCCGGTATAATGGCATTTGTAATATCGTATGCAGACATTTCAGGCTTCAGGTCATAAGTAGGAACGTCCTTCGGACTAGGACAAAGCAATCTCTTTTCTCCATTGAAAGGTTCTTCCCTTCCTCCGGAAAAGAAGAAGGTAACGTGAGGATATTTTTCCGTTTCCGCAATCCTGATCTGCGTCTTATGGTTTCTTTCCAGAATTTCTCCCATGGTCTCGTGAAGAACTTCTTCATCAAAAACCACATGGATATTTTCAAAGGTTTTATCATAATTGGTAAGCGTAATATAATACAACGGTAATTTTCTCATGAAATACTCTGGATTGTCATGCTGGGTAAGCACTTCAGTAATTTCACGGCCTCTGTCCGTACGGAAATTGAAGCAGATGACCACATCATGATCATTTATTTTTGCTACCGGAACTACATTCCCGATGGCCGTAGAATCAATCATAATAATCGGCTTCATAAACTCATCGGTTATATTCTCATCATATGACTTCTGAATTTCCAGCAACGCGTTTGTAGTCTGTGCACCTACGCCTTCCACCATTGCATCAAAAGCAATTTTTACCCGTTCCCATCTTTTGTCACGATCCATCGCATAGTATCTTCCGACTACTGAGGCCAGTTTTCCAACGGTTTTCTCCATGTGCTCCTGAAGGTCTTCAATGAATCCCTTCCCCGAACGCGGATCACAGTCGCGGCCGTCCGTAAAAGCATGAACAAAAACATTTTCGTTAAGCCCGGATTCATGAGCGGCTGTTAAAAGCCCCTTTAAATGATTGATATGGGAATGTACGCCCCCATCAGAAACCAAGCCGATAAAATGTACTTTTTTATTTTCTTTTTTAGCATAAGCAAAAGCATCCTGAATGACTTTCTGCTGGCCTAAAGACCCGTTTTCCACCGCCATATTCAGCTTTACCAGGTTCTGGTACACCACTCTTCCCGCTCCGAGGTTCATGTGCCCCACCTCGGAATTTCCCATTTGTCCGGCGGGAAGTCCTACTGCAAGCCCGCTGGCTTCCAGCGTGGTGTTCGGAAAATTTTTAAGGCAGCTATCTATAAAAGGAGTGTTTGCTTTATCCAGTGCTGAAACATTAGGATTGATGCCCAATCCCCATCCGTCAAGGATCGCCAATATTGCTTTTTTCGACATTTTGTATAAACTTTTGTATTACAAATTTATTTATTTTGAAATAAAACGAAGAACCTGCCGGCTTAAAATTTATTTAAATTTGCTTTATTTGCAGGGATTGCCTGTATTTTCTGATTGCCTACATGTATTTACCATCAGAAATATCTGATGATTATGTTTAACTAAAAAAGGATAAACGAAAATTTCATTTATCCTTTGATCTCATATAAAAACAATGTTCTTATTATCCTCCGTAGTTGTTCAGGTAATCTTCCTGAGAAGCCTGGATTACTTTTTTAGCATGTTCTGCGCCATACACTTCCTGGATTCTGCATTTTGCAGGTTCATCCGGCAGGTTTTTGTATGTCAGGAAATAATGCATTAATCGTTTCACTTCCGCTTCCGGCAATTCTGAGATATCCCTGAAATGTCCGAAAGCATGATCACCGATCATCACTGCCACAATTTTATCGTCCGCTTCTCCTCCGTCGATCATTTTAAAGCCCCCGATCGGAATAGCCTCCATCAGTAAACCACCGGCGTGGATATTGTGTGAGCTCAGTACGCAAATATCCAACGGATCATGGTCTCCCATGCTAACGTCTGTTGCACCTCTTTCAATAGCAAGGTTCATCACAGCGGTATCACAATAGGTTCTTGGAACAAAACCGTATAATGCGGGGATGATATTGGAAAATTTCTGCGGGCGGTCTACTTTCAAAAATCCCGTTTCTTTATCTACTTCGTATTTAATAGTGTCTGAAGGAACGATCTCCACGAAAACATTTACAACATTCGGCGCATCTTCTCCTGCAGAAATTCCGTGCCATGGATGTGCTTTAAAATTTGGAATCATTTATTTAAATTTTTATTTTTTTAGTTAAGCTATTATTATAATTTCTTTTCTCAGATCTTCGATGGTTATAGAAATATAATCTTCTCCTTCCATATAATTCATCAGGAGAATGGTTTTGAATTCGTCAAGATTAATATTTCCATTGCTCTCGTTATAGGTTTTATGAAGAAGCGCAATCACAGCATTTTTAGAATCAACGATATTCTGCCAGGAACTTTTGGTAATGTACAGCTGTTGGGAAGCATTGTAGTCGAATTCTTCGTTGATGGATTTTTCAGTAAGGAAGATAAATTCATGTACAGCAAGGCCTTTATCGAATCGCTGGATCAGGTTGGAAGGTTTCAGCCTTTCCATAAACAACGTCATCCTTTCATAAGACTGGGTTTTATTTTCTGAATTCGATTTTACGGAAAGCAGCCGGATTTCCTGTTCTTTAAGTCTAATGTATGTAAATACAAATTGCCGGAGCAACACCAAAAAAGGAATCGCAATAATCAATGCAAAAGCATAGGGTAAATATCCTGAAAAACTAGCCATAATTTGAGGTAGCAAAATTACTAATATTTTCTTAATTTATCTATGAAAATTCGACAATAAAACTTTAAGTTCAGTTAAAAGAATTTTTTCAATATTTTATTTTCCCAAACCGGATATTCATTGAGCTCTGCACCAAAACTTTTAAAGAAAACCTCTATACCACGTATATTGCTTCCCATAAAATTAAATTTCTTTTCGTGGATGTAGAGGCTAAGGATTTTGTCAATGAGAAAAGACGATCCGTTTTCATCTTTATAACTCTCGTCATTGATAAGTCCCAGCAGAGAAAGCTGATTGTTTTCATTTATCAATACAGTGATATTGATCAACCTGTCTTCCAAGTAGGCACCTGCCAGTTTCAGGGCATTCCTTTTAGCGAGAAAACTTATATAATTTTTGTATTTCTCCACATCCCCCTCCTTACTTAAACCTTTGAAGTTCTTCTGCATGAACAAAAAATGCTCATCATTAAATTCGAGTTCTTTATAAATGAGGTGCTGAGCACATTTGGCAGTGGACTTTCTTCCTTTGAAATATTTTCTTCTTCTCAGAATGGTATAGTCAGAAACCGGAATAATGTAATTTTTCCTTTTTATTAAATTCTCAGAAAAGGAATTCTTATGATTGAATGCATACGAAAAAACAACATATCTTTTTTTGAGAAAATTTAAAAATCGGTCATTAATTGTTGCATGATCTTCTTTTGAAAAAATACCCAATTGCTGACAGAAAAGCGGCATCACCACCAGACTCAAACCGTATTTCTGCCTGATGGAAATTGGCATTACCGCCTCATAATCTCCATCTAGCAGAATATGCCAGTTCCCGGAAAGCTGGTCCAGTACCTCTTTACGGGCATACCAGTTCTTCTGCTCCGAATTTTCAAGACATGCCGTATATTTATCGAAATCGATTTCATGATATTTCAATCTTCTAATCATAACAATCCGTCGTCTGAGAAACTAAAATAGGAATTTTGTGTAACAATGAGATGGTCCAGAAGCTGAATATTCAGCATTTTTCCGGCTTCTTTAATTCTCTGGGTAATGTCGAGGTCTTCCTTACTGGGCTTAAGATTTCCGGAAGGATGGTTATGTGCGATAATAATTGCAGTAGCATAATGATCCAATGCCGTTTTAAACAAAACCCTGATATCCACAATCGATTGATTGATCCCACCCTGCGTAAGCTGCGAAAAATGGAGCACCTTGTTGCTTTGATTCAGGAATATGGCCCAGAATTCTTCGGTCCTTAAATCCGACAAATATTTCCTGAGGATCTGATACCCGTCATTGCTGCTCGTAATGAGTGATTTTTCCGGTACCTCCTGAGCTGCCCGCCGCCTGCCTATTTCGAGCGCTGTGGCAATAGCAATGGCTTTTACCTCGCCTACTCCTTTGAATTTCATCAGATCCTTTACGGAAAGCAGACTCAGCTGATGCCAGCTGTGATTTACCGAATTCAGGATTTTCCGTGCCAGCTCGATGGCCGTTTCTTCCCGGCTGCCGCTTCTCAGAATGATGGCCAGCAATTCGGAGTCTGAAAGTGAATTGATCCCTTTCAGTAAAAACTTTTCCCTGGGTCTGTCGTCTTCAGCTAAAAATTTAATGGCCATAGCAGTAAGAAATTAAATTTTGATCATGGTTTAGTAAAATGCATACAACAGAATGGTCTTCGGTGAATGGTCGATGTATTTTGCCGTTTCGTTAAATGCCTTCTTTGAAAGCATCGGACACCCGAAACTCAGACACACTGGCTGCACAGATTCTTTATCCGGGATACAATAATAGGAATGAAGAACAATCGCTCTCGATCGGGCATTGCTGTTGGTTTTGTCCAGACCGTCCAGCCGATAAGCTTTTCCAAACTTTCCGGAATAGCTTTCCTTAATTTCATATTTTCCTAAAGACGACTGATGTGAACCATCAACATTGCTGAAGCTTAAGGCTGATGAATTTTTAGTGACCGAACCGTCACCATGGGCAACAATGGCTTTCTGTAGTATTTTATTGTTTTTCAGGTCATACAAAAAATACCTGTATTTTCCGGAATGGATTCTGAAATTAATAAAAACCGCAAGGTCCTGATTGTAATTTTTAGCTTTAATGAAATCTTTAATTTCCGAAATTTTCGATTTTGGCAAATCAATACCTGAATCCGAACTCTGAGATTCAAATTTGGAGCATGAAATAAAAAGCAAAAGAAAAAAAATAAAGGGTTTCATCATTTGTGCTGTTTTTATTCGATAATCAATCCGTCTTTCATTACTAATTTACGGTCTGTGATTTCTGCGAGATTGGGGTTATGCGTTACAATCACAAAAGTCTGGTTGTATTTATCCCTGAGGTCAAAGAACAGCCGGTGAAGATCATCTGCATTTTTGGAATCTAGGTTTCCCGTCGGCTCATCCGCAAAAATAATTTTAGGGGAATTGATTAAAGCCCTGGCCACAGCCACCCGTTGCGCCTCCCCGCCAGAAAGCTGATTGGGCTTATGATGAAGCCTTTGTTCGATTTTCAGGTCTTCAAATAATGAGTAGGCTTTTTCAACCGCTTCCTTTTCATTCGCTCCTGCGATTTTAGTCGGAAGCAAAACATTTTCCAGTGCGGTGAATTCAGGGAGCAGCTGATGAAACTGAAATACGAAACCGATATTCTGGTTTCTGAATTTGGAAAGCTGTTTATCATTCATATTGATAAAGGATTCTCCCGCAATGGAAATTTCCGTATCGAATTTACCGGAAGTCGTGGGCTGATCCAGAGTTCCCAGAATCTGCAGAAGCGTGGATTTACCTGCTCCGGATTCCCCTACAATGGATACCACTTCACCCATTTTGATATGGATATTAACCCCTTTCAGTACTTCTAAATTCCCATAAAATTTATGGATATTTCTCGCTTTAATCATGATTCAAAAATAGTGAATTGATTTAAATCTGAAAAGCAATCAATAGGTATTTTCAAGGATTATATTTCTGCAGTGCGCGAATGTTTCTCGATCCTGTTAGCCAGCCAGCTTACATAGAACAGCTGGAAACTGTGGTAGATCATCACCGGCAGCAGAAAAAGCACCTTCTGATCTTCAGGAATTCCGAGGACCATGACAAAGAGGCTTCCGTGAACCAATGATTTTTTGGAGCCGCAAAACGTTGTGGTAATGACATCTTCTCTTTTAAAGTGTAATTTTTTAGAGATCATCTTTAAAATTTCGTACACTAAAAAAAACAGGCCGATAACACTAACAGCAATAATAAAAAAAACCGTTGGCGGAACCGATGCAAAAACATTCTGTACAAAAGCGTCCGAGAAACTTTCGTAAACAATGAGTAGGATAATCAGCTTGTCGAATTCTGCAATCACCTTGCTGTATCTGGCGACTAAATTTTTGAAAACAGGATTTAAAAGCAGTCCTAAAATAATCGGCAGCAGTACTTTCAGCAACAGCTGCTGGATAATCTCGGTATTGTTGACATTTCCCTGATCCGGCTGAATAAAAAAGCTCATGAGCAGAGGCGTCATAACAATACCGATGATTCCTGAAATCGAAGCATTGAAAATCGCAGAAGTAACGTTTCCTTTGGCAATGGAAACCATGACCACCGAAGAGGATACCGTGGAAGGAAGACTGGCCAGAAAGAATATCGAAAGCCAGGTGATAAAATAAGCCGAATCCTTTACAAAACCATAAAAAGGAATGACCAGCAAAGGAAAAATCACGAATGTTCCCAGCTGGACCAGGAGGTGAAGCTTCCAGTTGGAAATGTCCTTTACAATTTCTTTAATGTTCAGCTTTAATCCATACAACAGGAAAATGGCAGCAATTCCCCAGTCTATAAATGCGGACAGATTGATATATTGATTGTATTCTTCCTTAAACGGGATCAGTTTGCCGGCAATAACCATTGTGACCAGTAACAGCAGAAAGATATTCTGCTTATCCATTTTCAGTGTTCCTATCTTCATCATTTAAAGATAAGAAGGATTTCCCGATTATTCGTTATTCTATGGCCAAAATCAGTTGTAAACAACAATAAGAAACAAAAAAGTTTACCGGAATCCGGTAAACTTTTTTATTGGTTAAAACGTTGATCAGAAATTACAGTAACAAAGTTAACGGGCTTTCCAGATACGTTTTTAAAGTCTGTAAGAACTGGGCACCGGTAGCACCGTCCACTACCCTGTGGTCACACGCCAGGGAAAGCTTCATGATGTTTCCGACTACGATCTGTCCGTTTTTCACTACCGGCTTCTCAATTATGGCTCCTACTGAAAGAATAGCCGCATTAGGCTGATTGATGATGCTGGTAAAGGTTTCGATTCCGAACATTCCCAGGTTGGAAATAGAGAATGTAGAACCTTCCATTTCATTGGCTTTAAGACCTTTGTTTTTCGCTCTTCCGGCCATATCTTTCACCGCTGCAGAAATCTGGGTATAGTTCATCTGGTCTGTATTCTTAAGTACAGGAACAACCAGTCCGTCAGGAATAGCTACTGCCACCCCGATGTTGATATTCCCTCTGTGGATGATCTTATCACCTGCCCAGCTTGAATTCACCTGCGGGTGTTTTCTCAATGCAACAGCCGTTGCCTTGATGATCATATCGTTGAAAGAAATTCGGGTATCCGGTAAAGAGTTGATTTCTTTTCTCGCCTCGATGGCCTTATCCATATTGATCTCTACCATCAGATAGTAGTGAGGCGCAGAGAATTTGCTCTCGGAAAGACGTTTGGCAATTACATTTCTTACCTGAGAGTTCTGGGTTTCCGTATCCTCTCTTTGTACGAAGCTTAAAGCTGCCTGAGCTGCCGCAGGACTTGCCGACGGAGCCGAAGCTTCCTGCTTCGCAACAGAAGGCTGATAATTTTCAATATCTTTTTTAACGATTCTTCCGTTCTCTCCTGAACCCTGGATGCTGTTGATATCTACACCTTTATCCTGGGCCATTTTCTTAGCCAGCGGAGAAATTGCTATCCGGTCTGAAGATGAAGCATCAATTGCAGGAGCTGCTTTTTCCTCTTCTTTTTTAGGTTCGGATTTTTGTTCGGGCTGTTTTTCTGAAGATGAGCCTGTTGCCTTTGGAACACCTACGGCGGAAATATCGGTACCTTGAGGGCCGATAATGGCTAAAACAGAATCAACCGGAGCAGCACCGCCTTCTTCAACGCCTTGCTTCAGAAGCACGCCGTTGAATTCAGATTCAAAATCCTGAACGGCTTTATCGGTTTCGATTTCTGCCAGAAGATCTCCTTCTTTTACGGTATCCCCTACATTTTTGTGCCATTTCGCCACCTTCCCTTCCGTCATCGTGTCGGAAAGTCTAGGCATGGTAATTACCTCCACGCCTGCCGGAACTTCGGCATCAGCCTGTTCTATGCTTGTCGCGTTATTTTCCGTTTTATGGTCTTCCTCAGATTTTTTCTCTTCGGAATCGTTGGATTTAGGAGCTTCACCGCCGGTTAATCCGGAAATATCCTCGCCTTCTTTCCCGATAATCGCCAATACAGAATCTACTGCAGCAGCATTGCCTTCCTCTACTCCTACGTATAAAAGGGTTCCTTCTATTTCAGATTCGAAGTCCTGAACGGCTTTATCGGTTTCAATTTCTGCTAAAATATCACCTTCCTTTACTTTATCTCCTACTTTTTTATGCCATTTAGCCACTTTCCCTTCCGTCATTGTATCGGAAAGACGTGGCATTGTAATTACTTCTGCCATAATTTATTTTAATTTGAAAATTTGGTAATTTGTTAATTTGAAAATTAAAAAAGGATGTATGGATCTCATTTTCAAATTTTCAGATTCCCAAATTGACTCATTATTTTTTTAGTTTTCTAATTTGTCTAAGAACGGATAATCTTCCTGAGCATACACATACTCGTAGATTTTCTCCGGATCAGGATATGGGGAATTTTCCATGAACTCGATGCACTCTTCCACAAAATCCCTTGATTTGTTGTCCATTGCTTCCAATTCTTCTTCAGTTGCCCAGCTGTTTGCCAGAATTCTCTGTTTGATCAGCTCGATCGGGTCATCGTTTTTGTGGATGGCCACTTCTTCCTTAGACCGGTAAGGTTCTGCATCAGACATGGAGTGTCCTCTGTAACGGTAAGTTCTGGCTTCAATGAAGGTAGGCCCGTCGCCTCTTCTTGCTCTTTCGATCGCTTCGTAAGCAGCTTCAGCCACTTTTTCAGGATCCATGGCATCTACGGCAAGACAAGGCATTTCATAACCTAATCCCAGCTTATAGATGTCTTCGTGGTTGGCGGTTCTTTTTACAGAAGTTCCCATGGCGTACTGGTTGTTTTCCACTACGAAAATTACCGGAAGTTTCCAGTTCATCGCCATGTTAAACGTTTCATGTAATGAACCCTGTCTTGCAGCACCGTCTCCGAAGAAACAGATATTTACGGCTTTTCTATCGTAATATTTATCTGCAAAGGCAATCCCGGCTCCTAAAGGAATCTGTCCTCCTACAATACCGTGACCTCCGTAAAATCTGTGCTCCTTGCTGAAAATGTGCATAGATCCACCCATACCTCCTGACGTTCCTGTAGCTTTGCCACAAAGTTCGGCCATAATTCTTTTCGGATCTACTCCCATCGCCATCGGATGGATGTGGCATCTGTAAGCGGTGATCATACTATCTTTGGTTAAATCCATTGCATGGGTAAACCCTGCAGGAATCGCTTCCTGACCGTTGTACAAATGTAAAAAACCTCTGATTTTTTGTTTTAGATAAAGAGAACGGCATTTGTCTTCAAACCTTCTCCACATTGTCATATCTTCATACCACTTCAGGTATACCTCTTTAGAAAATTCTTTCATGTGTTAGCCTTTGCTTAATTATGATGAAATAGTTGAGCAAAATTATAAAAAAAACTTTGTTTTTATTGTATACCTACCCATTGTTTTTTTAGTTATAATATTATATTTACACCGTCAAACTTAAATATGGAAGAAAATCAGTCTCCGTTACTCCGGAAAATATCAAAAATCATCTCCGATTTTTTCAATCCTTTGCTTTCTTTATTCCTCTTTTTCGTTTATATGAGTTTTATGAAATACTCGCTGAAGAATTCAGCAATATACTTCCTTCCCATCCTGCTGATCATCATTGCTCCGGTAATGGCCTGGCTGGTTTGGAATGTAAAAACCGGACGGTATACGAATATGGATGTTTCCGACAGGATACAACGGAAAAGCCTGTATGTATTCATCGCTACGTGCGTGGTTTTTTATATTGCTTATAATTATTTTAAAAACGGCTACGTAGATCTGGTGATGCTTTTTATATTGATTCTGCTTTTTGCCCTGCAGATCAGTAATTTTTACATTAAAAGTTCCATGCATACGGCTTTTAATGTATTTGTGGCAGCTTTATTTTTTGCGCTAAGTCCAGCAATGGGATTGTTATGGCTGGCTATTGCCATCTTGGTAGGAATTACCCGCATTATCCTGAAGCGGCACACCCCAAAGGAAGTATTCATGGGCGCCGGAATTGCTTTTATGGTATCTTTTCTTTACCTTTATTGCAATATTCAATTTCAACATTAAGCATTCACTATGAAAATCAACCATCTTACCTCTGCGGAAGAAAATTTAATGAGGCTGTTCTGGAAGTTGGAATCCTTTTACCTGAAGGATGTTATGGAACAGCATCCTGAGCCTAAACCGCATCAGAATACCGTTTCTACCTATCTTAAAATATTAGTTGAAAAAGGATATCTCGCTACCGAAAAAGAAGGGAGAATCTTCAGATACAGGGTAGTTTTGCCTATGGATGAATACCGGAAATTCCTGCTGAAGGAGCTGGTGCATCATTTTTTCCATGATTCGGGGAAGGAAATTGTGAACTTTTTACTTCATGAACAAATCATCTCCAAGGAAGACCTGAAAGAGTTTAATCCGGTGGTTGAAATCAAGCCTTTAAAAGTAATTGAAGAATTTAAATACGCCGAAGAAATCCTGAATCCGAAAAAGGATAAAAAGAAAAATAAGGATAAGGACAAAGAGAAAAAGAAGAAAAAGAAGAAGGAAAAATAGAATAATTTATAGAAGATCAGGTGGATAGGACAGAACGAGGGATGCCGGAAGTTTTCTGTCATTATTATTGCTGATAATTTTAAATATCAAATCATATTTGTTAACCAATTTAAGAAAATACTCTGCATATTGGTTTCTATACGCTATTTTTTAAATTACCGGAATAAATTAAATATCACCTAATTCATTAACTCAAATTAAAGAAATGAAAGCCTGTCTCTCACGACAGGCTTTATTCTTGACGACTTTCAGTAGTATGACCTATCCTGAAAGTCATAAAAAAAGCGGCTCTAAAGAGCCGCCGTATTTTTTACCAACGTTTTCCACCGCCGCCGTTTCCGCCACGATCTCCACCGCCGTAGCCTCCACTACCGCCGCCGCTTCTGTTTCCGCCGCCGTAGCCACCGCCACCGCTTCTGTTTCCGCCGCCGTAACCACCGCCACCGGTTCTTCCACCTCCTGCGCTGTTACCGAAAGTTCTTCTTGGTTTTTCTTCTCTTGGCTTAGCTTCTGAAACATTAAGGGTTTTCCCGTTGAAATCTTTCTGATTAAGAGCCTCAATAGCTTGCTGTCCTTCTGCGTCCTCCATTTCGACAAATCCGAAACCTCTTGAACGTCCGGTTTCTTTATCTGTAATGATTTTTACAGAAGAAACCTCTCCAAATTCTGAAAATAAATCCTGCAACTCATAATCTTTAGTTGCGTAGTTGATGTTTGAAACAAAAATGTTCATCTTGATTAATAAAATTAAATAAGTTAAAAATGATTTGGTTTATAAAGGAAAAACAACATAAAGAATGAACAAATATTGATTCCAGCTATAATACAGGTGCAAGATACGATTATTAATTTCATGACCAAGTTTTTTTTGAAATTATTTTAATAAAATTTTCAACTAAAATATTATTTCGTTAAAAAGTATTAATTTATCGTTAAATATCGATGAATAATTACTAAAACAGTGGTATGTGTAAATTTATCAGGCAAAATTACACCTCGATTTAAAGAAATTATTTAAAGTTTCAAGCAAAAATAAGATAATGTGCGATTCGTAATTCCTAAAATCAGCGCAGTAAATAGTAGTAAATACCAGACATTTTATAATTTTAAATGGATTATTGAACATATAAATAATGCTTTTTTATATTACCCGGTCACGATTTTTTGAGAAACAGGATTTTAAAGTTAAATTTGCAGCATAAAATTTCAACAATGAATTATCATACCAGAAAATGGGTAAAACCTGAAGACCTCAATCCCAACCAATCTCTTTTCGGAGGCCGGCTGCTCCAGTGGATCGACGAAGAAGCGGCCTTGTATGCTGTTATTCAGCTTGAAAATAAAAAAGTAGTTACTAAATTCATTTCCGAAATCAATTTTGTCAGTTCGGCGAAGCAGGGCGACATCATTGAAATCGGTATCGAAGTTTCAGCTTTCGGATCCACTTCTATTACCTTAAGATGCGAAGTGCGGAACAAAATGACCCATCAGACCATCATTACCGTAGACAAAATTGTCATGGTAAATCTGGATGAAAGCGGAAATCCGGCCTCTCACGGTAAAACAAAGGTGGAATTCGTAAAAGACCGGTTAAGCAACCAAGGCCCTTTATGAAGATTTTCATCAAAAATATGGTTTGCGGCAGATGCATTTCTGCAGTGCAGGCCATTTTTAATGAGGCCGGCATTCCGTTGAAATCCGTTATCCTGGGTGAAACGGAAACCGGATCTGAACTTTCCGGAAAACAACTGGAGATGCTGGAGCAGAAGCTGAAAGAAACAGGTTTTGAAAGGATAAAAGATTCGGCCCGTCAGCAGACTGAAAAAATCAAAAACCTGATCATCGCTGAAATCAGCGCACTGGATATTGCAGAAGACTTTCTGCTGTCTGAGTTTTTAGTCTCGGTATTCCATAAAGATTACAGTGCGCTCTCCAAAGCATTTTCACAAAATGAAAATATTACGCTTGAACAGTTTTTTATCCTTCAGAAAATTGAAAAAGTAAAGGAACTGCTCCTTTATAATGAATTCACACTAACGGAAATTGCGGGAAAACTGGGCTATAAAAGCGTCCAGCATCTGTCTTCCCAATTCAGAAATGTTACAGGCTTCACTCCTACCGAATTTAAAAAGCTGAAAGTCCATAACCGGAAACCACTGGATCAGGTTTGAGGGTTTTAGGATTTTAGCGTTGCAGAGTATAAGAGTTTGAGGGTTTATAAATGAGAGAGCATTTTTTAATCAAAATTTGAGTTTATCTGAACCTAGTTAGTCTCTTAAATCATAAAAGATTATAGTTAGAGTATCAGACGCCATATGCTATTATTTCCAATCCTGATACTCTAATATTGTACTATTATCCAACCCTTAACACTATCACCTCCCACCCTATAACTCTCCAACTCACCCGCACTTGTTGCCCCAAAACTTAGAAAAGACACTTAATTTTATACATATTATCCTTAAATTTATAACAGGCTTCCGGCCATGTACCGGAAATTTGTACGATAAATCAGAAGGATCATGAAAAAGCAATATACCGTTACCGGAATGAGCTGCTCAGGCTGTCAGAAAAAGATTTCTGAGAAGCTGAACAGGATAGAAGGCATAGAAGCCGACGTCAATCTGGAAACCCATACCGCAACCATTACCTCCGGTCAGCAGCCAGACCTCAATACTTTAAATAAAGCCCTTGAAGAAGCCGGGAATTACAGGCTTGAAGACCCGGATCTTCCCCAAAGAGAATTTGTAAAACCCCAGGACCGCATTTCTCCGTCTTCGGTATATTACTGCCCGATGGAATGTGAAGGCGATAAAGTGTATTTCCAGCAGGGAAAAAGATGCCCGGTCTGTAATATGTACCTGGTTCCTATTGAGGAAAAACAGGCAAAAGATCCGAATTTCAAACCGGCTTATTCCAAAACCCATCTTCCCGAAAATTTTAAGGATCATATCGGAGGCTATTACTGCCCGATGTTTTGTGAAGGAGATGAAGTATATCAGGAAAAAGGAGATTGCCCGGTCTGCCACATGCATCTGGAAGAAATTACGGAAGAGCTGCTCAGCAGTTTCGGAATGCATACCCATCAGCACCAACCTCATCAGGAAATACCAAAAGTCAGCGATGAAATGGCGGGAAAATACTATTGCCCAATGTATTGTGAAGGGAACAAAGTGTATGACAGCAATGTAGGCTGTCCGGTCTGCGGAATGGATCTGGTAAAATATCCGGAAAAGAAAGCAGCCCAATATACCTGCCCGATGCATCCTGAAATCATCCGGGATGAACCGGGCGACTGCCCGATCTGCGGGATGGACCTGGTAAAAATGCCGGATAAAGAGCAGAATGAACATGATGAAACCTACAATATTCTGAAAAGAAAGCTGATTATCTCACTGGCTTTTACTATTCCGGTGTTTATCCTTTCCATGGGTGGAATGCTGATTGATTTTCCGTTTTCCCATCAGAGCCAGGGCCTTGTCGAGCTGATCCTTTCGCTGCCCGTTATTTTTTACTCCGGCTGGTTCCTGATGAAAAGAGGCTGGGTTTCATTTAAAACCCGGAACTTAAATATGTTCAGCCTCATCGTGCTTGGGGTTGCGGCAGCATTTCTTTTCAGTCTTACCGCTTTAATTTTCCCTGATCTTATTCCTCATGAAATCAGGGGGCATAATCATGAAATTCCCCTGTACTTTGAGGCGGTATGTGTCATCTTAACGCTGGTAATCCTGGGACAGCTGATGGAAGCTGCCGCTCATAAGAAAACGGGAAATGCCATCCGTGAGCTGATGAACCTCTCCCCTGACGAAGCCCATCTCATCGTCGGCGGACAGGAAAAGAAAGTCCTGCTTTCACAGGTAAAGGAAGGTGATTTCCTTAGGGTAAAACCTGGTGAAAAAATTCCGGTGGACGGAAAGATCACGGAAGGAAATTCGGTGGTCGATGAAAGCATGATTACAGGCGAACCGGTTCCTGTTGAAAAAAAGGTTGATGATCAGGTAACGTCCGGAACCATTAACGGAAACCAGACCTTCGTCATGAAAGCGGAAAAAGTAGGCGATCAAACCCTTCTGTCCCAGATCATCAAGATGGTGAATGAAGCCAGCCGCAGCAAAGCCCCGATCCAGAAGCTGACGGATCAAGTTTCTAAAGTCTTTGTTCCGACGGTAATCGGTATTGCGGTTCTTACTTTTGTCTTATGGCAACTATTCGGTCCGGAAGGCCAGCGGACCTTATTTGCTTTCGTCAATGCCGTTGCCGTTTTAATTGTTGCCTGTCCGTGTGCATTGGGCCTTGCTACACCAATGTCACTGATGGTAGGAATCGGGAAAGGCGCTAAAAACGGGATTTTAATTAAAAATGCAGAAGCCCTTGAACATATGAATAAAGTGAATGTCCTGATTACCGATAAAACAGGAACCTTAACAGAAGGGAAACCATCGGTTGAACATATTGAAGCTTTGGACAATAATCAGGATCAGATAATAAAGCTGGCTTACTCACTGAACCAGAATTCGGAACACCCTTTGTCGAATGCCGTTATTCAAAAAGCAAAAGACCAAAATATTTCCGCAGAAAAGATACAGGATTTTGAGAATATTTCCGGGAAGGGTGTGAAAGGAAATTACAATGGAAAAATAATCTACCTTGGAAATGAAAGCCTGCTGACGTCATACCAGATTCAGATCCCGGAAAGCCTGAAGCGCAAAGCCGTTGATGTTCAGTCTAAAGCACACACGATTTCCTATGTTGCCCAGGATCAGGAAGTGCTAGGTTTCATAAGCTTTACCGATAAGATCAAAGAAAGTTCCAAAAGAGCGGTTCAGCAGCTGATGGCCGAAGGGATTGATATAATTATGATGACAGGCGATAATGAACATGCCGCCAAAGCCGTAGCTGATGCATTGGGAATTAAGCGTTTTAGAGCCAGCTGCCTGCCGGAAGATAAATTAAATGAAGTAAATAAACTGCAGCAGCAGGGAAAAGTCGTCGCAATGACCGGCGACGGTATCAACGATGCTCCTGCCCTGGCCCAGGCCAACATCGGAATTGCGATGGGAACCGGGACGGATGCTGCTATTGAAAGCGCGGAAATTACCTTGCTGAAAGGCGATATCCTCGGTGTGGCCAAAGCGAAACTTCTTAGTGAAAATCTGCTGAAAAATATTAAAGAAAATCTATTCTTTGCCTTTATTTACAACGTGCTGGGCGTGCCCGTTGCGGCAGGATTATTGTACCCGTTTTTCGGGATCCTGTTATCACCGATGATTGCAGCTGCGGCCATGAGCTTCAGTTCTTTATCGGTAATCTTAAATTCCTTAAGGCTAAATTCGGTTGATTTAAGTATTAAATCCATTAGATAAATGGCATACATTTTTATTTAACCCCTTTGCGCATAAGTCACATCAAATTTAGATATTCCCATAATGCGCGTATTTTAGATTACAAAAGAAAAGAATCGATAAATTTTGGATACCGTCAGGTAAACGCTGTATTTGTCATTTGCATGGATTTTAACTTACAGAAATATTCATCGTCATTTTGAACATACGTGGAAATCAATGGAAGAATTTAAACATTAAAAAAGAAAAATATGGAAAAAGAAAATCTTTATATCGGCTGTTCGGGGTTCTATAACAATGACTGGAAGGGTTCGCTGTATCCTGAGGATGCCAAGAGCAAGGACTTTCTTACACTGTATTCCCAAGCTTTTAACTGTGTGGAAATCAATTCGACGTTTTACAGGAAACCCACGGCCAAAACCTTACAGAAATGGACAGATGAGACAGCGGAGGATTTCAGGTTTTTTATTAAAATCCCAAAGACTATTTCACACGAAAAAAGGCTGAAAGATTGCCGGGAGGAAATCTCCGAATTTTGTCAACATATTCAAAATAATTTAAAGGAAAAACTCTCAGGATTTCTGTACCAGTTCCCGCCATCGTTTAAAAACAGCCCTGAAAATATTGATTTGATTTTGAACAATCTGGATTTCAGCCATGTCAACGTCATTGAATTTCGTCACGAATCCTGGTGGCGGGATGAAATATTCAAACTGCTCAAAGAAAATCATGTCATTTTTTCCGGTGTGAGTTTTCCGGGAAATCTGCCGGAAGATGTTATTGTCAGTCATGCGGACATTCTCTACTACAGGCTCCATGGAAAACCCGTTCTTTACAAATCGGAATACAGTGAAGAATTCATTAAAAATCTGGCTGAAAAAATCCGGAATTTTAAACATAAATCGTTTATCTTTTTCAATAATACCTGGGGAACGGCGGCAATCAAAAATTCTCTGTATTTAAAAGAACTGCTGGAAAAATAACAGTCTGAAAATAAATTATTAAAATCACCTTAAAAGTAATTTCAAAGCTAAAATCGGCATGTTTTTTGTTAAGAAATATTTGGAAAAATTAACAATTTTTAACAACAAAAATTCCATTAAACTTTATGACAAAAACTTTTGCGGAAAGGTCTCTAAAAAAGACTTTTCTGGGGATGTTTGCATTGATGAGTGCAACTTCAATTTTATTTAACAGCTGTAATCAGAAAAAAGACAAAAAAGAATCATTAAACACGGTTCCTGAAGACCATCCCGTCGCAAAAATTGTCCCCAAACCCGATGATGAAAAAGTTCCTGCCGGCAAAAGGGTAATTTACCTTACCTTCGACGACGGCCCCAACCGCGGAACGGAAAATCTCCTGAAAATTCTACATAAAAGAAACGTTTGTGCTACGGCTTTCCTGGTCGGCAAACATGTGTACGGGAGCAAGAAACAACAGCAGGATCTTGAACTCCTTAGAAAAGACCGGTTGGTAGAACTGGCTAACCACAGCTTTACGCATGCCCACAACAAGTACACCGGTTTTTATAAAAATCCGGCAGCCGTAGTTCATGATTTTGATACCGCAAAAGACAGCTTACGGCTGTACGACCAGATCGCCAGAACTCCGGGAAGGAATATCTGGAGGCTGAACAACATCACCGTAACCGACCTTAAAAGTTCCAAGGAAGCCGCGGACCAGCTGAAACAGGCCGGCTATAAGGTGGTTGGCTGGGACCTGGAATGGAAACCCACCCACACAATGGCACTGAAAGGAAAACATGAGGAAATGCTGAAAAAAGTAGACAGTATATTCTTCAATGATCTTGAAAAAACATCCAGACACCTTGTTTTTCTTACGCATGACCAATATTTAACCGATGGAGATTCCATCAACGAACTGGATCTTTTCATTGAAAAACTTCAGAAAAGCAACCGGTTTGTATTCAGGAAAATTTCTGAATATCCGAAGATCAATGAGGTGCTGAATTAAATGTTTTTTAGCCGGGAATCTGAATACTGCAATAAAAAACAGCTGTCCGAAAGTTTGGACAGCTGTTTTTTTAGCAAAACCTATGAGGTTTACTGGTCTTTTTAAAAGAGAATCAATTAATACATCAAAGTAATTCCGGCGCCCCAGCCCGTTTCATTATCATAATTGCCGGACAATGAAAACCATTTCTGAACAATGTAGCGGAGGCCGGTTGAAAATTCCCCGTCGGAGTTCAGTGTGAAATTCCCCCTTAATCTTCTTGAGATCGGGATATCTTCTCTCTGAAACTCCAGCAGGACTTTCCCGTGCTGGTCGATGCTTGCATCAGCGGTAATCAACATCGGCAACACATATTGTACTCCGACGATCAAGGCGCCTTTGGTCTTTGAAGCTTTCTGCTGACCGAACCATGTTTTCCTGCCGTGAAAATCCATACCCACTGCTTCTGCCATCTGCCGTTCCATGATCTCATGGTTGTTCCGGATCCTGAATCCTGCATAAGGCAGCGCCCACTGGAATTTTCCTAAAAATCTTCCTGCTTTGAAATTTCCGTCAAAGTGGTTGAAATCCCAGTTGGAGTGGAACTCATTCAGGCTGACCCATCTCGGTCCGAACATCGTCATGGTTTCCGCGTGAAGCTTATTTGAATTGACGTCCAGCATGGCCATGGAGCTGATCATCCGGTTGTCTTTCATAAAGCTTTTCCAGGCCAGCTTCCTATTCGGCAGTTCCGGATTGGGCTTTGAATCTTTATAGCTGAACACCCTTCCCATTCCGGCCATCATGTGGTACAGGATGTGGCAGTGGAAGAACCAATCACCATCCTGGTTGGCGGCAAACTCAATGGTATCGGTTTCCATCGGCATAATATCCACGACATTTTTCAATGGCGAATATTCCCCTTTTGCATTAACCAGACGGAAATCATGGCCATGAAGGTGCATCGGATGGCGCATCATCGAATTGTTGTACACCGTAATTCTCAGAATTTCCCCTTTCTTCACCAGAATCTTATCGGTTTCAGTAACGGTTTTATTATCCAGTGTCCACAAATAATGGTTCATATTCCCTTCCAGCGTAAATTTCAGCTCCCGTACATTTTCTGAAGGCAGGATTGTTTTCTCTGGAGATTTCAGCATGTTATAGGATAATCTTTTAATGGATTTTTCTTCGGACATATCCATTTGCTGATGCTGTGAATGTCTTTCATCTTCACTCTCCTTTTCTTGGCCTATCATTTCGTTCATATGCTTCATAGTCATTTCCCTCTGGTTTTCGGAAAGTTCGGGATACATCACTTCATTCATGTCCATCATCTGGTTGCCCATCGTCATGTTCATCGGTTTCATGTTTCCGCTGATGCTCATCATGGCGTTCATCATTTTCATTCCTTCAAAGAGCATGAGCCGTGGCAGATCAGGAGCATTCACTTTGTGTCCCGATCCGAGCCAGAGCGAAGCATGTCCGACCCGGTCTTCAGACGTAGCGCGGAATTCAAAGCTTTTATTTTCAGGAATGGTGACCTCAATATCGTAGGTTTCAGAAACCCCGACGATCAGACGGTCGACCTCTACCGGAACTACTTCATTACCATCATTCGCCACCACTTTTATTTTCCCGCCTCCGAAATTCAGCCAGAAATAGGTAGAAGAGCCGCCGTTGGCAACCCTTAACAGCACTTTATCCCCTGCTTTTAAGTCTGCATAATCTGAACCCGGCTGCCCGTTGATAAGAAACCGGTCGTAATAAACATCACTTACATCCATGGCTTCCATTCTTTTCCATTCGTTCAGCAGCTTGGTACCGAAATTTCCTGACTTAAAAGCTTCACCATAACTCTGTACCGTATTTTTCCGGATGGCATACCAGTCGGTGTTGGCCATATGGAGCCGCCGCGCAATCTGCTTCGGATTTTCATCAGTCCATTCTCCCAGCAATACAGGGATTTCACGGGTGTAATTCGTCCCGGGATTCCCTTCTCTTTTCCTGAAAACCAGAATCCCATTCATGCCGATCTGCTCCTGAAGGCTTTCATGGGAATGGTACCAATAGGTTCCATTCTGAGAAACCCTGAATTTATACAGATGGGTTTCTCCCGGTTTTACCGGTTTGGTGGTCAGGTAAGGGACACCGTCGAATTCATTCGGTAAAATAACTCCGTGCCAATGGAAACCCGTATTTTCTTTCAGTCTGTTGTGAAGGTAAATTTCAGCGGTATCGCCTTCCGTAAAATACAACGTCGGGGCCTGAAGCTTTCCGTTGACTGCAATGGCGCGACGGTTTTTTCCGGTAAAATTGACGATGGTATCTTTTACATATAAATCATAACGGACCGTTCTGCCGCCAAAGCTTAGTTTTCCATTTGCCGTATTCTTTTTTAATGCAGAATTATTGGTTTCTGATTCAGGATATGATTCAGTCTGATCTTTGGCCTCCACTAAATCCATTCCGCATCTGGGACATTTCCCCGGTTTGCCGGAAATCACTTCCGGATGCATCGGGCAGGTATATTTTTTCTGATGCCGAGCATGAATCTGAGGTTCAGTCTTTGATCCCGATGATGTTTCCTTACGGATTTTATCTTTCGGATCAGCAGCCTTTTTGCCGAAAACTTCTTTTTTCACTGCCGGTTTTTCAGCCGTTTTCTTTTTAATTTCCGTTGTTTTTATTTCTGTTTTCGGAGCCGGTCTGGCCTTTGGTTTTATTACCGTTTTGGGTTTAACTACAGCCGTCTTTTTAACCAGTGTCATGCCGCATTTCGGGCAGTCTCCCGGTTTTGATGACACGACATCCGCATGCATCGGACAGGTAAAATGGGTTTTTGCAGTTTGTGAAAAGCTGAAAACAGAAAATAAGAGCAGCAGAAATAAGATGAATTTTTTCATAATATTCTGTGACTTTTTATATTTAACTGCAAAAGAAATAAAAGACAATCATGCTGGTTAAGTACAAATGAGCATATTTATAATTCAAAAAAGCTATATCCAGTCTTTTGGAATTGTAATCATCCAGATTTGCGATTTGCAATTAAATAAGTTTAAGAAATGTTGTAAAGTTTGAATGTATAAGAATTAAAAATTAAATTCTGTTTCAAAGCATGCGGTTTAGCAAAGATATTTATCCTTAACTGCAAACCCATTCCCGTTCAAACTTTACAACTCTTTTATTCTAAATAAAACACAAATCTTATTTAATGGTTGACTTCACATTCCCACACGTAAGCATGGATTTCCCATAATACGGGTTGGCAATTTTTGTTTCGTTGCTCAGCCAGCTTCCATCGGCCATCGGGCAATACTGAACATACACGGGGCTCTCGGAAACTTTGAACTCTTTAGTTAAAGCAATCATGTTGTCCGAAAGATTCATAAAAGTTTCCCGCTGGCTGCTGATGTTCCGGGCTTCAGAAATCGCTGTCGCATCTTTTCTAAGCGTATTCAGGTTTCCTTCCGAGATTTTTTTGTAATCAATAGCTGAAGCGGTTTTAATGAATTCGGTTGCCGCTTTTGAAGTTTTTTCAGCATCATCAGAGGACAAAGCCGATTTTATGGCAATGTAATTCTGATAGAGTCTGGAAATCTGCGCATCTTTTTTAGACTGTGCTGAAATGGAAATAATTGAAAATAAAGAGAATATTGCAGTGATGATATATTTTTTCATTGTCTTAAATTTTAGGATCATTTTTAATAATGGCTTAAAAATCGCATAACGCGACAGAGCGTGTCGTTTTTTAATAATGCCCTGATAGTACGATCTTCACAGATGATGTGTGGCTTCGAGTGCCTCAGCCACCGGGTAGCCGTTCCTTAGGATCGTGGGACTAGAGATCAAAGATTTTAAAACTTATGTGTTTTAAAATATGCATAAAATTTATCTTTAAATCTTATATTTCTAATGTGCTCAGAGCTTTTGTGACTTTTGTGATAAATCTCCCCACATATGGCAAAGAGGACGCTGTTTTAGCAGATCATTTAACGACTGACGGATTCTAAATCCTAAAATGACAATGGGTAATAAAGATGGGGACGGGCCGGATTTCAGGCGGCGCGTTGATCCTGATCCGGGTAAATTTAGAGCTGGAAAAAGACAGGTCGGTAACAAAAAACCTCTGACGGGAAACTTGCAGAATTTGTTTTAAAAGATCAATTTTAAGGAAATCCGATTTTTGGGAATCATCAACTTTCACAACTCTGATCTCGGTTTTGCAGCAGTCTTTTTTGGTTTTAACGCCGCATTTGCTGCAAACGTCTTTCGTATTACGGCTTACCGATGCCAATTCATTCATGCAATAATGAACATTGAAGACTGCCCCGGAAGAAAACCCGAAGTAGAAAACAGAGAACACTATAGCAAGAATCTTTTTCACTGGAACAAAGTTAAAAATTATCTGTGGTATCTATGTTATAAAATTATGTATTGTTGTTATAAAATCCGGAAAAATAAAAAACTCCTGAATATTTCAGGAGCTTATTTCTTATCTGTTAAAACTGACAGAACAATCCGCCAGCTATGTTTATTTAATTCTGAATTCAAGTTTTACATTGAAAAAACGTCCGGTCAGACGAACCGGAACCGGATACATCAGGTTGGTGTTGGCATCCGTGATCCATTGGTTGGCTACCGTATTCCTGATATTAAAAGCGTTGAAAACCTGTACGCCAAGCGTCAGTTCGTCAAAATTTCCCCAAAAACCGTAAGCGGTATTTTTTTCTTTCGGTTCTATAAATGCATAAGACAGTCCCAAATCCACTCTTTTGTAAGAAGGCAGCGTTTTCTGATAGGAATATCCTGCGAAATAATCGATTTTCCGGTTTTCATCCAGTACAATGGGAGATCCGGTAGGCAGTCCCATTGCATAAACAAGGGTTAAGTTCACCCGCATTTTAGGGAACTTCGGCATATAATCCTGATAAAACATGGCGAAACGGAGTCTCTGGTCGGTGGGTCTCGGGATATCCCCTCTTCCGTCAATATTTTCATATACCCGGGCATAACTTGCCGACAACCAGGAATCAACACCCGGAACAAATTCCCCGAACAAACGGGTATCGATCCCATAGGCCGATCCGGTTGCATTGTTTTTACCGGAATATCGGATCCTTACGTTATCCATAAAGTATGGAATAAGGTCGTCCATTTTCTTGTAATACAATTCCGTAGTCAGCTTAAACGGCCGGTCGTACATTCGGAACTCATAATCATTGGCCAGGATCGCCTGGATGGAACCCTGGGATTTGATATTTGAATTAAAATTCCCGTCAAGATCTTTGATTTCCTTGTAGAACGGTGCCTGGTAATAGATCCCTCCCGAAAGCCTGAAGAGCATATCGGAATTCCAATCCGGCTTGATGGCAAACTGGGCCCGCGGAGAGAAAATGGTTTCATTATTAAAGCTCCAATGCGCGACCCTCGCCCCTGCATTTACAAAGACTTTGTTGCTGCCCCAAAAGAATTTCTGGGAAAACTGGGCGTAAGCAGACATTCTGGTCGGCTGGATATCATTTTTTCCTGAAATGTTATAGTATAAATCCAGATTCGGCGGATTTCTAGGATCAAGAAGTGCAGAAATCGGCGTGCTGTATCCTGCCGAATCTACAAGTTTCCATTCATTGGTCAGGTCTTTCAGGCTTTCTTTTTCATATTTAAAACCTACTTCGATGTCGGTATTTACGTTTGGTGAAAACCTGGCTCTGGCCTGGGTTCCGTATGTTTTTACAAAAAGGTCGTTCCGGGCATGCTCGATCTGGCCGCCGGTATCGTAGGACGTAACGGGCGCTCCTGTAACCGGATCAAAAGTCTGCAGTACATAAGCTGAAGCAATGGAATAATATTCCCGCTCCCGGTTCTGGTAGGCAAAAGCATCCAGCGTAAACCTCCATTTATCCGAAGGCTTGAAATTCAGGGAAAACGTTCCCATCATATTTTTATACTTGTCATCCTCACGGCCGCCGTAATTTACGGTAAGGTTGATTGGCTGCTGTAAGGAACCGAAGTCAATGCTTCTCTCTTTCGGAATCATCTCATAATCGTTCTTCGAATAATACCCGATGAACGACATGGTCAACTTCGGGCTAAAATGATAATTAAGATACGTCTGGAAATCCATATACTTCGGATTGAAGTCCGTATCTTCTTTTAATGTATTGAGGACAAGATTGGTATTTCGGTATCTTCCGGAAAACAACGCGGTAAATTTCCGGTTTCCTTCACCGTCTTTTCCTGCGGCAAAGCCGGTCGTCAGCCTTCCTCCGATTAAGCTGCCTTCGCCGGCCACCTCAAATTTTTCCGGTTCGCGGTAATAGATATTCAGTGCCGAAGACATTTTATCGCCGTATCTCGGCTCAAAACCTCCAACTGAAAAGTTTACGGTAGAAACCATGTCCGGATTGATGATGCTCAAACCTTCCTGCTGAGAATTCCGGATCAGGAAAGGCCGGTAAATTTCAATATCATTGATGTAGATCAGGTTTTCGTCATAGTTTCCGCCACGAACCATGTATTGTGAAGAAAGCTCCGTATTGGAGTTTACGGAAGGCAGGGTCTTCAGGATTCCTTCAATCCCTCCGGAGATACTCGCCACATTCCTTGCATCTTTAGCCGAAATTTTCACAGCTGTCATATCGTTGGTGCTTCCCGTTACTTTTTTCTGGAAAACAACTTCTTCGATGCTTGCGGTTTTCAGCGTATCCTTCTTCTTTCTTACCTGAGAGAATACTAATGCGGGAACCAGAAGGCTCAATGGTAAAACTAGTTTTTTCAAAAGAAATGTTTTAAAATTTCAAACGTGAATATATAAATTTTATTTTAACTTATTTAAACTTTCTTTAACATTCATAATCATCAATTTTCAGCAGTATATCCCGTATTTTCATGATTATTGAATCGGAAAACACTGTTATAGATTCAAACCGGTGTTAAAATTCAGATAAGCTTTTTTAATAGCGAAGAAACTAAAGAATAGCTTCTCTTACCCGGGTTAATTTTTGTAACAGGTCTTCCAGCAAATCAAGTCGCAGCATGTTGGCACCGTCGGATAAAGCAGTTTCAGGAGTCGGGTGCGTTTCAATGAAAATTCCGTCCGCTCCAACGGCGATTCCTGCTTTGGCAACGGTTTCGATCAGGTCCGGTCTTCCTCCGGTTACCCCTGAGCTCTGGTTCGGCTGCTGTAAAGAATGGGTAACATCCAGAATCACCGGCGCATAATTCCTCATCGTCGGAATTCCCCTGTAATCCACAATTAGATCCGTGTATCCGAAAGAATTTCCCCTTTCGATTATGGCTACTTTCGGGTTATCGGAATCCGTAATTTTCTGAACGGCGAATTTCATAGATTCCGGGGAAAGAAACTGTCCTTTTTTCAGGGAAACACATTTCCCGGTTTGGGCTGCAGCCACCAGAAGATCGGTCTGGCGAACCAGAAACGCCGGAATCTGAAGCACGTCCACGTATTGCGCTGCCAAAGCGGCATGCTCATTTTCATGAATATCCGTTGTGGTGGGAATATTAAAAGTCTCTCCTACTTTTTTAAGGATTTCAAGCGATTTTTCTTCACCGATGGTCGTAAACGAATCTACCCGGCTCCGGTTGGCTTTCTTGAAGCTTCCTTTGAAAATATAGGGAATGTTATATTTGTTGGTGAGTTCTACCACTTTTTCAGCGATCTTCAATGCCATGTCTTCGCCTTCGATGATACACGGTCCGGCAATAAGGAAAAAGTTTTTTGAATCTTTGTGGTGGATGTTATCTAAATACTGGATCATTTTATGGTAATTAAAAGTTCAGTAAAAATACTGAGAAAGTTCGTAAATGCGAAATTATTTACCGATCATCTTATTTAGTCATGCAGATTCAGCAGATGAAAGTTATTTAGCGAATGACTTCATCTGGTCATTAACATCTTTAATCGTAATACTGACAAAAGGAACTTCCACTATCCAGCTTTCCTTTTGCGGCTGTAAGACCCTCAGATTAAAATTTCTTCAGGATTTTTTCAAATGTATTTACATTACGGCTGGTGAATTGGTCTTTGAGGGATTTCTTTCCGAGAATTTTTCCAAATCCGGAATCAAGAGTATTTCCCTTCGGAACCTGCCAGTAAAAAGTATCATCTACAATTCTGGCGGTTTCTCTTTCAGCTTTTGAAGCATTTTCAAACTCCTGCATTAAGATTTTTTCTACCCTATTGTCTCCCACAAAAATATATGAATGCAGATCTTCATTTTTTTCAAAAGGATTATTGTCGAGGTAAGTCTGTACTTCTTCATGCAATCTTACGAAAAGAAAGGCTTGATACGAGAAATGCTTGGACATCGCTTCTTCAAGAATCTTTTTTAGGGCATCCGCATTCTGATCTGAGGAAAAAATAATGTTCCCGGAAGCAAGCACCGAGGATACTTCAACCATCCCGGCTACCTTGAACACCTGGCAGACTTCTGCCATTTTCATGTTGGTTCCTTTTACATTGACACCACGGAGAAAAGCACAGTACTTCATAGAATTGGTTTAAAATTTAAGATTCAAAATTCAAGGTTAATGTTAGGGTTCTACCCTTTCGTACAGGTTGTAATCTGTTCCGGAAGGTTTCAGGATATAGATCTTTTCCAGAATCCTGTTGTCGCTTTTCAGATGGTCTTTTACCCGGAATTCTTTGATCAGCCTATAATGGGCTTTTATGTATTCCGCATTTTTTGTGTTAAAAAGGTCATCGTAGGAAAGCAGGTATTTCGGCTTCCTGTTCTTTACAGTATTGATCCAGAAATTCGGTTTGTCCTTTTTAATTTCTTCCTGTACTTTTTTATCCACCAAGCCAACTTCGTCGATGGTTTTTAAGCCTGAAAAATACGGCACATAACCGGCAGGTTCCAGGAAGATCCACTGGTTTTTATCTTTTTCGTACCCGTTTAAAAATAAACCGATGGTCCTGCGGTAATTCCATTCTCCGTTTCCGGTCGCAATAGAATGTATGGTCTGAAAAGCCAGCATCGGAACAATATATATCACCATCAGTAAAGAAAGCCAAAGATTTCTTTTTTCTCTCTGCTCCAGAACAAAGATCAGGACCGGAACAAAAAGAAGGATCTGCGGCACCCAGTAATACCAGTCGAAAAGGCTTTTCTGCGAAAGGAAAATCAATTGTTTTACCCATCCGAAAATAAAGATTGTCCAGAGAAAAACGTTTCTTTTATTTCTCTGCCGGATCAGATAAACAAAACACAGCACCTCGAAGATCAGGACAACAGTGGTTATCGGGTTAAAGTCTCCCGGCAGCTTCAGCATTCCCCAGAAATTCCCAAAATTTAACCTGAAATAATCAAGGTTCTGCTCAAAGGTAAAATCTTTACTGTAGGCTAATTTTTTAGCGACAATGGTATTGTTGACAAGCTCACCGAAATACAGCCAGTTAAATGCGAGTGTTGCTGCAATCCCGGCAACGCCTCCCAAAATATAAATCCATCTCATTTTTCTGGTCCGGAACAAATCCACCAAAAACACGATCCCCAGAAAGATTACCGTATCGATCCTGGTAAACAGGATCAGGACCGGAAATAAAAACAGCGCCCATTTTTTACCTTTAAAAAAGCCGTAATACAGCAGAGCCATTTCCAGAAAGAAAAGAATGCCATATTCCATTCCAAGAATTGAAACTTTAATCGCAGGCGGTAAAATGCCTATTAAAAAAATAAAGATGGCTTTGTGCCAATTATTCTTCAGTAAAAGATGCGACAGGAATAAGCTTCCGATGGTAAAAAGAACCGAATTAAAAATAAGCAGCGGAACAATAAAGTTCTCTTTCCCGAAAATAACATTGAACAGGTAAGAAACAAAAACATACAGATGTGTGGTGGAGGCAGAGATTTTTTCCGGTCCGTTAAAACCGATCACGCCGTAATCCATCATGTTCTGGGCAACCCTCCAGGTAATAAAAGCATCCTCCTGAATGTAATTCGTAAGTAAAAATAAAAGTTTAAAGACAACTGTAATGAGTACAGCATATACCGGGAACCTGCTATTTTTCGTTTCTGACATTGTGCTTCGTTAATCAGGCAAATATAATCTTAAAATTCCTCAAATCCCAACACAAAAAAAACGGAACCGAAGTTCCGTTTTAAATTTTAATTTAACGCAAGGCCCGCAAAGTTTTAAACTTATTGGGTTGCTTTGATGATCGAGTTGGTGATCTGCGTTTCCTTCTCTTTCGAATAAGTGGAATCAAAAGGTTCCATCACATCGAATAAATACTGGTAAAACGGCGTGATTTTCTGTACCTGTTCCGATTCCTTCATCGCTTTTTCCTTACCCATTTCTTTAAGGTTTTCAATAAACCCGTTGAATTTCTTGTCGATCGGTTCAATGGATTTTACCAGGTAATCGTAGGCTTTATCTTTCTTCCCGATTTTTGTATAAGCGTCAGTAACTGCTGAAACCACTAATGAATATTCCATCGGTTTCGTTCTGATCTGTCTTCTTAAATAGTTCTGATCGGCTCTGCTCAGGCTCATGTAATAATCGTACTCGTCAAAGACTCCTTTCTTCAGCACTTCTGCCAGCTGTAATCCTTTTTTCTCCTGTCCGGAAACGATATAGCCATATACCATAGAGCTTAAAGAACGCAGATCGTTGTATTTCTGAGCCGGGATTTCTTTGGAAGCCAGATCCAGTAATTCGGAGGCTTTGGCATTTTGACCCATGGTTGCCAGAGTAGCGGCGGCTCTGCTTGCAGCAGCCCTGTAGCTCATAATGTTGGACGTTGCCGTTTCATCGAAATGGGTATCAAGATCCTTGAAATTCCCCCATCTGAAGTTTTTCACTACATTATATAAAGAGTTTCCGTCCACTCTTCCCATATCTCCGTTCTGCGTCTGAGGCGTGTGAACCGGAACCAATCGATAACTGAACCCGTCAAACTGAAGGTATTCATCCAGGTAAAAAATATTTTCGCTGTCGTAGATTCCTCCTGAAGAGAAGCTGATCGGCCTTTTCCAGTCGAAGTTCGCCAGCACATCAAGCATGATCAGGTTATTTTTATATAAGGTATTTCCTTTATAGGTAATCATGATCTGGTTTACGGTATCCGGAAGATCGGCTGCCTTGATAATTCCTGCTTTTACGGCATTTTCTTTATTTACCGGCAGGATGAATTTATTTACCGGTAAAATATTGTATTTTTCATATTTCTCCTCACCGAAATACATTTTTAACAATTCGTTCTTTGCCGGAGAAGTATATTTAAGAAAGCTGATGGCCTGTTTCATCGTCATGGAATCCTGAGTAAGATATTTTCTGAATTCCGCAAATTCCGTAGGCGGCGCGCCCTGCTCTTTAAGCATAGAGAACAGACCTTCCCAATCCGATTTCTTCATCATATAGATCTGGTCATTTACACCGTCTCTATAATCCTCATGAGTCAATACACCCGGAACCGGTGCTGCATTATAGGTTCTTCTTTTAATCTGATCGATATTCCAAGGGGTTGAAGCCAAGGTAAAGTTTACTACTTTTACATCGTCTCTGAACTGCTCCGTCTCCTGGATGGCCCAGACCGGATAGGTATCGTTGTCTCCGTATACAAACAGAATATCTTCTTTGGGTAAAGATTTCAGAACGGAGTATCCGTAATCATAGGAAGTATACCGGTTATGTCTGTTGTGAACATTATAGTTCTGGAAGCCCATCATAAAAGGAACCCCTAAAAGAACAATACCTGCCACCAGGTTGGCTGCATTTGCTTTTATTTTAGACTGCAGGAACCAAAGAATTGCTCCTGCTCCCAATCCGATCCAGATGGCAAAAACGTAGAATGAGCCTACCATTGCATAATCTCTTTCTCTAGGTTCAAACGGTTTTACACCAGTATAGAAAATAATCCCGACACTCATCAATACAAAGATCGACAGCATCGCATAGAATCTTCCGAAGTCCCTGTTCAGCTGGAAAAAGAATCCGATCAATCCTAAAATTAGAGGCAAAAAGAAAAATTTGACTGTACTTTCATTCCTGAATTTGGAAGGCATCTTGTCCTGATTCCCCCATAAAGCATTATCGATAAAAGGAATACCGGAGATCCAGTTTCCTCTTGTGCTTTCCATATTTCCTTCAAGGTCGTTCTGACGGCCTACATAATTCCACATTAAATAACGAACGAAATAATACCCGTTCTGGAATGTAATGAAATAATCAAGGTTCTGCGCCAAAGAAGGCTTCTGAACGTTGATCAGGTTATACGGTCTAACTTTCAGATAGTCTCCAGCAGTAATCGATCCGTCTTCATATTTTTTTCTAAGTTCATCGAAAATCTGCTTTGCTTCAGGGTTGTCTGCTACATCTTCATTAGCATAATTGAAGGTAAAATCCGGCGCTCCGTACATGGAGATGTAGTTGGCCATCACATCTTTGTCTTCATTGAACATTCTGGGCATAAAGCCGACATGCGCCTTGTTGAAAACATAGTTGAAACGGTCTCCTGTTTTGATGTATCTTCCTGTTTTGTCATTTTTTTCATAGATTTCGCCCGTTTTCTGGGTCTTGAAACTTCCATCTTCATTTTTATCAATTCCGTTGGCATCAAGGAAAGCCGTATAGTTCTGTCCATAAATGGTCGGCCAGTCACCGTATTGCTCCCTGTTGTAATAATCTAGCATGCCGATTGCATTATCCGGATCATTAAGGTTCATCGGAGGATTGGCGTTGGCCCTGATCGGAATCACCATCCAGCAGGAAAAACCGATCATCATGAAAACCACTGATAAGGCAATGGTCTGAAACATATTCTTCTTCATTCTTCTGGCATAGGAAATCAGGAAATAACAGATTCCTATCATCAATACAAATGCTACGATCGTTCCTGAATGGAAAGGAAGCGATAACCCGTTAACGAAGAAAATCTCAAGCTTCCCGAACATCGTCATGATAAAAGGGAAAATCCCTTTGAAGACAATGGCCAGAATTAATAAAGTAATTACGTTTGCCCAAAGAAAGTTCTTCCAGGTAAATTGATAGCTTCTTGCATAATACACAAAACATACTGCAGGAATCGCCAGCATACACATCATGTGAACTCCGACAGAAAGCCCAAGGATAAAGAATATCAAAATAATCCATCTTTCATTGTCAGCCGCCTTATATTCATTTTCCCATTTGGTAATCAGCCAGACCAAAAGTGCAATAAACATGGATGCCATCGAGTATACTTCCCCTTCTACCGCAGAGAACCAGAAGGTATCTGAAAAAGTAAAGCACAAGGCACCTACGATCCCTGCAAAAAGAATAGAAATTTCCTGATGCTTTGTAATTTCTTCAAAATCTTTGTGCAGAAGCCTTCTTACAAAGTGGGTGATGGTCCAGAACAGAAACAGAATGGTAAATGCACTGAACAAGGCTGACATCGCGTTGATAACGATAGAATAATTTTCGCCTTTTCCCAAAGCAAAAATGGCTGCCACGGCACCCACAATCTGGAATAATGCTGCTCCGGGCGCATGCGTTACTTCAAGTTTTACTGCTGAGGAAATGTACTCGCCACAATCCCAGAAACTGAAATTCGGTTCTATGGTGGACAAGTACGTAATAAATGCAATGGCGAAAACTACCCATCCGAGAAGGGTGTTCCATTGCCTAAAAGTCCAATTTTTCATATTATTAAATCAATTACGCGAAAATAAGGCTTTTATATGATTTTAGAGGGTTTTTAACAAAATTTAAAGGTTTTGGCTCACTTTTTGAAAAGTTTCATCATTGGATAATAAATACAAAATAAATTTTACGTAGCGTAGATTTCAGAAATCAAACAAAAGTTTAGAAATTGAATTTATTTTTTTGTATTTTTGCCGACAGATTTTTATTGAAAAATAACAAATAATGAGTAATGTTTACGATAATATACTTGGCCTAATAGGAAACACTCCTATGGTGAAGCTTAACACTGTGACGAAAGATATTCCTGCAACCGTTTACGCCAAGTTAGAATCATATAATCCTGGACATTCCACTAAAGACAGAATCGCACTTCACATTATAGAAAACGCTGAAAGAAAAGGTTTATTAAAAGAAGATTCCATCGTTGTAGAAACGACTTCCGGAAATACAGGATTCTCTATTGCCATGGTCTGCATTATCAAAGGATACAAATGCATTCTGGCCGTAAGTGACAAAACAAAACCTGAAAAGATTGCGTATCTTAAAGCATTGGGTGCTACTGTTTATATCTGTCCGGCGAATGTTCCGGCAAATGACCCGAGATCATATTATGAAGTAGCCAAGAGAATAGCTGCAGAAACCCCTAATTCCATATACATCAACCAATATTTCAACGAACTGAATATTGATGCCCATTATCAGACGACAGGTCCTGAAATCTGGGAGCAGACGCAAGGCAGGATTACCCATCTTTTTGCATGTACGGGGACCGGCGGTACATTGTCCGGTTCAGCTAAATTTCTAAAAGAAAAAAATCCCTCTGTCAAGATTATCGGTGTGGATGCAGATGGATCTATCCTGAAAAGCTATCATGAAACCGGAGAGATCCATAAGGAAGACGTTCATCCATACCAGATCGAAGGAATGGGAAAAAACTTAATTCCTTCTGCTCTTCTGTTCGACAAAGTGGAGGAATTTGTACGGGTAAATGACGAAATGTCCGCCTATAGAACCCGTGAGATCGCTTTGAAAGAAGCCATCATGGGAGGATATACTACCGGGGCAGTTACCCAGGCCTTAATGCAGTATGCTCAGTCTCACGAATTTTCCGAAAATGACGTAGTGGTTCTGATTTATCCTGATCACGGTTCAAGGTACATTACCAAAGTGTACAGTGATAAATGGATGGCGGAACAGGGTTTCATCAACAATTGTGTTCACAATTATGATGAAGTCTTCAAAACGGAATTCATCAAGTAAGGAGCGAAAAAATTTATACAAACCAAGCCTTTTTGTAACCACGAAAGGCTTTTTTACTTAAAATATTAATAAAATGTTGGATATTTTTGACAGAATAAAAGAAAATCCAGGACCTCTTGGACAATTTGCAGATTATGCAGAAGGCTATTTTGTTTTCCCGAAACTGGAAGGCCCTATTGGTCCGAGAATGAAATTTCAAGGTAAAGATGTAATTTTCTGGAGTGCCAATGATTATCTTGGGCTTTGCAACCACCCGGAAGTACTGGAAGCCGATGCAAAAGCGGCTGCAGAATTCGGAATGTTTTATCCGATGGGTGCGAGAGCAATGTCCGGAGAAACACAACAGCACCAGCAATTGGAAAAAGAACTGGCAGAATTTACCCAGAAAGAAGCTGCTTATTTATTGAATTTCGGTTATCAGGGAATGGTTTCGGCGATAGACGCATTGGTTACAAGACATGATGTTATCGTTTATGATGCGGATTCTCATGCCTGTATTGTAGATGGAGTTCGTCTGCACATGGGGAAAAGTTTTACATTCAAACATAATGATATTGCAAGTTTAGAAAAGAACTTAGCGAGAGCAACTAAGGTAGCAGAGGAAAACGGAGGCGGAATTTTAGTGATTACTGAAGGGGTTTTCGGAATGAGGGGTATGCAGGGAAAGCTGAAAGAAATTTGTGATTTAAAATCAAAATTCAATTTCAGGCTTCTGGTTGATGATGCACACGGTTTCGGAACATTAGGCAAAACAGGAGCCGGCGCAGGTGAAGAACAGGGCTGTCAGGATCAGATTGATGTTTATTTTTCAACTTTTGCCAAATCGATGGCCGGTTTCGGAGCATTTCTTTCAGGAGATGAAACCATCATAAGGTTCTTAAAATACAATCTCCGTTCTCAGATTTTTGCTAAATCTTTAACAATGCCTATGGTAATCGGAGGTTTAAAACGACTGGAATTGCTAAGGACACGTCCGGAAATTAAGGATAAATTATGGGAAAATGTAAATAAGCTTCAAAACGGATTAAAGGAAAGAGGTTTCAATCTCGGAAATACAAATACGTGTGTAACTCCTGTTTTTATTGAAGGCACTACTATTGAAGCAACACTTCTGGCAAAGGATCTAAGAGAAAATTACGGAGTTTTTACTTCTGTAGTGGTATATCCCGTAATTCCGAAAGGAATGATTTTACTGAGATTAATTCCTACTGCCTCTCATACAGATTCTGAAATTAACGAAACACTTGCTGCTTTTGAAGGTATCCGCGAAAAGCTGGTTTCAGGACAATACGCTGAAATGGAAAAACAAATGAATATCGAGTACAAGCAAATGTAATCTGATTTTCATCAAAATAAGAAAACCATCAGGATATATTCTGATGGTTTTTATTTTTGAAATCAATTTTACCACTATCCTTCTTTAATTTCAGCAAACCTAAATTAAGGTCCACAGAAATTGTAAAAATTAATTATTTGAAATAACTTTGCAAAAAATTTCTGTTGAAAGATCTGCTTCTTATCACCCCACCCTTTACGCAACTTAATACTCCTTATCCAGCTACGGCTTACATTAAAGGTTTTCTGAATACCAAAAATATTTCAAGCCATCAGACAGATTTGGGGATCGAGGTCATTCTGGCATTATTCTCCAGAGAAGGACTCCGGAAAATTTTTGATAAGAATATTGATCTTTCTGATGTTTCGGAAAATGCCCAACGGATATTTACTTTAAGAAATGAATATATCAAAACCATAGATCAGGTCATCCGTTTTCTTCAGGGAAAAACACCAACCCTGGCCCGGCAGATCTGCTCAATGAATTTTCTTCCGGAAGCTTCCCGCTTCAACCAACTGGATGATATGGAATTCGCCTTTGGAAATATGGGATTGCAGGATAAGGCCAAGCATCTGGCCACCTTATATCTGGAAGATCTTTCCGACTATATTGTGGAAAATATAGATCCCGATTTCGGATTCAGCCGTTATGCAGAGCGGTTGGGAAAAAGTGCCAACTCGTTTGACGAACTCTATGCTAAAATACTTGGCAATTTAACATTTATCGATCATTTTACTTTACAGCTGCTTCAGGAAAAACTGGAACTCGTACAGCCGAAGCTGGTTTGTTTTTCAATACCTTTTCCGGGGAATCTGTATGCAGCTTTCCGTTGTGCCAAATTCATCAAAGAGAACTATCCCCATATCAGAACCGCTATGGGCGGCGGTTTTCCGAATACGGAATTACGGGAAATAAAAGACCAAAGGGTATTTGACTTTTTTGACTTCATTACCCTTGATGACGGAGAACTTCCTCTTGAATTGCTGTATGAAAACACTCTCCAAGCCAAACAAAATCAGAACGAAGCACTGCAGTTCAAAAGAACTTTTTTGATGGAAAACGGTGAAGTAGTTTATAAAAACAATTCGGTACGGCATGATTATAAGCAGGCGGATATCGGAACTCCTGACTACAGCGATTTGAAACTGGACCAATATATTTCCGTGATCGAAATTGCCAATCCGATGCACAGTCTCTGGAGCGACGGAAGATGGAACAAGCTGACAATGGCACATGGCTGCTATTGGGGAAAATGCACGTTCTGCGATATTTCCCTGGACTACATCAAAATCTACGAACCGATTTCAGCAAGAATCCTGGTCGACCGGATGGAAGAACTGATCGAATCGACGGGAGAAACAGGATTTCATTTTGTGGATGAAGCAGCACCGCCTGCCCTTATGCGGGAAGTGGCCCTGGAAATCCTGAGAAGAAATCTGGTAGTCACCTGGTGGACCAATATCCGTTTTGAAAAAAGCTTCACGAAAGATCTCTGTTTTCTTTTAAAACTTTCGGGCTGTGTTGCGGTTTCCGGCGGACTGGAAGTAGCGAGCGACCGTTTGTTAAAATTAATCGATAAAGGTATTTCCATTGAGCAGGTCGCCAAAGTCACCCGGAATTTTACGGAAGCCGGGATTATGATCCATGCTTACTTAATGTATGGCTACCCGACGCAGACGATTCAGGAAACGGTGGATTCTCTGGAGATGGTCCGGCAGCTTTTCGAGATGGGAATTTTACAAAGTGCCTTCTGGCATCAGTTTGCCATGACGGCCCACTCACCGGTCGGACTGAATCCCGAAGCATTTGGCGTCACTCCAATGAAGCAGGAAATTTTCTTTGCCAACAACGATATTGATTTTATTGACAAGACCGGAATCGATCATGGGAAATTTAGTTTCGGACTGAAAAAATCCCTGTTCAATTATATGCACGGAATTAATTTTGAAATTCCGCTTCAGGAATGGTTTGACTTTAAAATTCCGAGAACAACCATTCATCCGGATTATATTCATGACTGCCTTCTGGAAGATGATGATTTTAAATTTAAAGGCAGCTCAAAAATCATCTTTTTAACACAAAATGTAATCGCTGAGAATCGTATAAAAACAAAAAAGAAGTCCGTTTACCCGTACACAAAAATTACAGCGCACTTAAAAACCAATATTGTCAGCGTAGATCTGGAACAGGAACAGGCAGAATGGCTGATGTATGCATTTAAGGAAAATGCCATTGAAAATCAGAAAAAGCCTACGCTTCAGCAACTTAAAGAGAATTTTGAACAAAGCATAGAAGATTTTGAGTTGTTCTGGTTCTCCAAACCGATGCAGCAACTAAAGGAAAACGGGGTGATTTTGAGCTTATAGTTTTTATTGAATTTTCAGCGGGATTTTTAAAAATCTATAAATTGTACTTTAATTTCATATTTTTAAATGATTCTTCATGAGACTTTGTCTTATCAAATCTTAAAAACCGAGATTTGGTATTAAGGAAAAATAATTTGGAAAGATTAGGATTTGGGATTCCTACGGATGACAAGCTTTGTGTTTATTGGCAGTATTACTTCTTACGCAATGATAAGCTTTATGTTTGATTATTCTACTTTATATCCTCTTGTATAGTTTTTCAACATTACGTTTGTCATTCCGTAAGAATCTAAGCATAGAATCAGCGATCAGTTTAAAAGCAAATTGTAAAATGTGGATGCTATTATATGTTCAGATATAAAACAATTACTTCTGCACCCCATCTTTCGTCACCTCTCCTACAATGACTTTTTCCTGGATCTTGATAAAACTGGGATCCATGATGGCCATTCTTTCGGCAATGGCTTTGTAGGTAGGGAACTTCAGGATTGATGCCCGTCCGGACATTTCCCGGTAAAGCGTAAATGTTTTACCCCCTGCCGATTTCAGCTGCTTCGTGGTGGTAATGTATTTACCGATGTATTTGCTGTTGGCATCATAGATTTCGATGTCAACAAAGGTTTTATCCGTAACGGTATCGTCCGCTCCGAAACTTACCGGAAGATTGGTAAAGTAACCGACCGGTTTCCCATTGCTTAAAATTTCCCCGACATTGTTGACGGTGATATTTAATTTATCAATTTTGGTTCTTGTGGTATAAGCCTCTTTGGTTTTCGTATCAAGTTTTCGCTTAGGGGAATTTTTAAAAAGTTCATCCAGATTTTTAATATTGATGCCCCGTTCATCAATAATTTTCAGGCTTTTCACTGAAGTATAGGCCGCTGATTTTTCTTCTCCGGAAAATGCGGACGGCGAAATGTAATCCATTTCCAATGTTTTGTCCTGGTTGTAGATCCTTCTGATTTTGATATAGCTGTCACGAACCGAATCCACGATGCTTTTATCCTCAAATTCCATGGTGTAGATGGGCGTTTCCTTAAGATCCATAACAGTATACAGGCTCCCTTTATTTGAAATTTTGGCTACAGGAATTCCTTCAAGATGTACAATTCCTCTTTTTATTTTGACGGTCTGTGCCTGAAAAAAGACACTGAAAACTGTACATAAAATGATTAAACTTCTTAGCATAAAACCGGATTCTTACTACATAAAAAAAAGTGTAACAAAGTTACACTTTCTTGAAAATATATTTAGCTTTTCATTTAATTATTCACAAAGGATAATTCCTTTATTATGATTAAATTCTACAACACCGCTTTTGATAGGATAAGAAAAGACCGAATCTTTCTCATTTTCTTTGGTAAAATATTTTGCATACGGCTCATCAATAGACTTAGCATACAAATTCACTTTACCACCAATTAAAGAAGAAACAATTCCTGCGTGGTTCTGCATGATGTGGAATTCACCATTTTTTCCCGGCAGCAATACAGAGTCTACTTCTCCTTCAAAAACTACGTATTCTGGTGTTAAAATTTTTATATTCATTTTAATTGCTTTTGGCTTTTGGCTAATAGCGATCGGCTATCAGCAATTAGCATTATTATGCGTTATCAGCTAACATTTTTTGTCCGGCTTCGATCGCTTCCTCGATAGTTCCTTTCAGGTTGAAAGCAGCTTCCGGTAAGTGATCCAGTTCACCATCGATGATCATGTTGAAACCTTTGATGGTATCTTTGATGTCTACCAATGATCCCGGGATTCCTGTAAACTGTTCTGCTACGTGGAAAGGCTGAGACAAGAATCTCTGAACTTTTCTCGCACGGTAAACTACGGATTTATCTTCTTCGGAAAGCTCTTCCATACCCAAGATGGCGATGATATCCTGAAGTGCTTTGTATCTCTGAAGGATTTCTTTTACTCTCTGTGCACAGTTGTAGTGTTCTTCACCGATAATTTCCGGAGCAAGGATTCTTGAAGTGGAAGCCAAAGGATCTACTGCTGGATAGATACCCAATGAAGCAATTTTTCTGTCCAGTACCGTCGTTGCATCCAAGTGGGCAAACGTTGTTGCCGGAGCCGGGTCAGTTAAGTCATCCGCAGGTACGTAAACCGCCTGTACGGAAGTAATGGAACCGTTTTTCGTAGAAGTAATTCTTTCCTGCATCGCTCCCATCTCAGAAGCAAGGGTCGGTTGGTAACCTACCGCCGATGGCATACGTCCAAGAAGTGCAGACACCTCAGAACCGGCCTGTGTAAAACGGAAGATGTTGTCTACGAAGAAAAGTACATCTCTACCCTGTCCGCTTTCTCCACCGTCTCTGTAGTACTCAGCCAAGGTAAGACCTGAAAGGGCTACTCTCGCTCTTGCACCTGGCGGCTCGTTCATCTGTCCGAAAACGAATGCGGCTTTAGAATCTTTCATCGCTTCCACATCCACTTTGGAAAGATCCCAACCTCCGTTTTCCATAGAGTGCATGAAATCGTCACCATACTTGATGATTCCCGATTCAAGCATCTCTCTCAAAAGGTCATTTCCTTCTCTCGTTCTTTCCCCTACACCGGCGAAAACCGAAAGACCTCCATGTCCTTTTGCAATATTGTTGATCAACTCCTGTATCAATACCGTTTTACCTACACCGGCACCACCGAACAAACCGATCTTACCTCCTTTTGCGTAAGGCTCAACCAGGTCGATTACTTTAATCCCTGTAAATAAAACTTCTGCAGAAGTTGAAAGCTGATCAAATTTCGGAGCCGGTCTGTGAATTGGAAGACCACCCTCCTTAGATATATTTTGAAGTCCGTCGATAGCATCACCAACTACGTTGAAAAGTCTTCCGTTTACTGCCTCACCGATTGGCATCACGATAGGATTACCGTATCCTATTACGTCCTGCCCCCTTTTAAGACCGTCGGTAGCATCCATTGCGATACATCTTACCGTATCTTCTCCAATATGCTGTTCTACCTCCAAAACTACTTTTTCACCGTTTTCTTTTGTAATTTCCAACGCGTCATAGATTGCTGGAACTGCTTCCACATCACTGAAGACAACGTCGATTACCGGACCGATAATTTGAGAAATTTTACCTTTAATTTGGTTTGCCATTGCTAAATTTTTTCTTGGTGCAAATATAATGATTCTTCATTAACCCGCAATTGGTAAAAAACAGATTTTTATCATATCTTTTACTGAATATACCAATATATTGACTTAACCCTTTACCAATTAAATTACAGGTGATAGATAGAGTTGGCATTATCTGTCGTTAAATATGTGCATTGTTATATTGTTCCGTTAGTTTGCTTATATTTGCAGTCAAAATTTTTCCGGTTTGAAAGTTTTCAGGAATTTTAGCGAATACACTTCTCAAAAGCCCTTGGCATTGTCTCTGGGTATGTTCGACGGGGTTCATCTCGGCCATAAAAGCATTATCGGTGAACTGATAAAGGTAGGTGGAGAAAATCATCTGGAAACCGCAGTGCTCACGTTCTGGCCGCATCCGAGGTTTGTTTTCAACCCGTCTGAAAACCTGAAGCTGCTGAATACCCTGGAAGAGAAAACGTTTTTGATGGAAAAATACAACATTGAAAACCTGTTCCTGAAAGAATTCGATGAAGAATTCAGAAACCTGACCGGTGAAGAATTTGTACGGCAGATCCTGGTGGACAAACTGCATGTAAAATACCTGATTATCGGATACGACCATTCTTTCGGGAAAAACAAAAGCGGGAACTTCGAACTGCTGCAAAAGCTTTCACGGGAACTTGATTTTGAAGTGGAACAGATGGAAGCCATCAATATCCATGAAAACAACATCAGCTCTACCAAAATCCGGAAAGCCCTTCTGGACGGAAATATCCGCGAAGCCAACGAAATGCTGGGTTACTCCTACTCCGTCTCCGGAACCGTAGTACATGGAAAAAAAATCGGAAGAACTATCGGTTATCCAACCGCCAATATCGAAACGGATTCTATCAAGCTTCTACCGAAAAAAGGGGCTTATATTGTTGAAGTTTTAATTAAAAATCAACAGTACAAAGGAATGCTGAGCATCGGCACTAATCCCACGGTCAACGGTGAAAAATTAACGGTAGAAGTTTATATCCTCGATTTTAACAATGATATCTACGACGAAAAAATCACTGTGAAATTCCGGGATTTCCTTCATGATGAAATTAAGTTTGAAGGACTTGAAAAACTGATTGAAAGACTGGATGAGGATAAAAGACTGACGAAAGAGTTTATTTTCTAAGGCTTAAAACCTGTTAAATTTACCTTTTATATTTTAACATTAAGAATTTAAGGTTTATTTAGCTTAAAAAATCAATGTATCGGTTGTCCGGTGATATTCATTTAAATCAATTGAAATCATCGTATTAAAGTGAAGAATAAACAAGGTTTATTTAATTCAGAAAATTAAGCGAAATGACCGAAAGTTTGCTGAATCAAAAATTTAGACAGGCTCTTATTGGGGGCATCAGTTCGAGTGGATTTACAAATTTCTCATTTTCTTCTCTTTCTTTTTCCCTTTGTCTCAGAATTTCCTGTCCTTTGATAATGGTAGTTTAAACATTTTGGGCATCAGTTTAATACTTCAAAGTGAAATAAAAATATGGTATTCATAATATGATTACTCACTTTTTATTGAAAATTTTGTATTAAATAACTATATTACAATGAATTATAAACAGTTGTTTAATTAGAATTAATAATTTGCAACTTGGTATTTTACGGAAAATTTATTCTGTGAATTCTGTATTTTTGCCTACTTATAGAAATTAAAGGCTGATTCTTCAGATCGATAAACAGAGATAAAATCTATAAATCAAAGTATAATTATGAAAAACTTATTAGGAACTATTCGATTTAAAAATTCTTATTCACTCCTAAAACCAAATGACGCGGAATCAATCTTTGTGTATACAGGCTCTCGCTGATATTGGATATCGAATATCTCCGGATGCTGTCTGAGTTCAGAAGATTGTTTCCCTGAATGAAGACATTCATATTATATTTTTTCAAGATATAATTCGCTTTGACATCCCAAAACTGGGTGGTTTTCTGGCCTGTGTTCCCAAATTTATAATATTCCACAAAAGATTCTATTTTGAATTGTGTACCCATGGTTAAATAAAGGTTGAAAAAACCTTTCTGATCCATATAAGAGTTGGAATTTACCGGAGAATAGATTTTATTGAATGTCCATTCATAACCCAGTTCATAATTGATAAACCTGGTCCATCCGGATTTCATTTCAAAACCTGTTTTCCAATTCGTGAACTGTGTTTTTATCAACGGCTGATTATTAACGCTGTTTTCATAATCCGAAAACAGGTAAGAGCCCAGAATACTCAATCTCGATTTTACAAATTTCAGGTATTTTCTCAATTCCAAATTTGAAGACAGATTGCTGTTGTTTTTTACCAGGATGGTTTGGTTAAAAGTATAATTGGGATTTACAATCATATGGTTAGAAAGATAATCCTCGCTTCTTATAAAGTTGATATTAAAATCCAGATATTGGGACATCTTTTCACCGATCGTGTAACTGAGGCCTGCATTATAATCGGGCAAAACTGTAAATTCCGTATGGTTTTGCCTGAAATTCCTGTTTCCCTGGTAAATATAGTTGGTATAAACATCATTAATTGAAATAGTGGAAAACTTTCTTCCTGCATTAATACTAAAATTTCCCGCTTTGATGCTTTGATAGCTGATGTTGGCTGACGGGGAAACATAAAACCCGGTTTCTTTGTTGTTATTTAAATCTGAATAAATCATCTGGTTTAAAACCGTAAACCCGTAATTCCATCTTTTGGATTTTTTTCCGTATTTCAATTGCCCGAAAACAGTATTCAAAAGATAATCTGTATGATTAACGAAGCCGGATCGGTCAAAATATATGGTCTGACTGTCCGCATTCAAAGCCTGGAGATTTGAATGTAACTTATCTTTTCTGAACTCATCCCCCAACTGCAATTCCAGGAAGTGTTCTTCCGAATACTTTTTAAGATATGATATTTTCACCCCTCCGAAATTCATTCTGGAATCTATACTCTGACTTATTTTTTGTGCTTCAGGAATATTCAGAATGGAGGAAAACACATTGTTTTCCTCGGTAAAGTGATAAGGCCGGTTCTGAAAGATATATCTTGCTACTGTTACCCAGGCTTTGGAGGAATCTATCTTTTTGGTATACGTCAACCGGTTTTCATTGGCAAAAAGTTCATTTTTTCCTATCTGGTTATTAAGCTGTTGATTAAAAATGAAAATATTGTTGTTTTTTTCATTTAAAGAAGAGATTTTATTGTAAAACTGAACGTTGGAATTATTTTTAAAATCTTTTGAGAGTTCTAATTTTCCTACAATATTCCTGTTGTTTTGTTTCCATGTTTTATCTTCATTATTAATGAAACTTAAACCATCAAAATTAAATTTATAATAAGAGCTGATATAATTCCTATTTTCTGTCCCGTTGAAAATGGTAACAAATTTCAGTTTCCAGTCGGTTTTAAAATTATAAATGTAATTCACTGAAAGCAATCTGTCGTTATTAAAATTTGTACGCCTGTCATCAAACTGAAAATTTTTCTGGTGAAGATTAACCGTTGAAAGGGTATTGATGTTCGTTCCGACATTTTCAACATCATTTTCTGAACCCGGACTGATCAGGTAGTCTACTCCTTTCATTTCATTCAGCCCCAGATTATTGGCATTAAATAAAAAATATACCTTTTTTCTTTTGGTAAAATTCATCATATTGAGCTTACCCTGGTGCCTATTTTCTTTATAGCTTGTAGAAGCCAGCAATATATTGCCGAACCACTTTCCTTTGGCATCTTTTTTTAAAGTAAGGTTTAAAGCTATACTTTCTGAATCTTCAATATTCTTAAGGAGTTTGTTTTTGGAATAATTTTTAAGTACCTGAATCTTATCCAACGGTTTCGAAGGCATATTTTGGGTAAGTGTCTGATAGCCTTTCTCAAATAAATCATCATTTTCTATCATCACTCTGGAAACTTCCTTGTTCCCGAATTTTATTTTACCATCATTCAGAATGGTAATTCCCGGAAGTTTTTTCAAAAGATCTTCTACATTTTGCTCTGTCCCGTTCGAAAAGTTCAGGGCGGTATATTCTATGGTATCTTTCTTTATCTTAACAGCTTTGCTGCGTGTAATAACTATTTCCTTTATTTCTTTTCCTTTGTCGGTTTCTATGTTTACCTTTTTCAGGTCGATTACCGTATTTTTTTTAATGAAGGAAACCGGAATGTTTTTTTTGTATATCCTGATGCTGAAATCTGCAGAATAAATTCACCGAACTTATCGGTATTCAATAGAAAACTTCCGTCTTTATTGCTAAAGACGAAAGTAATAATATGGTCTTTTGAATCTATAAGGATCACATTGGCTCTTGAAACCGGCTGGTTGTTTTCCGATATTATAAATCCTTTAATCTCTGTCTGCGCAGAGACTTTTAAGAATAATAAAATAAAAAGTAAGCATAGATGTTTCATTATGGCTTTTGAGTTGCTTCCCATTCAAAAGACACTTCTTTCATTTCACTTCGTAAAGGTGAAGCTTTAAAAGAAGTTCCGGCAGGAAAAGATGCCATTATTTTATTCAAATTATTCTGTAATTTATCATTTTCCAGAGTCACCGCATCTTTGAAAGGTATAGCTTTTGCCATCTCATTATCTACATATGCTACAGCATTTTCAGGAATCCATAAATCCGTATTTAAATTCAAACTTTTTATCACATATTTATAAGCGTTGTTTGAATCAGATACTTCCAGAATCAGTCCCGGTAAGCCATTTAATTTCCAGGGACCATAATGGCTCATGATTTCCATGGTAAACCAGGCTGTATACCTTCGTCCCCGGAATTCTGTAACCGCTTTCCTGGCATTATATCCCAGAATTTCTTTACGTTCATCCGTAATTTGCCATTTTACCTCCGGAATATCTTCCATTGCATAAAATACCTTTGCTGGAAAACTGAATCGACTGTAGGTTTTATTATTCTTATTGACAACAGACGCTGAAAATTTTTTTATATTGAAATTTTTGCTGACTGTACTATAATCGGTTCTATCAGTTTTATCAAAAGCACCTCCATGAATGAAGAAATAAGACTCTTCCTGATTGAACGCTAAATATTCAGAATATTGCTTTTCATCATAATGGAAAAACTCATATTCTGCTATATTGTTTTGTGAATAAGCAAAGTTAAAACAAGCCTACCAGAATAATGAAAATTTTTAACTTCATCTGAGATCTAATTTACATCCGTTGAAATTTCCTGTACCTGCTTATGAAACCTTACGGAAACAGTTCCGTCCGCATCTCCATCTCTACAAGGACCTGCAGAACCAAAGCTAAGGGATTCTACCAGATTCCCCTGGCTGTCATACGTATCGTACCGTTGACCATACCAGCAATCAAACAACTTCTCCGCTTTGTCCAAGATCTTCACAATTTCGCATTTTTGTTTAAGATCATTTAATTTGATCTCCTGATTATTGGACTGATTTTCGGCTAATGCCATTCCTGAAACTCCTACTGTTAAAAACAGGCTTAAAATAATTTTTTTCATGTTAAAAATTTTTAAAAGTTAATAATCTCTTTGTTCAACTGATTACACAATTAGTTTCAACACTTCAAAGTAAAATAAAAAATGTGGTATACGCAATAAGTTTAATCACTTTTTATTGAAAAATTTATTATGTTAAATAGATATACTACAGCTAATTATAAAAAATTATTTAATAAAATTTAATTATTTCCAGGCTTATTTTTTATGAAAAATTTATTTTAAGAATTTCCGATTTCTTCTTTCGCTTTTTTCGTCAGTGATTTGTAAATGAGTTCATATGAATGATCGATCATTTCAAAAATCAACTTTCATTTTAAGCCGTCCGGCCATACGGAATTTCAGTTCTAAAATAAAAAACCGTATCAAGCCATACGGTTTTTTGTGACGGTTCAATCCTGCGATTTTAAGCTATTGATATTTCAATCTTCTAACTCAATAGGATTATGTCCTTTTTTTTCGGTACTAACTGCTTTTTGTCTTTCTTTTTGATTTTGGGAAAACACGGTACCCATACTTTCCAATTGATATCTGGCATTTTCTCTAAAATTTGTTCTTGCCTGAGATAACTCTTTTTTAGTAACATTCTTAGAGTTCTTATAGTACCTTTCACTTACGGTTACCACCTTACCTTTTAATTCAGAACTTGAGGTCGATTTTACCAACTCAAAATCATAATCTCCGGTTTTATCTGTAATTTTTACAATTAATCCGGGAAGGCCACTGAATTTATAGGGACCAAAAGGAAAAGGAATCTCAGTTGCATACCAGGCGGTCCAGTCTCTTCCCTTATAACGGACCTCCGCCTTCTTACAAAGAATGGAATTAATTACCTTTGTATCATTAATAAGTTTCCAATTATCAGCAGCGGGGCTATCATAGGATAACAAAGTCATTCCTACCGACTCATAAAATTGTGAATGATTACTTGCTTGGATAATCAAAAAATTAGATTTTGAAACCGGGATATCGCTCAAATCAATAACGTCCTTATTCTTATTGTATTTTGCCATGAAGAGAGAGTCAAATTTCAATGCATTTTCACTGATAAAAAAAGCACGGTTATTGCCTATTTGTAATGAATAGAGTTCCTGATTTACATAGTCCTGATTGAGAGTATTAGGCTTATACCTAAGTAAATAGGTAAATTCTCCTCTTAATGAATCCTTGTTGACAGTCTGAGAAAATACAAAAGAGAAAATAAATAAGAATACAATGTTTAAAAATTGGCTTTTACTAATTCTGAGATGATGTTGGGTAAATTCATTGGATGGTATTTTAAATTAAATTCAGTCTTAGATACAGAAAACTTCATAAGAATAGTGGAAAGTTTTGTCTCCTGACCTGGCATGATG
>NZ_VTSX01000039.1 GCF_008329705.1 Chryseobacterium sp. SN22 | reverse complement strand
AACCAGTTTTCCAAAACTGTGGAGAATAAGGGAGTCGAACCCTTGACCTCCTGCGTGCAAGGCAGGCGCTCTAGCCAGCTGAGCTAATTCCCCCTCTAGGTGCTGTAGGCTTTAGGCTATAAGCGTTTTTGAAAATTTTCAGTTTCAATTGAATAAAGTCTATTTAGCTGGGAAAAGTATTTAATTAAATCACTCTGCAAATCTTCTATTTTCTGATCTATAGAGCTTTCAAAATTTTTGTCACCACGTAATTTTTTATTTCCTAATCTATGAATTGTTAACCAGCTAACATTTACCAATTTACTTAATTCAGTGCTAATATCATTAGATGTTTGTTTGCTTAAGATTCTTTCAGTTTTGAAGACATCATATTTATAATGCCTGAAAAAATTGTCCTCTTCAAGCTGATCAAGATCAAATCTTGTAAAATGTTTTTCTCCATAATTTCTTAAACTAAACTCAATTTTAGGGTAAGGACTAAAATCTCTTTCTATTTTTTGTACTCTTATTATAGCTTCATGTTTTTCTTTTGGCATTAATGTTATTTCGAGTGTTTCAAAAAAAGTACTGTCTAATGTTTTAAAATCTGTTGTTAATGTTGCAGCAATCAAATTAATTATAGTTGTTTTCCCAGAGCCATTAGGTCCAATGAAAAAGTTTACATCCTTATCAAAATTTATTTCAACGGTTTTATCCCCCCCAAAATTTTGTTATTTCAACTTTTTTTATTTTGTTCATAATAATGATTATTAGCTAATGTTTTATTAGATAGTATAAATTTGATTTATTTAATTATTTATAGTATGAAAAAGACTGGGGAGGTAAAAGATTAAAATCTTCTTTTAAATCTTTTGGTATTTTATACTTTCTAAATTCTTTAATTTTTATGGCAAATCCTGAGTCTTTATCTTGAAAGTATTCATAAAAATATTCTTCTGTAATACCAGCATGAATATGTGTTAATTCCCACAATTCTTCTAATTTATCATTAATAATGTGTTCTATATCAAATTCTCCTATAACTTTTTGCATAGGTGAGGATGCATAAACAATTACAGTTTCTACATCTCTGTTTTTAAAAATAGATTTTCTAAACTCGAATTTTTTAGTCCCTTCAAAAATCTTCTCTGCAAATTCAGGTTTGATCGACAATACTACTTTCATTTTCCAATATTTCTATATGCGAATTTAACTATTTTTTTAAACTGTTCGTCACTCAACTTGTAGAATCCTATACCTAAACTACTTGGATTTTCTAATACTCCTATATCAATTAAATTTTTTAAAGTAGGCTTGGGAGTAGGAAAGGAAAAAGCATGTAAAAAGTTAATAATAAATGGTTTATAGTCTGCTTTTTTATTCCACCATTTATTTAGTAAGTCTTCCTTATTTATTAATGTCCTTCTATTACAGCTATTAAAAAAATCGTCAAAATTTTTAAAATCAGTCTTAATACCTTCGACAATACAAATTGATGTAATTGTACTGGAATGAATTTTGGGATCAGTTTTTCCAATCCTGTAAACTAAAAATATATCTCCAGATTTTAGATTTCGTTGTGGAGAGTGAGATATATATACTTTTCCAATCCTGTTTCTGTGTGGGGCATTTTCTTGATAAAGAGTTTTATCCTCCTTTGTATTTATACTATCTGGAAACAGTTCAGTATGATATTGAGGTTCTATTTTAATAATATATTTATCAGTCTCTTTTGAGAAAAAAGGAAAGCTAATTCTTGGATTATTGATGTCAATTATATTTTTTTTAGAAAAAGGTTTAACATAGACTTTCTCCTCTCCATTTGATGTAGTTTTTATCCCATGATAGATGAATCCCCATTCTTCTAACATTTCAATTAGTTGTATTTGTTCAGGTCTTCTATCAAAAATAGTTACGTAAATTTCATCAACTTTATACTGAAATGCGTTATCAAATACTATTTTTAAAAATCTTTCACCAATTTTATATCCATTTCCAATAACCTTTAATGTCCCTATTTTCAGCCTTCTTTTAGTTTTAAATGCTGGAGTGATATTTGAATAGTCTTCGCCTTTATCTTCTACTTTAATAAAAAGAAATGCAGATAAAATACCGTCGCTATTACATATATAACATGGATTTTCTGTCTTTTTGTTGAACCACCACTCAAATTCAGAATAATCTTGTTTGAAAGAATCAAAAAAAGGATCAGATAAATCAATTTGTCCGAAATCAGCTTGTTTAATAGCTAATATATCATATGGAACTAAACTGGGATTTTCAGCTGTAACCTTTTCAAGAAATTTTTGAATAGTAAAGACTCTATCATTAATATTTAAAGCTTCTGCTTTTTTATGAATCTTTTTATCTTCTGAAATAAGGATGTCTACACGGCTTTCAAATATCTCATTTAAGATTTTAGTATCATTTTTGTCATTCAAATCTTTATCAAATTCATTGCTTATTTTAGATATTTTTTCTTTAAAAGGAGCTAAATATTTGATTTGATTATAGTTTTCGACTTTGATACTCATAGCCTTTTTTGCATCATTGTCTCTAAACCTGTTTAATTCTTCAATGGTTATAGGGTGTATATATTTAAAGTATTTTAGATTATCAATCCATTTAAATAGTGTTCCTATTTCAGGTCTATGAGCTTTATTTGCTTCTCGATGAATGATTATATTTGTGTCAAGAAGGATTTTCATCTTTAATATGTTTTAATAAATTTTCAAGGTCTTGATTTAAAATGAATAAAGGTTTTTTTAAGATAGTCAGCTAAAAATTTTGCATATTTTACTTCTTCATCTTGAAAATGGACTAAGAAGTCTAAATCATAAAGTTTAGAGTCTCTTTGTTCCAACCTTTTTTTTATCTCAGTTGGTTCATCAATTTTTATGCTTAATGATATAGGATTGATCTTTTCAAAAGTTTTAAGGGTAACTTTTTCAATTTCACTTTGCTTGTTTATAAGGCAATAATGACCATCCAAAAGGAATTGATTGTTATTAGTCACAATTTGTTCTAAATTGACGATAAGTTTATTTTGCGTAAAAGTAATGTTATCAACCTTCTTATTTTCTTTATAGCTAATATCTTCCCATTTTAAAACCTTGCTCGCTTCAAGATGGATTAAGCTTGATTTAGAAAGTATTTTTTCAGCTGTAGTACCTTTACCTGAGCCATGTATCCCACCCAGGAAGTATATATTATCAAACATGTTACTTAAGTTTTAGGCTTATTGGGTTACCTTAATTTTTACGGAGGCTTTCAATATTAGTTTTTACAAATGTATATAATCTTATTTAGTTTATTTTATGGATTCCCGTAATTTAATTATTAAAATTGTTCAAGTTAGGTTTATTTATTCTGTGCAATTACAATTCTTACAGTATTATTTTCAATCCAAAAAAACATTCACCCTCTTCAACCTATCCGCCATCATTTTCGTCCGGTCGTTGCCGTTGGAATCCAACACTTTTAAATTTCCATTATACATCGACGGGTTTTCGAGGTTAGTTTTTCCGTGCGTCCAGGAACTGCTGTTTGGATTTGGTTTTGACGGTATCGCCATAGTTCAGGGGCTCGATCAATTCATCGGATTTTTTGATCTCGGTGGCGTAGATTTCGACCGTCCGGTTTTTATTGTAGACTTCGAGGACCAGTCCGGAAAGGCCCTTGAAGCGGAAGGGTCCGTCGGGGATAGTAATGTCACTGGTGAACCAGGCAAAATACGTGTTGCCGGTATCGGTGGTGGTTTTGGCTAAACGGGTTTTGAAGCCTTTGAGGTCTTTGGTTTCGTTCAGGATTTCCCACTTCAGCTGAGGTTCCTCGTAAGTGAAGATGTATTTGCCCACGGGAAGTGAAGCCCATAGTTTTTCTTTCGTTTTGTAAACGCTGCCCACCGATTTCGGGTATTTGGGAATGGCTCCTGCGCTGGTGCTGATGGTTGCCGTGGAAAATCCTTTGTAATAGGCCTGCGCTTCCCGGCTGAAATAAACGGATTCTACGTTGTTGCACAGAAGGGTAGACGTATACACACTGACCTTATCCCGGTTCAGGCTGTCGGAAATTATTTTGGTTTCATAATTCACTTCCATGACCGCTTTGCTTTGTGCTGAAACAGCCGGTATATTGGATACAAGCCAAGCTGCAAATAGAATCTTCTTCATAATTATTAGCGTTAACGATCCCAATAATACGAAAATAAATGAATTCCTCATGATGGGAATCCATAATTGATAAACCCTGCGAAGTGATTAAAAGCATTTTGCCCTTTCTTAAACACTTCAATCATTCCACTAAAAACAAATCCGGCTCAACCATCAGTTGAGCCGGATCAATATAATTATTCTTAATGACTTAAACTTTATTAATAAGCCTTTCCAATCTTTCCATCATCTCCTCTTTCTCCTTCAGCATCCTCTCATACAAAGCAATCTTTTCCTCGTGAAGTTTTAAAATTTCTACTATAGGATGAAAATTAATGGTTCCGTAGTTGAAAGAATTTGTAAAAGCGTGTTCTCCAAATGTATTGGAAATAATATTCACCGCCTGCTCCTCATCAAAATTCTGAAAGGCTTCTACGGGGATTTTCAGGACGTTGGAAATGGCTTGGAGAAGTGGGGCTTCGATGGTGGCCTTTTGTTCGAGGAGGGAGATTTTCTTCTGGTTCCAGTCTTCGCCGAGGTCGAAGGCCAGGGCTTCCTGCTTGATGCCGAGCATTTCCCTGAAGCGTTTTACGTTTCTTCCCTGATGTATTTTCTGTTCCATAGCGGTGATCCAAGTTTTAATGGCTTAAAGATAAGGCGATTTGTGTTCATTCGCCGGACGGTAAAGTTAAAAATTATCCGGTAAAATACCCATTCGCCGGGGATATTTTATTCCCTGAGTGGATCGTTTTTTATGGAGAAGGCCGAAATGGGGCTCCGGCATCATGATTAAGCAATAATGTTTCCAATCATCCGAAATAAATTAATCCTCCTGATGGGAACCCTTATGGTATAAATATTTGTCATGCATGAGATATGGGTGGGAAATCCTATCCTTGCCAATCAGCAGGAAGGGCTTTGCTGATAATAATTGCGTGTTCTCATGCCTTTATTTTTGCAATGTTTCATATGCAGGTAAAGATTGGTTTTTGGAAATAAAAAAACTGTATTTTATATAATCAGCGATAATAATTGCATCCTTTTTTCTAAAAGACATTAAAAATATCTTTTTACAGGATATTCATTTGTTATCGTCTGATAATCATCAGGTAAAATATATTTTACCTGATGACAAATAATTTATAATTATACTTTGTTTTATGTGGTAAATTGCTAATTTAGGGATCTGATAAACTATATTAAAAATGAAGAAAATTTTATCCATTGCCCTTTTTTCTGCGGCATTATCAGCTTTTGGACAAACCTATTGTATACCTGCATTTTCTAACGGATGTGGAGGCGGAGACGAAATCGATAGTTTTACAATTCCGGGCATATCTTTTAATCACTCTGATACCGGATGTTCGAACGGTGCATATGGAGATTATACGTCACAGACCATTAATCTCAATGCCGGTGTTGTTTATCCTTTTAACATCACTCACCAGTACGGAACTCAGAAAGTAAGAATCTGGATCGATTTAAATAATGACGGGACATTTGACGAAACTGCAGAACTTGTAGGTGCTGCAAGCAGTACTTTCACCACCATAAATAGTACGGATGGTGCGATTGCAGTTCCCGCAGGTGCCTCTCCGGGCATGCACAGAATGAGGGTTGCCACGAGATACAATGTAGAGCCTGTTCCATGTAATACAGCTGGTTATGGAGAAGTCCATGATTATAGTGTCAATATCGGGGCGGCACCAGGCTGCCTCGCTCCAACGAACCTTTCGGTTTCAGCAATTGGTGCCAATTCGGCAACCCTTTCCTGGACGGCCCCTTCGAGTGCGGTAGGGGTAGGATATGAGTATTATATTTCCACATCAAGTGCAGCTCCGGTCAGTACAACACCCGCATCGGGATCTGTCTCAAATCCTGCAGCGGGTACTTCTCTGCCGAATTTATTACCGACTACCAATTATTATGTATGGGTCAGATCAGTATGCAGCACTGCAGATAAAAGCGGATGGTCTACTTCCGCTGCCTTCAGGACTGTCTGCGGGACCGTGACTCCAAATTTTACTTTTGATTTCAGCTCAGGTATCAATGAGTGTTGGAAACAGGCGGATGGGGGTACTCCTGCCACGGGTCCTACAGGAACTACTTCTGAATGGTATGAAAGCGGATTTTTAAATAACGGTTATACCGGGGCCATGAAAATGAACATCCTTACCTATTCCTTTAATCCTGCCACGTTTAATTCCTGGCTGATTACGCCGACATTCAATCTTTCCGCCGGAGGATACCGCGTGTCGTTTGATTACGGCTTAACAGAAGCTTATGATACTTCCGCAGGTACTTTAGGATCAGACGACCTCGTACAGTTTGCCATTTCCCAGGACGGAGGAACCACATGGACGGTTGTTAAAACCTGGGATGCCAATAATTCGCCATCCAATACTGCAAACCAATATGTACTTAACCTTACAGGCTATAACAGTGCTGATACCAAATTTGCATTCTATGCCACCAACGGGGCCGTTGCAGATGCAAGTGAAACCGATTTCTTTATCGATAATTTTGTAGTGGAACAAAATGTTCTGGCCACCAGTGAGGCAACAGCTGCCGCAAACACAATAAAAGCATATCCTAATCCATTCTCTGAGGTATTAAATATTTCGAATACTGAAGGGGTAAAACAGATTGTCATCACTGATGCAGCCGGAAGACTGATAAAGACGGTCGGCAATCCGGCTACACCGCTTTATTTAGGCGAGCTGAAACAGGGAATATATATGATAATTCTTGAAATGAAAGACGGAACACAAAAAACGATTAAAACCGTCAAAAAGTAAGTACAGCAATCTGTATAAACTACAACAGCGGCTAATCCATTAGCCGCTGTTGTAGTTTATGTTTGTTTTGGAAAGCGTACAATCTTTTTTAAGCAATCCAAATTACCGGATAAAAAAAACAGCAGTGATTTTCGGACCCATCACCAACGAATTTAGTAAATTTATGAAATTAGATTTACCTGGTTACAGACAGCTTGATCATGAAGGATTACAAATACAGAAAATTTACGGATGAAATCGAAAAAAATATTACTGAAGGACTTTTAAAACCGGGAGATCGCCTGCCCTCTGTCAGAAAAATAAAAAACGAATACCAGCTCAGCACCAGTTCTGTACAGAACGGCTACGACTACCTTGTAGATAAGGGGCTTGTAAAAAGTATTCCGCGCTCCGGCTATAGAGTCAACGGTCAGTTAAAGAAAAAATCGGCTCATTCCGGGCGTGGTCTGCAGGCGGTTCCAAGGGATCCTGTCTTTAGGGAAAATATTCTCATCACCTCACATCGGCGGCGGCATCATGAAATTGCCCACCTGCATGCAGCTGTCCCTTCAGATTTTATGATGCCTCAAAAACTGGTGCTGAGCACCATGCAGCAGATTATCCGGGAGAAAGGGGCTGCGCTGCTGAGGTATTACCCTTCTAACGGAGCAGAAGAACTTCACCGATTAATTTCCGGACGTTCAGCTCTTCATGGCGCATTGGTACAGCAGGAAGAAATTATTATCACAGACGGAGCGCTGCAGGCGATGTATATTGCATTGGCTGTAACCACCCAACCGAATGATATTATTGCCGTAGAAAGCCCCTGCGTCTTTTCCGTTTTGGAAGTTATCGCTAACCTCGGTCTGAGAACCGTAGAAATCCCTGTAAGAAATACGACCGGTATGGATCTGGATTTCCTTGAGGAAGCCTGTACCCAAAATAACATCAGGGCAATTGTTGCAACCCCTAATTTTCATAATCCAACCGGAATCCTGATGACGGATAAAGCGAAGAAAGATCTTTATGGTATTGCCTCTGCACGTGATATTCCGGTTATCGAAAATGATATTTACGGAGACCTCTATTTCAGCGGTACCAGGCCATCCAACATCAGGAATCTCGATACCCTTGGTCTTGTCATAACCGTTTCTTCTTTTTCAAAAAGTCTGGCTCCCGGTATAAGGGTAGGCTGGCTTTCGGCGGGACGTTATTTCCCACAGGCAGAACGGCTGAAATTTGCTTTGGGCAGATCTGTTTCACCGATAAATCAGGAAGTTGTCATCAGATTACTGTCTGCTTCGGGCTATGACAGACACCTCCGGTCATTCCGGCGGCAGTTGGAACTTCAGGCCGTCAGGCTCATCAGTCATTTTAATCAATATTTTCCCGATACGGCATCAGCAACGATTCCAGAAGGCGGATACAGTACATGGGTTCAGCTTGAACCTGGCACAGATATGCCGTCATTTTACAAAACCTGTGAAAAATTCGGTGTTTCCTTTACCCCCGGTCATACGTTCTCGTTTACGAATAGTTATGATCATTGCTTCCGGGCTGTGTTTTCAAGCCATTTAACAACTGAAAGTTTTGAAGCTATAGAAAAAACCGGAAACTGGGTGAAAGAATAGCTGTACCGGTTCTTTTTCATTAATCTGTATCGCGTGCCGATTTCAGGCAACCCTTACATTTGTCTGAAAATTAAATATATTTAATGAATATCGTATCAAAATTTACTGTAGGATCAGAAAAAGGAATTGATCTTTTTTTAGCATTGAAAGAGGCTCATTTAAAAGAAATATATGATGGCATTACCGATCCTGTCAAGCTCCGTACTTATATTGAACATGAGCTCGACCGGAGAGCGGCAATTAATGACCTGAATGATCTGAGTACCAGATTAATCGTTGTTTTTGATGATGACCAGCCGGCAGGTTACGCCATTATCAGGAATGCGTTTGACCGGCCTGGCATTCTGGAAGGTAAAAGAGCGGTGCATCTTTCGTTTTTTATTCTTTCCGGACACAATATTCCGGAAGTACGCCTGTCCTTATGGCAAAAATGCCTGTCGGTTACAAGAAACCATGCCCATTGGACGGAGTTGCCTGCAGGCAGCCCAATCATCCCTTTCCTCGAAACGGTTGATTTTACGGTTGTTGGGCAGTCTGAATTAAAACCGTTCAGTATACCTTCCCAGATTATGGTGCGCCGGAATTTTTGACCATATCATCACGCTGCATGATTAAGAAACGATGGGAGCATCTTCTGCAGAACTTTTTAGGCCTTACTGAAAGTGTAATGACATCAGGCCCGGCTGTTTATACTCAGAAAGCATCCGGCTACAGCCGGATGCTTTTACTATCATTGAATTAACGGATCTGTAAAGACTTAAAGGCTATCGCATCGACCTCGATAAGCATGCCGTCCAGAGCCAGCCTGGGTACCGGAATCAACGTACTTGCCGGAAATTGATTATTCTTCCATACTTTATACATCTCTTCTGTCCATATTCTGAGTTTCTCCTGATCGTGGCCAACAACCAATATGGTAATTTTCAGGACATCGTCAGTCGTGAGATCCGATGCTTTAAGAACAGTGATCAGGTTTTGCAGGGCTGTTTTAACCTGCAGCCGGAAATCCTCAGAAAGGACGTGTCCGGAACCTTCTCCGCCGCTCTGTCCGGAGATAAATACATAATGGCCGTTGCCTGAGGTAGTTGTGGAATGGGAAAAAGCAAATGGAGTAGGATCGAAAAGCCCTTCAGGGTTTCTGTACTGAATTTCTGACATGTCTTTTTGATTGGAGACGGGGTTATTTTCAATTGTAGAACAACCGATACACAAAGAAATGAAGAATGGAAGCATCAGAAAATATTTTTTCTCTTTTGCCGTATTTTTAAATTTAATCATAGGTTGCAAAGAATTGGTTGAGTTGAAGCAATTGATGCACGGCAGCCTTGGACCAGTAAGCCGCATTGTGTGCACCGGGAAGCTCTTCATAGGCATGAGGAATTTTCAGGGCGATCAACTGTTCATGAAGCTGTCTGTTTTGAGCGATCAGGGGATCACCGGTTCCGCAGCCGATAAGGATTTTCTGTCGGCTATTTTTAAATTTACGGATCTGGGAAACAGCTGTATAAGAGGTCCATTTTTCAGGGTTTTCTCCCAATAATTCAGGAACCCCGTATTCTTTTCCAAAAGGAACAAAATCGATAACGCCGCATATACTCCCTACTGCAGTAAAGGTTTCCTGATGCCTGGCGCCAATATACAGTGCGCCGTGCCCGCCCATACTCCAGCCTATAAGAGCGGTTTTCGACGGATCAGACTTATAGTTGGCCCGGATATAGCCAGTCAATTCTTTAGCGATAAATGTTTCATACTTCAACTTCGGGCTGTCTATATACCAGCTGTCATAATTTCCGTCGGGGAGTACAAATATCATCTGCATTTCTTTGCTGAGCGCTGCCAGGGACGGAATGTCTTTTATCAATGTCCTTTCAGGATAACCGCTGTAGCCGTGCAGTATGTAAACCGTTGGCCATTTCTTATCCTTACCTTCGGATGGGTGGATCACCAGGGTTTTAATCTCCCTGTTCATAGAGGCACTGTAGATGCTCAGTGAATCCACTTTCTGAGACAACATCTTGGTTCCGGTACAGATGACGGCAAATGTAAATAATGATTTGATCATTGCAATTGATTTTTATAAAAGCAAAATTAGATGCTCAGGTTTTCAGAATTCTATACATATGTTGAGGGAATACAAAAAAATTATATTCATCTGGCAATATGTTTATTTGTTTTATCTTTATGCAATGACAGCATTTTGGGAATTTATAAACCGTTATTCTGCGCTCTCTGAAGAATCGAAAGAAGAGTGGTCGGCATCTTTGAAGACATCTAAAATAGTAAAGGGAAGTAAAATGCTGGAACAGAACGTTATTCCAAAAGATATTGCTTTTGTCAGCAGCGGATTGCTTTCGTATTATTATCTCAATGAAAAAGGGGAGAAAATAATTAAAAAATTTTTTCCTGAAAACACCCTGGTCGCTTCAACCAGTGCTTTATTGAAGCAGCAGCCCGGCTTTTTTGCTATTGAAGCTCTGGAAGATACGGAGCTGGTCAGTTATTCCTTCAGTGATTTCAGATACCTGACCACCAAGTATAATGATATTGCAAGTTTTTATATTGCCTATCTGGAACGTCATTGGGTTATTGAAAAAGAGTTTGACGAGATTACGCTTAAATCGGCTACTGCAAAAGAAAGGTATTTGGGGTTTGAAAGGGATTATCCCCGGCTGATTTCCCGCTTGAAACTTCATCAGATAGCCTCTTATCTGGCGGTTACCCCGACACAGCTAAGCAGAATAAGGGCTGAACTTTGATGTTCCTATCAGAATTAAGATAAAAAATGGCCGGAAAAAATTCCGGCCGTGATCAGATTAATCCTGGTTTTTCTTTTTTGACGATAGTACGCTTATGGTAACAGCCGTTACTGCAGCGGCAGCAGCTATTTTCAGCAGAAAGTTCTTTTTATTGTACTTCCATTCGGCTCCCCAACCGCGTTCGGCAAAAATATTGGGCACATGCCCGTTTTTTAAGTCATCAATAATTCCTTCAAGTGCGCCTACACGGTCTGCCAGGACCAACGGCAGCCATCGGCCATAGCTGGATTCACTGTAACGGAAGGCAATTTTTCTGATGGCCCCGTTTACACCTTCCGGCGGCGATGCAGTACCGAAGGCAGCGGTCAGATTCGGCCGCTCCACAGACTTTAAAATTTCAACGTCTTCGGGTTGCTGTTGCGGCCGCTCCCATGCGTAACCTTCATGTTCCTCGTTGGTGCGTTTCTTCATGGGGTAGACCGGATCATTTTCAGGATCTGCATCTATTCCCCAACCTTTTATATGAGTATAATCTGCCTGTTCGCTTTTTTTAAAGTCGGAAGGCTTTGTTTCATCTGTAAGCATGTTGTAATATTTTTTTAGTTAAAAACCTGTTATGCAGTCGGCGGAATAAGCACGGTCTTTATGCAGCCGTCCAGTTTTCTTGAAAATATATGATAGGCATCGGCTACCTCTTCCAGCGGAACCCGGTGTGTAATGATCTGTTTCGGGTCAAGAACACCGTTTTTTACGTGCTCAATCAGCTTGGGCAGGTGGCGCTTCACGGCTGCCTGGTTGGCCCGGATCGTAATCCCTTTATTCACCACATTTCCAATCGGTACCAAAGCATCTGTAGGACCGTATACGCCTACAATAGAAACAATACCGCCTTTCTTTACGGAATTAATGGCCCAGTGAAGCGCTGTGGTGGAGCCACCCTGTAGAAGTAGCTTTGTTCCCAGAATCGTATTCGTCAGATTTCCTTTCGCCTCACAGCCCACGGCATCAATACAGACATCTGCGCCCAGGGAATCGGTCTGTGTTTTTATGAAGACCACCGGATCGCCGATACTGTTGAAATTATAAGCTTCACATTGCGCATATTTGGCAACAAAATCAAGCCGGTATTCCAGAGAGTCGATCACGATGACTCTTCCGGCTCCAAAAAGCCATGCGGATTTGGCCGCCATAATACCAATGGGACCTGCACCAAAAACCACTACTGTATCGCCTTTCTGAATGCCTGCCATTTCTGCTGCCTGATAGCCTGTAGGCACTACATCGGTAAGCAGCACGGCATCGTCGGGATCCATCCAGTCGGGAATCACGGTTGGGCCTACATCTGCGTAAGGAACGCGGGCATACTCTGCCTGTCCGCCCTGGTAGCCGCCGGCCGTATGGGAATACCCGAAAATACCTCCGACAGCAGTCGCCATTGGATTTGATTCGTGGCAATTGCCGTAAAGTTCCTGCTTGCAGAAAGCACATTTTCCACAGGAAATATTGAAAGGAACCATGACCTTATCGCCTACTTTCAGTTTTTGTACAGAGGAGCCGATTTCAACGACTTCTCCTATAAACTCATGCCCAAAAGTAGTGCCGACCCGCGTATCGGGAACAAGGCCATGATAAAGATGCAGATCCGAGCCGCAGATGCAGGATCTTAAAACCCGCACAATGGCATCTTCCGGATGTTCGATCTGCGGCTCAGGCATATTGCGGTCCGCGCGCACGCGAAAAGATCCGCGGAAATTCATTGCTAACATATATGTATATTTTGTTGGTGATGAAAAGTAAACAGCAAAAGCGGGACCGCCATGGGTCTATCCGCAGTATATAATTTTTTGGAAGAAGCCGGTTTTTGTTCATAAGGCAAAGCCTCTCACATGAAATAAGATCAAAAGTAAAAACTTTAAGATCAAAAAAAGTCAGACAAATGTCTCAATTTTGAGACATTTGTTTTGTATTTGTGACATGAAAGATACGAAGGATAAGATTATTGATGCTGCTGTATTCTGCTTAAATGAGAATGAGAAAGCCAGCGTAGATGAAATCGCTAATTATCTCGGAGTAAAATAGAAGAACAATTCACAGGTACTTTAAAGACCGGGATAATTTATTGCAATGCTGTCTCCGCAAGATGATGGCAAAATGTAATCTGGCAATGGGCGAGGCTTATGGAAGCAGTACCAATCCTATTGAACAATTGGAAGCCATGTTTTATACTGCACTTTTTGTTGGAATTGAATATTCTTTTGTAAAAAAGCTGTTTAACCGTTCCGGTTACGGGCAGACGCTTGAAAGTGAAAGGTTAGATTACGAATCGGTAAAAGAAAAATGGTTCAGGCTTATAGCAGGACTTCAAAATTCCGGGGTTATCAATAAAGCACTACCGATTTCATGGATTTATAACCTTTTTGGAGGGATGATAGATATTGCTATACAAGCACAGGCAAGTGGTGATGTAGCCATCAACGAGATCACAAGTCTTTCCTGGAATTCTTTTCAGGGAAGTATTGGTATAGATCAAAACTCATGATAAAGCAAATGAAATAATAGCGGCATTGTCTCTGATAGTAATGCTGTCGGATTTCGAATACTCCCCCACGAAATAAAAAGCAAATGACATCAAATTATAGCAAAATGGCAGATACGATGATAAACACCTTGTAAGTTTACTGCCGGGTTTTACAAACCATTATCAGAATGTAAACGGCACAACGTTGCACTATGTTTCAGGCGGGCAGGGCTCCCCCCTTATTTTATTGCCCGGCTGGCCACAGACATGGTGGAGTTATCATAAAGTCATGCCGGTTTTAGCTGAGCATCACAAGGTTATCGCGATCGATTTCAGAGGGATGGGTTCATCTGAGAAGCCGGCTGAGGGTTACAGCAAAAAAAATATGGCCGGTGATATCGCATTATTAATTGGAATAATGGGTCTTGAGAAAGCTCATATTGCCGGACATGATATAGGTGCCAACGTCGCCATTAGCTTTGCAGGAAATTATCCGGAGCTTACGGAGAGCCTAATTGTTCTTGATACACAACATCCTGAAGAAGATCTTTACAAACTGCCTATGCTTCCGGTTGGCCTGCCGGTACATCCGTGGTGGGTAGCTTTCAATCAGATAAAAGATCTGCCTGAGCAGTTACTGGAAGGGCGCTTTCATATTGTTCAGCAGTGGCTGTTTGATAAAATGCTGGTAAACAAAGGCAGTATTAGCGGATTCGATCGGCAGGTATATGCGAAAGCTTACGAAACAACAGAAGCTATCCATGCATCGAATGCATGGTATCAGACGTTTCCCGAAGATATTCAGGATATAAAACAGATGAAAGCCATTGAGGCGCAAACCCTGGCTCTGGGCAGTACTGATGCATTACCGATGTTGAAAGGATCACTTCCTAATTATATTAAAAATCTTCAACTGAAAGAAATTAAGAATTCGGGTCACTTCATTCTGGAAGAGCAGCCTGCTGAAGTTGCCGGCTTAATTGGGGAATTTCTGAAATAAGACTTAACGGTGATAGAAGCTGAGCAATTCTTGTATTGCTGAAGAATGTTTCAGATACTGTTTAGATAATGTATTTTTGGCCCGCAATTATGAATTGCCATCAAAGAAAAATATGATTAATATAGAAACGGATAACTCTGCCTATAATATTAACCGGATGATTTTCTTTTCTTCGTCAACGGAGTAGCTTATTTTTTTTGAAAGAGCTGCCTGAAGATCTCGGGGGATCTCGATATAAGGATCTTTCACATCGCTTACGCTTCCACCTGAGCGTCGTGACATTCCCTGGCTGATAACGGTTTTAATAAACGGAGTTTTCCGTAAGGATTTTGAGGCATCATCACCGATGCTGTAGGCCAGGACAAGCCTGCCTTCCCGGTCAAACACTTGTATAGGATGATGACGCATCGATATATCTTTTCTCTTCCGTGCAGTAAACCTTTGATTCATCGTCGCCGGTATTGAAAGTGACGTTCCCCTGAAAAAACGGATTGGCTGTTCTTTCTGGATTGAGTTGATAATGATGTTCTGCCAGAGCGGAAATAAAACAGACGGTGCCTGCTCCGGCTTTCAAAAACACCTTTTTATCGCTAATATAGCTTTTACTGAACGCAAAACTATTGGCGGTTGCTGAGAGAGGGTACTTCCAGCATCTGGCTTCCGGCCTGTTCATCTGATTTCTACTTCGAATTCATATTAAATTATCTCGCTGAAAAACAGGATGGTATCATTTTGATGTAAATTTTTTTAAATCTTTTCCAACGTTTTTTCCGGTTTCTGCATCTATATCCATAGAGGCAGCTGCCAAAAACAAAAAAGATCATCCATGAAAAATTTATATATACACCTCCTGTTATTTCTTCCGGTATTCAGCCTGGCGCAGGTGCCGGTGATGGAAACCGGCGATGGAAAAGGCGGCTACCGGAAAAACAGTGATGTGGTTCTGCAGAAGCTGAACATTGAGACCAAAATCACCGGAAGGATTTCTACCAACACCGTAACCATGGTTTTCAGGAACAATTCCGACCGGCTGAGAGAAGGAAGGGTTACCTTTCCGCTGCCGGAAGGCGTGAGTGCCGGCGGTTATGCCCTCGACATCAATGGGAAACTGCGGAATGCCGTTCCGGTAGAAAAGGAAAAAGCCCGGGAAGTCTACGAAACCATTAAAAAGAGGAATGTCGATCCCGGAGTCCTCGAAAAAGTGGAAGGAAATAACTTCAGGACCACGGTTTATCCGATCTCTGCCAACGGCGGCGAAAGAACGGTTCAGATTACCTACAACTGCGAGCTGAAAAAATCCGGAAATGCCTACCAGTACTTTCTGCCGCTGAACGGGAATGCCGAAATCCCTGAATTTACTTTAAAAACCACCGTTTTTCAAAGCGCCGATGTTCCGCAGCTTAAAGAAAAACCCGACGGTAGCTTTGATTTCATAAAAAACGGGAATGTCTGGGTGGCTGAGATCCGCAGGGTCAACTTTAAACCGGCAGACAATATAAAGATCAACCTTCCCCGGCATGAAGGAGGCCAGACCGTGCTGATGCAGAAAGCTTCCGGGAACACGTCCTATTTCCTGGCAGGCATTAATATCAATCCGGGGGAGCGGGCGAAAAAACTGCCGGAAAAGCTGGCGGTAGTCTGGGATAATTCCTTAAGCGGTAAAAAGCGGGATCATCTGAAAGAATGGGCTTTGCTGGATGCCTATTTTAAAACCAACAAAAACCTCACGGTAAAAGTCTATTTCCTGAATCATACGTTTGAGGAAGGGCAGACCTTTAAAATAAGCGGCGGAAACTGGACTGTGCTGAAGGATTACCTGCTGCGTACGGTCTATGACGGCGGCACGGACTTCGGGCAGCTGAAGCCGGTAAAAGAAGATGAGGTCCTGTTTTTTACGGACGGACTGTCTTCTTTCGGGGAACTGAAAATAAACGGGAATATCAGCAGGCCGGTTTATGCCGTCGCATCTTCTTCCTCCATGAATACCGCCCAGCTGAAGTTCATCAGCAATCTTACCGGCGGAGAATTTTTAAACCTGAACGAAAACGACCCCGCAAAAGAAGTGAAGAAACTACTGTTTCAGCCTTTGAAATTTTTAGGAATAGATGAAAACAACGCGGTTTCCGAAGCTTATCCTTCGCTGCCCCAAACCATTTCCCAGGATTTTGTACTGACCGGGATTCTGAAAGGAGACCAATCCTCTGTTGTCGCCAGATTCGGATACGGAAATGAAGTGACGGAAACCCGGGCTATTTCCCTGGATGCCGAGGAACAGATGATAAAAGACTGGGAAATCTCAAAATTCTGGGCCCAGAAAAAGCTGGGCGAACTGGAAATTTTTGAGAAGGAAAATAAAAGCGAGATTAAAAACATCAGCCGCCGGTTCGGATTGGTCAGCAACAACATGAGCCTGATGGTCCTGGAAAATGTGGAAGATTATATGCGGTATGAGATTCCGCCGCCGGCAGAGCTGAGAAGTGTATACGACCGGATGGTGAAAACCAGCAGCGTCCGCAAAGACGAACGGGTAAAAGACCTCATGGCCGATGCCGAAAGGATGACTGAGCAGCTGAAAGAGTGGTGGAAGAAAGATTTTACCCCGAAAGAAAAGGTAAAACGTTATCCTCAACCGGATCGAGATGGAATCCGGGATTCTGCCACCGGAAGAAATAGGGAAATTGAAGAAGTGGTCATGACAGGAGCTCCTGGCGGAACGGCAAATGCACCGGCAGACCGTGCGGTCCGTGAAAATGAGGTGCAGCAGGCCGATGAAGCGGTGGACATCATCGGTTCTAAATCCAAAGAAATTGAGGAAGTGGTGGTGATGGGATACAGCAGGGCTGTCCGGAGAGAGTTTCAGACCGCATCATCGGTAAGGGTTGGTTCTGAACCGTTACTGGCTTCAAATAATACGGTTCAGTCACTGCAGGGAAGGGCCGCGGGAATAGAGGTTCGGAGCAGTGCAGGAAACAGAAACCTTTCAGAGGTTGTCAATTCCGGGAGAATCAACGTGATCGATGTAAAATCCGGTGCGGCGTACATGAAGCTTTTTGGAAAGGCCAAAGACGCGGAAACCGTTTATCAGATCTATCTGGACAACCGCGAAAACTATGAGGGTACGCCTCAGTATTACTTTGATGTCGCCCAATTGCTGTTCAGCCTTAAAGATAAAAAGTCAGCATTAAAAGTATTGAGTTCCATTGCGGATCTCGATATTGAAAATGAGGAACTGTACAAGCTTCTGGCCTATAAACTGAAACAGGCGGAAATTTATGACAAGGAGCTGTTCATCACCCGGAAAGTACTGGAATGGCGGCCTTTTGATCCGCAGAGTTACCGGGATTACGCCCTGGCGCTGGAAGACAACGGGCAATACCAGCAGGCGCTGGACCATCTGTATTCAATCCTGATGCAGTCGTACACCAGGGAACTGGCCAACCGGGATGACGGTATTGAAGAAACAGTGCTTATGGAGATCAACGGGCTCATCAGCAGGTATGGGAAAAAGCTGGATCTTAAAAACATCAACCCTAAAATTATCGCCGATCTTCCGGTCAGCATCCGGGTAGTGCTCAACTGGAATAAAGATGATACGGACATCGACCTGTGGATAACGGATCCGGACAACGAACGCTGCTATTACGGAAATCCACAAACCGCAATGGGAGGAAGGCTGAGCAATGATTTTACCGGAGGTTTTGGCCCTGAACAGTTTCTGCTTAAAAAAGCGGTGAAAGGAAAATATAAGATCCGGACCAACTTCTTTGGCGAAAGGCAGGTGGACATCGCAGGCCCGACGGCGATCATGGCGGAAGTCTATATCAACTATGCTACGGGCAGACAGGAAAGAAAAACAGTGGTGTTCCAGAATCAGAAGGAAGACAACAACCGTGATGACGGAATTCTGATCGGAGAATTTGAGTTTTAATCGAGAACCTGACCATTCCGGTGATTGTGGTTTTTAAGGATGATATATCAGGTTCTGATTCCGCAGGTGAGCTAATCAGTTTTTAGCCGAATACCAGTTGATACAACCAATTGGATGATCAAGGGCAGCCTGCGGGATTTTTATAAAAAAGAGAAGGTAGAAACACAATAAAAGCAATGTGAATGTTAAATAATGGGGTTGGAAGTATCATGAAGGGGATGAAGTGAGGGGCGTCTGCGTAACAGCAGGCGCTCTTTTGTTTATGATGATGATGGATTGAAAAATATTTAATTAAAAACAGGTTTTATTTAAAAATCATGAATTTCTTTTTTTAACTTAAAAGGAAATCCTTTATCGCTGCATTAAATGGTTTTCTTTCCGGAAAATTTATACCATGATTTCCTGGTTATCATAAATTATAGGGTAAGGGTATGGGTGCAACCGTCTGCCCGTCTGATAAAAAATTTTATGTCTTCTCATAAATTTTTTTAATTTCCCCTTATTTTATTTATTTTATAATCATTAAAATTTAGGTGTATTAATTATTAAATAGATATTTATTCTGCCTGGTTGGCATTTAATTACTATTAAAAGATCAAAGGGATTGTTTTGGAAGCAACCGCTTTAAAATAGGAAACTGACTGTTGGTTTTGGGTAGAGTCAAAATGTTTTTTTCGTTGAATCTATTTTATTTTTTATCCTTTTTTATATGATAATGATTTTATTTTCATAGGGTTATAGGTTTAAACAGAATTTTATTCGGACAATTGGATATTAATGATATATTTAAAAATACACGTATTTATTTATATCAATTTTTAATGCATTTTTACATAATTGATTGCCTGATCCGGTAAAAATTGAAAAATTGTTAAAAGAATAAATACCTGTGAAAAATCAGGATTTTTATTATCCGATACGGAATAAATTTCTGATTCAATGATTTATTAACGAAGGTCAGGCCTTTTAAATGTACCAATGAAATCATTTATCACCGATAGTTTTTTATTACAGAATTCCTTTGCGGAGGAGCTGTATTTTAATTATGCTGAGAAGCAGCCGATCATCGATTACCACAACCATTTGATCCCGCAGGATATGGCCGAGGACACGGTTTTCGAAAATATCTCGAAGGTCTGGATCGCGGGCGACCATTACAAATGGCGGGCGATGCGGACCCTGGGCATTGGCGAAAAATTCATCACCGGAGATTCTTCCGACAAGGAAAAATTCGAAGCCTGGGCCAGGACGGTGCCTTATACGTTAAGAAACCCGCTTTACCACTGGACGCACCTGGAGCTGAAAAGATACTTCGGGATCGATGAGCTCTTAAGTGAAAGCAACGCTTCGGAGATCTACGAAAACATCACCGCTCAGTTGCAGACCCCGGAAAAATCCACCAGGGGCCTTCTGGAGCTGATGAATGTGGAATCCCTCTGCACGACGGAAGATCCTCTGGATACCTTAAATTACCACCGGGACCTTTCAGAGAGCGGCTGGAAAGTGAAAGTAACCACGGCTTTCCGTCCGGATAAAGCGATTCTGATCGAGAACCACAACTTTGCGGACTATATTTCGAAACTGGGGGAATCGGCCGGTGTTGAGATTAACACTTACCAATCGCTTTGCGATGCCCTATTAAAAAGGATTGAATACTTCCATGAAAACGGCTGCAGGCTCTGCGACCACGGACTGAACAATATCTCCTTCGAGGAAGCTTCAGAAGCTGAGGTAAGTGCCATCTTCACCGATAAGCTGGCCGGGAAAGTCATTGCTGAGAAGCAGGTAAACCAGTTCAAGACGGCGATCTTACTGTTCCTGGGCGAAACGTATCACCGGTTCGGCTGGGTGCAGCAGTTCCATTTGGGGGCCCTTCGGAACAATAACGAAAGGATGCACCGTATCTTAGGCCCTGATACCGGCTGGGATTCCATCGGGGATTTTGTCCAGGCGGAAACCCTGTCCAAATTATTGAACGCATTGGACGGAAAGGACAAGCTCACCAAAACGATTCTGTATAACCTGAACCCTGCCGACAATGAAATCTTTGCCACCATGATCGGGAATTTCAACGACGGAAGCATTAAGGGAAAAGTACAGTTCGGATCCGGCTGGTGGTTTCTGGACCAGAAAGACGGGATGATCAAGCAGATGAACGCCCTTTCGAACATGGGGCTGATCAGCTGCTTTGTCGGGATGCTGACGGATTCCAGAAGCTTTCTTTCCTTCCCGAGACACGAATATTTCAGAAGGGTGCTGTGCAACCTTTTCGGGGAAGAGATCAAAAAAGGAGAGCTGCCCGAAGACATGGAACACATCGGGAAAATCATTTCCGATATCTGCTATAACAATGCGAAGAATTATTTTGATTTTTAAAATTAATTAAATAGAAAAGGTCTCAAACAGATTTTGCAGATGACGCAGATTTTTTGATCTGAATGATTTGCTTGATTCGTGAAAGACTTAAAATAAAACTGAACCATTAGGATTTATTCAGAGGTTTAGAAAATTAAGAAAAGCTTTGCTTTAAGCATTCTGCTGAATGAAATCTTTGATTTTTGTCTTAATCCTATATTAAGATCTTCACATCTTAATGGTTCAGATAACAAGCTAAATATTGGTAACTGTTCTGCTTGGAAAACTTTTAATGAGTTTAGCTGAGTGAAACAGTTTATGCTGAGCCTGTCGAAGCAGCTTTGCGAACTTAAAAACAGTTAGCAGTCATAAAAACTTTGCGGGCTTTGCGTTAGATAAAAGCAGCCGTTATTAAAAACAGCCATTATAAAAATTATGGGTAACAAAATACTTACATTCGGAGAAATCATCATGCGTCTTTCACCGCCCGGGCACCGGACGATGAAGCAGAGCCATGAGCTGGAATTTTTCTTCGGCGGCACGGAGCTTAACGTGGCGGCTTCACTGGCAGCCATGGGCTGTAAGGTAAAGCATGTCAGCTGCGTATCCGATGACTTTGTAGGGGAATCGGCTTTGGCTTTTGTAAAAAGCTTCGGGATCGATCCTTCTTTCATCACCAGAAACGAGCATCCTTTGGGACTGTATTTTTTGGAAGTCGGTTCCTCGGTCCGCGCGAGCCGTATTGCTTACAACCGGCTGAACGGCTCTTTTGCCAACATCGAAGCCGGTAATACCGACTGGGAAAAAGCGCTGGAAGACTGCCGTTATTTCCACTGGACAGGCATCAGCCCCGGCATCTCCGAATCTGCTTACAAGACCTTAAGAGAAGGTTTACTTAAGGCCCGCGAAATGGGAATCGAGGTGACGGCTGACCCGGCGTACCGTTCCAACCTCTGGAAATACGGCAAAAGCGGGAAGGAAGTGTTGAAGGAGCTGGTCGGTTATTCCACGGTTTTCATCGGCGGGGTGAATGAGATCAATGAAATTCTGGGAACTCAGTTTTCACCTGACAAAGAAGGCTTCCTTAAGGCCTGCCGGGAATTAACACAGCAGGTTCCTTCCATCCATAAAATCTTCGATAAAATAAGGATCGGGGTAACGGCAAGCTCGCAGCAGACCCGCGGCAGGGCTTTAATTGACGGAGATTATTTTGAAACGGAACTTCTGGAAGTTAGTCCTGTGGTGGACCGGATCGGGACGGGGGATGCCTTCGCCGCGGGGCTGATCTACGGCCTGCAGCATTTTGATGATGAAAAAGCGCTTCATTTTGCCAATGCGGCCTGCGCGATCAAGCACACGATTCTGGGCGATATCAATTACAGCAGCGCCGAAGATATCCTCGAAGTGATGGCCGGAGATTCCGGGGGAAGAATAAAAAGGTAACGGCTGGCGGTTGGCTTCTGGCAGCTGGCTTCTGGCGGATGGCAATTTGTGGATGGTTATTGGCTTTTAGCTTAATAAACCTGACTTTTTTAGAGAAAGGACATTATAATGAAAGCTTAGTGGCTTTTATAAGCATAAGTTTATGCTGAGCCCTGTCGAAGTAGCTTGGCGAACTTAAAAGCAGTTAGTAGTCATAAAATCTTTTGGCCTTCGCGTTAAAATTCCAGGTTGAACTAATTAAGACCTTATAATATAAATTAAAATGACAACAATTCAATCAACAGCCGACACCATTATCAGCCAGGGCGTTTTGCCTTTGTATTATCATGCGGAGGAGTCGGTTACTTTAGATATCTTAAGATCGCTGTACCGTGCCGGGATCCGCGCAGTGGAATACACCAGCCGGGGCGAGGCAGCTTTGGGTAATTTTACCAGGATGGTGGAAATCCGCAATTCGGAGATGCCCGGGATGCTTTTAGGCATCGGGACAATCAAAAACCTTCAGCAGGCCGAAGCATATGCCAGGGCCGGGGCCGACTTTTTCATCAGCCCGGGTTTTGTACCGGAAGTGGCTGAATATTTAATCCCGAAAGATATACTGTACAGCCCGGGCTGCATGACGCCGACAGAGATCATCGCCGCTGAAAAGGCGGGCGTGACTTTCATCAAATTATTTCCCGGGAATGTCCTGGGGCCTGGGTTTATGGGCGCCATTAAAGACGTATTCCCAAACTTAAAATTCATGCCTACCGGAGGTGTGGATACCACTAAAGAAAGCATCGAAAGCTGGTTCAGAGCCGGGGTATCCGCCGTCGGGATGGGCAGCAAGCTCGTCAGCAAAGACCTGATGCAGGCAAAAGATTACGGGACCATTGAAAAAGAAACCCGGAAAGTCCTGAAAATCATTCAGGAGCTGAAATAACGTGAGTCTGATTTTAACATGATTCTGATAACAGTATTTAAAAAACAAACTAACTAAATTCTAAAAATAAAGTATGAGTTCAGTTACCTCTCTTAAACCGAGTAACTTCCGGTGGACGATCTGCGTGCTGCTGTTTATGGCCACTACGATCAATTACCTGGACCGCCAGGTATTATCCCTGACCTGGAAGGATTTCATCGCCCCGGAATTCCACTGGAACAACAGCGATTACGGGAACATTACCGCTTTGTTTTCCATTTTCTATGCCGTGGGAATGCTTTTCGCCGGGAAATTCGTCGACTGGATGGATACCAAAAAAGGATTTCTATGGGCCATTGCGATCTGGTCGGTGGGGGCGGTTCTGCACGCCTTCTGCGGGATTGCCACCTCGGGGATCCTCACCGGAAACTGGCTGGCCGGTTTTCACGGATCGAAGGAACTGATTGCAAAGGTGTCCGACACCTCAGCGATTATCAGCACCAGTGTTACCTTATTTGTGTTTGCCCGTTTTGTACTGGCCATCGGGGAAGCGGGGAACTTTCCGGCAGCCATCAAGACCACGGCGGAATATTTCCCTAAAAAAGACCGCGCTTTTTCCACCAGCATCTGGAATGCAGGCGCCACGG
>NZ_VTSX01000038.1 GCF_008329705.1 Chryseobacterium sp. SN22 | reverse complement strand
CTTGCTGCCAAAGCAACGATAAGAATAAGGATCAGTGCTACTGCAACCCATAAAATAGGATTGGACATCAAACCATCTGAACTGCCCCCTTTATCCATATCGACATCTACCTTTAAATCTGCTGCTTTTTCCTGTGCATTGGCCCATACTACGGTAAAATTGGTTATCAAAATAAGTACGGCCATCTGAATCTTCGAAGTGAAATGTGTTAGTTTCATAATGTTAATTTTTGTAGTTTGTATTAATATGTGTAAGTGTAATATTTTTAAATAAAATTAGATTTTAATACCATATTTTATGTTTATTCATATAATATGTTATATTATTAGGTTATATCTTGTAATAATTTAAATATAACATAAAATGAATTTCATCTTTTTTTGATTAATCATGAATCGTTCCAAAGTGGAGTTAAATAAAAAAAATCTGAAAATTTTCAGATTTTTTGAAACTGCAGAAGCTAAAATTCTCAAAGCCTTAAATCATTTGATTTATGAAATATCTTTTAATTTTAAAGGATCTAAAAAGTATTTTCACTAAGATTTTAATTCTTTTTCGGCAGTTAATAAATTAAATTTATTTTATTATTACGTTTATATACCCCTAACATTCCTTTATTACTTTTATCGAAAATTTCTTTTTTGAGTGTACGTAAATTGATTTTTACAATATTGTAATGAAAATCCTGCAAAAACAGGAAATGGTCCTGTCTGTAGATCTGGTTTCCTCCGAAGTCATTCGATTCTCCAAACTTGAATAGGGTACGCTCTGTTTTGTTTTCGACATCAAATTCCTGCAAACGATAATCGTAAGTATGGTAATAAATCTTATTTCCATGTGGAACAGGATCTGTGAAAATATCAAATAATGCATGCTGTTTGTAAAGTAATTTTCCTGTATGAGCCTCTAACAGCATAATTTCTCCTGAGAGATTATCATTATTATGCACGTTATATCCCAGGAAAATATATTTTCCTGTAACGGTAAAATTCGATAGCGCAAATGCGGACTCTGTTTTGTTCCAGACTTTTTTACCGGAAGAAATTTCATAAGCAGAGATCAATGAACAATTAAAATTTGTAACATAAAAATAAGTTTCATCAAACCCGACAGGGCGTGGCGCAAAATCTACCTGGCAGTTCTTATCCGAATGCAATGGCAATTCATAAAGAATCTTCCCGGTATCGGCATGAATAGCGATGATCCCATATGCATCAACACTTGCAATAATAATGTGATTATTTACGATCTGAAATTCTCTTATTCGTCCCGGGGTTGGCAATTTCCAGGAAACTTGACCTGTTTTATAATTAACACAGGTAAATAAGTGATCCGATTCGGGAAAATACAATTTGCCATGGTGAGTTTTGGGTTCTGTAAAGCAATCATTACTAATTTTCTTTGTATAAATAGTTTTGTTGGTTCGTAAGTCTTCCAGTTTTATTGCGTAATTATTGTCTTTTGTATAAGAATAGGCGAGCAGGTTATCTTTTGAATTGATATTTGCAACAAGTGCATAACGGTGGTTTCGATCGTAGGGTTCTGCTTTTTTGCACGAAAACAAAAGCAGAAAAAGCATTAAAATCCAAACCCTGGCCATGTTATTTATTTTGAGAAATGCCAAGATAAATAAAATATTCCGTTAAAATGAAAGGCAGCTGTCTAAAAAACAGCTGCCTTTATTATATTTTGAATTTAATCTGAAAAATTAAATATTCAATGCTTTCTGATAAGCATTTTCCAGCCCATCAAGGTTTTTCCCTCCGGCTGTTGCAAAGCCCGGGTTTCCGCCGCCGCCGCCCTGGATTTCTTTGGCTAACTCTTTAATAAGTGCTCCGGCCTGATAAATTCCTGCCAGATCATCTGAAACGCCAACGGTAATCATCGGTTTTCCGTCTGCGTCGGACATTATAACCGTGATGGAAGTCGGGATTTCTTTCTTCAACTGAAAGACAATATCTTTTACTGAGCCTGCATCCAGAGAAGTTCTTTTTACCAAAAGTAATTTATCGCCTTTTTGCTCGTAAGCACCTTTCCATTCGCCGATTTCGCCTTTTGCCTTTTCCTTCTTCAGGGCTTCCACTTCAGACTTAAGAGAAGTATTTTCTTCAATCAGCTTTTCGATAGAGCGAATAACATCCTTTGATTTCAGCAATTGTGAAAGCTCAGAAACCTGTTTTTCTAAATTTTTGAAATATTCTTCGGACCGCTCTCCTGAAATTGCTTCAATTCTTCGGATTCCTGCTGCGGCAGAGCCTTCGGAAATAATTTTGAAATGGCCGATTTCAATGGTGTTTTTTACATGGGTTCCCCCGCAAAGTTCCCTGGAGCTTCCGAACTGGATCATTCTTACGCTGTCGCCGTATTTCTCGCCGAACAGGGCCATGGCTCCTTTATCTAAGGCTTCCTGGATCGGGATATTCCGGAATTCCTGTAAGGCGATGCTTTCCTTGATTTTTGCATTTACTTTGTTTTCTACCAGAGCCAGTTCTTCTTCCGTCATTTTATTGAAATGCGAGAAGTCGAAACGAAGGTAATCCGGGCCTACGTAAGAACCTTTCTGTTCAACGTGGGTTCCAAGTACCTCTCTCAACGCTTCGTGCAGCAAATGGGTAACCGAATGGTTAGCCTGGGAATTTTTTCTGTCCCTGGCATTCACTTTAGCATAGAAAAGTGCACCGGCATCTTTCGGAAGACCGTTGATTAAAGAAACAATCAGTCCGTTTTCTTTTTCGGTCTGCAGCACTTCAAAACTTTCCGTCGCATTTTCAAGAACTCCTTTATCACCAACCTGACCTCCGCCCTGCGGGTAAAATGGCGATTCGCTGAGGACCACCTGGTAAAATTCTCCGTCTTTGTTTTCTATTTTCCGGTATCTTGTAATGTAGGTTTCCGATTCAAATTTGTCATAGCCTACGAAATTTTCGTCTCTTTCTTCCAGCGTTACCCAATCGTAAACTTTCTGGGCAGAATCTGCTTTGGAGCGCTCCTGCTGTTCTTTTTTCTTTGCCTTAAAGCCGTCTTCATCTATGGTCAGTCCTTTTTCCTCAGCAATAATTCTGGTTAAATCATCCGGGAAGCCATAGGTGTCGAACAGTTCAAAAACTTCGTCAGTAGGAAGTACTTTCTGCCGATCGGCAATCGTCTGCTGAATCAGTTTTTCAACCCTGATCAATCCGTTCTCAATGGTTTTCAGAAACGATTCTTCTTCACTCTTGATCACTTCCGTTACCAGCGTGCCCTGCTTTTCCAGTTCCGGGAAGAATTTACCCATCTGATCCTGAAGCACCGATACCAATTGGAACAGAAACGGTTCCTTCATATCCAGGAACCGGTAGGAATAAGAAATCCCTCTCCTCAGAATTCTCCGGATTACATAACCGGCACCTCCGTTGGAAGGCAGCTGTCCGTCGGCAATTGCAAAGGAAACCGCGCGGATATGGTCTACCACCACACGGATGGCAATATCTTTTTCGTTCTCCAGAATACCGGTATATTTTTTACCGGAAAGTTCCTCCACTTTAGCAATTAAAGGGGTGAAGACATCGGTATCATAGTTGGACGATTTTCCCTGAAGCGCCATACAAAGGCGTTCGAAGCCCATTCCGGTGTCTACATGCTGGGCAGGAAGTTTCTCCAGCGACCTGTCCGCTTTCCTGTTGAATTCCATGAAAACCAGGTTCCATACTTCCACGACCTGCGGATGGTCATTATTAACAAGGGTAAGCCCTGAAACTTTGGCTTTTTCTTCCTCGCTTCTTAAATCGACGTGGATTTCAGAGCACGGTCCGCAAGGCCCGCTTTCACCCATTTCCCAGAAGTTGTCTTTTTTGTTTCCGTTGATGATCCGGTCTTCGGAAATATGGGATTTCCAGAAATCATAAGCATCCTGGTCCCTTTCCAGGTTTTCGGAAGCATCCCCTTCAAAAATCGTAACGTACAGGTTTTCTTTCGGGATTCCGTAGACTTCTGTCAGTAATTCCCAGGCAAAAGCAATAGCATCTTTCTTGAAATAGTCGCCGAAAGACCAGTTCCCCAACATTTCAAACATGGTGTGGTGATAGGTATCCCTGCCCACATCATCCAGGTCGTTGTGCTTCCCGGAAACCCTCAGGCATTTCTGGGTATCGGCAATTCTCGGGGCTTTAGGCTCTTTGTAGCCTAAAAAATAATCTTTGAACTGCGTCATCCCGGAGTTGGAAAACATAAGGGTAGGGTCATCCTTTAGCACAATCGGTGCAGAAGGAACGATCAGGTGGCCTTTACTTTGAAAATAATCTAAAAATTTCTGACGGATCTCTTGTGATGTCATGATCTATATGCTTTGCTTTTTACAATTTTGATAAGATGCAAATCTACTGTTTTTTACTGAAAACCGTAAGCGGGAAGCCGTAAATTTAAAGTGAACCTGAAGTAGAAAACAGGCAGTAAGTTCGAAGACGGAAACAGGGTTGCCGGAAGTTTATTTGTTATTAGTATCGTTAATAGTCTATCCTATTAACGATATTATTTATTTTCCCAATCAGAAAAAGACTAGGTTTGCGTTTTAAAATCAGGTAAACCAATTAAAGATGAACAGATAAATGTTTCTATTACCAAATCCATTTCCTGATATTTTTCGTAAATGATAGTGTAAGGAAATCCTGCAGGCCTACTATCATTAAGATAGAGATTATCTTTGAAACAACCGGAAAATTAGTCCGAAATTTGCAATTTGAATAGGCGGGGTAGTGAAGAAAAGAAAAGATTTGAAATGGATATAAAAATAAAAATGAAGAACATATTAATATTGCTCAGCGTTGTTCTGGGTATTGCGGTTTTTGCAACGGGCTGTGGAGATGCCAAAACCAAATCCACGGACATAAAGAAAGAAAATGAGACCATTATGGACAATAAAAATGTAAAGGAAATCTATTTTGCAGGCGGTTGTTTCTGGGGAACCGAACATTTTTTCCAGCAGATCAGGGGCGTAGTAGGAACGGAAGTGGGATATGCTAACGGAAACAAAAAGAATCCGACTTATGAAGAAGTGGTAAGCCATACGACGGGTTTTGCAGAAACGGTAAAAGTAAAATATGATCCTGAAGAAGTAGACCTGAAATTGCTGATCGATTTATATTTTAAAACGATAGACCCGACCAGCTTAGATCAGCAGGGAAATGACCGGGGAAACCAGTACAGAACCGGAATTTATACCACCGATAAAGAAACGGAAGCCATGGTAAAAGCTGAAGTAGCCAAACTGGCTAAAAATTACAGCAAACCGGTGGTCGTAGAAACCATCCCGTTAAAGAATTTCTACAGAGCGGAAGATTATCACCAGGATTACCTGGATAAAAATCCGGGAGGCTACTGTCACATTGAACCGGGATTGTTTGAAATGGCGAAAAATGCCAACCCACCGAAGAAAAAGGAAACAAAGGAAACCAAATACCAGAAGCAGGATCAGAAGGTTTTAAAAGAAAAACTGACCGCTGAACAGTATAACGTTACCCAGCAGAACGGGACGGAAATGGCTTTTAAAAACGAATATTGGGATGAGACCCGTGAAGGGATTTATGTAGATATCACCACAGGAGAGCCGTTGTTTATTTCTACTGATAAATTTGAATCCGGATGCGGATGGCCAAGCTTTTCCAAACCGATTACCAAAAAGCTGGTGGAAGAAAAACTGGACCGTTCCCATGGAATGACAAGAGTAGAAGTAAGAAGTAAAACCGGAGATGCGCATTTGGGGCACGTTTTCAACGACGGACCGGAAGATAAAGGTGGACTTCGTTACTGCATCAACAGTGCTTCGCTGAAATTTATCCCGAAAGCGGAAATGAAAGCAAAAGGCTACGGCGAATACATCGCCCTGCTGGATAAAGATAAAAAATAAGTGTTTTTAAAGTGAAGAAGTGATTGTAAGGGGGCTGCCGAAAGGCAGTCTCTTTTTTGCTGTATATTTATTAGCTAACAATTTAAACCTTCAAAGTTTAGAAAACCTTGAAGGTTTGTTTACATATTATTTCAAATTAAATGCCTTCTCATCTGAAGATTTTCTTTAATGCTGAACATTGAGATGTTTAAAAATAACAGAAATCCAAAAATGATATAATAACTCTGTTTTGGAAGATTCAGGAATAAAATATTTGACCTTTCATAAAAATCTGGCTTATAATTCCGTATGAAAGCGAACCTGCATCAATAGGAATCATCATTTCATTATCTGACGATTCGTTTTTTGCATCGGGATTTTTGTAAAAAACAGGAACAAAAAAATGGCCTGTTTTATTGATATCCAAACCATAAATTTCGTGTCTTGCAATGGCCATGTCATTGACCAAAGAAACAAAATCTCCGTACGTATTATTTTCATCCAGAATAAATTCGATGCCGGTATTCATTTGATTTCTTTTTTGAAGTTTTTTAACCTCCGCAACAAAAAGGCCGGAATTTTCTTTTGCTCTGCCGGCTTCTACTGTTATTTTTTTATAATTCCAGATTCTTATGGATTCAAAAGAGGTCCCAGAATTAATAGATTCTTCCTTTAAATCTATTTTTGAAGGAATTCCAAAATCCATAATATTGGTGATGGGCTCCTTAATTTTTTGATTTCCGTAATACCAAAACAAGACAGGTATCAGTAAAGCACTAATGAGTCCCGGGACATAAGAGATTTTTCTCATGGCTGTAATTTTGGTGTAATTTAATAAAAATTTTAAGTTGGAAAAACAAAAAAGTGGCCCGAAAATGAGCCACTAAAAAAATAATCTGAATATATTGTGTTGAATGTTTACAATTACTTACCAGTCTCTTTTTCTGAGAATCCAGTACGATCCGAAGATGAAAAGCGCGCACCATGCTAAACAAGCTATCAAGCTTTCCGTAGGGTAGTGGAATTCGTATTTCATGCCCATCATTTTGGCCATGTTCAGCCGCATCATGGGGTTCGGAATCAGGCTTGACATGCTTTCCAGCGGAAGAAGATGCGTTACGAAAAAGTCGTTCTGCAGAATCTGGTTTCTCTGTTCGCCCTGTAATCCTCTTACTTTCGTAAAAACTTCTACGGCCGATAAAATACCTTCGCCGATCCAGAATACGAAAAGTGCCAGGAAAACAAACACCGATTTTCTCAGCAATACCGAAAGGAACATCAGGAAACAGAAAAAGGTAAACAGCTTTACAAAATAATTGCCGATAAAAAAGATTTCCTTAAATACCTTCGCAGATTCTGTAGTATCCGAATACTGATAGCCAAGGAACATCGTAAGAGCAAACACAAGAACGGTGGAAACGACGGTGAAAACGCTTATCGTTAAAAGTTTGGAAGTGATAAATTCCTTTCTGCTTAATCCATCAATTGTATTCTGCTTGAACATCCGGTTGCTGAATTCCTGCGAGATCGAAAACACGATAATAAGCCCCAGGAAAATCTTCAGTAAAGCAACAATATAAGTCGTGAAATTCCAGATTTCCGGGAAGTTGTAGATGCCCTGCTCTTTCAGGTTGATTGTTCCACCGAAAAGGTCGAAATCAACCAGCCCGATAAAAAGCAGTGCGATAAGAATCGCGAAATATAAGATCGTGAAAACCTTAAAAGGCCGGTAGTTCAGGTTTTTGTAATATTCTAGTTTTAATAATTTGCTCATGATTATTTTGTGTTTTTTACAAGTTCAAGGAATTGGGATTCAAGAGACAGCTTTTTCTTTGTCAGGTGCGAAAGGAAAATTCCTTTTTCAGCCAGTTTCTGGTTCAGGGCTGAAGCGGAAATTGAGGCATCGTCACGGATCTGGGCTTTCAGCAGATCACCGTCATGGTTGATGGCCGTAAACCACTGAAGTTCATTTAGCGCATTCAGAAGCAATGCATTGTTGTCTGCCTTCAGTTCAAAATAGCCGTTGTTGGCGGTCATTTCGTCCACCCTTCCGCAGTAAAGGGAAGTTCCTTCTTTTAAAACGATCACGTGGCTGCAGATCTTTTCAATCTCGTCCAGCAGGTGGCTCGCGATGATAATCGTAATGCCCTGTCTGGCAATATTGCTGATGATCTCACGGATCTGGATAATTCCTTCGGGATCAAGCCCGTTCGTCGGTTCGTCCAGGATCATGACTTCAGGGTTGTTCAGCATCGCGGAGGCAATGGCCAGACGCTGTTTCATTCCCAGCGAGTAGGTACGGAACAAGTCTTTTTTTCTTTCCAGCAGGTTGACAGTCTTTAAAACCTCATCAATCCTGGAATACGGTGTCCCTTTGATTTCCGCTACGATCTTAAGGTTGGTTTCCGCATTCAGGTAAGGGTAAAAATTCGGCTGTTCGATAATCGCTCCTATTTTCTTTAGGGTATCCGGATCGGTCCCTTTTTTTCCGAACCAGTACCATTCTCCGCTGGTCGGGTTGATCGTTGAAAGCAACATCCCAAAGGTGGTGGATTTTCCGCTTCCGTTAGGCCCCAGCAGCCCGTAAACATTTCCTCTTTCCACATCGAAGGAGATGCTGTTCACTACCGTTCTCTTGAATTTTTTCGTCAGATTCTTTACTGATAAAATTTTTTCCATGTAATTTGTTTTACATATAAATAGTAGGTTTAAGTGGGAATATGTTACAAATATTACTTCAGATCAATGAAATTTAATCTTAAAAAATCTTATATTTGATCGTATTAATCGGTAATTATGAAGTTAATCGAACTGGCTAAGGAACTTGAGGTTTCGGCCGAAGCGGTAAAGCAATTTATTCAGGATTTCGATCTCGACCTTACGGATTGCATCCACACCAATTTTGAAGTAAAAAAAGATTTTGAAAAATTTGCCAGAGAAAATGCTGAATTTTTAAGGCTCTATGAAAAAGATCTGGATAAGACCAAAACCCTGGAGCAGATCTCCGAAACCATCAAACAGCCGAAAGAGAAAGTAGAACAGGCGATTAAAGAAAAAGATCCCAATATTTTCGATAACGGATTTTTCAAGTCTTCCGTTTCAAGCTATGGAATCGATAACCGGTTAGGCGGCAACTATCAATTTGTTTATGATTATTTCGGCCATAAAACCAGTCTTCAGAAAAGGGACTTTATTGGCTACCGGGACCTGTTTTTCTACATTTCGGGTATTCTGGAACCGTTTTTAAACCCTCAGCAGATCAAAGACTGGGGCATCAACAAGCCGGCTGGAATCATCCTGTACGGACCTCCCGGAAGCGGCAAGATCTTCTGGGCCAATAAAATTGCGGAAATTACCGGTTATCAGTTTAAGGAAGTGAAAAAGCATTATCTCGGAACTTCTTATGTAGACGGCAATCAGACCAATTTCAATGATTTTCTGGTCACGATGATGAAGGAAGACAAGGTCCTGTTGTTTATGGATGATTTTGACGAGATCATGATGGCGAGAAAAGCGGAAAATAATGTGGCGTCGTGCAATCTTGAAACCCAGGAAATGATTCTTCACCATATTTCAAGATTTGAACAGGAAGAGCTTCTGATGATAGGTTCTGCAAAATCCGTTTCCGACATCGATGAAGAAATAACCGCACCCGGAAGATTTGACGTGATGGTTCCCGTTTTCCCTCCCAATGCTGCCGAGCGCGCGGAGATTATTCTTTATGCGATGACCAAAAACCTGGAGAAAAACTCGCTTTTATTTAAAATCCTTAAAAACAATAAAGCCGATCAGATTCCTTTCTGGAACGGTATTTCTGCGAAAATGAAAGTCTTCAGCAACACCATGCTGATCGATTTTACCCAGAGCCTGAAAAAGAGGGTCAAAAACCTTTACCAGAAAACCCGTAACGAAAACCTGATAATAGATCAGAATCTTCTGAACGGAGCCTTGCGGGATGCAGCCGGAAAACTGACGGGAGAATACCTCGACCAGATTGCCGTTTTTTTAAAGGACGTTACCATCCACAATTTCGACCAGTTCCAATCCCGCATCAAAGAACTGAAAAAAGAAGTGGATACTTATAGGGCAGTGGAAGAACCGCGCCGCATTATCGGTTTCCATCACAATGAAGAGGGAGGAAGCCAGGGGTGATGGTGAATGGTCAATTTTGGATTATGGATTATTGTTGAAAAACGCCGGGACACGAATCTTTTGAAATGCAGAAGGTTTTTAAGACGCCAGGATTTTATCTTTGATAAAATTACATACCGTTGATTTTATACAAGAATAAAAATTCAAAAGTTAATATTCGCGGAATAAAAATTTGACAGTGTCAAATTCTTTGCGTCTTTAAGCAGTATAATAATCCAATTTTCTCACGTCTTTGCACATTCCAGCCCAATCAAAAGTCTGAGGAATACCCTTAACCGTAATTCCCCTCCGAAAGTCGGAGGGGTGTCGGAAATTCAAAGAATTTTTGGCGGGGTGGTTTAGCAGGTGAATTTTGCTTCGCAAGTGAAGGGTGAGCAGTGAATTTTTCACTGCGGTCATGTTGGAAAATGTCAAGACGCGAATTTTTTGAGATGCAGAACATTTTTAAAACGCAAAGCTATTATCTCCGATAAAATTAGGTACCATCAAACTTATAAGGAATAAAGATTCAAAGGCTGGTATTCACGGTATACAAATTTGACAGCGTCAAATTCCTTGCGCCTTCAACGGCATAATGATCCAATTTTTTTGCGTCCTTGCACAACCAACAATACCGGACAACAGAATCTGCAGGTGCAATGATCCAAACAAAAGCATTTATCTATTGCATTTTGATCGTCAAACCCACACAATCCGGCAATAACGGAATAAAAATTTCTTATTTTTGCAGGAAATAAAAAATCGTGATCAACAACGACCAGATAAAAGAAATCCAATCAAGGATTGACGACCTCCATAAATATCTTCAGATTGACAAAAAGAAGATTGAAATTTCCAATGACGATGAAAAAACGGCTGCGCCCGAATTCTGGGACAATCCCAAAACGGCGGAAGCCTTCCTGAAGCAGCTTCGGTCCAAGAAAAAATGGGTCGAAGCCTATGACGAAATCAATACCCAGTTTGAGGACCTTCAGGTATTGGTGGAATTTGCCAAAGAAGACCCGGATTCCGAAAAGGAACTGGACGCTACTTTCCCTCAGCTGGTGGAAAAAATTGAAGACCTGGAATTCAAGAATATGCTTTCCAATGAAGGCGATGAGCTTTCGGCAGTGCTTCAGATCACAGCCGGAGCCGGGGGAACGGAGAGCTGCGACTGGGCTTCCATGCTGATGAGGATGTATACCATGTGGGCCGAAAAGCAAGGGTACAAAATCCGCGAGCTGAACTTCCAGGAAGGCGATGTGGCCGGTGTAAAAACCGTAACCCTGGAAATAGAAGGGGAATTTGCTTTCGGCTATCTGAGAGGGGAGAACGGGGTTCACCGGCTGGTAAGGATTTCTCCTTTCGATTCCAATGCCAAGCGTCATACCAGCTTCGTATCGGTTTACGTGTATCCTTTGGTAGATGATACCATCGAAATCAACATCAACCCGGCGGATATTTCATTTGAAACGATGCGGTCTTCGGGAGCCGGTGGTCAGAACGTAAACAAAGTGGAAACGGCAGTCCGTCTCCGCCACGCCCCTACGGGAATTATCATTGAAAACTCCGAATCCCGATCCCAGCTTCAGAACAAGGAAAAAGCGATGCAATTGCTCCGTTCGAGGTTGTACGAAATGGAGCTGGAAGAACGGCTGAAAGCCCGTAACGAAATCGAGGCCAACAAAATGAAGATCGAGTGGGGCAGCCAGATCAGAAACTATGTGATGCATCCGTATAAGCTGGTAAAAGATGTACGTTCCGGCTTTGAGACTTCGGATGTGGATTCCGTAATGAACGGAAACCTCACACCTTTCCTGAAAGCCTTCCTGATGGCGGACGGGACGGCCGTTTCGGAGGATGATATGGACTTATAAAGATCATGTTTAAAATTCGTTAAAATCTTACAATATATTTCCTTTTGACGTTTATTAATGCTATTTTTGTTGCTAATCAAAATGTATGGAAGATTTCACTAACTGGAAGGATTTATTAAATCCCGAGTTCTACATCAAGCTGGGCGGATTCTGGCTGATCCTGTTTATTATTTTTGCAGAGACCGGCCTTTTTGTAGGATTTTTTTTACCGGGAGATTCATTGCTTTTCGTTTCGGGAATCTATTCGATCGATATTATCCAGGCGACCTTCGGTTCTACGGGAAGCGATTTTTTCGATACTTTCATTTTGGCTTCATCTGTGGCTTTGGCAGCCATTGTCGGTAATGAAGTAGGCTATTATTTCGGAAGAAAAGCAGGCTCTACACTGTACAAGAAACCGGACAACTGGTTGTTTAAAAAGAAATACCTGTATCAGGCGCATGACTTTTTTGAGAAAAATGGTGCGCTTGCAATTATTATGGCGAGGTTTTTACCGGTGGTGAGAACATTTACCCCAATTGTAGCCGGAATCGTAAAGATGGATAAAAAAGACTTTCTGAGAGACAACATCATCGGTGCCGTGCTCTGGTCGTTTTTATTGATTTTTGCCGGACATTACCTTGATAAGCTGTTTATCGACCAGTTTGGAATCGACCTGAAGAAAAAGCTGGAACTTATCATCATTGTGATTGTTCTGATAACAACCGTGCCGCTTATCATTAAATTTTTATTTGGTAAAAAACAGGATTTCTCGAAATATGAAAACCATCATTTTGACGAAGAAGAAAAATAAGAATTGCTTTTGAAATATAGAATAACCTGCTCCAATGAGCAGGTTAATTTTTTTAGAGTTGAGTTAATTTGCTGGAGTTTAGTTCACTCCCGGATCCATTCCAGGATATTCGGATAAATAATGCTGTCCCTTTTCAACTTATTGAAAAACCTCGGAACATGACCTGTTTTTTCCATGTAAATAAATTTATGGGCAATATTCTGCGCCGTCAGTGCCGAATCCAGAGCCAGTCCCTGTTTCTGATTAACCAAGAAATCCTGGTTTCCCTGAAAGAGCAGGGTAGGAACGTTGGAAACATTAGCGATCGGGCTTACCTTTCTGAATTCTTCGGATAAATTTTTACGGTCGAATTTTGCACCCACGACTTTCTGAATCGTAGGCGATGAATATTTTGAGTAAAACGAATTCAGGTATTCCGGGGAATAAAAATCGGTCGGCCCGCTTAAAGAGATGATTTTCTTTACCCTTTGAGGATGGCTGTAGCCATAGAGTAGAGCCAGATGCCCGCCGGCACTTTCGCCCAAAAGGATATAGTTATCCGGTAGTAGCTCCGCTTTCTCAGCCAGCGAATTAAACTTCGCCAACGCAGAATCGATGTCTTCCAGCTGTTCGTGGTAGGTGATTTTTTTGGTCCTGGAAACCAGCCGGTAATTCATATTGATGCTGGGAATGTTATTCTTAAAAAGCATCTTCTGGATCTGGATCATATGCTCTTTTTTTCCCATGGTCCAGCCTCCGCCGTGGATCAGCAATACCACCGGGCTGTTTACGGGATATCCCGACGGAAGAAAAACATCCATCTTCTGTCTTTTGTGCTCGCCGTATTTCAGGTTGTAAATTTTCTGTTCGTTATCCGTTCCCACCCACACTTTAAATTTCCGCGTATTGCATGAATTCAGTACCAAGCCAATCAATCCTAAAACAAAGAAATGGTAATTCAGAATCAGCTTTTTCATAAAGTTAAAGGTACGGAAAAATTGAATGGAAGATTTCATTTTAACCGGTGATTTTCCTTAAGGTATTACGGAATGATTTGCATTACCACACGGAGGTTTATTTATAAAATAAATTTTCTTTATTCAAAAAACCCGAAAGGAAAACCGGTTTTATTTGCTCAATAATTCAATCTCAAGAATATTATTGTCTTTTTTAAAGGATTCGAGTCTCATTTTTTCAATTTCCCGGACCTGTTGGGTTCCGCTTATAAATTTTCCTGATGCATCGGTCTGATCAGGAATTTTTCCGACAAGGCCTGCTGCCGGATTCTTGCGGTACGATCTGAAAATTTTAACGTATTGAGAATAAGTGGTCTTTAATTCTTTATAGTTATTCAGGTTAGGATAAATTATTTCCGTACCGGAGTTTTTTACTGCTCTTAATGAAAATTGATGGCTTTTGCTCCGGTCTTCAATTTCAAGAATTAAACCGGGAAGACCCGAAAATTTATACGGTCCGTCCTGTAAAGGAATTTCTGTTGTAAACCAGGCGGTCCAGGTTCTTCCGCCGAATTCAGCGGTTGCTTTCTGCGCTTTATAATTTAAGATGGTCTTGAATTCATTTGCCGGTTTCCAGTTGAGTTGTATTTCCTGATCGACAAAATACTTTTCGTCAAGCGTTTTTACATACGTGATCCTGCCGGAATGAGGATATTTTATGACCCGGTCGCTGATCATCGGTTTATTAGGAGGCATAGTCCAGATTCCCTTCTGGCTGTCTGCCAACAGGGTAGAATCGGACCGGAATTGTTCCAGACTATAAAACTCAGATTTTTTCGGACTGATGTCCAGAATCATTATTTCCGTTCTTATATCGCTTTTACGGGTAGAGTCGGGAATAAACCGGTATTCGTAAATAAACTGCTTATTCTGGCCGAAAAAAATCCCGATGCTAAGGACAAGAATCAATTGAAGTAATTTCATAGTGATAAATAATTATGCCGGTGAATATACAAATAATTCATCATTGAGTGGATATTATCAAAGTTTGCTGCTGTACGATTCAGCAAAATTTTTAGATATAAATCAAGACAGGCAGGGGAGTCAGCAAAAGCAATAAATTTTTTGTAATCGATTAAAAAAGTTTGCCATGAATCCTTTGTAAGTTTAGTATTAATGCAGCTAAAAAACTTCCGGCTCCCGGCCTCCCTCTTCAAGTCCGTTAACCCATAATCAGTCCTGCAGCACAAATGGTGTGTTCTTTGTTAAAGTTTACACTGAAATTAATACGGCACATGCGGAAAACCGAATTTAAATAATTAATTTTGCGCTTTAACAATTATTAAAAAAATATTAAAATACTATGGCATCTGGTTTTTTTGCGATTCTGGACGATATCGGGGCATTGATGGATGATGTGGCGGTGACGAGTAAAGTGGCAACTCAGAAAACAGCGGGCATCCTGGGAGACGATCTTGCAGTAAATGCTGAAAAAGCAACGGGCTTCCTTTCGTCAAGAGAGCTTCCGGTATTGTGGGCAATTACAAAAGGCTCCTTTATCAACAAACTGATTATCCTTCCTGTGGTATTTCTTCTGAACTGGCTCTATGCACCGGCTATTAATTATGTACTGATTCTGGGAGGACTGTATCTGGCTTTTGAAGGGGTAGAGAAGATTATAGAGTATTTTTTTCACCGTGACAAAAAAGGGCATGAAGTAGAAAAGGAAATTGAGCTGACAAAAGAACAGAATCCGGAAGAAGTGGAAAAATCAAAAATAAAATCCGCCATTACCACAGATTTTATCTTATCCATTGAGATCGTAATTATTGCATTGGGGACAGTGCTGGAAGAAAAACATCCTTTCATTACCCAGATCCTCGTTACTACATTGGTTGCCTTTATTGCTACTGTCGGAGTATACGGGATTGTAGCCCTGATCGTAAGAATGGACGATGCAGGGTTTAAGCTGATTAAAAAAAGCAATGACAAAGGGTTCTTCGGAAAACTGGGGCACTTATTGGTGAAAGCATTGCCTATTGTGATCAAATCATTGGGCGTAATCGGAACCATTGCCCTGATCATGGTAGCCGGCGGAATTTTTGCCCACCGGATCGAATATTTCCATCACCTTTTACCCGAATGGTCATCCAGTGAAATCCTTACCAAAATAAAAGAAATCCTGCTCGGGCTTGCGGGTGGTATTCTGGGAGTAATTCTGTTTACTTTAGGGAAAGGAGCCGTTTCTTTAGTGAAAAGTAAATAATTTAATATTACCTTTGAACAGACAAGCTTATGAGTAAATCGTAAGCTTTTTTTGATTATTCATGAGAAGTTTATCGATAGACATTTTAAAAATCGGATTGGCCATTTTTGTGGTCTGCCTCCATCTGCATATACTGCAGGATTCGTTCCCGCTACTGAGTTATGTACTGGTCAATGGGCTTTTCAGGATGGGCGTTCCGGTTTTCCTGATCATTTCAGGATATTTCTTTTTCTATGTAAATGATTTTTCGAAGCTGAAAAAATGGTGTTTCCGCATCTTTCTGCTGTATGCCGTCTGGTCGGTTGTTTATATTCCTTTCTGGAAAGATGGCCAATATGCCTTGAATCTCCTCTTCGGCTATCATCATTTATGGTACCTGATCGGAACTTTATTTGCCGGTCTGCTATTGTATGTGCTAAAAAAGGTTCCTGCCAAAAGGCTGTCTTTAATTTTATTAGCCTGTTTTTGCTGTGGCTATACTATTCAGTATCTTGGAAACTCACATTACTTTGAAGGCGAATCGGATATCGTATTCAATCTGTTTCCCACATACCGGAACTTCCTGTTTGTCTGCTTTCCGTTTCTCGGAACAGGATTTTTAATTAAAAAACTGGGGATGGACACTAAGCGGAAGCCTTCGCTGAAGCTGGTCTTGCTTTCTATAGGAATGGTGATTGCAGAGGCTTTTCTGAATAACAAAGTGCTGCATCTTGAGAAAAAAGAAAGCATTGATCTTTTATTTTCATTGCTGCTTGCGTGCCCGTTACTGTTTCTGTATTGTAAAAATATAACGTTGAAAACGGACTCTAAAATACTTGCAAGCATTTCAACGGCCATCTACCTCATTCATCCTCTGGTCATGGAATTTGTTTATAAATCTGCTTACTTCAAGTGTTTGCAGGACGTTATTTTTATCGGGTTGTTAACGGCTGCCAGCCTTCTTCTGGTATTCCTGAACCGCAAGCTGAAATATGTGTTGTAAGACGGGTGAACTTTATAACGAAAGAATCTTACCGAGAAAATATGTCCGGTTATCATTTACCATAAGAAATTTTCAAAACCCTGCTGAATAGCACTAAATAAAAGAGACTGTCCGGAAATTTCGGACAGCCTGTTTATAATGTAATCAATTTACGATTAATTCAAATCATAATTGATAATTACCAGTCTCAGAATAAAATGAACCAGATCTTGTTCTGCTTCATTCCGGTTTATCAGATGGTTACGGTACTCATACGATCCCAATACTTTGATCAGTCTCATATACGTTTCAAGATCAGCGTCTTTAATTTTTACTCTGGTATTCCCGTCTTTCCTCTGAACAAGTACATCATCCAAGGTTCTTACTTTAAATAAAACCTCACATGATTTCGGAACACGGCCGAAATATCGCTCTACGATATTTACTTTAAATGCATCGAAAAAAATCGTGTTAAAAACAAGATTTGGGGTAGAGTCTGGTGTACGGAGTTGAAGCTTGTAATTCATGTGAAATTTGCATTAGCGTATCAAACGCATGTATTTTTATTTATTTAATGATTGGTCTGTTGTGGGTCAGCAGTTAATGTGAAAAAAGAGACCTACAAAAAATAAGCCTCTTTCCAATATTAATTGAATAAATCTTTTACTTTATCGAAAAACGTTTTTTCTTTTCCGGACGGTTCGGCCACCATTTCCCCGGTGCTCATCTGATTCTCAAAGAAATCTTTCTGTTCCTTCGTCAGTTTCTGTGGCGTCCAGACATTAATGTGGATAAACATATCGCCTTTTCCATAGCTGTCGATGCTTGGCAGCCCTTTTCCGGCTAACCTCAGGATTTTTCCTGACTGCGTTCCCGGATCGATCGTTATTTTTACCTTTCCGCCGACGGTAGGGACTTCCTTTTTCGTTCCCAGTGCTGCTTCTGCGAAAGAAATATACAGCTCCTGGTGAAGATTGTCGCCTTCTCTTTTGATTACTTTATCGACTTCCTCTTCAATAATCACCAATAGGTCTCCGGGAATACCTCCGAAAGGAGCATCGTTTCCTTTTCCCCTTACGTTCAGCTGGATGCCGTCTCTGGCTCCGGCCGGAATGTTGATGGTTACTTCCTCTTCATCTTTTATAAGCCCCTGTGCATTGGCGCCTGCCGGAATTTTATCTGCTACCTTACCGATTCCCTGGCAGGTTCCGCAGGTCGTCTGCGTCTGCATCTGTCCGAACATGGTATTCATCACTTTCAGCTGAACACCCGAACCGTTACAGGTAGGGCAGGTTTTTGAAGTAGCACCTTCTGCCAGCTTCATTTTTTTTACTTTAATGGTCTTCTGGCTACCGTTCACCATTTCGTCGAGGTTCAGCTTGATTCTGATTCTTAAATTAGAACCTTTCACCTGCTGACGGCCGCCACCGCCACCGCCGAATCCTCCGAAACCGCCACCGAAAATATCGCCGAACTGGCTGAAAATATCCTCCATGTTCATTCCGCCGCCACCGAAGCCACCGCCGAAGCCACCGTTGCCACCCATTCCTGCATGGCCGAACTGATCGTATCTGGCACGTTTCTGCTCATCACTCAGCACCTCATAGGCCTCTGCAGCTTCTTTAAACTTTTCCTCGGCATCCTTATCACCGGGATTCTTATCCGGGTGATATTTGATCGCCATTTTTCGGTATGCTTTTTTTATTTCGTCGGCTGAGGCAGATTTGCTGATCTCAAGCACCTCGTAATAATCTCTTTTTGACATCTTTATATATGAGTAATTAGTAATGAATAATGAGTAATATTACAATTGCTTATTACCCGTTACTTATGGCTATGTTTTAATTTCCGGTTACTACTTTCGCAAAACGGATCACTTTATCGCCCAAAGTATATCCAGTTTCAATAACATCTACGATTTTCCCTTTCAGATCTTCTGATGGTGCGGGAATCTGGGTAATAGCTTCATGGAAATCCACGTTAAAGCTGTCACCGGCTTTTACTTCCATGGTTTTTAATCCTTTTTCAGTAAGCTTATTTTTAAATTTGTTGTAGATTAATTCAACGCCCTGAAGATCTGCCGGATTGCCGTTTTTCGCAATTTCCTTGATGGCTCTTTCAAAATCATCCAGAACCCCCAGCATGGAGATCATCATATCCTGGTTGGCGTATTGGAAGAACTCCATTTTTTCTTTGGATGTTCTCTTTTTATAGTTTTCGAATTCAGCGTATAATCTGATGTAACGGTCTTTTTCTTCTGCCAAAAGTTCCTCTGCTGTCGGTTTTGCTGTCACATTTTCCTCTGCCGCTGCTTCATTCTGAATATTCGTATCTTCCTGATTGTTGATGCTTTCTTCGTTAATATCCTGGTTTTCCATAATTCAATCTTTATTTTCCTTTTTATTCGCAAACATTCTGCCAAATAAAAAAGCGTGACATTTCGTCAGATTATGGGTAGAGAGTGAATGGGGAATGGGCAATCATGAATAGGATGTAGTGAATTTTGATTTGCAAATGAATGCTTTACGCAGAAAGGTACATGTTTTATCTTTAATAAGATTGAATAGCGCATATGATAACATTTGAAAAGATATCAAATTCAACAGCATAAAAATTTGACAGCGTTCAATTCTTTGCGTCTTTCAACGCAACAACCTTTTCTCATCCAATTTCAGCGTATGTGCGCATTCCAAAACAATTGGATGACAGACAGAACGCAATCTCAATAACCATTCACTACTTAGCTCATTACTTCTTTAAACCCCTTCCCCAAAAAACGTCTGGTACAGAAGGTAAAGATTCAACACAATAATAATAAATGAAATAATCCAAACACTGACCTTTAAAAAAGGCTTATTCACAAATTCTCCCATTTTGGCTTTATCGCTGGTGAACATCACGAGGGGAACCACGGCGAAGCTCAGTTGCATCGATAAGATAACCTGGCTTAAAACCAGTAGTTCTGTTGTACCGCTTTCACCATAGAGAATCGAAACGATCAGTGCCGGAATTACCGCAATCAATCGCGTGATCAGACGCCGCAGCCAGGGTTTTAGTTTGATATTTAAAAATCCTTCCATGACGATCTGTCCTGCAAGGGTGCCGGTGAGCGTAGAATTCTGCCCTGAAGCCAATAAAGCAACCGCAAACACAATACTTGCCATGGAAGCTCCCAAAATCGGGGTCAGCATTTTATAGGCATCATGAATATCGGCGACGTCTTTATTTCCTGAGATGTGAAAAGTGGCGGCCGCTAAGATTAAAATAGCTCCATTGATGAAGAAAGCCAGCATCAGGGAGACCGTACTGTCTAAAGTAGCGAATTTTATGGCTTCCTTTTTTCCTGCGGCATCACGGGAGTAATCCCTGGTCTGCACAATGCTGCTGTGAAGGTATAGATTATGCGGCATTACCGTAGCTCCCAGAATTCCGATAGCTATATACAGCATCGCCGGATTCCGGATAATTTCTTTATGCGGAACAAGGCCTCCTAAAAGTTCATTGACAGCAGGTTTTGAAATGACCAATTCGTAAACGAAGCAGGCAAGAATAATAAAAATCAAGCCTCCGACAATACTTTCGATCCAACGGAAACCTTTCGACTGAAGAAGGAGAATGAACAGGACATCAACGGTAGTAATTACAATTCCCCAGGTCAGCGGAATATGGAAAAGTAAATTTAAGGCAATGGCAGAACCGATAACTTCAGCAAGATCACACGCTGCAATGGCAATCTCACAGAATACCCATAGGATAAAGTTTGTGGTCGGGCTGAAATGATCCCTGCAGGCTTGTGCAAGATCCCTTTCCGCAACGACTCCCAGTTTTACGGAAAGGTGCTGCAGCACCATCGCAAAAATATTGGAGATCAGAATCACCGACAGCAGGGTATAGCCGAACTGCGCACCTCCGGCAATATCGGTAGCCCAGTTCCCGGGATCCATATATCCGACGGCAACCATAAGCCCCGGGCCTGCAAAGGCTAAATATTTCCTCCAGAAATTTCCGTTTTTAGGAATCTTTACCGAAGAATAGGCTTCGGACAGGGAATGAGACGTTTTATCTTTTCGCCAGGCGTTTTTTAAATTTGAATTCATAAAAATGTTAGAAATGACTAACAAATATAATTAAATTAATGAAAAGGACAAGGAACAAAAGAAAATCCCGAAATAGTTCCGGGATTTTATATCATTTGGATTTTGAGTTACTTTGAAAATCTCACCGCCATTTTTCTGTCAACTGCTCTTTCTGAATCAGAAGCTTTGGCATCAACGGCAGCAAACTCACTTCCATATCCGTCTGCTCCGGTTACCTGTGAAGCTACGCCCTGTTTTTCCAGCCATGATTTAATAAAATTAGCCCTTTCAGCAGACAACTTTAAATTTGCAGCCTCATTACCCGTCTTATCGGTATAGCCCCCGATTTTTATTTTTGCTTCGGGATAAGCTTTCAAAATGGCTACCAGGTTTTGCAATTGTCCTTCGGAACCGGCTTCCAGTTCAGTAGCACTTCCCAATTTGAAATTTACATGGTCGAAATTATACCATTGGTTTTTCAAAGCATTATCATCTGCAGCATTTTTGTAGCTCCCTGATTTAAGGAAGGCAATCATCTGATCTTCCATTCCGCCTCTGTAGCCTTTCAGTGCAGTACCGTTCAGGTCGATGTCTTCATCTACTTTCGATGTTGCTGCCATTGCAGCCGTATCCCTCATTCCTGAAGTGGTAGCGGTCGTGGTGTCGGTTACTACATTTCCGGAATCACTTACTGTAGTTGTTGTAGTGGTTTCTCTTTTGTCGCACTGTTTCCATACGAAGAAACCTGCAGCCAGTAAAAGAAGCAGGGGAAGCAGCCACTTCCAGATGGAGCCGCTGTCATTGGTGATGGGTCTGTCCGGAAATGTCCCTTCGGGAGCGGTACTTCTCGTTACTTCAATTTTCGGTTCTCCGGATACGGGTTTTTCCTCAGCCGGCATTTTAATGGCATCCCGGTCATTGTCAAATTTATAACGTGCATCCCAGTCACCGCTTTCATTAAGTGCAGCTAAAGAAAGACCGGCAGGCAGTAAAGTTGAAACAATTCCTTTTTGGTCATTTAACAGGCTTGAAATTCCTGCATGATCCAGATTGTTGTCGGCGGCATATTTTCCTAAGGATCCTACAGCTGCGCCGGTAACCATATTAAGCAATGAACTTGATGAGTTGTTACTGATTCCTGCATATCCGGCAATGGTTTCAATCAGCCCGTTCTGCCTGTCGCCGAAAAGAACCGATAACAGACGGGAAATAGCTGAGTCATTGGATGAACCACCCGGCAGGTTTCCTAAAATACCACTGGAAGAAGCATTTGATATCGTATCCAATACTTCCGGATTATCGGCATTGTTTGCCAGTCCGCCTACAACAGCCGGCAAAAGGCCTTGTATGGCTTTAGAAACTGAGCTTTCACTTTCTCCGAGCTGAGCGGCCGTCTGGGAGGTCAGTGCCGGACCCAACTGTCCTTTAATTAGATCAATGACGTGTAATGACATAATAAAATATTTTGAGATTAATGTTGGAATAAGGGTAACAAAAAATAGTCCAAATACATCCCACAAAAAAAATCTGCAAAAATTCCGGGAACTTTTGCAGATTCATTGTTTTAAACAATTGATTTATTTAATGCTCAATATCATTTAATTACAATAACATCAATTATCAATCATCGATTACTATTTATATTTAGTAGGCCTTGGCAAACAGAACCCTTCTCTGGGAAGGTTTACCGGAAATCAATGATACGCCTTCTTCAATATCATCATCCAGAGGGATACATCTGATCGTCGCTTTCGTTTCGTCTTTGATCTGTTCTTCTTCCTCAGCCGTTCCATCCCAATGGGCATAGATAAACCCTCCTTTTTCTTCCAGCACTTTTTTAAACTCTTCGTACGTATCTACTTTCGTGATATTGTTTTTTCTGAATTCAAAGGCTTTGGTATAAATGTCTTTCTGGATGGTTTGAAGTAAGTCTTCGATGTAAGAATCAATACCTTCAATCGCGCGTACTTCTTTGGTTAAATTATCCCTTCTGGCGATTTCTACGGAATTGTTTTCCAGGTCTCTCGGTCCCATGGCAATTCTTACAGGTACCCCTTTCAGTTCATATTCGGCAAATTTCCAGCCCGGTTTATTCTGGGTATCATTATCGAATTTTACGGAAATCCCTCTGGCTCTCAATTTGGCCTGGATATCCAGTGCTACTTCGCTGATCTGTGCAAGCTGTTCTTCTCCTTTGAAAATAGGCACAATCACCACCTGGATCGGCGCCAGGGTAGGAGGAAGTACCAATCCGAAGTCATCGGAGTGTGTCATAATCAGAGCACCCATCAGACGCGTTGAGGTTCCCCATGACGTTGCCCATGCATGTTCGATTTTCCCTTCTTTATTCGTGAATTTTACGTCGAATGCCTTTGCGAAGTTCTGCCCGAGAAAGTGGGAAGTTCCTGCCTGTAAAGCTTTTCCATCCTGCATTAAAGCTTCAATACAATAGGTTTCGTCCGCCCCTGCAAATCTTTCAGAAGGCGTCTTTAGTCCCTGGATTACCGGAATGGCCATAAAATTTTCGGCAAAATCGGCATATACCTTATTCATTTTCTCTGCTTCTTCTACCGCTTCATCTTTCGTAGCGTGTGCCGTGTGGCCTTCCTGCCATAAAAATTCCGCCGTTCTCAGGAAAAGACGCGTTCTCATTTCCCAACGGACAACATTCGCCCACTGGTTGATTAATATCGGTAAATCCCTGTAAGACTGGATCCAGTTTTTATAGGTGTTCCAGATAATGGCTTCGGAAGTAGGACGCACAATCAGTTCTTCTTCCAGTTTGGCATCCGGATCCACGATCAGTTTGGATGGGTTGTCCGGATCCGTTTTTAAACGGTAATGCGTTACTACGGCACATTCCTTAGCAAAACCTTCTGCATTCTTCTCCTCAGCCTCAAACAAGCTCTTGGGCACAAACAGCGGGAAATAAGCATTTACGTGACCTGTTTCCTTGAACTTCCTGTCCATTTCATCACGCATTTTCTCCCAGATCGCATAGCCGTACGGTTTAATTACCATACACCCCCGCACTCCTGAGTTTTCAGCTAAGTCGGCTTTCACCACCAACTCATTATACCATTTGCTGTAATCTTCGCTTCTTGAGGTTAATTTTGCCATTAATTTTTTTTTAATATTTTTAACTTATTGCAATTATTGTCATCTAAAAATAAAAATCTATTTTTGATAGATTTTTGTACCTGTGCTGATGGTACATTTTTGGTACAGACTGCAAATATAATTTAAATAAAAAATTTTTACGTTATCATGAAAAAAAATATACATAAAAATTTGCTTGGCGTGCTGAAATCCAAAGGGATTCTTACCATTGCCGGCGGATTGATCCTAATGTCGTGTGGTGCACAGATGGGTGGCTACAGCGAGACCGACGGGGTTTACTACGACCCCAATAAAGATACACTTCCTGAAGGGGTAATTATCAATGACAGAGGAAACAGGGTAGGAGAAGAATATAATTATTATCAGGATGATACCAATGTGGTTCAGAATGCAGAAATGAATTCCCGGGAAGGAAAATATGATGCATGGAACAATTATTCCTGGAACAATACGGCTACCGATTCAGACTGGGGCAGCTATGCCGGAAGCCAGACGAATTACTACGATAATTCCTGGGGCTGGGGAGGCCCTTGGGGTTGGGGCGGTATGTACGGTGGCTATAAC
>NZ_VTSX01000037.1 GCF_008329705.1 Chryseobacterium sp. SN22 | reverse complement strand
GCTTTATTTTCTTTCTTTAATATATATCTTATATAAATGACAGGCCTAATGATAAAAATAAACTTTAGTGAAATGTTCTTCAGAAGCCATGCCGCCCTAGCCCGGATCGCCGCGGTTACCCCACAGCAGCGGATGGAAGCACCGGGAAGCCATGGATCTGGTGAGGGAGCAATGGCAAAAGGCCGGCGCGAGGAGTATGAGCAGAGAGCCGGATCAAGCTCCTGAAAAAAAGGGATGGGAGAATTTTAGGGTTGGAGGGTTTAAGCGTTGGAGTTGAAATGGAGTCTGGCAGTTAAAATTGGAATAACAAGTGAAGGAAATTTGAGACGATAAGCTACAACCCCAGAAAAACCATCTGTTTTTAAAGTTGATGGGAATATTTCAATTAAAGGCAAGTATAAAGAAAAAAGAAAATCTTTACTTTTAAAGAACAGGATTTTCTGAAGTGCAATATATAAGTAAAGCTATCAATAGTTTAGAAGAACCGTTTGATAAAAAGTTTATAGGTGTAATATCCGATAAGACAGCCGATGGCATCTGCGACAACGTCTAAGGTTTCCATGGATCTGCCGAGGCCCATTTCTTCCTGCAGGATTTCGGTAAGGAAAGCATAGATCAGGATGATCTGAATGTAATAAGAGAATCTGATTCTGGGAAAGGCAGCAATGAAACAAAATCCCAGAGCGGCAAATATACTCAGGTGAAGCACCTTGTCGATCCCGTTGAACATAAACGGATATTCATAGTTTTCCTCGCCCGGCTTCAGGAGCATATACGTAAGAAATGCCCAATAAATGGGCAATATCTTACTGAATATTTTTGAAATGTTATCCAATGACTTCCTGGTATTCTTCGGCAGAAAGTAATTCTGACTGATCCGCACCTTCAGCAACTTCCAATTTGATGATCCATCCGTTTCCATAAGGATCGGTATTTAATAATTCAGGCTGGTCTTCCAATTCCGTGTTGAATTCGATTACTTTTCCGGCAATCGGCAAGAACAGATCCGAAACCGTTTTTACAGCTTCTACACTTCCGAAAACGGCACCGCCTTCAAGATCGTCGTCTACGGTATCGATGTCTACATAAACGATATCGCCAAGCTCTCCCTGAGCGAAGTCTGTAATACCGATAGTAGCGACGTTACCTTCGATTCTGATCCATTCGTGATCTTTGGTGTACTTTAATTCTGATGGTGTGTTCATTTTTAATTTTTTATTGGTACAAATGTATTCAAAATTCCAGAAGCTTCAAATATCGTGCACAAAAAAGTCCTTCAAAATTTGAAGGACTGTTAAATTTATTTTCGTTCTAATTAGAATGTTCCTGAATTCCCAAAGGTAAACGTTGCGGAAATTCCTGCTCTGATTGTTGACAGCGGGAACGCTGTTGAAATCTTGTATTTGGAGGTCATCTGCTCGTAGAATACCCTGAGGTTAAGGTTTTCGGAAACATTGTAGTCTGCGGAAACTTTAATATTCAGCAACCGCTGTCCTCCGGTGATCTGCGAATCGTCCAGCAGGATATTGGTGATGCTGGTCTTGCTGTCTCGCAGGGAGAAATCTCCGCGGATGTTCAGGTCGCTTCCTTTGGCTTTTCCTCTTCCTCCTACGTTGGTCATTCCCAATCTGAAGTTTCGGATGATGTACCCTACCCTTACGACATATTCGCTGTTTGAATCTTCCGTTAAAGTATGGTTTACCAATCCCAGCAATAAAGTACGCAACCTGTTGTACTGGAGTCCGAACTGGATGTTGTTCCTCATCGTCATGTCCACTCCGATCAGCGGTGAGAAGTTCTCTACGTAACCTACCTGAGCGAAAGTAAACGGATTGATGTAATCGTCATTGATGTCTCTCTTCGTGGCGTCATACGCATTAAGGCTGTTGAAGTAATCGATGCTTGACTGGATTCCTGTAGCCGTATACGTAGCCTGATAGGAATGCAAAAGGTCGAACTTCGAGAACTGCCCGTTGATGATCGGAACATTCCTCAATCCGGAATAGGTAATCTTCCAGTTTGGAATCGGGAGTCCCGCTTTTCTCGGATTGCTCATCTCTTTAGGCGTTTTGCCTTCTACCGCTGCCCTGAATGCAGGGATCAGGATATAGGCGTTTGAAATTCCGTATCCGTCTTTAAATCCGTTTGGCTGTAAAGCGCCCGGCATCTGCTGGGAAAGGATCTGTGCATTCTGCCTGATCGCCTGATAGATCGCCGCGCCGTCTTTGAATGCTGTTTTAAGCAGCACAACAGAGTTGGAATATGTCACGAAATCATTGGCGAATGTATAATTCGGATTCGGCACTCCGGTAACAGGATCCCTGTAGTTAAAGCCGGTGTGGGTAAAGTTCCTGTTGTAATTGTGCAGGGCACTGACATCAATCCGCAGGTCATTCATCGGCATGATCTGAAGATTTGCCCGAAGTTCCCGGGTCGACATTCGTACGTAAGGATCCGTCATGAAATCGGAATCACTTACCCATCCGTTTTCCATCACGGTTCTTCTGATATCAGCCTGTGAACCTAACAGGAACCCGATGGTGGGACCTCCCAGAGTTTGCCCGTATCCATACCAGTTCGGAGCGGATAACAATCCCGGAAGCACCGTTCCGTTGTTTTCGGAATAATTGATATCCAGCTGCTTCATCGAAGTCAACAGATAAGCAAGGCTCTGAAGCGGGCTCAACCGGTTTTTAAACTTATACTTTTTGTAAGCATACCGGTTTTTCTCCCACTGCTGCGTGTAGGCATTGTTTAACGAATCCACTTCCTGCTTACGTTTCTGAAGTTTCGCAGAAATGTTTTTAAAGTATTTAAACTGGCCGAAAAATCTTGTAAAGTCTGCCGTTGCCGTTGCCTGAATAACATTGGTATTCTGACCGATCGAACCTAAACTTCCATCCGGACTCGCCAGAAGAACGGTAGATCTTGCATTCCAGTTATACGTAAAGCCATAACTTAATTCTGCATCGATGAAATCGAGATACGGGAGATATTGAAACGGCAGCTTATAGTTCAGCTGAACCCTGTGGTTGTACAATACCGGTCTTCCGGCTCTGAATACGTTTCCGAAAATGGCCGTGTTATCCATGGTATTTACATCCACATTATCATTCAGGGTTCTGGTTGCGGAATTGATTTCGAGCTTTAAGGATTTGGTAAAATTAAAGCCTAATCCATACTGCCAGCCGAAATAGAAGTTCCTGTTGCGGAGCGCTCCGAAGTCGTCCCCGTAATTACCATTTAAGATGGCATCGATATTTCTGAATTCAAGCTCGTTGTAATTCCGGTCTACTTCAGTTCTGAAAGAGAATCTTGTCGGAACCGGATTTAAATTGAATTCCTTCACCCATCTCAGGTATTTCGTAGATTTTGCCGTATCGCTGATCATTTTATTGAACGGACGGACCACCCAAGGCTTGAAGGTATAGTTGTAATCGATATACCCTCTCAGATACTGTCGGTAATTTTTCTTGGTATAAATATCCCTGAAATAATCGTCATTGTACACCGCCGTTACCGATACGTTTTCGATATCGTAAAACTTCGGCTTCCGGTTCGGGTTCATCCTTTCTTTGTGCATGTTCACCACCCCGATGCTTCTCTGCTGGGTGTAGGTTCTGGCTACTTTCTTAAGCTGCTCTTTGTTCGCCGCTTTTTTGAATTCCACATCGGTATCCAGAGGATTGTACTTGGGATCTTCGATGGTCTGGGAATAAGAATAGTTCACCGGAATTTTAACCCCGCTTTTCGCCGGAAGGAATTTATCTACATTTACAGCCGTATTAATGCTGAAAGCCGATTGGGTAGACTGTGTTCTTTCTGCCGGTTTTGAATCGATATTTCCGAAACCAACCGAAGTATAAGATGCACTGGTATTTACCGTGGCAAAATCTCCCAGGTTGAAGTTCAGGCTCGCATTTCCGGCATACCCCCCGTCGTTTTCAATTTCCGAAAGACGGATTTCGTTGACCCAAAGGATCCGATCCATTGCAAGACCTGCTCCTCTGTCATTTCCGTTTCTTACCCCGATCATGATGGTGGTAATGTTTCCTAAGCTCGGACGGCCTTTGATATAAAGACTCTTGAAGGTATTCCCCGGATCAAAAACCTCATCTTTTAATCTCTGTACAATTTGCGTCGGGTATTTTTTATCTCTTCTGATTTTCGCATCCACAAAATCCTGGATATTTAAATCCACGTCATTTTCCATCGGCCAGATTTCCATTGGGGTGGTGGCAGTAGATGGCGTAATCACCAATGAAGATTCATATTCGTAATAGTTATCCGTTGCATCGCTACCGAAACGGATAAAGAATTTGGTTTCTTTATTAAAACCGAACGATCTGTTTGTAGGATCCTGGGCGTGTACAAAAAGTTTTAACTTTTTATATCTTCTCATATCCAGAGACGTATTTTTAAATACCCCTCTTGCTTCAGAAGAAGTAAGCGCCGTAGCTTTCAGGTAAAGAGAAGCTTCATTCTGTCTCTGGGCACCTGCATTTCCGCTTAATACCTGCCTGTCAATTCCCGGAGGCAATACGTAAGGCGGTTTGTTCAGTGCATTCTCTTCAATATTTACACTTCCTACTTCGAAGTTGCTGTTATCCGTAGTCAATGTTCCTTCATCAGTAGCACCCGTAGTTCCTGTGGCAGCAATATTCTTAGGATATTTCCTCCAGTCCGAACGTACAAGATCCATGGTCCCGAATCTTAAGGTAGAGGTCTGGTCGAAACCTTTTAATAATAATCTGGCAAAACGTACATTATTCAGGATGGAAGGGTCATGATCCCCTGCCGTGGTTACGTATTGTGAAACCGGAATCCTGAAAAGGTACCATTTTACCTGCGAAGTCTGCCCGTTCTGGAAAGTGGCCTGAACGGTTTTTACATCAACGATGTTATTCTGTCCTAACGCCAGACTTCCCTGATCTAAATTCACTTCATACTGGTTATAGCTTTCGGTCTGATCCAGGTTGTAATCTTTATTGATATCTTCTGCATCCGGAGTCTGGGAAGCCACTTCCAGGGAATTGCTCTGGGAGTTCCCTTCCGGCCCTCTGAAATATTTATATCGCTGAATAAGAGACGAAGCCTGATTACCGGTAAATCTGTCGGACATATAGAATACGAAATCATCTACCGCCGGGTCAACAATGTTGGTTACCGGGTTGACGAATGTATTTCCGAATAAGGCAGATTCCTGGTCGGAGCTTAATCCGTCGTATCCTAAATCCTGCGCAGTCCTGTCGGCTCCTTCGCTTGAGAAGGCATATAAGATCGGCGGCTGCTTAGGCTGGGTCCCCCAATTTGAATTCGTGGTTACAGAAGGCGCCGAAGGAGTCGGCAATCCGTTTTCATACTGCATCTGTCCGTCTTTCAGTACATCCTCGGAAACGTTACCCAACTGCAACAGCATCTTTGGTGCCGTTCCCAGGGCGTTTCCATCCGCATAAGGATCCATCATCCAGAATTCCACATATTCGATATTGGAATTAACGAAATTGGATACGGTAATCGGTCTCATAATCCCCGCCCATCGCTGTGCTGTAGTTTCTGTTGAAGGGTTTGAGTTATAAGGCCCTTTTTCTCCCGGATAATAAGAAATATCGAATGTGTTGGTAAATGTCTGTTCACCCGCTACGAAATCCCGGTTGTTGAAGATCTCGGAGAACTGTACCCTCCTGGATGCGTGGTTGGAAACCGACTGCGGTGTGATGCCGTTCGGTGCTCTTCCGCCTACGCCCCAGAATCTCGGATCGATATTGTACCATGACAATAAACCTCTTCCATATCCCTCCGTCCGGTCATTATTTTTACCGGCTCCCGTAAATAACGGATCGGCCTGGTTTTTCTCCGGTTTTGAAGCTAAGCTCCATGCTGTCGGTTCTTTCAAAGTGATTTTTGAAGTGGTCTGTTCAAAATCGTCAATATACGACTGATCGTTGGTCCCTTTGTTTAGTCCCGGAAGCAGATAAGCCGTCTCCATTTTGAAGTTTAAGTTGGAAGGCGCTTCGGTATTCACCAACGGAATTTTATCGGTTAACCTCGTCAGGAAAGGCAGCTGATTGTTGTACATCAGGTTGATTCCCGCCATGGTATTGTTCACGGCTTCCTGGCCGTAGTTTACCTTTTGGGTAAGTGGAGACTCGGAATAGTTGACTACCGTTCCGCCCAAAATAAAGTTTTCGTTAAATCTCCTCTCTAAATTCAATCCCAGGAATCTTTTACGCTGGGTATTAAAGGTCAGCTGGTTTTCGAGTGAAATATTGATCGCCTGGCCGGACTGTTTCACCTGCTCATTGATGATCGTCACTGTTCCCAGCATGTAGTCTACGGTATAGTCGATCCCTTCGGTCAGCTGAACCCCGTTTGCCGAAACTTTTACGGATCCCTGCGGAACGTTTACGGCGCCTAAGGAAATTCCCTGCCCCTGTGTTCCTTTGTAGCGGCCTTCGATGGTATACCGCTGTGCCAGGTTGCTCGAAGTGGCCACCTGCTTCTGCTGCGTATAGAGATCTGAGAATACATACTGCGGATCATTGGTTCCCAGAACATTCTGGATATAATTCCCGAACGGCTGCGCTTTTGTAAAGATGACCCTCCCGGTTTCGGGACGGATAGTAATTCCGTTCACAAAATCGAAAATCCCGTCGCCGGTAGTTCCTCCGTTGCTCTGTAAGTCGCCGTTGGCATTCAACCGGTCCCAATTGAGCAATTTGATCAAAGGAACATTATTTACCTGCGGGTTATTGGCTACCGGAAGATAATTGACCTTACCTCCGGATTGCGGATCCCGGTATAAAACATTCAGGATAAATCCGTCCTGGATTACCTGTCCCGCATCCAGCGAATAGATGTTTTTCATCATCAGGTCCCACATCGGGGAAGAAGTCTTCACCGTGGTGTTTGGCTTCAGCAATTTGGCCATCAGCACCGTACTTTCTTCGGAGAACTCCCCGACTTTATATACCTGGTTGCTTCCGTTTACCGTATAGGAAAATGATACCGCCAAAAGCTGGTTGTCATTTAATTTCTGGTTTAATGAGATATACCCCAATTGCGGCTGCAGGATATATTCATTAGCATTTAACCTTCTTGCTTTTTTATTGAAGATAAAATTCTCGCCATCCTGGTAGGTAGCCGTTCCGACGGCACCACCGGAAACCGCCGGAAGGGTTGCTCCTTTAATGGCATTGTATGCGGTACTGGCATCCCGTAATCCCGGAAGGGCATTTACGGCAGAATAGAGTCCAAAGCCGGGCTGGTCGTTATTAGGCAAAACTCCTGGAGCATCCCCTAAATCCCTGATCCCGACAATACTTTTCTGGTACTGTAAATTGCTGTTCCCCTGATCCAGTACCCACACCTCCATTCTGGTAATGCTGATCTTGGAATTGATCTGAGGATAATTGAGTAAGGCATTGTCGTAACCGTTCAGGAAATAGTGCCCTAAAAAGTAGTGCTGGTTGTCTTCATAATCAATCGCATTCAGCTTGAAGGTATTCATGACCCCGCCACCCTGAACGGTAATATTTCTCGCCTCTCCCTGTTGCTGGGAAAGAACAACGGTTCCGTAAGTTTTACCCAACTGGAATTCGGTCTTCACTCCAAATAATGACTGAGAACCTCGTATCAAACTGGTTGACAGCGGCATATTGACGTTACCGAATTCTACTCTTTTGATGATTTTGTCTTCTCCTCCGGCATTCGGTTTATCCACATCATTCAGCCCTTTCTGCTGAAGGTCTTTCCAGCTTCCTTTGGACTGCCAGACGAGGTTCATCCTGTTTTCGAATGCAAAACCGCTCTGGGTGTCGTAATTGGCTTTCAGCTGAAGGTTTTCTCCCACCTTACCCAATAAACCCAGCTGGATTCTCTGATCGATATCAAAGGTGAAGCTGGTCCTGTTCTGAGGCAGGATTAGTGGGTTGTCGATTTTCTGATACAGTCCGCCAAAATCGAAAGAGGCATATCCGGAAGGGATAATTTCAATCTTGTTGCTTCCGAAAATGGTTTCAAAAAGCCTGTTGTTGATCCGCAGGGAAGGAATCAGTCCTTTTCGGGCCGCATCGCTTTTATCTTTCCTGAACATCAGGCTGTAGCGGTCGGATTTTTCCTTGTAATAGGCTTTTGTCTGGGCCGCCATCATAAACTCCTTATAGTCTTCGGGAGACATGGCTGTCGGTGGTCCGGTTATTGTATTTCCTACCTTGGGATATACAAAATACATCCCGGTTTTTATATCATAGTAAGCTTCGTACTGCGTAGGATCCGCCAGTTCATAATCTTTCTTGATGATTGCCGTATCCTGTACCTGTGCCGCAGGACGCCGCTGGGCAAAGGTGCTTACCGAGACCAGCAAAAATGACAGGAAAAGAAATAGGTTGAGGTATTTATAATTTGCCACCAAATGTTAAATGTTTTTTAAGATTTGTTTTACCAACGCTTCGACCGAAATGTCAGGATCTTGTTTTATGATTCTATCCGCAAGCTTCTCACTCATCCTTTTCGGGATGCCCAAAACTTCTAATGCAGATAACGATTCTTCCTTTACTTTATTATTCGCAATGGTAGAAATGTTTTCTTCCGGGTTGCTGAATTTCTGCACTTTATCTTTAAGGTCGACGATGATTCTTTCAGCGGTTTTTGCACCAATTCCTTTGGCCTTCTGGATGAGTGCGCTGTTTTTTGAAAGGATGCCTAAAGCAATCTCTTCCAGGCTTAATGTGGAAAGTAATATAAGGGCTGATACGGCTCCTACTCCGTTAACGCTTATTAACAGATTGAACATCTCTTTTTCCGAACGGGTTTTGAACCCGAACAAAAGATGTGCATCCTCCCGGATAATCTGCTGGATAAAAAGTACGGTTTCTTTGTTTACAGTGAGGGTCTGTGAGGTCATGAGGCTGATACCTACATAGTAACCAACGCCCTGAACATTGATCACTGCGTAAGTAGGCGTAAGTTCCTGAACAATGCCTTGTAGTGAAAATATCATTATTAATTTTTATAGCACCCAAATATAGCAAATTAAACTAACTAATGTTTTCATTTCAACCGCGAATGCTTTTTAACTTAATTTTTAAATAGGATTTTAATGATTGGACCAGATAACGGCAAACTTCGAAATTGGATTCGAAATACAATGGTTACTGAAAATCAGATTTTTTTATTAAGATTGAGCAAGCACATTAAAGGTTTTTTGTTAATTGGTAGACTGGAAAACGACTTTACAGAAGTGTAGTAAAATATAATAATCCAACCTGTTATAAATACAAAAGACTCCGTTTCGGGAGTCTTCTGCAATTGGTTATTTAATTAAAAATAATTATTTTTTATCTTTTTTCTCTCTTCGCTGAGCATCCAGAACGGCTATTGTAGCCAGGTTCACAATCTCATCAACGCTGGAACGCATCTGTAAAACATGTACTGGCTGCTTCAGTCCCATCAGGATCGGGCCGATGACCTGTGCGGTTTTCATTCCCCTGATAATTTTGTAGGAAAGGTTGGCGCTTTCAAGATTCGGGAAAATGAAGGTGTTGGCAGGCGTTGTTCCCAGTTTTGAGAAAGGATAATCGCTGAGGTGGTCTGCGTTCATGGCAAAATCCGGCTGGATTTCTCCGTCAACGATCATTTTCGGGTGTTTCTCATGAAGGATGCTTACCGCTTTGGCTACTTTTTTCGAAGTTTCGGAGATGGCTGCGAAGTTTTCGAATCCAAGCATTGCAATTCTCGGTTCGATCGCAAAAGATTTTACGGTAAATTCCGCCATTTTAGCAATATTTACCAGATCTTCGGAGGTTGGGTTCTGATTGATGGACGTATCGGCAAAGAAGATCGGCTTCTTTTCAGACAGGATCATCATCATGGCCGCTATTTTATCCACGCCCTTGTCTTTTTCAATAATTTCCAAAACCGGTCTCAGCGTAGAAACATAGTTTTTGGAGAACCCGATGATCAGTCCGTCGGTGTCGCCGTGTTTCAGCATCAAAGGCCCGAAGTAATCCCTCTGGCGAACAAATCTTTTAGCCTTATACTCGTTCATCCCTTTTCTCTGGCGAAGCTTCCAAAGGGTTTCCCGGTATTTTTTACGGTTTTCTTTCTGGTCGTCGTCACTCGGATCGATAATCGGAACATCGATATTGATTCCGAAACGCTCCATCTGTTCTTTAACGTATTTTTTATTTCCCAACAGGCTCGGGTAAGCGATTCCTTCTTCATATAAAATCTGGGCGGCTTTCAGAACGTTATATTCCTCAGCATTTCCTAAAGTAATCCTTTTCGGATTGGCCTTTGCGCGGTTCTGCATCATTCTTACCAGCTTTTCATCCCTTCCCATCCTGTCGAGCAGGCTGTTTTCGTATTCTTCGAAATCAGCAATGGTTTTTCTGGCAATTCCGCTTTCAATAGCTGCCTTGGCTACGGCACTTGAAACTTTGGTAATTAACCGGTTATCGAAGGGCTTCGGAATGAAATATTCCCTACCGAACTGCAAGTTCTGAACGTTATAAGCCAAGATTACCGCTTCAGGAACCGGCTCTTTTGCAAGATCGGCAATGGCATGAACGGCAGCCAGTTTCATCGCTTCATTAATCCCTCTCGCCTGAACATCCAATGCGCCACGGAAAATATACGGGAAACCGAGAACGTTGTTCACCTGGTTAGGATAATCACTTCTTCCGGTCGCCATAATGACATCTTTACGGGTTTCCAGCGCTATATTGTAAGCGATTTCCGGGTCCGGATTGGCTAAAGCGAAGACAATAGGGTTTTCATTCATCCCCAACAGCATTTCAGGCGTCATCACGTTTCCTTTGGACAAACCTACAAAAACGTCGGAGCCTTTAACGGCATCTTCAAGGGTATCGATATCCGTCTCAACGATAAAGTCAACTTTTTCCGGCGTCAGGTTTTCCCTTTTATGGTTGATTACGCCTTTGCTGTCGCACATCAGAACGTTTTCTCTTTTTAATCCTAAAGAAATATACAGGTTGGTACAGGCAATGGCCGCGGCTCCCGCTCCGTTGACCACCATTTTTACCTCTTCGATTTTTTTATTGGCAATTTTCAGGGAATTGATCAAAGCTGCCGCTGAGATGATCGCCGTTCCGTGCTGGTCGTCGTGCATCAACGGAATATCCAGTTCTTCCTTCAGCCTTTGTTCGATATAGAAAGCTTCAGGCGCCTTAATATCTTCCAGGTTGATCCCTCCGAATGTCGGGGCAATTCCTTTTACAATATCGATAAATTTATCAGGATCTTTTTCATTGATTTCGATATCAAATACATTGATATCGGCAAAAATTTTGAACAAAAGACCTTTCCCTTCCATCACAGGCTTCGAAGCTTCCGCTCCGATATCGCCCAACCCAAGAACTGCCGTACCGTTGGAAATAACAGCTACCAGATTCCCTTTCCCGGTGTAATCGTATACGGTTTCAGGCTTCTCGTAAATTTCCATGCAAGGAACTGCAACCCCCGGAGAATAGGCCAATGACAAATCTCTCTGAGATGAGTGCGGTTTTGAAGGGATCACTTCGATCTTACCTTTAGGCTCAGCTTTGTGATAATCTAGCGCGGCCTGATTAAAGTTTTTTTCGTCGCGGTGGGTTTTGTTTGACATATAATGAATTTTGTTATTTAAATTAGAGTATATATTGGATATGGTAACCGACCAGGCTCTCGATCGGTTTCTGAACGATCTGTCCCACTTCAAGGTTAAGCTCTGCCGCGGCAGAACGTAAAATATCTTCGTAATAATAAGCAATGGATCCAATGAAATTGACCTCAGCATTATTCGATTCCTTATAAGGAAGCACCTGGTAATCGAAGAAATTCAGCATTTCCTCAAAAACCATTTTCTGAAAATACGGATGGTCTTTTCTTTCCACTACAAATTTATTGAAATCGGCCAGATAGGCGTTCGGTCTGGTGGTATGGTACATGTTCTTTAAAGCTTCCTCTACCGTCAGGTTATACGTTTTTTCAAATTCGAAAGAAAGATCTTCAGGGAGCTTCTGCATGAAGAATCTGCGCACCAGCTGTTTCCCGATCGCGCTTCCGCTGCCTTCGTCTCCTACAAGGAAACCCAATGAAGGCAGCTGGATTCTGATGTCCTGTCCGTCGAAATAACAGGAGTTGGAACCAGTTCCTAAAATGCAGACAATAGCCGGCTTTCCACGATAAGCTGCATACGCTGCTGCGGTAAGATCTTCCTTTACGATAATTTCCGCATGGGTAAATACACGGCCCAGCTCCTCGATAATGGTGTCGCAGTTCTGCTGAACGCCACACCCGGAACCATAGAAATAGATTTTTCTAATGGAGTTTTTAACGGTTGTCAGGCTGGTGTTGCTCTCGATTTCCGGAACGATAAGCTCCCTGCTGATAAAATTCGGATTGAAACCAATGGTCTCCGTCTTGAGAAAGACTTTTTTAAAATCATCCAGAATGACCCAATCCGATTTCGTAGAACCACTATCCACAATAGCAACCATAATTTCCATTTTAGTTTAAGGATGCTAAATTATGAATTTATCTTGTAAGATGATGGATTATGGACATGACATATGTGTTATTTATTAAGTCGGTAACCCGTTTTTTAAAGCGTAAATACCGGATATTATCCTGATCTTCTTTGAGTTTAAAACCTATTAAACCGTTTCATAGATTCTGTTCATCAGATTCCTGACCAGTTTTCCGTTCTGATGATTGGAAAGGACTACTATCTCGATCTGATGCTTCACGAAGTATCTGATCACGGATGAATTTCCGAAGGGATCTCCGTTTTCTCTAGAAAATCACTGCTCATTTCCCAGCCCAGTCGGAGCTTCCGTTTGCTGTCTTCATAATAGGTCTTTTCTACCAAAGATTTTGCGTCGGCAAAGATTTTATAGTGGAGGTAGGCTTTTAGATATTTTATCAGATCCAAGGCATTTGAGGCTCCGGCCGCCTGCAGGATTCACCCGGTTCAGCACCATCGGCTGCTGGGGAACGCCCTGTTGGTTGTACAGCCCTGCCCTATTCTGCATTTTCAAAGTATTGAATGATGTGGAATTCATTTTCAGCGGTTTCAGAATCCGGTTTTCAATTAAGCTTTCATAAGGCATTTTAATTCTTTGCAGTATATTGCTTAAAAGTGAGAACGCCTAGTTGTTACTCCATATTCCCTTTTGTTATTTCCTGAGCCAATAATTAAGCGGTAAAAGTTTTGGTCACGGAGCTGATTTCAAAAGCCGTCAGGCTTTCCATTTTCGCTCTTGACTCTTTGCTGCGTATTCCGTAAGCATAATACTACGTTTATGAATCTTTGGAAATCCCGATCATCAAACCGACTTCAGGAAAGGCTTCAGTTTTCCTGCACAATTTTGTCGATGGCCTTCCGGTTGCTCTGTCCGAACAGAAGATAGACATAAGAACAATAAAAAGAAGAAGAAACAGGGTTTTATTCTGAGAATTTGATGGGATAAGTAGGGCTGTTTTAGCGATTATTACAGGATTTATATAAATATATTTATATGACCTAAAAATATATCATAAGTTAATTTAAAGCTTATATCTTTAAATTAAAAAAGAACCAAAACTTCAGTCTGGTTCTCCTTTTAATCATCCGGTACAAATTCCTCATTGTCTTACCTCTACCTGATTGTTGTTGAACTGAACCAGCCAGTCTTCAATCTCTTCTTCCAGGTAGGAGGTCTGAAGGATCATGGCATTGATAAAATCATCGGGTACCGGTTCGCCGCTGGAATTTTCAAGGTTCCAGAGTTCGTTGGACATATTTTCGTATTCGGAGTAGACGCGCTTGAAGCGGGTATTTTCTCTTTCTAAAGCTTCAATATTCTGCTGCTGAAGCTGGAATTTTCTGTATTTGTTTTGACGTTTCATACAAATATTATTAATAGGGCCGTTAAAAAGTTTTTGGTGGTATGATTACAATCATATTACAAGATAGGAAAAACCATCAACATAAACAGTTGAAAATGAATTTATTATCAGGTCAGGCTTGCATCTTTTCGAAAACTAAATTTAGAAATAATTTTGAATCAAAAAAAATATTTAACATCTTTTTTTAAGTGTTTAACATATAGTTATACATTTGCATATCATAAAAATCGGATGAGAGATTTAATACTACGTCAGAAACAGGTTTTGTTCTTCATCATTGCAGGAGGGTTGAGCGCCGTTGTGGAAATCGGAAGCTTCAAGTTCTTCAGCACCTCGCTGCCTCACCTTTTTCCGCGGGAAACCAATTTTCATGGGATCCATTACCCGCTGAGCAATATTTTCTCGACCAGCTGCGGAATCATCAGCAATTATTTCCTGAGCATCTGGTTTGTATTTGAAAGGGGCAAGCATTCGAAAAGAAAGGAGTTTGCTTATTTTATGCTGGTGTCTTTTATCTCTACTTTATTGAGCCTTACCTTTTTCCAGATTTTTTACAGTTATATATTTAAGGATAATATCAATCTGGTTGTTTATACGCTAAGTCCGGAGATGATCAGTAAAATCGCAGCCATTCTCTTAGTATCGATCCTGAATTATTCAGTAAAGAAAAAAGTAATTTTTAACGGATAAGCAGTGACAAAAATTTTAAATTACCTCTGGAGAGCATGGATGATGATTCTGGCATTTGTCTTTACCATTCTTTTCGGGATCCCGGTTTACATTTTATCGTTCAACAAAAAGCATTATAAATATGCATATGTATTTATACGTTGCTGGAGTTACTGTATGTTCTACGGAATGGGTCTTCGGTACGAGCTTATAAAACTGTCTCAGCAAAAACTGGATAAGAACCAACAGTATGTTTTCATTTCGAACCACACCTCGATTATGGATATCATGCTGATGTGCATCTTATGTGAACATCCGATCTGCTTCGTCGGTAAAAAGGAGCTGGTGAAAATTCCGATTTTCGGAACCATCTATAAAAGGATCTGTGTCATGGTAGACCGGAAAAGTGCCCGGAGCCGTGCCGATGTGTACAGAAGATGCGCCGAAAAGATGGAGGAAGGAAACAGCATCGTTATTTTCCCGGAAGGCGGTGTTCCTGATGATACGTCAATTATTCTTGATGAATTTAAAGACGGAGCCTTCACCCTTTCTTCAAAACACCATTCACCAATTGTTATCTTTACGTTTATCGGATTGAAGGAAATGTTTCCTTTTGATAAGTCGAAAGGGTATCCCGGAAAAGCCAGGGTTTATTTCAACGGAATTCTTCCGCCTTCGGAATCTCCAAAAGAGCTTAAATTGTCTTCATTTGAGACAATAAAAAAAACTTTGCTTCAACACCATAATTAATAGAAATAATATATATTTGTTTTCAGAAATTTTCAACAAATATGTCAAATTATTCCAAACAAACCAACTGGGGACAATTCGTTCCGCTGGTAACGGTGTTTTTCTTCTGGGGATTTATCGCCGCAAGTAACGACATCCTGATCCCTGTTTTCCAAAAGGCTTTTAATCTTACCCAAACCGAAAGTATGCTTGTGCAGATCTGCTTTTATGTAGCATATACGGTAGGTTCTTTAATTTATATGCTTATTTCTGCCGGATTAAAGCAGGATCTCGTTAATAAAATCGGGTATAAAAACGGGCTTATCGTCGGCCTTCTGATTTCTGCAGCAGGAACCTTGCTGTTCTACCCGGCAGCCAATCTCCACTCTTTCCTGTTGATGATTTCAGGACTTTTCATTGTAGGACTTGGGTTTTCGTTACAGCAGATCGTTGCCAATCCTTTGGCCATTGAAGTAGGCCCTTCTGAAACGGGATCCCAACGACTGACGATGGCAGGAGGAATCAATAACTTGGGAACTACCATCGGCCCGCTGATCGTATCTTTTGCGATCTTCGGATCTGCAGCTGCTGCAACGAATGATGTGAGTATCGAAAGTGTAAAAGTTCCTTATCTTATTTTAGGAGTAGCGTTTGTTTTAGTAGCCATTATGCTGAAATTTTCATCGCTTCCGGCCGTTACACCTACCATTACGGAAAATACGGACGATGCTGTAAAAGGTGAACACCGGAAATCGGCTTTGGCCTATCCTCAGCTTGTAATGGGAATGATTGCCATTTTCGTCTATGTTGGCGTGGAAGTTTCTACGGCCAGCAACCTTCCTGCTTATATGGAAAAAAACTTAAATTTTGAAACTAAAGATGTAGCCCCTTACATTTCTCTATATTGGGCTTCCCTGATGATCGGCCGGTGGACCGGTGCGGTTGAAGCTTTTGATATCAGTGCAGGATTTAAGAAAGTATTGAGGTTCCTGGCGCCTTACCTGGCTTTCGGCGTTTTCTTACTGGTGAATGCGATTGCCAAGCATGATCTTTCCCACTTTTATGTGTATGGGCTGGTTATTATCGCAATGATTATCTGTGATATTTTAAGTAAGGGAAATCCGGCAAGGATGCTTCTTATTTTCTCAGTAGCAGGGATTGCTTCTTTATTAATAGGAATGTTTACTTCCGGAATGGTTTCCGTATATGCGTTTACCAGTGTAGGTCTATTCTGCTCTACCCTTTGGCCGTGTATTTTCGCCCTGGCGATCAACGGACTTGGCAAACACACCAATCAGGGTTCAGGTTTACTGATCATGATGATTATGGGAGGCGGAATTGTCAGCCTGATCCAGGGATATGTGGCCGATCTTACCAATATTCACTTCAGCTATATTGTAGGAGTAGTTTGTTTTGCTTATCTTGCTTTCTACGCCATAAGAGTAAGCGGAATCCTGAGATCTCAGGGAATTGATCTTGACAAAATCACAAAAGGCAGTGGTCACTAATAAAACAAAAACAATACATAAGAAAAGATGTTGGGCAGGTATATTACTTGCCCAATTTCTTTTGTTTTATCTGTTTTCAAAATCAGAAATGATGGTTTCTTTTTTTGAACGTTTTTTTGAGTTTCAGAAGAACGCCCATCAGGCAATTTTTTCATGGGTTTCTTTTTCTTTCGGAGACCTTCTTTATATTCTGACAGGAATTTTTCTGCTTTATCATGGGGTAGCTTTATTTAAAAAACGGAAAAGGCATTCTTCACTGCTTGCTGTTTTAATCGGAATTAATATTTTTTATTTTCTGTATCAGATATTTTGGGGAATGCTGTATTTTCAGGTTCCGATTATTAAAAAGCTTTCGAGCCAAAAAGAACCCACCACTGAAAAAGCAAAAATCCTGGCGCTGGAATACCTGGAAAAGTGTAAAAAGACCAGAAGCCTGGTAAAAGAAGACCGGAACGGAATTTTTATTATCACGGATCTAAGAGCCGTACAGAAAGAAATTCTTGCCCGACAGACCAGTCTTCCAAAAAACATTTCCGGTAAAAAAGTCCCTGAAATCAATTCTTTTAAACCCAGCCTTTTCAAAAAAGTGATGAATTTTACAGGTATTCTGGGCTATTATAATCCGTTTACTGCCGAAGCTCAATACAACTCACAGCTGCCCAATACCTATATCCCTTTTACTTCTGCCCATGAAAGCTCGCACCAGCTTGGATTTGCCCGGGAACAGGAAGCGAATTTTGTAGGATACCTGATCGGAGTTGATTCTAAAAATCCTGAGCTGCGTTACAGCACGGAATATTTTACTTTGAAAAGCCTTCTGAACTTTATCGTGGAAGAAGATCCCGAATTTGTAAAATCAGTATTGCGAAATTATTCTCTTCCAATGAAGAGAGACCGGGCTTATGAAAAAACATTTGTATTAAAACATCAGGGGGTACTGGATGATTTTTTCGGATTTACGAATAACCTTTTTCTGAAGAGCAATCAGCAGGAAGGTTCTGTTACCTATTCATATTTCATTAATCTTTTATTAAACTATGAAAGGGTATAAAATAAAAGAATCGTATCAGGCGATACGATTCTAAAAACACAAATGATGAAAAAAAATTTATTACCTTGACTTGTTCCCTCATTCAAGGCTTTGTAAAAGTACAATATATTTCAGAATAAAAAAAAAAATTAATCTGTTTTTTAAAACTTTATGAAAACTTTAAGAATTTTTCAACTTTTTATTAAGTCAGCAATGATTTCTTATATTGCTGGAGGAATATAAACAACTGACAGGAAAGCAGATGACTTAAAAAACCAATTTGTAAATAAGCTATTAACTATCTTTCTACAACTAAAAATACTGACCGGATCTTCCGGTATCTGTCTTCAAAAAAAGAAAGTATCCGGCTAAGATATCTGTTCTGATATATGTTTTAATTTCTCCAATTTGTTTTTCAAAAATTCGATCTGCTCTTTTAAAAGTTTAATGTAATCATAAAGATTCTGTAAATTTTTCATCTTTATAATTAAACATATGAAATCTGCCGTATTGTGGTAAACTTCTTTAAATAAAATATTATGAATCAAAGAGATTACGGAGAGTTAATCTTTCAGAAATATCCGCTTACAATAAAAAAGATTTAACAAAAAATTCGGCGATTCCTTTACTGGAAAATGCTTCCTGAAAAATCTGAGATCTGGGATCCTAAGAAACATCTGGTTGCATGCCGGGCCAGCTGGTGGGGACCATGCCGACAGGAAATTCCGTTATTGAAGACGACTTATAACAATAGGGATTCTGATTTAGAGGTTATTTCAGTTCCATCGATGCAGATAAAATTACGTGGCAAAAAGCTTTAAAGGAAGAACAAATGAAATGGAAGCAATTCATCATCAATGAAAAGATCCGGATTACAAAAAATCCATATGCGTCTCAGATTAAACGGAGTGATTCCGTATACTGTATTGACCGATAACGATTTTAAGATCATAAAATCAACCTAGCTTATCTTGAGAGAAAGATTTACAGGATTTTATTAAAAACAGATAGGAAATGTTGCATGTTTCCGGACAAATTACCTGTAAAATATCTACAAGCAATAAAATAGTCTTAAATCACGTTAAAATGAAAAAAGTATTTGTTTTTTTCAAACATCTGCTTATTTTAGAGGAAAAATATTAATATGCTATTGGACAAACTCATCAACTATTTAAAACTTGATAAACAGGAGTTCCTTTTTCAGTTCAACTCACATCCCAACTACCCTTCGGCATTAGCTTTCAGCGATACCCTCAATTTTATGGGTGTACGGAACGATGCCTATGAACTGGATAAAGAATATTGGGATGAACTTCCTGAAGAATTTATTGCGATTGTGGATAATTCCTTTTCATTAGTAAAGAAAAACGGCGGTCAGTATTCGATATATTCTGATAAAGCGAAAACTTTAAGTAAAGATGAACTTCATAAAAAATCTACGGATTTCGTTCTGCTTTTTGAAAAAGATAAAGTGGAGAACAAAACAGTAACGAGCTACAAACCGTTAATTTATGCTGTTTTTGCCATTATTTTGATCTATTCTCTTACTAGCCTGACATGGTATGAAGCTATTTTTACCCTTCTTTCGCTAGCAGGCGTCTATATTTCCCTGGAAATTTTCAATCAGAAATTCGGTAATACGTCTACCGTTATCGGGAGTATCTGTGGAGATGCCGCCGGAAATCAAAATGTAAATTCCTGTAATAAAATTATCAATCAGGATAAAACCAGTATTCTCGGTCTTAAATTTTCCGATTTTTCGTTGATCTATTTTATTGGAATAACTGTTCTGGGATTATTCCTGCCTGCTACTTCGTTTATCATTAAAGGATTTACCTTTGCTTCACTTATTGCCATAGGGTATTCTTTATATATTCAGGGATTTGTAGAAAAAACATTCTGCCGGGTCTGTCTTCTTATCATTTCCGTACTGATCGCGCAATTGGTATTAGGATTGTTATTCTTTGAGAACGTTGCATTTGAAATACAGACTGTTTTATTAAGCCTTATTTTATGGATTGCTGTATTTTCAATGGTTTTATATCTGAACAACACCCTTCAGGATAAGGAAGCACTTCAGAAATCAAATGCCAAGAACCTGCGTTTCAAAAGAAATTACGAATTGTTCAGAAGAGAGCTTCTGGAAAATGAAAAAATAACTTTCAGTGACAATGACACCTTTTTTATCGGAAACAGAGATGCCAAACTCCATTTGTCTATCGTGTCCAATCCGTACTGTGGATTCTGTAAAGATGCACATAAAATAGTGGAAAATCTTCTGGACAAATACCCGAACGACATTTCCGTGCAGATGAGATTTAATTATACCCCTGACAAACAGAATGAAAAATTCACCAATCTTATGTCAGATTTCATGTATACCTATAAAAACAAGCCGGCTCAGGAATTTTTGCATCTGGTGGAATATTGGTTTGAAAACAAAGATGAAAATAAAATAAGGCAAAAAACAGGAACTGCTTCAGGCAATGAAGACCTGTCTCCCCTTGTCGGAATGTCTGAAGAGAACAGAAGCGCCGGCCTTAACTTTACTCCTATCATCCTGATCAACGGTTACCAGTTTCCTGATAAATACGACCGTGAAGATATTTATTATTTTATAGATGAATTAACGGAAGATGAAGAAATTAATGCTAAAGTAATTTTCGATATATAATATTCACTATATTAGGACAAATTTAAAGCGGAATCTGAAAAGCTTGAAAAGAGTAGGAAATCTAAGAATTAATTACAATGAAAAATTTAAAAAAACTTGACAGAAACCAATTGAAAACTGTTACAGGCGACTTGCGTGTACCCGAAGGATACAGACTGATTTCAGGTGTAAGTTTGGAAACATACTTATGATACCCTCCACAAAATGATTTTTTAATATGTTATGAAAAATAGAAAATTTATCAATAGAAAATTTGAAATCTGTAAAAGAAGAAATTTCGGTTGAATGTTTATTAGACAGAAAGCAGCAAGCGCATGTTATACGACTCTCGCAATATACCAGGCTGATCCGAATTCAAGTAATCCTGACCTTATCTTATTTGGATGTGAAAGAGTCTGCAAAAAATATTGCTACCTACTTTTAAGCCAAAAGATTTGAATAGAATAGTTACCGTCAGAACGGCGGCATACTTATTTATAAATAAAAAAATAATCATTGAAATCCTTTCCTTTCTACCGCCAGCCGGATTCTAAAGACTGTGGTCCTACATGCCTTCGTATCGTAAGCAAACATTACGGAAAAAGCATTTCCCTGCAACAAATTCGTAACCTTTCAGAAACTACCCGTGAAGGCAGCAGCCTGCTCGGATTAAGCGATGCCGCTGAAGATCTGGGGTTCCGTTCTTTAGGGGTCCAGATTAATTTTGATTCCCTTGCCGAAGAAGTTCCTCTTCCCTGCATTGTACACTGGAATAAAAATCACTTTGTGGTTGTTTACAAAATTGATAAAAATAATAAAGTCTATGTTTCCGATCCCGGATATGGATTGATAACCTATACCAGAGAAGAATTTATCAAACTTTGGATCGGTGAAAATGCAAATGAGAAAACCGAGGAAGGTATTGTTTTAATCCTTGAAACAACTCCGGCATTTTTTCAGACTGAATTTGATGACCAGGAAAGCAAAGCCAGCTTTTCATTTCTTTCCAAATACCTGTTGAAATATAAGTCGCTTGTCGTGCAGCTGGCCGTAGGGCTATTGGCAGGAAGCTTACTTTCCCTGATTTTTCCTTTCCTCACCCAAAGTATCGTGGACGTCGGAATCCAGAATCAGGATCTGAATTTCATTTATCTCGTTCTTTTAGCACAGATCATGCTCTTTATGGGAAGGATGGGTATTGAAATTATCAGGAGCTGGATTTTACTACATCTTTCGGCAAGAATCAATATTTCCATCATTTCGGATTTCTTCATCAAACTGATGAAACTCCCGATCAGTTTCTTTGATACGAGAATGACAGGAGATATCATGCAGCGGATCAATGACCATCACCGAATCGAGCAGCTTTTAACGAGTTCATCACTGAACACCCTGTTTTCATTAGTCAATCTGATTATATTCAGCATTGTCCTTTTATTTTATGACTACAGGCTGTTTATTGTTTATCTTATCGGAGCGGCCGCTTATATCGGGTGGATCAGCTTTTTCCTGGGCAGAAGAAAAGAACTGGATTATAAACGATTTTCCCAGGTTTCCCAGGAGCAGAGCAAGGTGATCGAACTGATCAACGGGATGCAGGAGATCAAAATGCACAATGCTGAAAAACAAAAGCGATGGGATTGGGAATTTCTGCAGGTAAAACTCTTTAAAATCAGAATAAAATCTCTTTCTCTGGAACAATGGCAGTCGGTAGGGGGAAATTTCATTAATCAGATGAAAGATATTTTGGTAAGTTTTTTATCCGCCAAACTGGTTCTGGAAGGAAATTTGACTTTGGGGATGATGCTTTCCGTTCAATATATTATCGGACAATTGAACAGTCCTTTGCTTCAGCTTATTGATTTCATCAAACAGACCCAGGATGCTAAAATTTCTTTGGAAAGGCTTGGGGAAATTCATGATAAAGAAGATGAGGAAAATAAAGACGAACAGTACAGCCATGAGCTACCAGGAAAGGATATCGAAATTGAAAATCTTTCTTTCCGGTATACCGGTTCGGATGTTCCTGTATTTGAAAATTTAAGTTTAACCATTCCTTATCAGAAGACGACAGCTATCGTAGGCGCCAGCGGAAGTGGAAAAACAACTTTACTAAAGTTATTGATGAAGTTTTATGAACCGGCTGAAGGTGAAATCCGTCTTGGAAATACAAAACTTAAAAACATTTCCCCCAGATTCTGGAGAGACCACTGCGGGGTAGTGATGCAGGAAGGTTATGTATTTAACGACACCATCGCCAATAATGTTGCTGTCGGTGAAGATTATGTTGATAAAAACAAACTGAGGCGAGCCGTAGAAATTGCAAACATTAAAGATTTTATCGAAGAACTTCCTCTAAGCTATAATACCAAAATCGGGAACGAAGGACTGGGAGTAAGTGGAGGGCAGAAACAAAGACTGTTTATTGCAAGAGCAGTTTACAAATCTCCCGAATATATTTTGTTTGATGAAGCCACTTCGGCACTTGATGCCAATAATGAAAAAGTAATTATGGAAAATCTGGAGCAATTCTTTAAGGGTAAAACAGCAGTCGTAATTGCGCACAGGCTTTCAACGGTAAAACATGCTGATAAAATTATTGTTTTAGACAAAGGAAAATTGGTAGAAGAAGGAAGTCATGCCGAGTTGGTTGCTTTAAGAGGAGAATATTACAGACTGGTAAAAAACCAGCTGGAACTTGGAAACTAAAATAACCATAAATACAGTGGAATCCGAAAAGCTTAAAGAGTAGGAACGAAATTAACAAATAAAATTACTATGAAAAATCTAAAAAAACTAAACAGAAACGACCTGAAATTGGTAAAAGGAAGTGGTGGTGGATTCGCCGGAGAAGGTTTAGGAGGAGGCTGCGGCGGCGATTATTTTCCTGTAGATCCGCCAATGCCAGGTGAACCTTACAATTGCTCTTGTAATTCATTGGCCTGGTGCGAAAAAATGGCAGCTTGTGTCCACATGAGTTTTTACAGTCCTGAGAACTGTCGACTTTAAATGATTAGAATGATTAAATTAACCAGAGAGAATCTAAAATTACTGAGCGAAGGAAACATTGGTATTTGCGAAGCCTATTTCCCGATCGAACCGCCACTGCCGGGAGAACCTTTTGATTGTGGATGCAGCAACCTTTTTTGGTGCGAAAAGAAGTTCGTGTATTCATACGAATATGTATTCGTCACAAGTCTATAATGATGGCTTTAACGATATATAGATTTTGATTCGATCTAATGTATGAACAGCAATCTTCAATTTTTTTTGAAGATTGCTTATATTTAAACTATGGAAAAAGACGTCTTAGACAATATTGAACTTCGCTCGGAAAGCGTGCAGGATATCCTTACCCAACCGCCCCACTGGATGATCCGTTGGGGAAATACCATTATCTTTTTAATTCTGGTACTTATCCTGATGATGAGCTACGTTATCCGGTATCCTGAATTTATTCCTGCCCCTATTGTAGTAACCTCCCAAAATCCTCCTGAAAAGCTGGAAGCTAGGACCAATGCCAAAATTGAAAAAATCTTTATTAAAGAGCATCAGCAGGTGAAAAAAAATCAGGTGTTGATGGTGATGCAGTCAACCGCAAATTACGAAGACATTCTCAAGCTTAGAAAAATTATAGATTCAATGGCTCCTGATCAGTTACTTTCATTTCCTTTAAATGAGGTATCCCGTTTTAAACTGGGGGAACTGCAGGGAGATTACAACGGCTTTGCAAAAGCATTTCAGGATGAAACCCTGTTTACAAGACTTCAACCCTACGCTCCGGAAAATTTAGCGGCTAATCAGAGCCTATCCGAATATAGATTACGCATTGCCACGACCAAACAGCAGAAAAAGCTTGAACAGGCAAAATATGAAATTACAAAGAAAAACTATCAACGTTCGCAGGATTTATATAATCAGGGGGTAATTGCCTCCATGGAGCTTGAAAATGAAAAGATAAAATTTCTGCAAGCCCAGCAAAATCTGGAAAATATCAATATTTCTCTTTCCCAAATGGAGGAAGCGATTTCCAATCTTAATAAAACCAAAAGCGGAACCGCCATTAATATCGAAAAAGATAAAATCACCTATTCTTCCCAGACCTTACAACTTTTTGAGCAATTGAGGAAGTCTTTAAAACAATGGGAACAGAATTATTTAATCATTTCCAATACGAACGGAATTGCCAGTTTCCAGCAATTCTTTGGAGAAAATCAGTTTATAAAAGCAGGTGATGTTATTTTATCCATTCTTCCCGAAAACAAAGATAAATTAGTCGGTAGAATGTCGGTACCGGCGGCTAATTCCGGAAAAATTATATCCGGTGAAAAAGTACTCATCAAACTGGACAATTACCGTTATCAGGAATACGGGATTGTAGAAGGAAAAGTCCAGAACATCTCTCTTTCTCCTGACAAAGATGGAAACTATTATGTCGATGTCCTTCTCCCAAAAGGATTGAAAACAAGTTATAATAAAACCTTACCCTTCGACAAAGAGCTGAAAGGAAGTGCTGAAATTGTCACGGAAGATCTACGGTTGATCGAAAGATTTTTCTACCAAATGAGAAAATTATTAGGATATCAAAGTTGATATCTGATGTACATAAAAGCCCGGAACTCGATAATAGGTTTCGGGTTTATTTTTACCTGCCAGCTTTCACCACTTAAGCACAATCACCCTCTATCAGTCAACTGAATCTTTCACATCCGCATCTTGTAGCATTACTTTATTGATAGTAAACATTTTACCAGGAGCCTGATCCTGCGATCCACAGTTACTCTTTGTACCATGGCTTTCGGCTTTGCCTAATCCGTCTTACTTTCCAGCGTATGTTACGGGGTATACGGTTTCTATCAGGGCTAGGGACAGGCAGTTCAGCACGGGTCTGCTGCAGGTAAAGTTCGAGTAATAAATAATAGATAATGAGCAATGATCAGAGTTATCTTAAGTAAAACTTAAACCTTAATCTTAAACCTTGAATATTGAATCTTGAAGTACGGATATAAAAAAACCTCACACATTACTGTATGAGGTTTAAATAAAAACTGGCGGCGACCTACTCTCCCGCTTGTCGCAGTACCATCGGCGCTGGTGGGCTTAACTTCTGTGTTCGGAATGGGAACAGGTGAGCCCCACCGCTAAAACCACCCTAAAGGCTTTATATGATGTAAGATGTACTGTTGTATGATGTATAAAGT
>NZ_VTSX01000036.1 GCF_008329705.1 Chryseobacterium sp. SN22 | reverse complement strand
ACCGGAAAAAATCAAAGATTTTTCCGCTCCTTTTTTATTAATATTTTTGGGGCATGAAATTAATCACTTATAATGTAAACGGAATCCGGGCGGCTTTCACGAAAGACTTTTTAGGATGGCTGAAAACGGCTGATCCTGATATCATCTGCATCCAGGAAAGCAAAGCAGGAAACGACCAGATCGATATTGAAAGCCTGGAAAAACTGGGTTATCACAGTTACTGGCATTCGGCGGTACGAAAAGGCTACAGCGGCGTCGGAATCGCTTCAAAAATCAAACCCAACCATGTAGAATACGGATGCGGTATCGAAAGCTATGACAGCGAAGGAAGAATCATCCGTGCAGACTTCGATGGTTTTTCAGCCATTTCGGTATATGTGCCTTCCGCTTCCAATATTGAAAGGCTGGAGTTCAAGATGCAATTCTGCCGGGATTTTCTGGATTATATTAAAAACCTGAAGAAAGAGATTCCGAATCTCACTATTTCAGGGGATTTCAACATCTGTCATGAAGCTATTGACATCCATGATCCGATACGCCTGAAAAACGTTTCCGGATTTTTGCCGATGGAACGGGAATGGATGACGGATTTTATTAATGAATGTGAATTGATCGACAGCTTCCGGTTTTTCAACGGTGAGCCGGACCATTATACGTGGTGGAGCTACCGGCAAAATGCAAGAGCTAAAAACAAAGGCTGGAGACTGGATTACAATTTTACGTCATACAGCTTAAAAGACAAGCTCACAAGAGCCGTAATTTTAAAAGAAGCGGTTCATTCCGACCATTGCCCGGCATTGGTGGAATTAAGCCTTTAAATAAAGCAAAAAAGAGGCGGTCTCAAATTGAGACCGCCTCTTTTAATTTAAATCATAAAATTTAATCGACAATTTCATATTCCACCGGAATGGTACCGTTACCGGTATCCCCGATTTCATCGAACGCTGCTTTAGACATATCCAAAGCTCTTGTAGAATGGTAAGGCCCTCTGTCATTTACTTTAACTATTACCTCTTTACCATTGTTAAGGTTCGTAACCTTAATACTTGTTCCAAAAGGAAGCGTTCTGTTTGCCGCAGTGAACTTTGCATTATCAAAGACCTCTCCGCTGGCTGTTTTTCTACCGTTAAATTTATCGTGGTAGTACGATGCATAACTTGTTTTTTTCGCATCTATGGCATTCATTTTGAACGAATAAATACCAAGGGTTGAAATCATCATTATGATTACGAGAATGAATCTTTTCATCATTTTGAACTTTTATTGGTTTTGACAGGGGCAAATCTATAAGGATTCTTTTAACGAGCCTATTTTGTTTGTTAACATATGTTAATGAAAACTAAAAATTATCTTAATTTTATATATAACTCATTAATATAGCATACTTTAAAGCCTGTTGTTAAAATATGTTAAAAAAAGTACTTAAACGTTAATAAATTTAACTAAAATACTGAAATTAACATAAATTTAACACTTAAATAGGTTTGATAATCAATATGTTAAATATTTTCACAAAGCTTAAAACATACTCTGACCTTATCCTCAAACGCCTGCTATCAATGACTGTAAGGCTGTTTGCATGAATTTAATATCCAGTTCATCAGGATTCCTGACTGCGGATTGTTTTAAGTACCCGGAATTCTTCAATAGGTTTGGTTTTATTTAATGATCGCAGAGAGCAAGAGGCTTTTTAACTAGTATGCGTTTTTTAATTTTACAAAGCCATTTCACTTAAAGGAGTTAACAGAGTTTAAATTCCTCAGGATTATAAAATCTTGTCATCAGTATCTCTGAAGCAAAAAAATTCTTCCTAATCTTTAGATGGTAAAATAAAAAATAAGCAATGAAAATTTCATCGCTTATTTTTAAGATTATACTGATCTTCTCTTTTGATCATTAAAGTTCTTATACCAACTCTCCGTATAAATCGAATTCTTCAGCAGAAGTAATCTTTACATTGGCAAATTCACCGATGGAAATATAGGTATTTTCAGCAGAAACCAGAACAGTGTTATCTACATCAGGCGAATCATATTCGGTTCTTCCTATAAAATAGTTGCCTTCCTTTCTGTCGAATATACATTTATAGACCTGCCCGATTTTTTCCTGGTTTTTCTCCCATGAAATCTGGGACTGGATTTCCATGATTTCTTCTACCCTTGCTTCTTTTACTTCCTGAGGAATAGTATCCTCAAGAACATAAGCTCCCGTATTCTCTTCATGGGAATAGGTAAAGCAGCCCAGTCTGTCGAATTTCTGCGTTCTTACCCAATCTTTCAGTTCCTGGAAGATTTCTTCCGTTTCGCCGGGATAACCTACGATCAGCGTAGTTCTGATGGCCATATCCGGAACTTTCTCTCTGAATTTCGCCAGAAGGGCATTCGTTTTTTCGTGGCTAGTTCCTCTTTTCATCGATTTCAGCAGTTCTGAATTGATATGCTGTAATGGAATATCAATGTAATTGCAGACTTTAGGTTCTTCTCTGATAATATCCAGCACATCTTCGGGAAATCCGCTTGGGAAAGCATAGTGAAGACGGATCCACTCGATCCCTTCGACTTTTACCAGCTCTTTTAATAAATCTCCCAGTGCCCGCTTTTTATAGATATCAAGACCGTAATAGGTAAGGTCCTGTGCAATCAGGATCAGTTCTTTGGTTCCTTTTTTTGCTAATTTCTGTGCTTCCGTCACCAGCTTTTCAATCGGGGTGGAAACGTGCCCTCCCCTCATTAACGGAATCGCGCAGAAAGAACAGGGTCTGTCGCATCCTTCAGAAATTTTAAGATAAGCGTAATGTTTCGGCGTGGTCGTTAATCTTTCTCCTACCAATTCATGTTTGTAGTCCGCGCCCAAATGCTTCAGTAGGATCGGAAGATCCCTTGTCCCGAAGTACTGGTCCACATCCGGGATTTCACGGATCAAATCCGGCTTGTATCTTTCAGACAAACAACCGGTAACGAAAACTTTTTCTACTTCACCTCTGTTTTTAGCCTCTACATAATCAAGAATCGTATTAATGGACTCTTCCTTTGCGTTATCGATAAATCCGCAGGTATTGATCACCACAATATCTCCGCGGTCTTCATGAACAACTTCCTTACCGTTGGCTTTAAGCTGGCTCATCAACACTTCGGAATCATAAACGTTCTTGGAGCATCCAAGCGTTACTACATTAATTTTCTTTTTACCTACCGATTTCGTACGCATCTTTTTGATTTTGAGTTTGCAAAGATACAAAATATTGAAGAGTCTGAATTAAAAAAATAAAAGCCGCTTTGTAAAACGGCTTTGTATCATCTTTTAAAAATTCTTTTCCTTGAAACCCGGAGCATTTTCATCTTTCTCGGAAAGAACAGCTTCACCGTCAGCAATCTTCCAGTTGATATTCAAATCCGGATCATTATACTTTACGCTGCCCTCCGATTCTTTATTGTAAAAATTGTCGCATTTATAAGCAAAAACTGCCGTTTCACTCAGTACAGAAAATCCATGTCCGAAACCTCTGGGAACGTACAACTGTGTCTTATTTTCAGCCGTCAGCTCAATCCCGAACCACTGTCCAAAAGTCGGTGAATCTTCTCTAAGGTCCACTGCCACATCCCAAACTTTTCCTTCAAGACAAGAAACAAGCTTGGCCTGGGCGTGCTCTCCTTTCTGCAAATGAATCCCTCTCAAAACACCGTATGAAGATTTTGAGATATTATCCTGCACAAAATGCCCATTCATTCCCGTAAGCTCTTCGAACTTTTTTTCATTGAATTTTTCGAAAAAATAACCTCTGTCATCTTCAAAGATGGTAGGTTCGATAATATAGCAGTCTTTTAAAGGGGTTTCTTTTATTTTCATATTGTTGATAATAATAAAGGTAATTTATTTTACGATTACTTTAAAAATCGTTTTCATTAAAATTCTGAGATCATTGGCCAGCGACATATTTTCGAGGTAATGCAAATTCATTTTAAGCTTATCCGGAAAAAGGACTTCATCATTATACCATAAAGGGTCTTTCTGAAGCTGTAATACAGCATTTTCATTGCTGTACTTAATACTTGCTTCGGAAGTAAGACCCGGTTTCAGTTCAAGTACTTTTCTTTCGGCTCCTGTCAGGGCATCATAATAACCTTTCACATCCGGGCGAGGCCCGACAAAACTCATATCCCCTTTTAAAATATTGAACAGCTGCGGCAATTCATCCAGCTTATATTTCCTCAGCAATAAGCCTGTTGCAGAACTTACTTTCTTTTGATCGTGAATAGTCTTAAACTTATAAATGATAAAAGTTTTTCCAAACTGTCCTATTCTTTTCTGGAAAAAAATGCCATTAGAATGTGTATCGATAGTGGCTATAATAAATAATACCACTAGCAAAGGCAGGAAAAAAATAATTAATATAAATGATAAAATACTATCAAAAAATATTTTCCAATACCTGTACCGATTCATACCAGCTGATTATTTCCTGAAGAAATTCCTGATTACAGCTTCAATCCGGTCTTTTTCGTCTTCCTGAAGATTGGATCCTGAAGGAAGGCACAGCCCGTCATTAAATAGTTTTTCAGAAGTATTGCCTCCGTAGAAAGGAGCATCTTCGAATACAGGCTGTAAATGCATCGGCTTCCACAACGGCCTGGATTCGATGTTATCACTTAGGAAAGCTATTCTTAATTCTTCACGCGTTTTCCCGGCAATCTGCGGATTTACAACGATTGAGGAAAGCCAGTGGTTGGAATAAAAATCACTTGTAGGTTCTGAAAATACTTGGACGCCTTCGATCTCTTTAAAAAGCTCTACATAGAAATCATGCATCTTTCTTCGGGCTTCTACACGACTGTTCAGTACTTCCATCTGCCCTCTCCCGATTCCTGCTACAATATTGCTCATCCGATAATTGAATCCAATTTCAGAATGTTGATAGTGCGGCGCATTATCTCTGGACTGTGTGGAAAGGAAAACGGTTTTTTCTTTGTCTTCTTCCGTATGACAAACTAAGGCCCCACCACCTGAAGTCGTTATAATTTTATTTCCGTTAAAACTCAGGATCCCAAAACGTCCGAAAGTCCCGCAAGGCTGGCCTTTGTAAGTGGAACCCAATGCTTCGGCCGCATCTTCGATGACATCGATTTCAAATTCGTTAGCAATAGATATAATTCCATCCATTTTGGCAGGCATCCCATACAGATGAACCACAATAATGGCTTTTGGCTTCTTGCCTTTCTGAATCCTTTCTCCGATAGCCTGTCTTAATCCGGCAGGGCACATGTTCCAGGTTTCCGGCTCGCTGTCTACAAAAACAGGTGTTGCACCGCAATAGGCAATTGGGTTTGCGGAAGCAGAAAACGTCATTGACTGGCAGATGACCTCATCTCCGTATCCGACACCACATTGCACCAAAGCCAGGTGAAGGGCTGCCGTCCCGGCAGACAAGGCCGCAATTTTGGTATTATGTCCCAAAAATCTTTCCAGATCTTCTTCAAAACCATTTACATTCGGCCCTAACGGTGCCACCCAGTTTTCAGCAAAAGCCTCATCGATATATTTTTGCTCATTTCCTCCCATGTGTGGCGAGGAGAGCCAGATTTTTGAGTTCATTCTATTAAGATCTTATAATGGTTACTTTTTCTTTAAAGCGATAAAAAACCGTTTCATGATCAGAAACATTTTTATCAATCACCATCCCAGCCTGAATCGTATTTTCAGAACCTATCGTTACTGAAGGGATCACTGTACTTCTGATTCCGAAAAAGTTTTTGTTTCCTACGTTTACATTGCCTGCCAAACCTGCGGTTGAAAAGAAGTTATAATCTCCTATTTCACAATCGTGACTGATGAAACTGTACGAAGTAATCAGGTTAAAGTTCCCTATTTTACAATTAGGACCGATAACCGAGTTTGGATATATAATATTTCCTTTTCCAAGCTTTGCCGATTTTGAAAGTATAACTGAAGGATGAATGATGGTTGGAAAATTCAGTTTCTCAATATCCAGTTTTCGAATAACATTTTCTTTACTGCTAGGATTTGAAAAACCAAAAATATAAGAATATTGATCTGAGAACCTGTGGTCTGCAACAGATCCCAGAAACGGTTCTTTAAAACCGTATTTTTCAGATTTTACATTAAAACTATCTGCATCATCATCCAAAAAACCATAGATCTCAAATCCGGCAGACTGATCCTGGTTCTGTATATCTTCCAAATAAGAAATTATTTCTGAGGCAACCGCCCCAATTCCTATAAAAATAATTGGTTTCATAAATTATTATTAACTTCAAAAATATACCTATCGCCATGTCCCGGATAGATCGTTTTTCCCTGAAGCATATTACTGTATTTTTCTATACTTTCCTGATAATCTTTTCTCGAACCTGTCGGCAGATTTGTGACAATCCTGCTCCCCTGCAAAAGAAAATCTCCGGAAAAAAAGGCATCTTCAATTTTCAGACTTAAAGAGGAATCTGTATGTCCCGGGGTACTGAAAATTTCAAATTCTAAACCTATCATCTCAATAAGCCCTTCACTGATTAAAATATCGGCTTTATCCACAATCAAATTCAGCTGATTATGAAAAATTGCCAGATTTTTCTTAGGGTTAGACAGCCTGTCAGATGTTTTATGAGAGGAAACGACAAGTAACTCTGGAAATTGTTCTCTTAAAAAATTCATACCTAGGATATGATCAAAATGTTCATGAGTCAGAAAAACAAACTTTAAATCCAATTCATTATCCTGTAAATAACCTGTAAGCCTTGTATCGTCTTCGGTACCGGGATCAATAATTAAAGCTTCACGACTTCCGGAATTGAATAAAATATAAGATACAGAATCAACAGGTGAATTTATAAACGAATGAACACTGAACATTATCCTGTAATATTAACGCTTCTTCCGCCGTCAACCGTAATCTGCTCTCCCGTCATCCATCTGGAATGTTCCGACAACAGAAAGCTGACTGCTTCGGCAATATCCTTTGGCAAACCAATTCCCAAAGGATATTGTGCAGACATTCTCTGGCTTACTTCTTCATTTTCGAAAATCGATTTCGTCATTTCAGTAATTACCGCGCCAGGCAAAACAGAATTTACCCGAACTTTAGGAGCCAATTCTACGGCCAGACTTCTCATTAATCCATCCAGAGCTGCTTTAGAAGAGCCATAAGTACTCATTGCTTTTGCACCCCGGTTGCTGATATTGCTGGAAATAAAAACCACATTATTCAATGCGGAATTATTCGCTTTTTTATTTGTGAGGAGTTTTATAATGGTGTTGGCAGAAAAGACGTTGGTTTTAAATGTTTCCAGTATCAGATCCTGACTCACCAGCTTGAGGGGAACCATCTTCATGAATCCTGCACAATGGACAAACTTTTGAACGGTCAATTGATTTTCAGAAAGGAATGAGGAAATATTTTTCTCCAGCTTATCTAAGTCTGAGAGGTCTAAAGGCAAGATATAAACTGAATTTTCAGTCAGACATTTTGCTTTTAAAGCTTCCAGTTTCTCTGTATTTCTACCACTGAGGATGATATTGTATTGTTGAGACAGCGTTATCGCCAATGCTTCGCCAATCCCTGCCGTAGCCCCTGTTAAAAAAAGTGTTTCTTTCATATAAAATTATTGTGCCGTGAACCCTCCATCTACTGATAAAATACTTCCTGTCACCCATTTGCTCATGTCTGACAGCAAATAGGTAATTCCGTAAGCAATATCTTCTGCTTCACCCAATCCTAAAGGATGAAGCTGGTTTAGCCTGTCGTTATATTCAGGATCAAAAGATCCCGAAACATTGTCCAGCATCTGTGTTTTGATAAAACCCGGTGCCACACAGTTCACCCGGACGCGCTTTGGTGCCAATTCTATGGCTAATGATTTAGTGATGCCGTGCAAAGCTGATTTAGACATCGCATACGCTACGTTAGCAGCAGATCCTACCAGCCCATAAACCGATGAAATAAATACGATTGACGGGTTTTCCGGTGTATAGAATTTATGTCTTGTAAATACTTTTGCCAGTTCTAAGGCAGCTACTGTATTTATCTTCAACACTTTATCTACAGTATCTGTATTTAATGTTTTGAGTGGTGATACATAAGGTATTCCTGCAATGTGAACCATCCCGTCCAGCGGACCGAAAGTTTTTATTTTATCACCAACTATATTTTTAATACTATGAGAATCGGATAGATCAATAGCAAGAAAATCACATTGTTTATTACATGATTTTAAAGTTTCTTTTAATGATTCTTGGTTGATATCCAATAAAAGGAGCTTTGCATTTATGGAGGATAAATACAAAGCTGTTGCTTTTCCAATTCCCGAACCTGCTCCTGTGATAAGAACCGATTTTCCGGAAAAGTCTAAAAAGTTTTTATGCATTTTGTTTGCTTAGAATTAGTTGATGTAAACCTTCAATGGTTTTAGCATCTGCAATTTCCGCATTCGTTAATGATACCTGATAATCATCATCTGCCAAGGCGATAATCGATAGTGTAGTCAAAGAATCCCAAGCTTCAAAAGAAGTAAGTTCGTCAGAAGGATTTACACTATCTACTTCCATTATTTCGGCCATTTTTTCCAAGAAATCTTCCATAATTTTATTTTTAAATCTTTTATTTATAAATGAGTTTGCAAAAGTTCAAATTCCCGAGGTTCATAATAATGGTTCCCCAGGTAAGACCTACCCCGAAGCCAGAAAAGCAAACTTTTAATTCTGAATTTTCCAATTGTTCTCCTAAATTATAGGTTGTCACAACCGGAATAGTCACGCCACTAGAGTTACCAAAGTTTTCAACCACATTGAACGGTAATTTGTCTCTACTTACCCCGATTTTATCTGCCAATTTCTGCAACATAAAACGGTTGGGCTGATGAAACAAGAAGTAATCTATACTATCTACACTATCATCAGAATTTTCTACAATATTTTTTATCTGTTCCGGAACTTTTGTCTGAACAAAGTTGAACACATTATCACCCTGCATCACCAAATGATTTTTACTTCTTTTGTTACCAAAAGCATCCTCATAAAGTTCTGAGGTTTCTATGGTGACAGGCATTCTCGCACCGCCTGAAGGAATATTAAGTGCCATTGCTCCGGTCCCGTCCATTCTTATTTCGCCCACAATGGAAGTGCTATCGGAAGTATTTTCGATAATAGTGATTGCTGCGGCATCACCGATCAGCGGATTACTGTTGCGATCGAATTTTGATACTTTAGGGCTTAATACATCTGCATTGCACAGAACGACCTTATTAACTTCTTTATTAGTAAGCAGCATAAAAGCCTGCTGCAATCCGACGACAAAACCGGCACATCCCTGATTGATGTCCATACAAAATACACGTTCGTCTAACCCATATCTGCCATGTATCAAATTGCTGGTCGGCGGCATGATGAATTCCGGACTCTGGCTTACAAAAAGCAGTGCGTCAATAGAATCTTTATCCAAGAAGTTGTTTTCGAATAGATAATCTAAGCCTGCTATTGTAAGATCAAAGCTGGTCGTGGATTCTTGGGCCACCACTCTTTTTGATTTAAAGCCCATGGCTGCTTTAAGTTTCAACGATTTCGCTTCAGAAAAGCTGTAATTATGCATTTCATCTTCAAACATTACTTCGTTTGAAGGTAAAATGCTGAGCATTCCTGTTATTTTTTTATTTGAAAAACTGATTTTCATTATTGTGCACCATTCTTTTTAAGCAAAGTTTCTATGGCATCTACCGATTCGAAGTTTTCCGGTAAAATATCCGTACCATCTATCGAAATTCCAAAGGCTTCATCAAGTTCCGTTACCAAAGTAATCAGATCAAAAGAATCCAACATCCCCTGAGAGATAAAATTTGTTTCTGTGCCGAAATTGAATTCGGGACGAATTCCGTTTAATATTTCAATAATTTGGTTCTTCATATTTTTTATTTTTATTTATTAAAATCAAATTGTGCATGTCTTCTTCAACAAACCCAAAATGTTTATATCGTTTTATAGCATTTTCATTACTTTCAATAACCCAAAACAGCTCCCTCCTAATATTTTCACCGAGGTTGAAAAATAGCTGAATAAGTTTCGAACCGATTCTCTTTTCACGGTAGTCCGGATGTACAAACCAATAACGTAAATGGCTGGTGATCCCATAATACTCAAAAACAATAAATCCCTGAATTTCATTATTGTCTGAGAAATAATAAGCATTCTTATTTTCAATAAATCCCTCTATTTCTTCAATTGCCGGAATCCGCTCAACAAATTTATCAAAATATTTTCGATAGAGTTCCTGAAATTCTTCTTTATTATCAGCAGCCAATAGGTGAATATTCTCAAAATCTACTTCTTCAACCTGATTTCTTATTTTACTCATTCTTACCATTGAAGAATATTCATAAAAACCGTTTTGCAGGAAAGCATCCCTGATATCTTGCAGATACTTTGAATTGCCAACTGTTTCTACAGAAATATCGGTATCAGAGTTTTTAATTTCGTTATTTAGAAAATATTTTATTTCTTCAATATCTGACGCAATAAAATATAACCTTTTGAATCCGTCGTCATCTGTAAGCAAAAAACACGCCTTTTCTGTTTTAAACACCTGAATTTTATTTTCAGACCATAACCTGTTAAATTGTAATTCAGTCATAAAGAAATTGGCTTTCATTTCTTTAGACTTTAATCTAAAAAGTTCGGATTTTATATCAGAATACGTAAAATTCGTTAAGTGTTCCATTTTTCTATACGTTAACTTGCTGATTTAAAAATGCCCTATCGATCTTCCCGTTTGGATTTCGCGGCATTTCATCATAACGAATATAAACTGTAGGAATCATATATTTGGGAAGGCTGGCTAAAAGTTCTTTTCTGAAGAAGGCTGGCTGTATATCCTCAGGGTTCTCATAGTACAAGACGATTTCCTTATCGGCACGGTTATAGACACAACATGCATTTTTAGCAATTTTAAGGGTATTAACGACAATGTGTTCTATTTCGCCCATTTCGATTCTGTAGCCCTGATGTTTAATCAGTGTATCTTTACGGCCTTTGAAGATAATTTCGTTTCTTTCATTAAGCGCAACAACATCTCCTGTTCGGTAAATGACTTCGGGATAGTGCGGATTCAAAGGATTCTGTACAAATGCCGCAGCCGTCTTCTCAGGATTATTATAATAACCTAGCGCCAAAGAGCTCCCTCTTACGCACAATTCTCCTTCTTCTCCTTTTGCAGCTAATTTATCTTCATCGGTAATAATCAAGACGTCTGTATTTTTGTACGGAATCCCTATCGGAAGCGGTTCGTTATCCTCAAAATCACGGTCTACAATAAAATAAGTACAATCCAGTGTAATTTCAATCGGCCCATAGAGATTGGCAAACTTTGTATGGGTAAGTATTTTTTTCCAATAATTAAATTGTTTTGTAGGGAAAACCTCACCTGCAAACCAAACCAGTTTCAAGCTTTCAAGATTCACTTTGGTAAGCAGATCCATATTAGCAATATTCACCATAATTGTCGGTACCCAGAAGATAAAACTCACTTGAGTCCTCTGCATTTCTTCCAGTATCTTTATAGGAAAAGCAGCCATGTTTTCCGGTAAAACTACGATACAGCTCCCTTTTGAAATCAGCATACAAAGTTCATAACTGAAAATATCAAAAATGACAGGCGATAATGATCCTATAATTTCATTCTGTGAGAACTGAAAAATTTCATCCGAAACCTCAATAAAATCTACAAAACTTCTGTGGTTAAGGGCAACCGATTTCGGTGTGCCTGTAGAACCTGAAGTATTGATTACACAAGACATATCGGTATCAATGCTTCTTAGCTTTAATCTTTTCAGTAATTGCTCATCAGTATGATTTTCTGCTTTCAATTCATCAATAAGAATGATCTTTTCTGAAGCATAAATACCTTCCAGGCTTTTCAGCAAATTTCTTGTTGTTACGATAAATTCAGGCTGCACCAGATCCAGGATATTTTCGATACGCTGCATAGGGCTTTTTATATCCAGATTAAGATAAGCATTTCCGGAAATCATAATCCCTAAATCCGCTACAACGCAATTGATGGATTTCGGAAGATAAACAGCAACAGGCTTATTGATAACATCCGACTTTTCAAGAAGGTAATTCCCTAAAACGCACACATTTTTATAGAGCTGATCAAAAGTAATCTCCTTATCGTTTTCGATAACGGCAGTTACCTTTCCTTTCTGCTTTACCGTTTCGACTAAATATTCTATTAAGTTCCTTTTCATAGTATTTTGTTAATTCTTCCCGTTAAAGCCTTCCATCGTAACTTGCCCTTCTTGGGAAATTCCTTCTCTGATGATTACTTTTTTAATGGTTAAAAAATATATTTTGACATCCAAAATTAAGGATATATTATCCACATACCAAACATCCAATTCAAATTTACGTCTCCATGAAATGTTATTTCTTCCATTAACCTGTGCCCAGCCTGTGATTCCCGGCCGCACTTCATGACGTCTTTTCTGCACATCATTATAGAGAGGCAGATATTGTGGTAATAAAGGCCTTGGCCCAATTAAAGCCATATCCCCTTTTAAAACATTAACTAATTGCGGAATTTCATCCAACGAAGTTTTTCTTACAAATGCTCCAATTGATGTTAGACGTTCCGCATCAGGCAGTAAAACACCATTTGCATCTTTTCTGTCATTCATCGTTTTGAACTTGATGATCTTAAAAATTCTTCCTTGCAAACCCGGTCTTGCCTGAAAAAAGAACGGTTTTCCTTGGTTTACAATGAAGAGTCCGATTGTTACGAGTATAAATATCGGCGAAAAAATCACCAGCCCGATGAGTGAAGCCAGAAAATCGAAAGAACGTTTGAAAAAGTACTTATACATAGGCGGAACAAATTAAAATTTCAATAAATTCAGTACTGCAAAAATGAGAAACTTTTTTTTATCCCTCATCAATTGAGTATTATATTTTAGGATTACGCGGTTTCTTGAAAAGTAACCTTTTAGAAACTGCTGATAGATTGCATAAGCCTCCGAACTTTTATCCAAATGCTGAATGTAGTTTTTTATATGATTCTGATAGTACCCGTTAAATACTTCTGAGGATTTTTCTTTTACCGTATTCCAGGACAACTTGTTGAGGTGACCATGAACGTTTTCCTGATGCAGGCGGTAATGTATATAGGAATTTTTATCGATCACTACTTTGCAGTTTCTTGATCTGGCAAAAAAATACACCAACCAGTCGTGCGAAAATCCTTTCCAATTGGTAGAATCTACATTTTTTAAAAAGTTCTGCAGATCTTTGGCAAACTTTCTTGTAAAAACATAAGTACAGCCTGCGCTTCCGCCTTCAAATAAAAAATCGAATTTTTTCTGAGGAAAATCTTTTTTAAGTTCATTATAGGAATTATCCGAAGTATCCCATTTGGTAAGATTGGAACAATACAGTTCTGCATGATTTTCCTCGAGCAGTTCTATTGCCTTTATCATTTTTTCCGGCATCCACACATCATCCTGATCTGCAAAGGAAACATATTCAAAATGTTCGTTAAAATCCAGTCCGGATACCATTTTCAGAAAATTTTTTGCTGCAGATCCTGTCCCCGGAATATTTTGCGACACTTTTATATAGGGATATTTTTCCTTAACAATCTCCAGGGTTTTGTCTTTACTGCCGTCATCGCTGAGGATAATATCCGGCACAATGCCTTGTTGCTTCAGAATAGTATTTATCTGCTCTTCTATATATTTTTCTCCGTTATAGCCGGCTAATAGGATTTTTACTGTTTTCATTTCAATAATGTTAAGTCAAAGTGGCTGCCAAAAAAGATATTATAAAATACGAAACCCAGTACAATGCTAAATACCATATTCAAAATTTTGTCATATTTTAATTTGCCGTAAAAAGGATATATAACGATGTAAATAATAATGTAATACGAAAACCTAAATGCCATTACCGGATTCAGAAAATATAAGATCAGATAGATCAGGAAGATCGCACAATAAAAGTTATTATATACTGCAGTTTTTTTATATTTATAAATTAGCAAAGTAAGACCTATAATCATGACTAAGTATAATTTATGAAAGATACTTACTCCATATTTATCAGCTACATTGGTATCGGTATAGGTATCTAATCTATTGGTAATATGGGAAAAGTAAGGCAAACTTAATAGCGAAGAAAACACCAAGGCTCCCAGAAGAATGAGTAGAAATTGCTTATAAGTCGGTTTACCAAAGCCTAAAAACGTGGCGGCCAACGCAGGAAGTGCGCTTGCGTGCGTTAAAAATCCAAGATAACCTGCCCAGAACTTCTTTCCTAAAAGTAAATAATATGCTAAAAATCCAAATAAGAAATAAGCTGGTGAATTTCTTAAAACAGTGTAAGTAAGCAGAGTATATGAAAAGACAAAGAATATAAGTTTGATCCAGTATTTTATATTCTTCCGGTAAGCAAGCCAGATATAAAAAATTAAACTGAAAACAAAATTAATTAAATACATTCCATTTAAAGACTCTTTCCAATCCTGCGTATATTTGAATAGTGTATTTAAAATTAAAGGAAAATAAGGTTCACTAAAAATCGCTTTCCATTGAAAATGATATTCTTCAAACATAAAGTTTGCATAGCCTCCATAGTCTGCATTTTTTTCTATCGGAACATAAAGTCTGAGCAATAGAGAACAGATAACAAATAAAACCGCAGGAATAAATGCAAGTTTTCTTAGTTTGCTATGAAAGACCAATAACAAAAACATATAAGATAGAAATGTTATCAGGATGTAAAACTGTAGCTCAAATTGTGTCATACCTATAGTTTCTTCCTTCTTTTTTGAAGCCGGCTTTTATTCCTTTCATTATGTGTTTAGCAGTTTGCAATGGCTGAGGAGAGAGCAAAATATAGCTTGGAATTCTGTATGCAAATTTAAATATCTGTGTAACCTTCCAACCTAAGGGGATATAATTCCGCTTGAACATATACATCTGATTCCTGAATATATAAAAATGCCTTATCCCATTGGTATGGTAAGGTTTTTCTATAAAAAGAAATTTAACTACTTTTTCCCCCATATTATGCAGGAGCTTCGAAGCAGGAACCCTTATTAACCGATACCCTTTGTCTCTGGCCCGGAAACACCATTCATAATCAATATAATCAATAAAAAGGGTTTCATCCATCAATCCTACTTTCTCAAAGGCATCACGTTTACAAAAGGATCCGGATGTAATGATTACGGGTACTTCATATGTTTCTTGATGATCTGCGTTTCTATGCTCTTCTAATGTTCTCATGTCAACAACTTCCGGTGAAGTTGCTATAATATCGGATTTATTTTCAAGCACTTCTATCATGGGCTGAAAAAAATCTTTTTGAATTAAGGAATCCTGATCAAACAATGCTATATAGCCACAATCTTTAAATTCCAAAGCTTTTTTGATTCCTTTATTTAGTGCCAGCGAAAGTCCTATATTTCCATTATTCGATAAATAAACAATCTGATGGCTCGTATCTATCAAATCAGCTATTGCTTCCGGCAATTTTCTTGTGGAATTATCTATAACAATGAGGGTGTCAGACTGTAATAAAAGGGCTTCTATATTTGCCAGATTATTACTTTCAGGATTGTAAAGAACTATAATACTGTATATCATAATTAGCTTTTTATAACTTCTTCATAAAATCTTGCAACCTCTTTTTCGAAAAGACTTCTTTCTTTGTTGATTATTTCTTTGTAATAGTTTTGCGAATTGAGATTTTCATCAAAATTATTCACGACGTCAGTAATTATCAAATCTATATTTTTTAAAAAGTCGGGAGACTTTTCATCAAATTTATATTTCTGAGGGATTCTTATATCTTCTTCATTTCTGGCAGAGCCTCTTTTTCCCGTAATAATAATACAATTCTGTAATCGTGCTTCTCTGGGAATACGGTCCTTTCCCGGATGCCATCCAAAATCGATGTATATTTTAGCACTGCGCAGGGTTTCGGCCACTTGTTTCTGATTCATATTAACAATCGGAATAAAACGTATTGCCGAATTTTTATTTTTATAGAAATCAATAATTCGTTTTGTTACATTTTTTCCTTTTGCAGGATTATAACAAATAATGTCAGACTTGTTAATTTCAGGACCAACATCTAAAAAGCCTGTGTTAATATAGTCACTTAAATATTCTGATTGTACCGAATAACTGGATAAAAAATCTTTAGCATATTTAGATTGAACCAGATGCTTATATCCTTTTAATTTTGAAATCGGAGTAATGGTTAAAGCTTTTTTAATTTCATAAATAAATGACTTGAAACCATAGTCTTTCAAATAATCAAGGTTTAGATTAACTTTATAATTGTCAACCGACAGCCACCAAACATACACTTTGGCATTTTTGATTGCAGAAATATGCTTTAACATTGTTTCCGCAACAACAATCACATTATCAGTTGAGTCATTTAATTTTACCGATTCATTTTTTTTAGTGCTGTATTTCTTAAAATTAGGATTGATTTCCATTTCAACAAATGATTTATGCTCTTTGTCATAATAAGCCATTCCTACATCAGCTCCCAATTTTTCCAATTCATAGTTAAGCTGATGAAGTAATTCCGTTCCTCCTGTTGTTAATTTTGAAGGGCTAATAATCTGTATCATTTATTGTAATATTTTTTTTACTTTAGTTAAAGCCGAGCCGATTACCTGGTGCATATCATAATATTTATACTCTGCTAACCTTCCGCCGAAAATTATATTATCTTCTTTTTCTGCAAGCTCTTTATATTTTCTGTATAACTCAGAATTCACCTCATCATTGATCGGGTAATAAGACTCTTTCCCCTCACTCCATTCATCGGGATACTCGTAGGTAATTACTGTTTTAGGCTGTGTACCAAATTCAAAATGCTTGTGTTCAATAATCCTTGTATAAGGTTCATTGCTTGAAGTGTAATTAACAACGGCATTGCCCTGGAAATTTTCTTCATCCAGAATTTTGTTTTCAAAACGTAAGCTTCTGTATTGTAATTTCCCGTAGCAATAGTCATAATATTCATCTATTTTTCCGGTAAAAACCAGATTCTCGGCAATATTTTCCCAATATTCGCGATCTTCGAAAAAGTCTACTTCTAATTTTACTTCTATCCCATCTAACAAACCTTCGATAATTTTGTTATAACCCCCAATAGGAATCCCCTGATATTTATCGTTAAAATAATTGTTATCATAAGTAAAACGTACCGGTAATCTTTTGATGATAAAAGCAGGGAGATCCGTAGCTTTTCTTCCCCATTGCTTTTCCGTATATTCTTTTATAAGAATTTCGTAAATATCTTTTCCTACCAAAGAGATGGCCTGCTCTTCCAGGTTCTGAGGGTTTTTAATTCCTGATTCTGCTTTCTGCTCGTTTATTTTTGCCTGGGCTTCAGCCGGGGTTTTCGTGCCCCACATCTGATAGAATGTGTTCATATTAAACGGCAGATTATACATCTTTCCGTGATAGTTGGCTACAGGAGAATTGGTATACCGGTTAAATTCTGCAAACTGATTAACATAATCCCAGATTCCTTTATCGTTTGTATGAAAAATATGAGCACCATATTTGTGAACATTTATTCCTTCTACATTTTCACAATAGATATTTCCGCCCGGATGGTTTCTTTTATCTATTATCAGACATTTTTTCCCTCTTTTATTGGCCTCATGGGCAAAAACTGCTCCAAATAATCCAGATCCAACTATTAAATAATCATATTTTTGCATATCTCTTGATAATTTTTGATGTAAATGTTATGAAATTTTCTTCCTTAATAATGTAATATTGAACAAAAAACTGGTAAACGCCAATTGAAATACCGGCAAATACGAGTTTTTTAATTAATGAATCCGTCAGATTACTTGTAAAATATATAATTCCCAATATCGGCAGCGAGCAAAACAGAGAAAGCAGTGTAACCCTGTAATTGATATTCAGATGAAAGTTTTTGCGCACAAAATAAAACATAATAAAGGTAACACAAAGCTCTGACGATAAGTTAGCAATGGCTGCACCTACTTCATTGAAATGAGGAATCAAAATAATATTTAAAACAATACTGCAGACCAGCCCGAAGAAAACAGATTTCGTCATCAGACTGTCCCTGCCCGTTGTCGTGAGCATTTGCATCCCCAGTATGTTGGAAATTCCGATCAGATAAATTACAATACACAGAATACAGAAGGAAGTTTTTGCGGGAAGAAATTTTTCACCGGCAAAAATGATGATGATTTCATTTGATAATGCGATCATGGAAACAATCACCGGAAAAGCAACAATTCCTACAAAATCAAAGGATTTCTGAATAAGCCTGTTGAAATAAGCATCATCTCCTGAAGCGTGTGCCTGAGATAATTTAGGGATCAGCACAGATCCTAATGCAGTCACTAAAATCACCGGAGCCTTACTTACTCTTAATCCTAAGGAATAATACCCCACCGCATCTTTTGAAGAGATGAATCCCAAAAAAACAGAATCCAGTAAAACATAAATACTTATTGCTGCTGTAGAAGCAAATATCAATAATAACGGTTTAATATGCTTCCTTAACCTTTCCCATTTCCAGACCAGTGTAAACTTTACGTATTTTCTCGAATACAAGAAATTGATTACCCCATTAATCACACTGGATCCACACAAAATGACAAAAAACAAGTAGTAATCCTGAGGCTTTTTTATAAAAATAAAAACCAGAAGTAAAGAAAGCGATCTTACAATAACTGTTCTGACGGTTATATATCTGAAATTTTCATTTCCCTGATAAAACCATTCTATAGCCAGAACATTGCAGACAACAAGAGAAATTCCTATAAGGAACATATTCTTGTTTGCACTAAATTGCGGCACAAGATAGATTAAAGCTGTATAAATCACAACCAGCAGCAAACTGCTGTACAGATGTATCGAAATCAATTCACTGAAGACCCCGTCCTGGTTTTCGTTTTTTTTCCTGGCAATTTCTCTGATCCCGTAAATCGGGATCCCGAGAGCAGCAATCAACATAATGTATCTGCATATATTTTCCACAAAAGAAACCGTCCCTACTCCGTAAGGCATAATCACTCTTGATACATAAGCATACATGATCATCGGAACGATAACTTGGGTTACCGTTAAAATGACGTTATAAGAAAAATTTTTTTTTATGCTGCTCACAATTGTTATTTAAATACGCAAACCGTATACTCTGGATTATTTATAAAGCTTATTCAGGGGTTAGTTTCTTAGAAAATAAGATGAACATGACCATTGGATGCCAAGTTAATAGTCATAGTTATTGTAATTGTCTATCGATTAATGAAAAGCTTATTTATTATATTGCTGTCCATCAGCCAACTTCTAGCTAGGCACAATATCAATAGTCCTACGCATTACAATCGATCTTTAATCTTTTCCAGCCAGCTTTTCTCTGTGGCAGAATATCCATAGCCGTATTTGTTTCCATATCCGTAATGATTCTTATCCACATCATTAAGTACAAATCCCACATTTTTAATTTTTTGGCTGTTAATATTGCTATTGGCAAATTCGATAAGTGATTTTTCGGTATATCTGGATCTCGTTACATACAAGGTTGCATCAGCCAGATCAGCAAATAGGAAAGTATCGGTTACCAGTAACAGCGGAGCAGTATCTATGATAATATAATCATACTTGGTTTTCAGATTATCCAAAAGCAATTCATATCTTCCATTGCTTAATAAATCTGTCGGATTTGGCGGAATCATTCCCGAATAAATGACATCACAATGCGGATTAAATGAAGTAACATGGATGATGTCTTCCAGTTTGGTCTGATCTGAATATAAATATTCCGTCAAACCTATCAAACCTCTTCTTGAGGTATTATATCGCTGAAGCTGAGGATTTCTTACATCCGAACCAATAATAATTACTTTCTTATTAGGGGTAGCTAAGGTTAAAGCTAAATTCACGGAAACGAAGGTTTTCCCTTCACCCTTTACCGTAGACGTAACAAAGACCACTCTTCCTTTTTCTTTTTTAGGTAACAAAAAGTTCATGTTGGTAATTAAAATACGGAACGCTTCTGCTATGGGCGAAAGGTCATTCACCTTCACAATATCAGATTCTCCTTTTAAAACACTTGGTAACTCTCCTAATATAGAAGTAGGAGAGAGTTTTTCCAGATCATGCTTGCTTTTAATTTTATTATTAAGCAATTCTTTAAGATAGATAAAAATAACAGGCAAAAGAAGTCCGAGCACCAATGCACCTGCCAAGAAGATCATTTTTTTAGGAGCTACAGGGGCGGGTGATGCATAAGCATAATCTATAATTCTCGCCTTATTTGCCGTAACTGCCAAAGAAATAGCGGTTTCTTCCCTTTTCTGTAACAAAAGAAGGTATAAACTTTCTTTTATCTGCTGCTGTCTTTCAATACTTCTGAACAGTTTTTCCTGTGCAGGAATTTTTGTAATCTTTGAACTTATCTGATTCTGTTCATTTTGATATTGATTCTTAGCCAATTGCAGTCCTGTTCTATTCTTCAGGAGACTTTCCATAACAGAACCTTTCAGAGAAGAAATTTGTTTGGTAAGATCCATTACTACCGGGTTTTGAGGAGTGGCATTCTCAAGTAACCTGTTTCTCTCTAATACCAGCTGATTGTAAGCTGAAATATTCGCTACGGCGCTGCTATTACTTAACTCAATATTCGAAGGTAACACCTGCGTATTATTCTGTTTACCCATAAAACCGATCAAGGCATTGGTAAGCTCGAGTTGTGATTCCAGTTCGAGTTGTTTTGATCGGGCTTCTGCTGACGTCTCAAGGCTTAGCTTGGCTTCAGTAGATAAATCAGTAATCTGATTGCTGGCTTTGAAATTTTCCTTTTGGTTTTCAACCTGTCCCAGTTCCTTTGATATAAGGTTTATTCTGTCATCAATAAAATCTTTTGTTTTTTTAGATTCAGAATTTTTATCATTGATGGCATCATTATTATATACCTGTACCAAAGTATTTACAATATCCTTGGATTTGTTTACATTAGGGTAGTTTAATGATAAGCTTATGACGGTTGCTTCTTTGTTAATTAAACTTACGCTTAATATTTTTTGCAAGTAATTTACAGTACCTTCTTTCGTCATATAGGTAAAGTACATGTTACTTACATCGCCTGCCTTGTATTTATTAAAGGCCTGGTTTCTGATAATTAACAGATTCGCATATGGTAGGCTGATCGTCTTATTGAACTGTGTTTTAATTTCAGGGAAATTCTCACTTGTTAAAATGATATCCTGGCCGGAAATTTTAATATTTACCGGTGTGATCTTACCTGTATAATCTTTTTCATTAATAACCTGGATCGTTATAGGAGATGTATTTTTATAAAGCTCCCTGTCACTTAAATTGGATTTTGCGTATATAGAAGTCTGAAGATTGTTCTGTTTTACAACCTCATGCATTAGCTTTTTAGACTTAAAGATTTCTATTTCGTTATCGATACTGTTTGTATCCATCCCTCCAAAACCGGACAAATCCTGTAAAACTCCGAATTCATTCCCTGCAGAAGGCGCTTTTTTAGCATCTTTAATAAGCACGGATGACTGAACATTGTATATTGGTGTAACAAACTTTAAATAAAAGTAAGTTATAACTAAGCATATGATCGGTATAATAATAAACCAGATCCAGTTTCTTGCATAAGGCTTGATTATCTCCTGAATATTAATTTCTTTTTCTGATCCTCCAATAACCGGGCTATCCATTATTTATTTTTAAATTTTATAAATTGCCCTATTGTTTTATTTAACAACAGGTATTAATTAGTTTTTTAAAGTCTTGCGTCAACCAGATTTCTGTCTATGCAGGCCTTGGTATCGAAAACAACACATTCTTCTTTTTTTATTTTTTCAAAATCCAATGAGAGAAATTCTTTGTGAGATACCGCAATAATAATTGAATCGTACTTTTTGCCCTCTTCTAGCTCGTGGAGAATTGTGACCCCATATTCGTGTTGTACTTCCTCCTTATCAGCCCATGGATCACAAATATCAACCTCTACCCCGTAATCTTTCAGCTCATTATAGATGTCGATCACTTTTGTATTTCTCACATCAGGACAGTTTTCTTTAAAAGTTACTCCTAAAATCAAGGCCTGAGAATTTTTAATTACATTTCCTTTACTAATCAGAAGTTTTACCACTTTCGATGCTATAAATTTCGCAATCGAATCGTTTACCCGGCGTCCTGATAATATAACGTCAGGATGATAACCCAGCTGTTCAGCTTTATGCGCCAGGTAATAAGGATCTACAGAAATACAATGCCCTCCGACAAGACCCGGCTTATATTTCAGGAAGTTGTATTTCGTTCCGGCAGCTTCCAGAACGTCATTGGTATCGATTCCCATCCGGTCAAAAATAAGAGCCAGTTCATTGACAAATGAAATGTTGACATCTCTCTGGGCGTTTTCAATTGCTTTTGAGGCTTCTGCCACCCTGATACTTGGTGCCTGATGGGTACCTGCCGTTATTATTGTCTTGTACAAATCATCAACTTCTTTTGCCGTTTCAGCGGTAGATCCGGAGGTGACTTTTACAACACTGGTCAAAGTATTTACTTTATCTCCCGGATTAATCCTTTCAGGGGAATAGCCTACAAAAAAATCTTCGTTAAATTTTAATGCTGAATATTTTTCAAGAATCGGAACACATTCTTCTTCCGTACATCCCGGGAAAACGGTAGATTCAAATATGACAATATCTCCTTTTTTAATAATTTCTCCAAGCATTTTTGATGCGCTAAGAAGAGGATTGAGATCAGGAGCATTGTATTTATCAATAGGTGTTGGTACGGTTATAATAAAAACATTGCAGTCAGCAATTTCCCGAATATCACTTGTCCCTCTATATCCGATACTTCCATCCGACTCCTGATAACGGACCAAACTGTTTTTAAGTTTATTAAGATCGGCTTCTAAAGTCGCGTCATGACCACTATTAAGCTCATTAATTCTTTCCGTATTAATATCAAAACCCATTACCGGATAATGATTCGCAAACTCCAAAGATAGAGGTAATCCTACATATCCTTGTCCAATAATGGCTATATTGTATAATTTCATTACTTTGTGATTCTGTCAATAATTAAATTATCAATAGGTATTGATAATTAATGGACCATTTTATTTTCTGTTAAACAAACTTATGACAACGGCAACAGCTGTTATGCCAATGGAAATGGCTGTCAGATAAAGTCCTGTATTGGGGTTTTGTCTTGACGTTATTTCCTTCGCTTTATTGGACTGCACAATAATGGCATCGCCCTGCTTCAAATAATAATAAGGTGAATTAATCAGATTGGCATCCTGCAGATTTACTTTACCATGAGTTACCTTTCCTTCTTCTGTTCTTATCACCAGAATATCATTTCTCTTTCCATACATCGTAAGGTCTCCTGCCAATCCCAGAGCATTGAATATGGTAGCCTGCCCGTTTGCTACTACATAATCACCCTGTCTGTTTACTTCCCCAAGGATGGTAATTTTAAAATTGGCAAGTCTTATATTTACGGTGGGATTGATGACATACTGACTTACTTTGCCCATGATCTCGTTCTTAAAATCAATTAAAGTTTTGCCGGTTGTATTAAGTTTCCCAATAACCGGAAAATCGATATTGCCGTTACTGTCTACAATATACGTAGGGCCAGATATAGTTGTTGTGCCCTGATTAGGCATATTCCCTCCTGCATTGGCATTGTTCTGAATCGTTTCGGAAGAAGAATAATTTTGGTTAAATGGTTTTACCACATCCATATCCTTAGCAGTAATCAGGATTACTAACTGATCTCCTGTCTGTATGGTATTATTTGATTTTTTTGCAGATGCTTCAACAGCCACTTGCTCTATATTCTGCAAATAGTTCAAATCATTTTGGGTATTTTCTTTAACCTTACATGATATCAATAGCAGTATAGAAAAAAGTCCTAATATTCTACTTTTCATATTTTAAAATTGTACAAAGATACATTTTATATTTTCTATTTGTCCAAAACTTCATAAATGGAATTATTACTTTTGAATTCCGGAACAATGGTTTTTAGAATTTTTACAACTTCTACCTTATCTCTTTTTATAGAAGCTATGGTAAGCATTTTCGTCATTTTGTCGATTTCTAAAAAATTTATGCTCGGATCTTTAGAAATCATAATTTTGTCGTTATGGGTAGGAAGTGTTTTAGCATCATCACTCAGAAGTTCTTCATACAATTTTTCACCCGGCCTCAATCCTGTATAGATAATTTTAATATCGATATTGGGCTCAAATCCCGATAGTTTAATCATTCTTCTGGCCAGGTCTAAAATTTTCACCGGCTCGCCCATATCAAAAACGAAGATTTCTCCTCCATGCCCCATAGTTCCCGCCTGCAGCACAAGCTCACAGGCTTCAGGAATGGTCATAAAATACCGTACGATATCGGGATGAGTAATGGTTACCGGACCACCTGCTTCTATCTGTTTTTTAAAGTGTGGGATTACTGAACCGTTTGAACCTAGAACATTACCAAACCTCGTGGTAATAAATTTCGTGGTATTTCCATCTACATTCTGTAGGGATTGTACATACAATTCTGCCGTTCTTTTGGAAGCGCCCATTACATTGGTCGGATTTACGGCTTTGTCAGTAGAAACCATTACAAATCTATTGACTTTATACTTACTAGATAATGAGGCTATGATTTTAGATCCGAGAACATTTACCAAAATACCTTCATGCGGATTTTCTTCAACTAACGGAACATGCTTATAAGCTGCCGCATGATAAACCATTGAAAAGTTATAGGTTTGGAATAAAGGTTCGATCCTATGCTTATTAGAGACATCTGCTAATACAAACTTGAATCTAATATGAGGAAATTTATTCTTCATTTCAATCTCAATATCGTATAAGGGAGTTTCTGCCTGATCTAGTACAACGATTAAAGAGGGATTAAATTGGGCTACCTGTCTTACAATTTCACTGCCGATGGAGCCTGCACCACCTGTAACTAAAATATTCTTGTTATAATGCCTGCTTTTAACCTCCTCATTTTCGATCTTAATCGGTTTTCTATTCAGCAAATCTTCAATCTGAAGGGTTCTGATAGATCCTCCCAGATCACTATCTCTCAGCTTTTGAACAGAAGGGGCCTTGAAAATATTAAGGTCTTTTTCTAAAAACAAATTCACCCATGAATTCATTTCATCTTTAGACATCATTTCTTTGATGACAATTATTCCATCTACTAAAAGTTCCTCTTTAGTATTTTGTTCTATTTTATCTTTGGATAGGATAGGTTTTCCTAAAAGTGATGCTCTCTTTGAATCGGTTCTTTGCGTGAGAAATCCCACTACATGATACGGTAAGCTGGGGTTATCCAAAATTGCTCTTGCGATCGCGATAGATTGCTCATCTATTCCTAAAACCAGAATTCTTTTTTTTAGCGTACTTCTCCTATACTCTCTTACAATGTGAAAAAATTCTTTTACATATAACCTAAAGAGGAATAACCCCATGAAAGAGATAATAAAATATAAAATAAGGTAAGCTGTAAGGATAAATTTTGTACCGGTAGCCCAGAAGTAGAGAATATTTATACTTCCTACAATAAACATTGTACAAAAGCAAGATATCAATAATTTAAAAAGATCTATAAAAGTAGAATGCCGTATAATACCTGCATAAGTCTTAAAAATGTACATTAAAATGACATTTACAAATACTATACATATAAAAACTGTTATTTCATTTTGGTGATAAATGAATTCTGTCTGAGTAATTTTCTTTATAATATAAGTAGATAGAAATAAAGATATTATCAAAATAAGAATATCTATAGCAAGAATTATCCATCTCGGTAGATATCTTACATCCGAAAGATTTACAACATTATCCCCTCCGAATATTTTTTTTCTAAGAGAATTATACATTGTTATTACTTGTGTTCATTT
>NZ_VTSX01000035.1 GCF_008329705.1 Chryseobacterium sp. SN22 | reverse complement strand
TGACTTGTAAAGAAACATAGTGCACGGAAAAAATTTAAGGAAACATATATTATTGTCCATACTTTAAAAAAGTTGGAATCGTATGTTTTGGGGCAAGTCAATGATGGATAGGAATGAAAGCTCGGATTATTGCCAAATATTGAGTAACATGCAAATTTCTTTATGATTTAAAAGACAGATTGTACCCGGTTTGCACTCAGGCAGCCTGACCTCTGATTTTGTCGTATTTATGTACACTTCATAATTTCCATCCAACTTTTTTAATGCCGGCTAAAGAAATGAAAATAACATGCCCCTGTGGTTAAAATTGAAATTGATTTAATAACACCTAGATTTATTAATAATAATGTTGTACAAAGAAATACATATCGGAAAGTTTATTAAAGAGAGAGTTAATGAACTGGAAATGAGCTCAGAAAGAGTATGCAGCTTCCTTAAAAAAGATGAAGACGCCGTTGAAAAAATGTATGAGAGCAAATCTCTGGATACAGATCTTCTGCTGAGATGCTCAAAATTGTTGGAATATGATTTTTTCAGAATCTACAGTTCCCACCTCATCCTGTATTCGCCTCCTTCCGCGGTAGATAAGACTAAAAATCCGAAATCCGATAAAATTCCTTATTTCAGGAAAAATATTTATACTCAGGAGATTAAGGATTTCATTATCGGGAAAATACAGTCCGGCGAAATGACATACAGTGAAATCATCGAGGAATATTCGATTCCTAAAAGTACGTTGCACCGTTGGCTTCAAAAAATCTAAACCCTGGAAAAAATGATGCGACCCAATTACACAAAAATTTATCGTGATATGCTGAAAGAAAGGGATCCGGAAAAACTAGAGGACCCTAAAGTACAGCGCCTTATAAAGAACCTGAAAACAACGGAAGATATTCTGAAGTTTAATGATCTGGTTTTTGAATCGTCTAAAGAGAGCCTGAGAAACAACCAGAAACTGAAGACGTATGATAAGAAAACGATGCTTAAGCTTCTGCAGTATCAGGAAAAACACGGTCTTTCTACAAATTATATGTCGAAAAAATATAAGATCAGCAGAACGACCATTGCCAAATGGAAGAAAACTTTTGAAGAAGAGTATCAGAAGATAACTTCAAAAAAATAACTTATAAACGTAATAAATAATCCGGTGAAAATTGTTCACCGGATTTTTTGTATAAAGGCAATGGGCGGGAAAAGAAAAAGCGGGGCACTGTTTTGCCGGAGTCGAACCGGATAGCCTTGCAGGAATAATCTGCTGCGCTATTCCTCCCCTTTCAATGGTAACGAAGGATCTTTTTCCTACGGCACTTTACTTTAAAAACGACAAGGCGATTGCCGAAAAGCGCAAATACGTGCTCTAACCAACTGAGCTACTTTTCCGATCTGGATTTTGTGTTTTACATGGTGGAAAAGGCGGGACTTGAACCCGCGACCCCGTCGTGATGAGCGAAGTAACGCTATTCTACGGCACTTGTTTATGGTATACAGATAAGGTGAAAGCGGAAAAGGGATGCTCTTTTCAGAGCGCCGCTCTTACCCTTCACGGGCAGTGAGCCGGCAATTCTACATCTGCGGGAGACTTGCGCTTTCTTACGAAAACTTTTGCCCGGTTGGTTTTCAACCCAACTTCACCCAATCCGGTCGCCCGAACTGCGCTACCTTAGGACCGTTATATTACGAAGTACCCTTTTTCTACGACACTTATCTGTATTTTTTCAATTAAAAAAAGAGGCAAAAGACGAGAAAACCCTTTATACAAACCTTTTTCAGGCTTATTCTGGAGTCGAATCAACATCATAAGATTAACCGAAGTAAGTTTTCTCTAACGGCACTCTTTTGTTTATATCGGGGTAATCCCTCGTACAGACACTTACGGCTTGCGTCCTGTTATTTAGACGACTGTTTTACAGGCAGGATCCGAACCTGCATCTCAAGCCTGGAACGAAGTATTTCCGTACTACGACACCCGATATGATTTATATTGTAATAAAGAGGCAAAAGGCGAGAAAACCCTTTATATAAACCTTTTTCAGGTCTATTCTGGAGTCGAACCAACATCATAAGATTAACCGAAGTAAGTTTTCTCTGACGGCACTCTTTTGTTTATATCGGGGTAATCCCTCGTACAGACACTTACGGCTTGCGTCCTGTCATTTAGACGACTGTTTTACAGGCAGGATCCGAACCTGCATCTCAAGCCTGGAACGAAGTATTTCCGTACTACGACACCCGATATGATTTATATTGTAATAAAGAGGCAAAAGGCGAAAAAGCAGACATGCACCTGGTCCCTACTTTTATTCGGGAAATTGCACCTGTTCATAGATTTTGAGGTCTATATTCGAAGTAAGCCTTTTCTACGGCACTCTTTTGTTTTTAAATCAAGGTAACCCTGTTAGAATCTTCTGTCATTTGCTCTACCGGCTGAGCTACATCCCGTTTACAACAGGGATGGCAGGAATCGAACCTGCGACCCAATGGTTAACTATCGAAGTATGATTCTGAAACGACACTTGATTTTTATTTTTATACTATTCTAAAAAATCACAAGGCAAATAATGATAAAAGCGGTCTTTAAATCAGCCTAGCCACTCAGCCACACCTTCCGGCGAAAGGATTTGAACCTTCGTAAAAATTGAAGTAGCTTTTATCTACGGCACCTGTAAGTAATTTGAGCCGGACAATTTCAGAAAGCGTTTTGATTCAATGAAAGTCGAAGGAACCCTTTCTGACGGCATCGGTTGTTTTTTAAGTTTTTATGGTTATTGTTTTAGTCAGGCAAAATTATTATTCCAATACGCATTCTTTTTACGCAGTTAAAATTTATTTTAAAAACCAAGTAACAGTTTATAAGAGTTTGGTTATCTATTCAAATGGTAAGTATGACGATGGATCTCTTACAGTAACGACATTGGTTGTTTAAACCGGGCGATGCAGCGAAAAGACTCTGGTTCAAGTGGAAATCGAAGGAATTCTTTTCTTACGGCACCGGTTATTTTTTAAGCAAGGCAAAAAAGCAAACAGAGACTTACCGATGGAGTGATCCCTTACACTATCCCGGAACTTCCGGGAGCAGGATTCGAACCTGCATTGCCATCCCCAAAACGAAGAAATTCTGCTTACGACACTTGCTTTTTTAAGTTTTCATGGTTGTTGTTTTTTGTTGAAGCAAAATTATTACGTTGGTGCGCATTGTTTTTACGCAGTTGAAATTATTTTGATCTCAGCTAAATTTATTTGTTCGTTTTGCCTTGAAGCAAAAGAACCAAAAATTCAAGGCTTGGAAACTCTGGCTAAAAATCGACTGTACGCTCTAAAAATTCTAAATTTGCGCGAATTAGGTGTCTGTTCTCCGTTTTTACTTTTGTGTCGCGCTTCGGACAGTAGAATTTTCTTAACGTTTGTACAGCCTATTTTCTTAACGCCTGCATTTCCTAGGCCATTTATTTCATTTGATGCCAGTCAGTAATGCTGAAATCTCATCTGCTTTATCCATACTCATTCTTTTCAAAATGGTGGCAATTCTATTTTTAAAATGTATTTGGTATTGTTTTACTTTTTGAAACTCATTTTTTAATTCGGCTTCATCGACTTCGAAAATTGGTTCAATACCTTTGATTTCTTTTAAGTTTACATATGAATATTCTGAAAACTGAACTTTTGCTTTTTGCTTCCTGTAAAAAATCCAGGGATGCCCGATCCACATTTCTGTCCAATCAGAAGTTTTATCATCAAATATTTTATGCCATTCCGTTATGTTTCCAAGATCTCCGCAACATTTCGGTTCAATGCGTATTTTATCATTTTCCATCATAATAATTCCTCCATCAAAGGCAGAACTCCAATTATCAACTTTCTCTAAAATCATTTGCAGATTTTCATCATCAATTGAGTCTATATCAACTAAATTGGAATTTTCACCGATGACTTTAAAATTACGGTTTAGTGCAGAAGCCGCTTCTTCCCACTTTCTAAACCATTCTTCAGGATCAGGATAATCGGAAATCTCAGGCAATTCAGGGTTTTCTCTGGCATATTTTAAAGGATTAATTTCTATTGTATTAATAAGCCTTATCATGATTAAAATGTTTTATTTTCATCTATGTGTGCAATGATATTTCAAACATTATTCATTATTTATAACCTATAATTAATTTGTTATTGTATTGATGCTTATTTAATTTGAAAATAACGAACTTATTAATTCAAAAAATTTTATACATCCCAGCACCGGAATTAATATAACTGCTCCAATCAGCAGGTAAAATCCTATTGTGCTGATAAAACTGCTTTTATCTTCGGTATAGCTTCCTTTTGCCCGTGTTTTTCTTTTGAAATCGGGAATGTGTCTGGTTTTTTTCAAACTATCAGCTTCAAGCTCTTGAATAATGTTCAAAGTATAACCCGGAAGCTTGTTTTTATCTCCCCGGAATACAATATCTTTAAGCATAGCATTTCCGGAATTGCTTAACGAGCTTCTGTAGATTTCAACAGCTTCTTTCATTTCAAAATTCTGAGGTTCCGATAAAATCCAGAATTTTCCGGCTTCATCCTTAAATCCGGAATCATAATAGATCCGGGCCAGCTTCTCCCTTAATGAGAGATCATCAGGATATTCATTGATCAGGTTCCGCAGCCTTTCGCAGGCTTTTTTCTTTTTTCCTGTTTTAAGATCCTGTTCGATTTTATAAAAATGAGTTCCCGTAGTTGTATTTTAATAAGAACGACGCAGCGATTATCTGTTTATTTTGCCCTGAAGCAAAAGAACCAAGAATTCTAAACTTGCGTGAATTTGAGTTTTGTTCTCTGTTTCTACTTTTGTGTCTTCCTTAGCCCCGATTGCAACGGCATCCTTTTTCTCTTAGGGCTTTGAAGAAAAGCGCCGGCGAAAAAGATACAGTGGAAAGCGGGATCAAGCTCCTGATCAAATCGATTCTTCAAATCATTTATAACTTATAACTCATTTAAAAGCAGTGCCTTTTACAGCACCACTTTTTTAATCATTTCCACGGCCGATTTCCGGTCTTCGAGGGCATTCAGGACATCAAAGATTTTGTCGGACCAGCCGGCGATCAGGTATACGTTATTTTTCCTGACATCCAGCGGCTGATTCCCGTAACCTGCCAGGTCAAAAAGATACAGTTTGGCCGCCGGATTGAATCTTTTATACCGGCTCCATGAATCTTCGAAAGAATTCCGGGTTTCGTTGCTGTTCCACAGCTGGGTATCGGTAAACAGCATAACTTTATCTGTTTTTTCTCTTCTGTTCAACAGGTCTTCGATCACCAGGTAACCGTTGGTGGAATAACCTACTTCACCTTCCCTCTTGTAGAATTCATCTACGTTTCTCAGGACTCCGTTTTTAGGCATGGCAACCCTTTTCCAGGTATCGCCGAACATTCCCGAGATAACATTGCTGCACTGCGACTGCAGCATCATCGACATCAGCAGGCCGATGTCATACAGCAATATTTTGGATTTCGGGGAAACCGGCTGTTGCATCGATCCCGATACATCAGCTGCAATCACTACGGAAGTATTGAACCCGAACCCTTTGATGTTCCCGGCACTTACCGCCACCGCATTTTCCAATGCTTCCAGAACAGACGGCAGATAAGGGGAACCGATGGTCTTCAGTTCACGGTATGCCGCCAGAAACCTGAACGGCAGCTGCTTTGAATTCCTCACGGCTTTTTCATCCGACAGGTACCGGCACACTTTTTCCATCGCCTGAGAAGATACCCCGGCTTCCAGAATATTCCTCAGGTTCCGCAATGTGGCCATATATCCCAGCTTGTTGCTGAAGATCAGTTCTTCCCATTTGGTTTTGAAAGCGGCTTTTCTTTCGGCATCATCAGCAAACCGGGTCTGCCCCAATACGGAAAGCTCCACTTCCCAGGTATAAGGCGTTTCCAGCGAATCGTTTACAATTTTATTGAAGATCGCCTGCTGGTTGTCATCCTTTGCTTTCGGATGAACGAGGAACAATGCGTCTTTCAAGGTGACCTCCGCTTTCCGGTTATATTTAGCAAACTGGTATTCGTCGAACCTGTTGAAGGATTTAACGAGGCCTTTCTGGATCTGTTTTGACAGCCGGTTAAGCTTTTTCAGATCGGTTCTTTCATTGGCCATCTGGTAGTAGGCCAGCAATTCCGTGATTTCATCAGCTCTCTGGATCACACCGTCAACGGTTCTGCTTACCAGGTCAGTACCGGAAGCCTGTTTTGCCAATTCCGTCGTCAATACCAACGGGATGGAACGCAGATACATTTCTTTTCTTGCATACACGGCCAGTTTGGCTACGAATTCAGGATCGTTTTTCTGAATCAGAGACTGGATTCGTGTTAATCTTTCACTTCCCTTTTCATACGTTGCGTTTGATAATCCTGTTGTCACCACAGCACTGTATAGTTCTTCCGCAGGAGTCATCGTATATGCTTCGGCACCTTCGTAATTCATCACGGCTTTATTCTCCTTTCTTAAAAAATTAAATTTCATGGTTACTGTTTTTCAGTTAAACATTTTCCGGAGGATTATCATTCCTCTCTGATTTCTGATGCAAAGTAAGGATCCTTTTGCGCAATCTTTTTGCGCAGTATTTTTTTTTTGAGAAAGTTTTTATTTTTTTGTTTAAATACAAATCACACTAACTTTTTCACGAATCACACAAATAATTGGAGACAACCGTGCAACCTGAGAATACAATTTGTCTATCATTCATTTTATATAAAGGGATTGAGGATTTAAAATTTTTGAAAAGGTATTTTATAGTTTTGTTTCATTCAAATTAGAGCTATGATTAAAGGATTGTATGAAACCCATCTTCAGGTGAGCAACCTGGAAAAAGCAGTAAGATTTTATACGGAAGTCTTAGGATTGGAATTTGCGCACCGGGATGAAACCCGTCCGATCGTATTTTTATGGATCGGCAGGAACAAAACATCGATGCTGGGTTTGTGGGAGCAAAAAGAAAACCTTCAGACGAGGCATTTTGCCTTTACTGCAGAAAAGGAAGATATCCTGAATTTCTCCTCTGAATTCCTTAAAAGTAAAAATCTGAAACCTTACAATTTCCTTAAAGACGGAAGCGAAAAACCGATGGTTTTCGCCTGGATGCCGGCCCTGGCGATTTATTTTAATGATCCGGACGGCAATCAGCTGGAATTCATTTCCATCCTGGAAGGTGAAGGCCGGCCGGAGCTGGGGGTAGTTTCTTATGAGGAGTGGCTGGAAAGAAACTAAAGCCCCGAATGATCGGATTGTTGATGACATCAGGCTGTGCCCGATGCTGATGTAAGCTGCCCTTTCAGAGCTGATCCTGCTCCCTGTTATTCAAAGACTTGGTTATGATCAGCTTTGTCCTTATTAAAAATAATAAAAACTCCCTTAAAAAGAGAGTTCCATTTTCTATTTATCATATTGTGACACTGTTACATGTCACATTGTTACATTGATACATTGATACATTATTAATATTGTTTCAGGCACCAATGCAGGATTTTCGCAATATTTTTGGCATCATCCACACCTCGGTGATGTGTACCTTCAAGCTCGAAATTTAGTTCGCCCAATGCGCGGGCCATGCCGACACTTTTACGTACGGTAGGATGCAGATCTCCGAACAGGGTTTTTACATTGATGTGGTCATCGCTCAGCGGATAATCCACATTGAACCGGCGTGCCTGGTTTTGGAGCATGTTCAGGTCATAATTTCCATAGCTGGCCCAGGTGAGGTTCTCGGAATCGTATTCCGCTCTCAGGATATCAAGGGCATCTTCCAGCAGAATGCCTTCATCATCAAGCATCTGTTGGGTAATGGACGTAAGTTCCGTACAGAACGGGCTCACCTTTGAGTATTGCGGCTTCACCAGGAGGCCTTCACTCTGTGAAACCTTACCGGTTCCGGCGTTCATGAGGCAGACGCCGATTTCTATGATTTCACTTTCCTGACCTCTCGGCGGCCGGTCGTTCCAGCACGTCGCTTCAAGGTCTATAATAAGTATGTTGTCTGTTGTTTTCATTGTTTAAAATTTAATTGTTTTCGCTGGAAGATAGATGGAAGCGGGTGTTTGTATATGCTTTGAAACTTCCCCTTTTCTTTATCTTGTTCCTACCGGATTAATTGGTTTGACTGGAAGATGGAATTCATAAGTTATTACATTATTAAACCTTGATTATCAAACATATAAATATCTTATCAATGAATCTGATAATAAAGGCGGAATGAATTTGCACACCGCAAAAACTTTAGCATCCATCTTCCAGCATCCCTATTTTATCATTTCCTGTAAAATCCGCGCAGCATTATAGGCATCGTCGGCCCCACTGTGGTGATGACCTTCAAATTCCATATCCAAGGCCTTCAGGGCTCTTTTCAGGCCCATCATTTTATAAAGGCCGTTGTAGGCTTTGAATCGGTGCATGATGTTGATGTAATTTCCGGAAAAAGGATTTTCTATACCCAGATAATCGCACTGTGCAACGATCTGTTCCTTGTCAAAAGTTCCGAACCCGGCCCAGGTAAGCGATTTGGGATGATATTCAGCCCTGATTTTCTCACAGGCTTCCTCGAAATAGATTCCTTTTTCTTCGATCAGCTTTGGCGTAATCCCGGTAAGCTCCGTACAGAATTTGTTGATTTTTGATCTTTCGGGAATTACATATATGCTCTGCTTATTGGAGATAACCTTTGTATCGGTATCCAAGGTACAGATTCCTATTTCGATGATATCGGTTTTCTGGCCGGGCGGGATTTTGTCATATTCCCAGCAGGTAGCTTCCAGATCGATAACGATGATTTCGTTGGTTGTTTTCATTGTTGTATGGTTGGCTGGATGATGGATGCGGGGTGATGGAAGTTTTTTTATTTTTTCCAATTCCTGTTTCCATTTATGCAGCCTTGTATTATTGTTGATATAATAGCTGGGTGATAAGTGAAGAATGGTAAAAGTTTTTATAGTACTCCGGAACATCCGGCATCCATCGCCCAGCATTCCGCTTTTTAATTTCTCGGAGCAAACGGCGGGGTCCACTTTTTCTTTTTCATCATTTCTTTTACTTCTTCGTAAGAAACGGGATAGAAGTTATGGCAATCGACGCCCACATCAAAACTTAACGCCGACTCGTCATCCGGCAAAGTTCCGTGCGAATGGCCGTAAAGCTGCCATACGCCGCGGTGGGAGCCGTTCCACGTTCTCATGGCATAATGGAAAAGGATGATTTTCTGTTTTCCGTTGTCATTTTCAGGTTCGTCAATCCTCAGTTCATGGTAATCCCGGATCGAAGCAAACCGTTTCGGATAATTAAGTGCCGCCCCTTCGTGATTGCCTTTGATGAGGTGGATATTTCCATTCAGGCGGTCCAGGACTGCTTTGGTAAAATCAGGCTTGCCTAAGCTGATGTCTCCCAGATGATAGACCATGTCTCCGGGACTTATCCTTTCATTCCATCTTTTGATGAGTTCTTCATTCATCTCTTCCGGAGACGCAAATGGCCTCTCGGAGAATTTAATGATATTTTCGTGACCGAAATGGTGGTCTGCCGTAAAAAATATATTGGGTTTCATTTTTTTTAATTTGTTATTGCTGATCTCACTCTGACTTAAAGAAAAGTGAGCCAGGTTTTAATTATATACTATTCAAGAGTAATTGGAAGCGGAATTTTAACTACAAAGGCAAAAAAGACCCGGATGCTGTAAAATACAACTAAACACAAAATACTAAATCAGTTCAGAAAAGCTTAAAAAACCTTTGATTTTTTATCTTATGTCTCTGAAATATTTTCAATCTATTAAATACTTTTCTGTGACTGATTTGTTACTATTAACTGCAATAATCTGTGAAAATCCATGTCATCTGTGGGAAATATTTCCCGCTTTTCTAAACTGTCCTGAATGCCTTATAAAAAGCCGTTTCAATGTCCAGCCTATCGTTTTCCGTATACCGTCTTGAAAAATGGACCGGTACGGCTTCCTTGACTTTACATGCCTTCATGATTTTTCCGGAGGCCGAAGCGAAGCTGTGATGGTTCAATTTGGCAAATTCCCGGTCTTCATCTTTATAAAAAGTTTCAATGTACACCAGATCCGCACCCTGGAAAACCGTTTTTATTTTTTCATAATTGTCTTCCTCAGCGGCATGGTCCATGATTACACCGAGCTTATAGCCTTCATTCCGCGTCAACAGATAGAATAAGTCCGAAGCCTGGTAAACCGTTCCTTCGATTTCGATTTGCTTACCGCCCTCATTTTTTTCAAAAGCGGCTTTCAGTTCGCTGATCCATTTTCCTTTCTTGAATTCGGAACCGTTTTCATTAAAACTCACTGAATCTTTCTCTTTAAAAAGATAAGCAATGGAATGGGTCTTATGGTCCAGAATGGCGAAATCTACATTCACATATTCATCTTCAAAAAGGAAATCCTGTGTTTTTACAGATTCGGGATTCCAGTGTGGCGGACGGATTTTATACACCTTAATTTCTTCTTCTGAAACAATTTCCCTGATTTCATATTCAATGGCGTTTTCATCAATCAGGTTCCAGGTGTAGGATTTCAATCTGGATTCAATCTGTTGATGAATATTTTCCGGTCCGCAGATCACTACTTTCTCCCCGCTTCCGATCTGGTGCCTGAAAACACCATCAAAGTTTGAAAAATGGTCGATATGGGTATGGCTGATGAATACCGCCGATACCGACTGCACTTCTTTTACCGTCAGCAAACTCGCTTCACCGCAATCACACAGATAATGCTTCGCCGAATTCGGAACTTTTATTAATATACTGATGTCTTCTTTAAAAAGACTTTTTATTTCTGCCTGTAACATATTTTTAATTTTTTATGAACCATACAACTTATCATTCCATTGGAAATCCAAACGTTTATTTTTCCTTTTAACTTTGCCTGAATTCCAAACAGAAAGTTTAGATAATCAATCTTCTATTGATGGTTCAATTTAACATATAAAAGTTCCGGTAAAAAATATTTACCGAAACTCAGTTTATTTCAAAACGGATTCTTTTGCCGTTTTTCTGCGGATCCCGAAGTCGGACTTCCTGATTTTACACATTCTTTCATCAGCAGTGTGATGAAAAACGATGCCCTCCATGTTATTGTCAGGATTGCTCAAAAAGCTTTTGATCCATTCAAAATCCAGGCTTGCCAGATTAAGGATCTCACTTCCGTGCTTGACCAACAAATGGCCTTTGATGTTTTCGGGATTTCCCTGCACCTTTTCACCGATGAGCTCGTAGGTGCCGTCTTCTACCCTGCCCGATCCGGCCAAAGCATGAAAACCTTCCCAGAAGTATGCATCTTCTTTTCCGGCAGGATCGCAGGCCACCCAATGCGGGTGATGCCCGGTTACCGGATCTGCTTTCTGGCAAGGGATTGCCCCTTCCAGAGCCGTCCTGCCTTTTTTGGCATCGTATCTTTTGAACAGCTTACCGTTGATCACCGCGCATGCGGAACCGTCGAACTTCTGTGTAGCAACCGCTTTCCCCTCAAAAACCCAATGGTTTTCAGGATTGATTTCGTTGACTACTCTTCCTAAATTATGTTTATCTTTTTTAAATAAGGTACTCATCTTTTTCATTTTTTATTCGTTTTTTAAATAATTATTCAGAAACGGCCAGCGCTGCTTTTACCATATCAATAACCACGGCATTCAGCTTTTTGTTGATCCTTTTCTGTTCTTCTTTTTCAATGCTGCCAAAAGCTTCCGGGAAATCTTTTCCGAAATCCTCCAGGATATCCTGTGCAAAAAGGCCGATTAGTTTTCCAGTCATTTCAGGCTTGAATTCGCCGATTTTGCTGATGACATTGTTCAGCCTGTTAATCGTCGCATACTGCTCAAGCTCTTCCCAGATTTTTTGGGCTTCTTCACCGAACAGGATCTGCTTCTGCACTTTTTTCTCCTGCTTTCTCACCACTTTGGATTTTTCGATCCATTTTTCATTTTTGTTCTTAAGAATGACCCTCGAGCCGTTTCCGAAATACCGGGTTTCCAGGGTCTTTATAATAGTTCCTTCGCACTTATTATCCTCTACTTCCGGAAATCCCAGCCATACCGGAATCCTTGAATTAAATATATTAGGATAATCCAAAGCCTCTTCCAGCGTTCCCTGAAACAGGGTTTTGGCGTAGAACAATCCGGTCTCCTCAAAAATCCGGTTGATAAATTCCGTATCCAGATAAGTCGTACCGTTCAGCTTGATATCGAATGCATAAAACTCATTATGAGGAGCATATTCAATGCCTTTCTGCACTTTTACTGCATCTTTTACGGGTTCCACCGCCTTGTGTTTATAACCGCCTCCGAACAATTCACCGTAGATGACCACCGTTTCAACCTCCGGATACAGGGTTTTTACTTTTCCGAATACCTTTATTACCTTTTCTTTATATGCCTCCAACACCTGATGGGCATTGAAGAATTTATCTTCCTTTTCGATGAAGGCTGTCCTTTTGGCGATTTTAATTTCCCTTCCGTCGGTATAAAAGGAGAAATTGGCTCCGTGAACCTTTTCCTGCACGATGAACACCTCATCCCCGAAGCCCTGAATCCTGATCTGTTCGATCACGCGGGCCTGGTAAGCATTTTCTATCGAGTTGTATGTTTTAAAAATCATTTTTTAGTTTTTTATTTAACCATAAACTTTAACTCATCAGAATGAAATCATTGTTTTATCTTTTTTCATTCTGCCTACAATCAAATTATCTGATGTGTATATTTTATGGAGTATTAAGTTCTGATTCATTATTTTTCATCTGGGTCAGGTGCCTTTTGGCATGAAGCGATAGGAAATAAATATATTCGTAAACATTAATTTTTCCTAATCCGTTCACGGTCATCGTGGTTCTGCAGAGTAGTCCTTCTCCATTTTTCATCCGGTCCAGATAAATTAAGCACTGGTGATATTGCATGGAGATCAGGCTTCTGATTTCATGTAATTCCATTTCCCCTTTCGGTTCCATATGTTCGGGTCTGATCCATTCAAAGGCACCGTATTCTCCTACTTCTTCAAACTTTTCCCTGTCGAAAACATAATTTCGTATTTCAACAGCCAGATCCGGAGTCGAATAATTCCGGAGTGCTTTTTTTGCACCTTTTTCGATAAGGATGAGCAGATAAAAGTTCGTCAGATAAATATGTTCCAGAATCTGCCGGACCGTCCAGCCTCCGTTTGAAGGCTGATGATCCAACGTTCTTCTTTTTTTCTCAAACCATCGGTCTACCTCATCAAAGCTAAGCTGCAAATGGGTTTTTATTTCCTGTATAAATCTGAAAATATCCATCACCGTTTTTTAAAATTGTTTAAAAGGCTTTCGATATTCCGCTTTCCTACCGGATTCATGGAATGACAGTAGAATTCCGGTAAGTCAAGGTAATGATCCATGCAATATTCTACCAGCCATTTTGCACAATCGTAGCCTGTCTTTTCAACAAAATCCAGACTATCCGGATTCAGATAATGCCGGTCTGCAAGATCATGGTCAAAAGAGATCATATCCGGAAGTCCATTTTCAAGGATCCAGTCGACAAACTCCTGGTAATCTTGTGCGATGTGCCAGTCTTTTCGTTGAAAAATCTCCTGTCCGGTATACTGATACGCATCCTTCGGATATCTGATGTCATCCAGGAATAATAGTCTTTTTGTTGTTTCCATGGTTTTGTTATATTTTATTCTGAAAAGTAAACATTCAACGCTTTGATGATACTTTTCACATTCGTATTCGGATAAAATCCCGAACTGTTGATGCAGTTGATCTCAACGATCTTCCAGCCTTCATCTGTTAAACAGATGTCCATGACAAAAGCTTTTTCAAGATTAAAAAGCCGGAGCATTTCCCTGGCAAAAGCAAGTCCGTCCTCTGAAACTTTTTCCTCGAAAGGAACCCGGTCATTAAATTTATAATATCCGGCATCAATAATCTGCCCACCCACGATCCATAATCTTGCTTCTTTCAACGTTCTTTTTGCTTCGGAAACCTGGATTACAGAGTCTGCCGTGATCCTGTTGGATGAACTTTTTAAAGTTTCACATACAAAATCCTTCCATTCGGTTTCGTTTAAAACCCTGCCTGTAAAAATCTACTTATAGGGCTTGATGAATTTCTTTACATCTTTTTCCCAGATCAGCTTTTCTGAAATTTTGCAGACCATAACTTCATGATTCAGAAGATGCGCTCCGTAATATTCAGAATAGACTTCATACAGGTGGTTGCCTCCGTAAAAAGAACCCGGAAACCAACCGGCATTCTGTTTAGCCAGCCTGGCGATGGTTACGGATCCGTACACGAAAACATCTTTCCGGTCTGTTTCAAAATCTATTTTCTCCGCCGCCGGAGGAATATTGATAATACTATAATCAATATTCAATTCTTCCAGAACATCAAAAATTTTATGATGATCGGGATCGAGATATACATTTGCCTGAACTAAAAAAAACATGGTTATTAGTTTTTATTATTTGAATCTATTTTTTACAGTCTCTGACAATTCTATTTTTGCTTCTTCAGGAAATCCTGATAAGCCGGGGATGTCATTATATTCCAAAATGAACTTTTCTCCGTTTTCCGTTTGAAGGACATCAATCGCCACAATATCAGCCCGGATGTCTTCCTTCAGCTGTTTTACTTTTCCAATCCATTCTTCCTCCGGTTCGATGAGCTGATATTCCCGGGTTAAAGAATTGGCTTTCCAATATCTGCCTTTCCTTTTCATCGCCCACACCTTATCATTTACAGCAAGGTAGCGGATGTCATATTGATAATCGATAAATTGTTCCGTCGTCACATAATCGTTGTGAATAAACAGCAGGTCTTTCAGTTCTTCCCATTGTTCTTCGTTTGTAACCAGGCTTTTTCCGTATCCGCCGTGATGGTTTCCCACTTTAACGACGAAAGGGAATTCCATCTTAAGATTTTTCAGTTGGGTCGTTGCGCTGGCCACATTAAAAACGATAACCGGCAAGCCGATTTTTTTTAATCTGTTCAGCATGGACAACCGGTCGTACCCCATCAATAATGTTGATGCTGCATTTACGCAGGGAATTCCGAAATAGTCGATCAATTCCAAAATGCTCCTGTGCTTTGCTTCGGGATTTACGGCACCCAACCGCCAGAAAACAATATCCGGCTTACAGACTCCTTCAAGATCAATAAAATATAATGACGAATCCTTTACTATACATTCCAATGCCTGGATTCTCTTCTGAACGACATGATATCCTGCGAAATAATCCGGCCAGTATTTTTCTCCGTTGATGATTAAAATGGTTTTCATGGTTTTTAATTTTTTAGATTTAAAATAAAAGCCGGATGATAGAAGTCAAGACCACTGTTAAAAAACTTCCGGCCTCCATCATCCTGCTTCCTGCCTGTTACACCATCATATCGGCGCAGTTGGAGCTGGCAAAGGCAAAAGGTTTCGCTCTGAACACGTACCCCATTCCGAGAATATATCCCATCGCATCTTTTAATGCGACATTGGATTTGAAATCCGGATCGGTATTGATGTCTGCGTGTACCTCCATTTCCACTCCATAAGCATCCAGCACCGCACAGATGGCATAGGCAATTTCTACGGATTTGTTGACTTCATTCAGCATCCGTTCTTTGATGCTGATCCGCTGGAATTCTCTTTCTTTTCTGATAAAGGTAAACGCTCCTTTTCCCTCCCGGATAAATACGACTGCCGTAGCATAATTGATCGCATCACCATACACATGGGAATCCGATCCCACACATACTTTCAGTCGGTGGCCACAGGCCTGTTCGCGGAGGATGGCTTCTTCTACCAGCTGGGTGATAGGATTGCGGAAGATTTTTCCGTTCATGTTCTGCCATGTTTCTTGTTGCGTTTCCATTTTTTCTACATGTTTTGTTTAAATGTTAATTTGTTATTATTGTTAATGCCTGAAGGTCAATGGACAATTTTTATAAGTCTTAACCAGCTGTTACTCTTCGTCCGTGAGAAACCACCCCGTCAAAAATTCTTTCAGAATTTACGCCACCCCTCCAATGGAGTGGAATTGCGGTTAAGGGTTTTGCCTGGCGTGCTTCTGATTAAGCGTTAGCTCTAAAATTCACCATTCACTTGCAGAGCAAAATTCACCATTGACCATTCACCTTTTGTTGATTCATCAGGATTGTTCATGAATCTAATACTTCATTTAAAGAATTCACGAATGCTCCGCATTTCAAACCTGGACAACAAGAGCCAAAGTCTTGTGTGCTGACCAATTACACTATGAATCAGTTTTATAAGTAATGAATAATTGGCAATCTAAATCATACTTCATCATTACTTATATTCTGTACGGGAAGAGGGATTCGAACCCCCAAAAACCTGAGCCTAAATCAGGTGTGTCTGCCAATTCCACCATTCCCGCAGATTTATAATTGATTGTTGGTAACAGACAAGCTGCGATCAATCAGCATTCATCAGCTCATCTGTAAAAAATAGGAGAAGACTGTCTATTAAAACGTTACCTGTTATGTTTTGTAAGATCTTCTGCGCTTGACAAAGCCTTCTCTCTATTGTTTTTGTGAATCACTCATTTCCTTTGCTCATCAATTTAATGGCAAGACAAGATTCACTTTTTTCATCATTTGTCTTTTGTACTCTATAAGGGAATCGAACCCTTGTTTTCTGCTCGAAAGGCAGGCGTCCTGACCGTTAGACGAATAGAGCATTTGATTACGAACTCCGATCTGCCTGGCTTTCACCTGCGAAGTACAATTCACCGTTTCCTTTTGTCAATTGTGAATTCCTTCGGGTCAATGGTCGATATTAATGCGTTATAAAATTAACCATTCACTTGCGGAGTAATATTCATCATCCGCAATTCACACGTAAAACCACCCCGTCAAAAATTCTTTCGGAATTTTCGCCACTCCTCCAGAGGAGTGGAATTAAGGTTAAGGTTTGCTAAAGTGTACTTTTGATAAAGCTTTAGCTCTAAAATTCACTATTCATTTGCAAAGCAAAATTCACCATTCACCTTTGACCATCTGACCGGGAATCGAACCCGAACAACAAGAGTACATTTCCTGCATGCTGCCGTTACATTATCAGCGGTTGGTGGAAGCAGCAGGATTCGAACCTGCTCAGCAGTAAAGCAACAGATTTACAGTCTGCCCCGACTCTCCAGCTTCGGCGTGCTTCCTTTTTTAGGAGTAATAAATAATTGGCAATGAGTAATATTTTATACTAAATTTCCAATTCTAATTTTAATTTCCTGTGAAGAAAAATAAAGCCTGTCTTATTTTTTGTTTGATATAAGAACTTCTGCGCCCGACAGGCTTTTTCTTTTTCTCCGGAACTAATCTCATTTTAGTTATTTGAGATGGCTATGGGATTCGAACCCACTCAGCTTACGCAACGGTTTTGCAGACCGCCCCGACTCTCCCACTTCGGCGAACCATCATTTTGATGAGCAATGGGTAATGAATAATCTTTACCTCTTTTATAATGGATGAATGATGATTGATATTGATCTTCATAAAAAACAAAGTCTGTCTTATTTTTATTTGATGTAAGAACTTCTGCGCTTGGACAGACTTTATTTTCACTAAAAATTATATTATGTTTCCTTTATTTCATTTTTTAGTTTCCGAGGTTAAGAAAAAGCCCGCCTGTATATTTTGTGTTTTTTTGGCTTAAAGATCGTCTGCGCTCGGCAGGCTTTTCTTTCTCTCTTTGAAACAATTACTTTTAATGTCAATGGTGAATGGTCAATTCACTTCACTTGTCAATTTTACTTCTGTTGTGCAACAAATTCACTATTGAATATTCACTCTCTGTACTCCATAAGGGAATCGAACCCTTGTTTTCTGCTCGAAAGGCAGGTGTCCTAACCGTTAGACGAATGGAGCGTTTTATGATTATAGTCGATGGGTAATCTGAATCTATTCTAAAAATTCCCTTGCAAAGCAAAAATTCACTTATTGAACATTCACTACCAGAAAACCACCCCGCCAAAAATTCTTTCGAAATTTTTGCCACCCCTCCAAAGGAGTGGAATTGCGGTTCAGCTTTTTTCCAGGTGTGCTTTTATTAACCTTTAGCCTTAAATTCACTACTCACTTACGGAGCAGAATTCACCATTGCTTATTTACTTTTTGTCTGGAAAGCAGGGTTCGAACCTGCGACCTCCCGCGTCCAAGGCGGGTAAACAACCACCGTTATCTTTCCAGTTTTCAGGTTCATTTTTTTATCATTCCCGGGAGACAGCCGGTGCTGATAATTCCGTGAACCTTTGCGGTCTATGCGAGAATTGAACCCTCAGTACCCGAGAGACAGTCGGGAAGGTTACCGTTACCTCAATAGACCTTTTGTGATTCCGACAGGATTCGAACCTGTAACCCTGGGTTTAGAAAACCCATGCTCTATCCATTGAGCCACGGAACCTTTGAGGTGAATCGTCAATTCGCTTCGCTGGTCAATTCCTTCGGGGTAATGGTCAATTTTAATTTATTCTAAAAATTACCATTCACTTGCGAAGCAAAATTCACTACGCCCATTCACTTATAGAAAACCACCCCGTCAAAAATTCTTTTAGAATTTTCGCCACCCCTCCAAAGGAGTGGAATTGCGGTTAAGCTTCTTTCATTTCTACTTTTGATGAAGATTTAGCCCAAAATTCACCATTGCTATTCACCTTTGTAATCCCGGAGGGATTCGAACCCTCAACCTCCGACGTATCAGGTCGATGCTCCAACCGATTGAGCTACGGGATTGTTTTACTTTAATTTTTCGGCATCAAAAAAGCGCCTCTTTTCGGGAGGCGCTTTCTATTTTTATACGTGTCAGTCTGTTAGCTGACCCATTTATATAAGCACCTTTTACCCATTTCACTATCAAGAAGAATAACACACGCATATCCCTGCCCCATCGGCTGTAAACCGTGTTCTCTTGAAGATAAATTGAATATGTTGTTAAATTGTTTCATTTTATTTTTCTTGTTTTAAAAAAGTTTTTTTTGAAAAGCTGAAAACCTGTTGCTTTCAATTTTCGGTTGCAAAGTAAGGACGAATTTTTTTAATCTGCAAATTTATTTTTCCATTAAATATTTGATAATCAGTATTTTATATTCTGTTTTTAGAGTAGGGAATTTCTGTCCGCAATATCCTGCAGATGTCTTCTATACCTAAATGACTGTCTCTCATCGGGTTACTGATCACGCTTTATCTTCGTATTAATTGTTCATTTGTTATTAAAAATTTTTCACTTTTATGGTTATTTTTTTTCATTCTAAATAATTTCTGCCCTACAAATGCAAAAAACGCCCCGGTGACCGAGGCGTTTTTGCTGTATTTTGATTTAATTTTTACGAGATTAGTGTAAATATTTTTCAAAGCAAGCACAGTTCGCCTCATCCGATATCATTCCTTCATATCCAAACGATCCCTTTAGTACAGGGCGATCGCATAGATTTAAACTGATATGTGCTCTTTGTATTGTCATAAATTTGTTGCGGCAAAGATAAATATTTTTCCGAAGCCAAAGAAGTATTTATTGATCCTGATCATAAAATCGAATGGTTTCGGAGGTCTTATTCTCGCAGCTTTTTATAGATTTTCTTCTTCTTCAGGTATTCTGCCGAATTCTTCCAGGGCAGGAAACAGGCTTCCCTGATAATCATACAGACTTTTATGTTCAGTAGTGGCAATAATTACAATTTCCTTGGATTCCATTAAAGAAAGATGCGGAAATATTTCCCTTATTCTTTTTATTGCATATAAAGGTGTTATGGCCGAAGCGGCAATTTCCCTGGCGATTTCAATTGCATTTTACCGTCGTGTTTCAGATGAAGATACTTAAGGGTGTTATCTATTAATTCCTGAACATTCTGTTTCTTCCCATCTTATATCTTGAAATATCTTTGAGAATCACTTCATCCTCCGGGTTGAAATGTTTCAGTTCATTTACGATTTCCGAACGGGTGGCTACTTTTTCGGCAATGATTTCATAGGCAATATTCCGTGCGGTGGATCGGAGTTCCGGATCTTTTTTAAATTCATGCTTCATGGCTTCCAGGTAAATGATCTTTTTCTCAGAGGGCGTTTTTTCATACAGTTCGCGGATCTGCTGATTCAGTTTTTTAAGATCGGAAATATTAGCAAAGTAATTATTCAGGCAATTAAATGAATCACGGTCTTCTTCCCAGCCTTTTAAAAGTATTTTCTGGGCTTCATCGGGCATTTCCATTTTTTTTCGGTAAATCAGGGAACCTTTTACCATCTGGTTATTGTTTACATAATCATCAACCACCATCTGATAATAGATATTGGCATTCTTGGTATCATTAATCAGCCTGTACAGATCTCCCGCTTTTTCTTTTTGTCCGAGTTCTTTGTACAGATCGATGGCTTTTTTATACTGTTTTGCTTTTTCGTAACAGTTCGCGGCTTCTGATCTATTCTTCAGTTTTTTAAGATAAATTACGGCAGCTTCATTGTACAATCCTCCATCTTCCAGGGTTTTTGCCCCCCGATAGTAGTCTTTCAGCAGATTCATATATACTTTTGCTGCCCTTTGATAATCTTTCTCAATGATGTATTTTTGGGCCAGTTCTTCGTACCGGTCCCTAATCTTATCAAAAAGCGAGGCTTCAAGATAAAAGTTTTCTCCGCCATTTCTGCCTTTTCCCAATGTACTTTTTTCCTTTTCCTTTTTTTCAAGCTGCATCAGCACCATTAAAATGATAAAAGCAATGACGACAAAGATCACCAGGGTCCCGATGACACTCCAAAAGCTCTGATGGAACAGCTGCGCCAGGATTCCGATGATTTTGATGATGGCGAGAATAAAAAATGCCGCCATAAATTTGTCTGTGAACTTCTGCCTATTCATCCTTATCCGATTTTAAAATGGTTTTATCTTCGCTGAAAAGACGGTACAGCAGCAATACGATGCTGATGATGAGAAGCCATACAAACCAGTTGTACCCGAACATCCCGATCAGCGGATAGAAAATATACGCCAACATAACGACCAATAGAATCATTAAAAAAATCTTGGTGCTGCCCGGAATATTTTCACCTCCTACATTCAGCGATTTTTTCTTCACGAAAAAGGAATATAATCCTACGGCACCTGTCATGGCTACGATCAGCCAGAAGATCTCTGCAAAAGAGGTACTTTTTTCTTCAGCCTTGCTGCTTCCGGCATCTGATGAGACTACCGGAGGCGGAACCTGCGGATATTCTTTCGTTCCGTAAAGCCTTCCGAGGGAATCTTCTATCAAAACGGCTTTCTTTTTCATGATGGTTTTTACGATTCCTTCATCCGCCGGTTTTCCCGAACCTGCCTTCTGAATGGAGTCTGCTATTTTTTTCCTGATTTTTCCTTCGCTCCGGGCCAGATATTTTACAATCTTTTTCCGGTAAACCCGTTTGAGGGAATCGGTTGCCGCATCTGTTTTATCATTCAGCTTAAAGATATCGTTCTGGATTTTATCAATCGGCCGTCCGCCGTTTTCCAGGTATTCCTGATAACTTTTTTCATCGGGCCTGCTCATGCTTAATGACGCCTTCATGTGCTCTTTCATGAGTTCCCTCCGCTTTTTCCCGTACAGGGAATCGATCTTCATATCAATATCCGTAACGCCTGACTTGTACGCGACCATGGGGGCCATGACGGTTTTATCGGGTGTCCGGACTTTCCCTGAAGAAATTTCAGGCTTTTCTTCAGTCTTGTCTTTATTAAGATTCATAAAGACCCTGGCCAATCCGAGCATTAAAAGGACTACCCAAAATACCCAGGCATAGCTTCTTCCCGAAGGTTTTTCACTAAAGGGATCATCCTCTTTTTTACCAAAGAGTTTTTCCAGCCAGGGAATTTTAAATTTAAAAATCCCGAAACCGTCTCCTCTCGATGTTCCCATGATATCCAGAGGAATCCCAAGCTCAACTGCCCGGTCGGGATATTTTTCGATATATTTTAAATATTTTTCAATTTCCTTTTTGTTTCCGGCCATTACCTTTTTCAAGTCGAACGGAAGGTTTTTCATCCATTCTTCTTCGGTCTGCGGCTTCTCCAGGGATTCCAGGATTTTTTCATCATCCATTTCCACCGTAAAGTGCCCGATTTTCTGTGGAATGCGTACTCCATTTGCAGGTCTCCTTACCTTATCTTCCGAAGGTTTTGGATTCTGAATTAGAGAAAACCAATCAATTTCTTCATTAAGCTTTACCAATCCGAATCCGGGATGCATGATCAGGAATACAGCATCGGCCTGTTGCCAGTCTTCCGGATTGATTTTCGGGTAAAATGTGGTGTTCTCAGGAATGAAAAATTTATTATCGATACATTGGAAATAAGCATTTCTGCCAATGTCATTCGGAGCCGGATCTTCGAAAACCAGGAAACATCCGTATAAGACGTTGGGTTCTGAGGAAGGAACCGGGAAAGCCAGAACCTCATTCAGACAAATTCCTAAAATTTCCATCTCACGAAGCCATACGAGCGGTGAGGAACCTTTGATTAAAAGTCCTTTTTTAGGATAGCTGTTTTTCGGAAAAGGTTTGATTCTAAGTTCCATATTCCCAGATTTGATCGATAAACCGTTCCATATAATCAGCGTACATTTCTTCCATCGTCCTTACTTTCAGGAGTGTATTCTGCGGTAAATAATATTCTGAACCTCCGAATTCCGTATGGGTTGCCAGTGCCAGATTTCCATATTCCGTGGAAGGGATATAAAATTCCGGTATCTTTTTGTTGCTGCTTTTAAAAGTAAGCATTCCCCGGGAATCCGTAATGATTTCACTTCCGTCTGAAAAAGCGAATTTGTTTTTATTCTGCTCGGTACAAATTTTCAACGGATGATTGTTTCTGTCAAACGTGATGGAATCTTCACTGTATTTATTCAGCTCATTACTGGAAACGACCAGTCTTTTCTCTGTGTTGATTCCGATGTTGTGGAAATTGTTTAAAATTTTAATTCCACTATTTATCAATTTTTTAATTTCAGTATTTACTTTTGAAATATTTTTATCTATATCAAAATCATTCTTAACTGATTCAAAACTGATAGTGCCATCGATATTTATTTCAAAAATCCAGGGTGATTCTCTACTGCGCAAATAAAACTTTCTGCTAAAATAAGTCAATTTAAGACCCTGTGACAATTCTCTCTCACCAGTAAGATTCAGTTCAGAATATTCTTTTGTATTCAGGTTTAATTTGGAAATCAATTTCCTATCAGGTTGATACTGACATAAGATAAAATCCCCCTGTTTATTTCTGGCTAATGCAAACTGGCCTTTCGGTCTTATGGAAATACCATCAATCAACACCTCGCAGCCATGATGGGTTTTATAGGTATCATAGTAATCCCGGCTGTAGTAATTGTCCGACAGATAGGTTCTCAGCAGCTGTTTTTTATTGCTTAGTATATAAAATTCACCTTCATACAGGAAAGTGGCGATTTTATTGACCGGCGAAGGAAATAAGACCGGGTAATTAAACGGAACATCCGCTTTCTTGCTGTCTCCTGAAAACTTATTTTCCCTTTTCTGCTTCCGTTGAGGCGGATTGGCCCATAATTCCTGCAACGGAAGCATGATCTTCTGGATGTGTTTCCGTGTTCCTGTATGATGTTTGTAAAAATTCAGCTCGCCCTCTTGGGAAGTCGTTACCAGAAATTTCAGGCGGTCCCTGTTTTCATGGATAACCCTCTGAAGATTTTGATTTACTAAATTTTCCTGATGGGTGATAAAAAATACTTCCAGATCTTTCTCTTGATGCTCGTCTTCAAAAAATCTTTCAAGCGTGTGTGAAACTTCCAGAACCGGACTTACCTGATTTAGGTTTTCAATAACTTCATCTATTTTATCCAGAGCAATCGGGATGATGTTCTGTCCCAATGCAAAAACTTTACATGCCGAATGGGCTTTCGGATGTTTAATGACCGCAATGGCTGATGCAAATGCCAAAACTTTCGGTGTTCCCCAGTTTTTCAGGGAAGTATCGATCAGGATAATCCTTTCGAAGATATTTTCTTCGGGTGGAATTTCCCGCTGGATATACAATGCTTCATTATTGGCCACCCGGTTCATAAAGACATCATCTTCATTGGCAAATTCAGACAAAAGCATCCGGTGCAGCTCGCCTTTATTCGTCATATCCGAAATTCCGCCGATCGGCTGTTCTCCCGGTGAAAGGTGGCGCATCGGAATTTTCAGTCCGCTCCAGATTCTTTTAATCAGGCTTCCGACCTGAAAGGTTTTCGGCTCTTCAATAAGTTCCTGAATAAAATCCGAACCGGTTTCTACCGTCGTTTCTTCTTCCACTACTTCATCTTCCAGCTCCGGAATATCCGTGAAACCTTTCATGGCATTCACGATGGATTCCGGAGTCGGAAATTTATTCTGAAGCAGTGCTAAGGTTTTAATATCCCTGTTGACTGCGACTGAAGTCAGAACCTTTTTAACAGCAGCTTCGCCTATGATTTGGGGCTTTGTTTCAAATACTTTTAAGATTAATCCTGAATTTACGGAAGAAACACGATTGTGACTCTCCTTAAAAATGGTTTGTAAAAGAATAATCTTGTTCTGTCCTCTCTTGAAGGAACCTCCAATGGCATTTATATTTTCTAAAAATTTGATGGCAAGACCGATATCCGAATCATTTTCCGCTAAGGTACTCTTTTGTCTGTTCAGATGATAGAAAACGCCATCCAGATTCAGGAAGCCTTCATGAAGCGCGTACAAAACAAGAAGCAAAGCACCAAAAGGCGGAAATCCGTGCTCTTTTAGTTCCTTAAGGATTTCAATGACATAAGGCCTATAGGCAATCGCCCCTACATTTGGGATCGAAAGAAGGTTGTTATCATGATACCGTGTATCATCCGGAATATCTTCATCCGTAGTCCATTCCCAGAAATAATTGATATACGATTGAAAATAAGCAGTTATGTCCATGCCTGTGACTTTTCAGTGAGACGGAAAGAGCTTACGGAAAGGTTTCGAAAATCTTCTTTATCAAGGGATAAAACACTTCCGTTCCCGTTCCACAACAGCCACTGATCGCGGCCTGCGTTATATTTTCTCTGCAATAAAGAACTCAGGTTCTTAAATTCAAAATCGTAGCCAGCCGGCAAAAGATGACCGTCTTTCGACCAGAATGTTTTTCCCGGCAGACTCAGCAAGGGATCGCCGATAAATAAAGCCTGATCATTAATAACAATCCAGTCGGTTTTCTCTAATTTAAATTTTGGCAGCGTAATGACAGCTTCCCTGATCTCTTTTATCGAACATAACAAAGCTGTTGCAGGATGTTCTTCCTCGCTGGGTTTTAGTTTAACTTCAATTTTCTCATCAATTCCGAAAAAATTATTATTAAATAACGGAAAAGTTAAACGCAATGCTTTATCAATGGGATTCCACAGCAGGGCCGTTCTCATCTTTTTGCTTGGAACCAATGCATCCGGCCGGAATAAAAGCCCGTCTCTTAATTCATACAACATCAAATTCGGCAGCTGCTGAATTTCCGAAGAAACCGCCTGCTCCTCTGTGAAACCTTTTAGCCATATTACATCTTCTTCCAAAGCAATCTGAATATTTTTCCAGTCACGGACCGAGCCTAAAAAGTCTTCATCTGCACGTGGAATTTCTGCCCGGAATTCTTTTAAACGGTCTGGAGAATCTTTTGCCATAGACTTTCGATTTCTTGTTGAATATACTGTTTCTGTTCGGGATTTCTGATCCAGTCGCATCGGGTCTGCAGGTATCTTAACTTATCTTTAATGACATTCTGTTCTTCAAAACTCAAGAATCCTTTATTCCATTTTTCCACTAAGATTTTTACGTCTATCATCACTTCTTCCGGGTTCGGTGTCTTGTTTTGCATCGCCTGCGGATGTGATTTGGGATGTTCGTCTTTTTCAATGGTGCGGTTGATGATTCCTTCCAGGATCTCGATCTGTTCTTCGGTATCCCAGATGTGTTTCAGCACCCACAGATCCGAAAGAATGGCTTCGTTTCTGCCACAGATTAAAGCACTTGATGCGATGAGGTTCTGCAGTTTTACAGCTCTACGGTCAGAAATGGCAATTCCCGTATTTCTGAGATTAATGATGGTATTTAAATAGACTTCATAAACCGGCCTCAGGTCTATTGTCTTACAGAGTTCCTGCAGTTCGCGGATTTCATGGGAAAGAATTTCAGGGAATTCCGTTCCGATATTGCTTTCCAGTTTTCTTCCGGCCAAAAGCACCTGCTGAAGAAGGTCGGGATGTACATAGTCTACATTGATCCGTACAAGGAAACGATCGAACAGGGCATTCAGTGCTTCATCTTCAGGAAGCACGTTGCTCGCTCCCACGAACATGAGCGCAGGAAGATGTTTGGTTTCTTTTCCTCTTTTAAAAATCTTTTCATTTAGAGCCATCAGCAGGGAATTCAGGATCGCCGAATTGGCGTTGAAGATTTCATCCAGGAAGACCAGTGAGGCTTCCGGCATCATCCCTTCGGTATTGGTCAGCAGTTCTCCTTCTTTTAATTTACGGATATCGAACGGACCGAAGATTTCATTCGGTTCAGTAAAGCGGGTCAGAAGGTATTCAAAATTTTTCCCGTCTTTTACAGTTTTAGCCAAAGTTCTCACAATTGCTGATTTTGCCGTTCCGGGAGGTCCGTACAAAAAGGCATTCTCTTTTGCGACTAGACAGATTCCCAACAAATCCACTACATCATTTTTGCCGACAAACGTATCTTTTACATAAGTGAGTACTTTATTTAGTTTTTCTATATTCTGAGTCATTAATTATTGTTTTTTTACGGTTACTTTTTCTAAACGTGAAACCCGCGAGGTTTATTCAGCAGCTGTTTTTTTAAGTGTTTTACTTACTAATGTAAACGAAGGTTCAGCTGTTTTTATTTAATAAAAAATCTTAAAGATAAAAAGTAGATGAATCCGCTTACTATCAGTGAAATCAAAAGATCGATATAAAAAGTGATCGGCAATTCAAAATATTTTAAACCTATTATAAAATAAGATCCCAGAATGAAAAGCATGACAAATATGGTCATATAGATCGATAACGGTGACAATGCCATGAGAAATGCAATCAAGGTAAAATACGTCATCAACACAAAAAAGATATAAAAATGCTTTCCGTAAATTGCATATTGGGAATGGACGATTGCCCTGAATTCTGAGAAGTCCCGTTTCCCTGCTATGAGATTATAACCGTTGTCGATGAAGTCCTTAAGAATCTTAGCCGGATTGTATCCCAACATCAGACTTGCCGAGCTTACAACAATGATAAGCAAGGCAACGATCATCAAGTGAAAAAGGGCAATATTTTTAGTCAGCTTTCGATAGTAGTTTTTTTCTTCAGCGGAATCCGATATAAAATTACCCATATCGAAACTTATATTATAATTAATCGGGATGTAGCCGAAGCTGACTTTAACTCCGTTTTTTAAAACATACGAGTAAACAGGTTTGGTGAATGTAGAAAAGACATTTACTTCTTTTACTTTCATTTTAAAAAGCCCGATGTTTACGTAATAAGACAAAATACAGAATAAAAAGCCGTATGTAGAAAAGATTAAGCCGACGGTAACGGCAGTATTAATTTCCATTATTAATTTTTACTTAAAAAATTCCACCAGTTTTTCTTTGTCGGCTTCTCCACTTTTTGTTCTGCTTTTTCTTTTTCGGTATTTCTTTTACTGAATGAAAAAGCGATTCTACGATATGGAACAGAAATGTCAAAGCATACCTCTGAACCGTCAGTCAGCGAAAGAATGTCCAGTATTTGATCTTCTGTTTTAATAAGCCTCTGCATTGTATCTTCTTTGTTAAAATGGTATCTGATCAAATCTCTTTCATCCGAAATCCTTGTCACAATATATGGTAAGCTCCTTGTCCCGTCTCCCGTTTTCTCAATGCATTCAAAAAGAGTCTGAGCAATACTCATTTCAATATGCATTGCTCTTTCATCACCTAATTCCCGATGAGCAAAATATTTAAAAATATGAACACTCGGACTCAATAAAACATTAACGTTTACATAGCTGATCACTTCCTTAAATTTTCCTCCATTCAGAAGATCCTGAACATTACCTGTATCTTCGGAATAAGGATCATAAGCAGGATCATTGATGACAAATTCTCTGCATTTTAGAAAAGTCTCCTTAGTAGGGTCCGTTAAAAATTCAAATACGTTCTCGTAAGTTTCCATTTTATTCAGTTATTGTTTTTAATTCTTTCCAAAATATATCTTTGTACAGGCCGAATTCGGCAATCAGCAATTGATTGATGTAAGGGATTTCAGCCAGTTTATAAGCTTTTTTCTCCACAATCCTTTCCAGATATAATTTTCGGTAGGTTTTATCTCTTAGTTCCTCTTCCCAGTTAATACCTTCCAGCTCAAGATCAGATCCTACGGCAGAATAGTGAAACTGTTTTAAAACAGATTTCAGCATTTTTACCAAAGGGTCTTCGGGATCAGCCATCTGTAAAGCTGAAACAATCTGAGGTAAAAACCGGAGTGATAAATCGGCAGATAACAGAGTTGAAACTTCTCTCTCTCCTTTAAAAGGAGGAATCAACTTGTTTAAATCTTTAGCTGTATTTTGTCTTATCAGGTGGAGCTGTGCGCTGTAATAAACTACTTTCGCAGCCCATAGTGCGGTTTCCGGATCACAGACTATGGTATCGGATAAAAATTCAAGTCTTTCCTTTACAAACTCAGCCTGAAAATAATCCATGGCATTCTCCTCTTCCTTCATAGAAATATCATGAATATCCGAAAAGATCGTAATACATTCTTCCTGACGAAGTAGAAAGAGCGTATCCAGAAATGGCGATTTATTTTCCGTCATCCGACAAAAATAAAAATATTATTTATAAATCCTGAACTTTCCTTAAAAAACAGCAATAAATAATAGGTAATGAGCAATGATCAGAGTTATCTTAAGTAAAGTTAAACCTTCCCGGTGTCTTTATATTCTGTTTTTTTGTTGGGGTACGGACATAAAAAAACCTCACACATTTACTGTATGAGGTTTAAAATAAAAACTGGCGGCGACCTACTCTCCCGCTATTCGCAGTACCATCGGCGCTGGTGGGCTTAACTTCTGTGTTCGGAATGGGAACAGGT
>NZ_VTSX01000034.1 GCF_008329705.1 Chryseobacterium sp. SN22 | reverse complement strand
GAATTTTTTATTCTTGATGGAAAATCATTGTATTATCCCAATAAGAAAGGGAAAATCGATGTGATGCAGCTGCCTTTGATGAAAAAGAAAATGTAACAGCAAGCCCTTAAATATCCTCTGAAATAACGAAGTAAACTGCTGAATTTCAAACATATAAACACAGCTTATTGCATTTTTATCAATCCACAATTTTATCAACAGACATTTTGGCAGTTTGCATTGTTTAATATGATCACAAATGTAAATTATTATTTTCTGTTAAAATTTGATTAAATTTGACTGTTGTAAATTATTTCATAATGAATTTTGAACAGATCTATTCTTCGAATCAATTTTTTCCAAACCGTTATATTTCGCCTGAAAAATTATTTTCTTATCTACAGGACAATCTCGGCGATTATATTCAGGAGATCGGAAAATCTTATTTGGGAAAACCGATTTATAAACTGACTGTCGGAACCGGAAGCGTTCATGTTCTTGCCTGGTCCCAGATGCACGGTAACGAATCCAACGCAACGCATGCGATGCTTGATCTTTTAACCACTTTGGATAATGCTCCTGAAATGAAGAAAAAATTATTCGGAAAGATTACGCTGGAATTTATTTTTATGCTTAATCCTGACGGCTCTGAAAAATGGACCCGGATGAATGCCGTGGAAATTGATCTTAACCGTGATTTTTATAACGAAGCCAGTACCGAAATAAAATATCTGAAAAACACCGTGGCTTCCGGAAAATATGATTATGCCCTGAATCTTCATGAACAGAGAACAATTTTTACCACCGACGGCATCCACCCGGCAACCCTGTCTTTCCTGGCACCTTCAGAGAATGTTGAGCGAACGGTAACGGAAAACAGGAAAAAATGCATGGCCATCATTGCAGAGGTGTATCACCATCTAAAAGAAATGATCCCTGATCAGATCGGCAGGTATTCCGATGAGTTTTATCCGGCGTCAACCGGCGACAATTTCATCAAAGCCGGGATGCCGACCATTTTATTTGAGGGCGGACATTTCGTAGGTGACTATACCCGGAAAGAAACGAGGAAATATTATACGGTGGCATTATATTATGCCTTGGAAGCAATTGCAGAATTAAACTCCGGAACAGCAGGCTGGGAAGCTTATCTGGAAATCCCCGAAAATAAGGAAACCCATTACGATATTATTTACAGGAATGTAAAACTCAATACCGAACATGAATGCATTCTGGATATCGCTGTTCAGTACCGGGAAATTTTTGAGGAAGGGAAAGAAGATATTTCCTTTATCCCTTTTGTTGTGGAAGTAGGAGATGTGAAGAAGAAAAAAGGCTGGCAGGAAATCGACTGTACCGGAAAGAAATTTGTCTGCCCGACCCGGTATCCAAAACTGGAGGCCGAAGTAAGTTTTACCATTGAAGATTAAATAGAAAAGCGGAACACATGCGATGTTCCGCTTTTTGTTTTATGATGAAGCTAATCTTTTTGATTCTTAGTCGACCACTTTAATTCCGTTGGCTACGAATCGGATTTCTTCTTTCGGATTTGTAATCGCATCAATTTCAGCCTTTGGCTTTTTAGCATCTTCGGCATAATGTTTCTGCTCATCTACGGAAGTTACTTTTCTTTCAGCCGTTCCGTCCATAACCACAGTCTTACCCTTTAAAGCTGTCGGAACAAAAAACGCATAATCTTTCATCTTCACAAAAAACTGGGAATTATCCTCCGTCTGGATGGTCAGCCAGCAACCTTTTTTATCGCAGACATCCGTTACTTTTCCTTTTACGGCAACGTTGTCTACTTTCCTGTTCTCTTTTTTAAGCTTCCTGCTCAGTTTATCTGCAGAGATGGCTTTGGATTCAGCATTTGAAGCAACGCCGCTTCCATATACATCGCCGACAACTGCATTTCCTGCAGGCGGACCGAATTTTTCGGCTTCCTGGGCAAAAGCTAAAGACGAAGCACTTACGGCTGCAGCAAATAATATCGTTTTGAATTTCATTTTTAATATTTTTCCAAAAATACTAATAAATTCCGAATCTCAAAATCGTTCAAACTTGATAAAAAACAAGCTGGGTATTTCGGTCTTCAGAATTATTTGCTTTACCTTACTTCAAGGTACTCAATTTATTTCCTTAGGATATTTTTCTCTTGGAGCTCGATCCCGCTTTCCATTGCAATCTTTTTTTTCAAAAAAGGATTTTCATTTCAATCGGGGCTAGGGCGGCAGTCCTCATTTCAAATATAATCTTCCGATCTATGACGGATTATATTTTGGCAGGGAAACTTCCGGCATCCGGCTTTGCTCTTCCGGTTTATTACCCTCATTTCTGGTACGTGTTAACATTATATTTATTTATATTTGGAATCTATATTTAAATATGCAGAAAAAACTAAAACTTTGGGATGCCATTATGCTGGTGATGGGATCCATGATCGGAAGCGGGATTTTTATTGTGTCCGCCGATATGATGCGGAACCTCGGCTCTGGTTTCTGGATGATTGCCGTCTGGGTTATTACCGGAATTATGACGGTAGCTGCCGCGATCAGCTATGGAGAACTATCCGCACTGTTTCCTAAAGCGGGCGGACAGTATACTTATCTTAAAGAGATCTTCGGCAGAAGAATGGGTTTCCTTTACGGCTGGGGACTATTTACGGTGATCCAGACCGGAACCATTGCGGCGGTAGCGATGGCCTTCGGCAAATTCACCGCTTATCTGGTGCCGTCTTTAAACGATGCGGCCCCTATTTTCCAGAGCGGGGAATTCATGATTACCTGGATCCAGATTCTGGCCATCGCCGTCATTATTCTGCTTACCTACATCAATACGAGAGGCGTTGAAAGCGGAAAGTTTTTACAGAATATTTTCACAGGTTCAAAGATTGTGGCTCTTCTGGGTCTTATCGCGGCCGGATTTATTCTGGTCGATTTTTCCCACCTGGCAGAAAATTTCAGTTTCGGGTACGATGCTTTCAGCAACCTCAAAAAAGATCTCATGGGAAATTTCCTTAAAGAAGGCTGGGAACCCATCGGTGGAATGACTTTGCTGGGCGGAATCGCTGCTGCGATGGTCGGTTCCGTTTTCAGCTCTGTGGCCTGGGAAAGCGTAACTTTCGTTTCCGGTGAAATTGAAAACCCGAAAAAGAATGTGGTAAAATCGATGATCTACGGAACCACAGCAGTGATGATTTTATACATTGCCGTAAATTATGTATACCTGAATGCACTGGACCGGGATTCCATTGCGTTTGCCGGAAACGACAGGGTAGCGGTGGCTGCCTCACATTTTATTTTCGGAAACGCAGGAACGGCAATTATTGCAGTGTTGGTAATGGTTTCCACTTTCGGATGCAACAACGGACTCATCCTGGCCGGAGCACGGGTTTTCCAGACCATGGCCAAGGACGGGATGTTCTTTAAGCAGGCCGAATATAACAATAAAAATGACGTTCCGGCCAATGCCCTCTGGATGCAGGGCGTGTGGGCTTCACTGCTTTGCCTGAGCGGGCAGTACGGAAACCTTCTGGACATGATTTCTTTTGTTATCGTTTTATTTTACATGATTACCGTTTTTGGAGTAATGTATCTGAGGATTAAACAGCCGAATCTGGAAAGGCCATACAAAACATGGCTTTATCCGGTGACGCCGATTATTTACTTACTGATCGGAACCGGCTTCTGCATTTTGCTGCTGATCTACAAACAGCAATACACCTGGCCCGGTTTCCTGATGGTGCTGCTGGGACTGCCGGTCTACTATTTCATCAATAAAAATAATAAAGCGCAATAATTTCAAAGCTGTCTACATCAAGGCAGCTTTTTTTTGGATTAATGTTGGAGTACGCAAAGACGCGAAAGTCTTTAAAATACGTTATGCGAAAAAGGCGCAGAGATTTTATCTTTGATAAAGTTGAGAAGTGCTGATTTTTCAAAGAGTAAAAATTTCAGAGGTTAGTATTAGCAGTAAAAATTTGACAGCGTCAAATCCTTGCGACTTAAAACGGTGCCTTTTCCTCTGCGCATTCGAACAAATAATAACCTTCAAAAAATAATTTAAATACGCTTAACCGAAAAATTCTACTCCCTTGGAGGGGTGGCGAAAATTCAGAATGAATTTTTGACGGGGTGGTCTTTAAAATATGAATAGTGAATGGTCAACCTGCTTCGATCATCAATTCTTTTTTCCAGCACTAAAAATTCACCATTCACTTGCGAAGCAAAATCCTCCCTTCACCATTCACCTGTGCAACGGAATTCTCCCTTCACCCAATAAAATTTTCTTTCCGAGATTCCTTTTATCAGGGAAAATGATTAAATTGGTATTTCTTTTTCAGGTAAACGTGAATTACAAAGAAAAACAAAGAAGTTGATATCATGGATACACCAAATTACAGAATGCCTTTTGTTCCGGCAGCGCTCATGACGGAAGGAGGAAGTATTGATACCTGCGACATGGGGGAAAGTATTGCCCACAACATCATGCTGCTGATCACCACTAAAAAGGGCGAAAACCGGTATGATGACAATTACGGGAACGATGTCTGGAGCCTTGAGTTCGATAACGGGATTACCAGTGCCGTCTGGGAAGCCGTTTTTATCAAAAGCTTAAAAAGACAGATCCAGGAATACGAACCCCGTATCGTACAGCCGCAGATCGATGCGCACATCCAGATCGTAGAACACAATTACGACACTAAAGAACATACCGAAATCAAGAAGAAAGTAAAGATCGCCATCAATGCCAAAATGGAACATTCGGGAGAACGTTTCAGCTTTTCTACGGAGCTCTTCCTGAGTCCGATGTCGATTGATTAATTTTCTCAAGCTATAACTACCATTCACCATTTATGAATTTAGACCAGAACATCTATTCCAAAGAATCCGTAAAAGCCAGGATGCTTCAGAACGCCACCAAAGTATGGGGACTGAAAAGCCCGCAGTCGCTGGATCCCTTTGTGAAACTACTTATTGATGCCTTCAGCACAGAAGTCTTTAAAGCCAATAACGAAGTACAGACGGTCAATGCCCGCATCCTGGAAAAGCTGGCCAAGCTCCTGACCCCGTCCATTTATACCCATCCGATTCCGTCTCACGCGATTGCCTTTACGCAGCCGTATGAATCTTCGGAGATGCTGCTGGAGCATACGGAGTTCTTTTTCAAAAAGCAGATGACCTCCACCATAAAATCGGAATCGGATAAGCAGATCAATATTCCGTTTACACCCATCGGAAACATACGCATCAATAAGGTACAGACTGCCATCATGTTTGTCGGGAATACCTGCTATGGAATCGACGAAAGGCTTAACAAAATCCCGATTGCCCGGTTCCAGGGAAGACCGGAAGATTACCGGAAAGTAACCATAGGCATTGATGTTTCAAAATACACCAATGAAACCTTTCCTAAAGATGTAAGTGTCTACTGTTCAAATCCCGCTTTCGAACATCTGGATTTCACCTACAAGCTTCTGCCTTACATCACGGTTTCAAGCAACCGAAATCCCTTGTTTGTAAGAGAAGGACTGACCTATTATAAAGGCAGCCAGTCCGACGGCTACGAGCAGATGTTCCGCGAACAGTCTATTCAGAACAAAATCGTTGAAGATGTAAAAAGCATTTACCATCATAAATTTATCGAGATCTCCGGGATTTCAAGTTCCTTGTTTTCCGAACCGGGAAAGCTGCCGGAAAATTTAGACTTCGTAGATTATAAAGAAGAAATTACGAAATTCATCGACGGAAAAACATACTTATGGCTGACGCTTGAGTTCCCCCCTCAGTTTTCCGCAGAGATCCTGGACAATTTCTCTTTTGTGCTGAACGCATTTCCTATCTATAACCGCGGCTGGAAAAAAACGGAGTACAGCCTGGACATTATGGGGAACAATATTCCCCTGGTTACCGATGAAGGAGAGCATTTCCTGTATGTGGATGAGGTGCAGGATGGCGAAGGACGAAGATATACCGAAATTCCTTTCACCCCGAATGACGATCTGAGAAAAGGATTGTATACGGTAAGGAAAGGAGGAATGGAGCGGTTTACGAACAGGAACGCCGTTGACATGATCGCCAATGTTCTTGAACTGACACGGGATGAGATCGCCGCGTTTTCTCTGCTGAACAGGGATAATGTAAAAGGCGTGCTCAGTGAAATGTCTGACAAGATGAAATCGATGGTGCAGAAAGTGAATAATGCCAAAAGAAATGTGAAGCAGGAACTCAATTACGTCATTATGGAGCCGGTGGATAAAACCGACCATACCTACGCAGCCTTCTGGATTACCCACGCCACGCTTGCTAATCACCTCCGTCCGGGAACGGAACTTTCCAATCAGATCAAATCCCAGACCTTAGTGCTGCTCACTGAAACCATCGGCGGAGCTGAGGAGCAGAAAGGAACCGACAGTATTCAGGCTTATAAATATGCCCTGACGACCCGTGATAAAATCATTTCCCTGGAAGACGTGAAGAATTATTGCCGGATGGTTTTGAAGGATGAACTGAAGGAAGTAAGGGTAACCCGCGGAACCATGATCAGCAACAGACCGAAAGAAGGATTTATCCGGACGGTAGATGTAGATGTTGTCCCGCAGAACTATTCTTTCTACGGAAGGGCATATTGGGAAAATATGGCGAATGTCCTCCGGAACCAGATCATCTCAAAAGCCATTGACGGAATTGAATACCGCGTTAAAGTCATCAATGAAGATCTGGATTTTAATTGATTATTTTAAACCATTCAGATTTTTGAATATGCTCACGCAGATTACGCAGATTTGTATTATGTATTTAAATCTGCGTAATCTATTTAAACATCAGGCTGAATAAAATCCTAGATTTTAATTAAACTTAACCTCTGAATATTTCTTAATGGTTGACCTTCGTACAAGCTAAACCATTAAGGTTTATAAAGGACTTGAGAGAAGTTAAGCTTAGCTTGCCTTTAAGCAGATAGCTTAAAAATTTTAACCTCTTACGGTTTACAGACAGAAAAAACTTCCGGCATCCGGCCTCCTTCTTCCTGCCCGTTAAACCCTGAATACTTCTCGAGGGCACAGAATCTGTTTATGGCATAGAGTTGGAGATAATTATTCTGCCTGGTAATCGGTTGTGCAAAAGATTTTTTCAGCCTGCGGTGGATGACTGGAAAGAAATAAAGATGTGAACAAAGTAGTCGTATGAACGTTTAAATTCCTAACACTATTTAACACTAAAAATTCCATAAAATTCCGTAATTTTGCACAGCGTGATTTTCAGGTAAAATCACCCCAAATTATGAGTAAATCAACAGAATATATTGAAGTTTACGGGGCCCGTGAACACAACTTGAAAAACATCAATGTAAAAATCCCCCGCAACGAATTGGTTGTGATTACCGGTCTTTCGGGAAGCGGGAAATCATCTCTGGCTTTCGACACCATTTTCGCGGAAGGCCAGCGCCGTTATATCGAAACGTTCTCCGCTTATGCAAGACAGTTTCTGGGCGGACTGGAACGTCCTGACGTCGATAAGATCGAAGGGCTGTCCCCGGTGATCGCCATCGAACAGAAAACCACCAATAAGAACCCGCGTTCAACAGTTGGAACCGTTACGGAGCTTTATGATTTCCTCCGTCTTCTTTTTGCAAGGGTTTCCGATGCTTATTCCCAGACTACAGGGAAGAAACTCGTAAGCTATACCGAAGATCAGATCCTTGAGGCCATTAAAGAAAATTACAAAGGTGAAAAGATCATGCTGACGGCACCGGTGGTAAGAGCCAGAAAAGGGCATTACCACGAACTTTTTGTACAGATGGCCAAAAAAGGCTACGGACAGGCGAGGATCGACGGGGAATTGCAGGATATTGAATACGATTTAAAGCTGGACCGTTACAAGACCCACGACATCGATATTGTAATCGACCGCTGGATCATCGGCGAATCCGCTTCCGAATCCCGAATGGAAAAATCGTTGCGCACCGCCATGGAAATGGGGGAAGGGCTGATCGGAATCCAGAAGCTCGGAAGCAAAGACATTGAATATTTCTCCAAAAACCTGATGGATGCCGAGACCGGACATTCCCTGGCGTTACCCGAGCCGAATACCTTTTCGTTCAACTCGCCGAAGGGAAGCTGCCCGAGCTGTAAAGGATTAGGGACAATCAAAAAGATCAATACCGATTACTTTGTAGAGAACCCGAAACTTTCCATCAACCAGGGAGGTTTATTGCCATTGGAAGATCTGAAATCCAACAAATGGATTTTAGCGCAGATTAAAAACATTCTGGAGATCTTCGGTCTGGGAATGGCAACCCCGATGAAGGATGTTCCGGAAGAAGCGCTGGACTATATTTACAATGGCTGCCACAAGGAATTCAATAAAGACCTGAAATACGCAGGCATTACCAAAAAAATAAAGATCAGTTTTGACGGCCTTATTTCTTTCATGGAAGAAATCATCGAAGAAAGGGAATCCTATGAGGCGATCCTGCTGGAAAGGCATTTCACCACGGAAGAAACCTGTCCGGAATGTAAGGGAACCCGTCTTCAGCCTTCTAGCTTAAGTTTTAAAATTGACGGAAAGAACATTGCTGAGGTCAATGCATTAAGCTTAATTGATCTGAAAGAATGGTTAGCTGACATAAAGGATAAATTCTCAGAGAAAAATGCGATTATCGCTTATGAAATTTTAAAGGAAATCGAAACCAGGCTTCAGTTTCTGCTGGATGTCGGGTTGGATTACCTGAGCCTAAGCCGGAGTTCACGAACGCTTTCAGGAGGGGAGTCCCAAAGGATCCGTCTGGCCACGCAGATCGGTTCACAGCTGGTGAACGTTCTTTATATCCTTGATGAACCGAGCATCGGTCTTCACCAGAGGGACAACGAGCGGCTGATCAATTCATTGAAAAACCTCCGCGACATCGGGAACTCCGTCCTGGTGGTGGAACACGATAAAGACATGATCCTGGAAGCCGATGAGGTACTGGACGTCGGTCCGAGAGCCGGTAAATTCGGAGGGGAGATCCTGTGGCAGGGAAAACCGAAAGATCTGGTAAAAGCCGATACCATCACAGCCCAGTACATCAACGGAAAAAGAAAAATCGAAATTCCTGCGGAAAGACGTAAAGGAAGCGGGAAACATATCATCCTGAAAGGTGCAACGGGAAACAACCTTAAAAACGTAACGCTGGATATTCCTTTAGGGAAACTGGTGGTCGTTTCTGGGATCTCTGGAAGCGGAAAGTCTTCCCTGATCAACGGAACCTTGTATCCGATTCTGAACAAACATTTTTACAGAGCGGTGCAGGAACCTTTGCCCTACAAAAAAATAGAAGGCCTGGAACACATCGATAAAATCGTGGATGTAGACCAGACACCGATCGGAAGAACACCGAGATCCAATCCGGCTACCTATACCGGAATGTTTACGGACATCCGGAACCTTTTTGCCGAACTGCCAGAATCCAAGATCCGCGGGTACAAACCGGGAAGGTTCTCCTTTAACGTAAAAGGCGGAAGATGCGAAACCTGTCAGGGCGGCGGTCTGAAGGTTATTGAAATGAACTTCCTGCCGGATGTGTATGTCCATTGCGAGACCTGCAACGGAAAACGGTTCAACCGGGAAACGCTGGAAGTCCGGTACAAAGGAAAATCGATTTCCGATGTATTGGATATGACGATAGATGAAGCGGTAGAATTTTTCCAGCCGATTCCGAAGATTTTTTCAAGGGTTAAAACTTTGCAGGATGTCGGGTTGGGTTACATCACGATGGGGCAGCAGTCCACCACGCTTTCCGGAGGGGAAGCCCAACGGATCAAGCTGGCCACTGAACTCGCCAAAAGACAGACCGGAAATACCTTGTACATTCTGGATGAACCAACGACCGGGCTCCATTTTGAAGACGTGAAAATCCTGATGGATGCCATCAACCGGTTGGTGGAACTTGGAAACTCCTTCATCATCATCGAACACAATATGGACGTCATCAAACTCGCCGACCACATCATCGACGTCGGTCCCGAAGGCGGAAAACACGGCGGCCAGATCGTCGCCCAGGGAACGCCGGAGGAAATCGTGAAGTCGAAGAAGAGTTTAACGGGGAAGTTTTTGAAGAGGGAACTGTAATAGTAAATATCAACTTATATATAAAAGGGATTTGTGAATGCAGATTCCTTTTTTATTGATCTAACTGATCCATTATGAAAAAAACATATTATCTCTGTTTTGTTCTTCTGCTGTCTTTACATATGGTACTGGTAGATAAGAATATTACTTTAGTTAGTCGTTCAGCTGTAGTTCCTCAATTTTAACCTTTCAATATTAAATTTTCACTTATTTCGAAAGTTTATGATCCTGTAAATCAATAATTTAAATTCTAATGTTAACTTAATGTTAACTGAATGTAAAATTAATATGAATTATTTTATATATCTTTGGTAAAGAGTTAGTAAAAAAGTTTAAAATAACATTAAAACCAAAGCGTTATGAAAAATAAAATTCAATTATTAATGGCATCCCTGTTTGCTTTCGGATTTATAGCAGTAATGAACACAGCAAAGGCACAGGCTTCAAATAACAATACCATCCAGGAGGTTCAGCTGAACAAGAATGATGCATTCAACGAAATCAGAAACCTGCTGATGGCCAACTTCGACTTTACCAATTCTGACTATAAGCAGGGGATCGTTAATTCAGAAGTAAAATTCGATGTTGCAGAAAATGGAAAAATCGTAAACGTTCATTCCAAAGGAGACTGCAAAAACGTAAGCAAAGAAATCGAAAATGTATTGAGCAGACTGCAGTACAGAGTAGACAGCAAAAAACTGAATGACAATATGATTGCTTCCACTTACGTAATGCCGGTAAGGGTGGACATCAACAACAGATAAAAAACATTCATAAATTTTATACGAAGCCATGCAGATTCTGTGTGGCTTTCTTATTAATCTGATTTAAAAACAGGCGGTCCTTGCTGATTTTTTACTTTTTAAATAATCTATTTTCCTGTAATAAATTTTAAAAATTTCCGTTCAACTTAGAATCATCAAAATCAAAACGATATGAAAAATATGAAGAAACTCAGCAAGACCGATTTGAAATCGGTGTATGGCGGACAGCCTAAAAAGTATTGCGTATATTGCGAAAGACTCAACAAAACGGTTTGCAGCGAAGTTCCGATTGCACAGTGCCCGTAAAGTAAAAGGTTGCTCCCCGGCAACCTTTCGTTTTATTTTCTAAACTCAGCACGGAGGTCATTCAGCCTTGTTTTCAGGTCCTTTACCTGCGCGATTTTATCAAAAGTAATATTGTCTATCTCCCAGCCGGCACCCGAAGGATTGATGAGGTGTACATTTTCTTTCCAGACGATTTTCGGGGCAACGGCCGTATTTTCAAATTCAATGACAGCATCAGCCGTTTGTACATTCGGTTTTATCGTCCGTGTTTCGATCGATTTGATTTCGTATTTTGTATAGCCTTCGTACAGGCTTGTAAAAACCGATCCTTCCAGAATCAGCGGCTTATCATCGGGATGAGCACTTTTCTTAATATTTTCCATATCCTCTTTCGATGCATCGACAATTTCTTCAATTTCTTTCCGGATCTGCGGCGTGAACAGATTATTAGCAATCGGCTGATTATAAAGCGCCTCACTGGATGGTCCGTATTGTGCGTAAAATTTTTCCAGTACCTTGGTTACTTCGGCATTGGAGCCCTGCACCTGCAGTCCGGAGTCTTTTTTCTTACAGCTGAAAAGAAAAAGAAAGAGGCCCAGGTAAATAAGTAATTTTTTCATGGTCTGTTTTAAATTAATGGTTAAAAATAAAATTCAGAGAGCGCAAAACTCAATCTTTATCATTTTCAAAAGTAATAAAATTCTGTACAGTATGAGACCGTGAAATACATCTTTTTTTAATCAGGAAAACGGATATTTTGATCAGACAAACAACTTTTTTGAAATCCTGACCGGATATAGATAAAAGTGTGGTGCGATTTATGTTCAGGGATATTGCGACTGACTGTTCCGGTCAGGAATTATGGAGAAAAAACATTATCAACAATTATGAATTACGAACTGAGAGAAATGCTGCCCGAGGACGAAGCCCGGGTTCTGGAGATTTTCCGGCAGGGGATCGACAGCGGAATAGCTACTTTTGAAACAAACGTTCCTTCCGATGAAGTCTGGGATATGGATTACCTGAACGACTGCCGTTGGGTGCTGGAGAACGAAAACCAGGAAGTGGTAGGCTGGTGTGCCCTGAGGCCCGTAAGCAGAAAAGAGAGCTACAAAGGGGTAGCGGAAGTAAGTATTTATTTTGATAGGGATTACCGGAACAAAGGATTGGGCTCGGTTTTGCTTAAAAAGATGATCCTCGACAGCGAAGATCACGGATTCTGGACTTTGCAGACGAATATTTTCCCGGAAAACGAAGGTGCCTTAAAAGCCCATCTGAAAAGCGGTTTCCGTATCGTAGGAACGAGAAGCAAGATCGGAAAGCTCAACGGCCAATGGAAAGATGTCATCATGCTCGAGAGAAGAAGCAAGACGGTATTCTGAAATTCAGAAAAAATAATAAAGTTTCTTAAAAAATGAGAAGTATGTATCGGTAATCGTTTACTGGCACCGCTATTGCTGCATTTCATCATGTAATTTGAAAATAATATATTATGAAGGTGCTGACTAGAATTTTAGGATTACTCGTCTTTGTTTTTTCCCTGGCGTATTACCAGGCTTCCCCGATCCAGTGGGGTCACGGTCGAGGACACGGCCACGAACCGAAAAAACATCATTACCACAGACCGCACAGGCCGCATTACAAAAAGGTAAAATACCGCAGGCCGCCCGGACATTATTATAAAAGGCATCATTACAGGCCTGTAAGACACCGGTACTATTCGAGTCCTCGGGTTTACTACAGCAGACCTGTGGTGGTTGTAAGACACCGATAGACCCATTATCAGCACTGACAACAGTTCAGTGCTTTTTCTTTTTCTGAATCTGCCGTAAAAAAGAACATTGGCATCGGCATTGATTAATGTATACCGAACCAAAAAATAAATGATATGAAATCTTTACTGAAAATGTTCGGGGCCTTTGTTTTGGCTTATGCAACCAGTGCCTGCCACCCGCCGCCAAGACCTCCGAGACCTCCGCAACCGCCTAGGAGGCCGCACGGAATGATCGAAAAAAATCTCAATGCTGCCAAGGCAGATTTAATCTTTGAAAGAAAATCGATGATCAAGAAATCATAACTTATGAAAATCCCCGGAGAAATTGTATCTCCGGGGATTATTTTTTAGCAGCTGAACAATTTTAATCTTAGTTTTTGCCTTAGCTATAGTATCCTATAATTTCAGCTTTTTCGGGTTAAGAATGGTATTGAAAATCATCACTTCCTGCCCGAATCTTGATCCAACCCTTTCTGCAATATTTTCCATTTCACTTTTGATGAAATCTTCCCTCAGGTCATCGGTATCGAAAATAAGGAGAAGGTTGTAATTTTTCCCCTCTTCTATATAGTCGCTGTGCACTTCAGAAAGGATATACTGGCTGACATCCATTAAATTTTCCGTCATCAGAACCAAAGTTTCATCGATGTAATTTTCCCATTCCTGAAGCCGGTTTTTCGTACAGTGAAAAGTTATACTTAATATGCTCATATTTTTATGAATTTTTAAGATTCTTTAGATAAAATTTACCGCAAAAATCGGCAAATTTTTCGTAAATTAGCCCGTTATTAAAAAAGGGGAATAAATAATTTTCAGACGTACAGCTAAGGGTCTGAATATCATTATAATAAATTTGTTTATGCAAAAAGAAGGAGAAAGACTGATTCCTATCAACATTGTTGATGAAATGAAGTCGTCTTATATCGATTATTCGATGTCGGTTATCGTTTCCAGAGCGTTACCGGATGTAAGAGACGGCTTGAAACCCGTTCATAGAAGAGTGCTTTACGGTATGTATGGATTAGGGGTTTTTTCTAATAGAAAATATCTGAAATCTGCGAGAATTGTTGGAGACGTTTTGGGTAAATACCACCCACATGGAGACTCCTCTGTATATGATGCGATGGTAAGGATGGCCCAGGACTGGAGCCTCCGTTACCCTCAGGTAGACGGCCAGGGTAACTTCGGTTCCATGGACGGCGATCCGCCTGCAGCCATGCGTTACACCGAAGCAAGGCTGAAAAAAATCTCCGATGAGATCCTTTCAGACTTAGATAAAGAAACGGTAGATTTCCAGAACAACTTCGACGACAGTTTACAGGAACCCACGGTTCTGCCTTCTAAAATTCCCAACCTTTTGGTAAACGGGACTTCCGGTATTGCCGTAGGGATGGCGACCAATATGGCGCCGCACAACCTTTCGGAATCCGTAGATGCGATCTGCGCTTACATTGACAATAAAGAAATTACCATCGATGAGCTGATGCAGCACATCATTGCTCCCGATTTCCCGACCGGCGGAATCATTTACGGATACGACGGGGTAAGGGATGCTTTCCATACCGGAAGAGGAAGAGTCGTGCTTCGGGCTAAAGTGGCTTTCGAAGAAATCGGAAACCGTAATGCCATCATCGTCAACGAAGTTCCGTATCAGGTAAACAAAGCGGAAATGATCGCCAGGACCGCTGATCTGGTGAAGGAAGACAAAATCCCGGGGATTTACGAAATCAGGGACGAATCCGACCGGAGAGGGCTTCGTATTGTTTACGAACTGAAAAATGACGCGATTCCTAACGTAGTCCTGAACCTATTATATAAATATACCGCACTTCAGACTTCTTTCAGTGTAAACAATATTGCTTTGGTTCACGGAAGACCGGAACAGCTGAACCTGAAAGACATTATCCACCATTTCGTGGAGCACAGGCATGAAGTGATCGTAAGAAGAACGCAGTTCGAGCTTAGAAAAGCAAGAGAAAGAGCGCACATCCTTGAAGGGTTCATGAAAGTAATCGGATCCCAGGATTCCCTGGACCGGGCGATCTCCATCATCCGTCACTCTTCCAATCCGCAGGCGGCAAAAGAAGGCCTGATCGAGGCATTTGAACTTTCCGAGCTTCAGGCACAGGCTATCCTTGATCTCCGTCTTGCCCGTCTTACAGGTATGGAGCTGGATAAGATCCGTGATGAGTATGATGCCATCATGAAAGAAATTGAAAATCTAGAGGACATCCTTGCCAACGAGCCGAGAAGATTCCAGATCATCAAAGACGAATTAATTGAAGTAAAAGAAAGATACGGCGATGAAAGAAGAACCGAAATCGATTATTCAGGCGGTGAAATGTCTATCGAAGACATTATCCCGAACGAATCGGTGGTGCTTACGATTTCCCACGCCGGATATATCAAGAGGACTTCACTTTCCGAATATAAGATCCAGAGCAGGGGCGGTGTAGGAAACAAAGCGGCCACCACAAGGGATGCCGACTTCCTGGAATACATCGTATCGGCTACCAACCACCAGTATATGCTGTTCTTTACCGAAAAAGGAAGATGCTACTGGCTGAGGGTATTTGAGATCCCGGAAGGCTCCAAAACGGCAAAAGGAAGAGCGGTACAGAACCTGATCAATATTGAGCCGGACGACAAGATCAAAGCATACATCAGAACCAACAACCTGAAAGATTCCGAATACGTGAACCAGATGAGCGTTGTGATGGTAACCAAAAACGGTACGATCAAGAAAACGTCCCTTGAAGCCTATTCCAGACCGAGGGTAAATGGGGTGAATGCCATTGAAATCAGAGATAATGACCAGTTGTTAGGGGCTTATCTTACCAACGGAAGCTCTCAGATCATGATCGCGACCAAAAACGGTAAATGTATCCGTTTCCCGGAAGAAAAAGTAAGAGAAGTAGGAAGAGGGTCTATCGGGGTTCGCGGAATCAGCATGGATGAAAACGATGAAGCAATAGGAATGATTGTAGTGAACGACCTTGAAACGGAAACCGTTCTTGTGGTATCTGAGAAAGGATACGGCAAGAGAACGGCCGTATTGGACTACAGGGAAACCAACAGAGGCGGAAAAGGGGTAATCACCCTGAACATCACCGAAAAGACCGGAAACCTTATCGCTATCCAGAACGTAACTGATGAGGACGGATTGATGATCATCAATAAATCCGGAGTTGCCATCCGGATGAATATGAACGAAATGAGGGTAATGGGTAGAAATACCCAGGGCGTAAAACTCATCAACCTTAAGAAAAATGACGAAATTGCAGCGATTGCAAAAGTAGAAATGGATAAGGAAGTGGAAGAGGAAATCATAGATGAAGAAATTGCAGGAGAAGCCGGCTCCGAAGAAGTACAGGTAACCGGGGAACTTTTCCCTGATGAAAATGCCGGTGTACAGGAAGAGCAGCAAAGCCCTGACGAAGAATAAAAAAAGAATATCAATTAATATTAAATAGTGATTATGAAAAAGCTGATTTTAGGTATGGCTTTCGTAGCATCTGCCTTTGTTTTCGGACAGAAAGATGATGTTAACGCTAAGCTCCAGGAAGCCAATAAAGCTGCAATGGACGCATACAATGCGAAAAATTACGCAGTGGCAGCTCCTAAGTTTATGGATGTGTATAACATCCTGAAAACAAGCGGACAGGACAATAAAGTATATATGTATTATGCAGGATTGAATTATGCGCTGGCTAATGATATTCCTCAGGCTACAAAAATATATACGGACCTGATCAATTCCGGGTATACTGGTGTTGAAACCACTTACACCGCGAAGGATAACAAAACAGGACAGGTGGCCAGCTATGATAAAAATACGTGGGACCTTTTGAAGAAAACCTCTTCAAAAGACTATTCGGATTTCAAAACCGAGCAGTCACCAAGCGTTGAGCAGGATCTGTATGAAACATTATCCACTTTGCTGATCAATGCTAAAAAGAATGACGAAGCTTTGGCTCTCATCGAAAAAGGATTGGCTAAATTCCCGAACAGTGCCAAGTTGAAAGAATATCAGGGAAGTGCGCTGTATGCATCCGGAAATACGGATAAATTTATGCAGAACCTGAAAGAGCAGTTAGCGAAGAATCCTAACGATGCCACCAACTGGTACAACTTAGGGGTGCTTCAGGCAAAAAATCCGGCAACAACCAACGAGGCAATGGCTTCTTTCCAGAAGGCAATCGAACTGAAGCCTGATTTTTCGAATGCTTACCAGAACCTGGTATATACGGCTATCGGTGATGATGAAAAAGCAGTAACCGAAATCAACGCTTTGAGAAAGACAAAACCGGACGATGCTACCAAACTGATCGAAGCAAGAAAGGAAAGGTTCAACAAAGCGATTCCTTATGCGGAGAAATGGATGCAGGCCATGCCGAACGACATCAATGCTGTACAGACCCTGAAAGATATGTACAATACCACAAGGAATACCGCCAAAGCCAATGAAATGAAAGCTAAAGAAGCAGAACTTCAGGCAAAGCAGCCGGCTAAGTAATTTCAGAATACTAAGAAATTATATATCAACCGGAGCATAATGCTCCGGTTTTTTTATTGGTTAAAATGAAGTAAACAATAGATTGTGCTGTTCAGGTTTAAAGTTTAGAGTTGATGAAACTCAAATATGTCCGGTATTAAAAAAGCTTCGTGCGCTCCGTGTTCAAGTTTAGTCCAATAGACAAGCGTTTGGTATCAATCGCATCCAGCATAAAAAAACCGGAAACTTTCAGGATTAATCCTGGGAAATCCATGTTAAAATTCTTTCCAATTCCGTATCTTTGGGGAAAATTATTACAAAAATGATCGAGTGGAAAACCGCCAGAGAATACGAAGATATTACCTATAAAAAATCCAACGGGGTAGCGAGAATCGCTTTCAACAGACCGGAAATCCGTAATGCGTTCAGACCCAAGACAACTTCAGAATTGTACGATGCTTTTTATGATGCCTACGAAGATCCTTCCATCGGCGTGGTATTGCTCTCAGGAGAAGGGCCAAGCCCTAAAGACGGAGGCTGGGCATTCTGCAGCGGGGGAGACCAGAAGGCGAGAGGACATCAGGGATATGTAGGTGAGGATGGAAGACACCGGTTAAATATTCTTGAAGTTCAGCGGTTGATCCGTTTTATGCCTAAAGTAGTCATTGCGGTGGTACCGGGATGGGCCGTAGGTGGAGGACACTCGCTTCATGTGGTTTGCGATTTAACTTTAGCCAGTGAAGAGCACGCGATTTTCAAGCAGACGGATGCCGATGTAACCAGTTTTGACGGTGGTTACGGTTCTGCTTATCTGGCAAAAATGGTCGGACAGAAAAAGGCCCGCGAGATTTTCTTTTTGGGCAGAAATTATTCCGCTCAGGAAGCTTTTGAAATGGGAATGGTGAATAAAGTGGTTCCTCATGCCGAACTGGAAGATACCGCTTATGAGTGGGCCCAGGAAATTCTGGCCAAATCACCGACCTCGATCAGGATGCTGAAATTCGCCATGAACCTTACCGATGACGGCATGGTAGGCCAGCAGGTATTTGCCGGTGAGGCAACGCGTCTTGCCTATATGACGGAAGAGGCAAAAGAAGGAAGAAATGCGTTCCTTGAAAAAAGAAAGCCGGACTTCGGAGAAGACCAATGGATATCTTAAAATATAAGTAATGAGTAATCAGTAATAAGCAATATTTCTATTACCGATTACCCATTGCCCATTACTCATAAACTATGACAGATTGGATAAAAGCCGCAAGGCTTAGAACATTGCCGCTTTCCTTAAGCGGAATTATCATGGGATCTTTTATTGCCCGGTGGAGACTTTACAATGAAGGGGGAACCTGGGACTGGAGAATCTTTGCACTCGCCCTGGTGGTGACTCTACTTTACCAGGTGCTTTCCAACTACGCCAACGATTACGGCGACGGAATTAAAGGAACAGATACCAAAAGGGCTGCCGAAGCGGAAGCAAGAGCCGTAGCCTCCGGGCGGATTACAGCCCAACAGATGAAAAATGCCGTGATCTTATTTTCCGTATTGTCTTTTATGGCGACCGTTGCGCTCCTATATCTGGCGTTTATACCGGATTATATGAATGAATTTTATATTTTCATCGGTTTGGGGATTGCCTGTATCCTGGCTGCAATAGGGTATACGATAGGAAAAAAACCTTATGGCTACATGGGGTTGGGGGATGTTTTCGTATTTATCTTTTTCGGGCTGGTTTCCGTTTGCGGAAGTTATTTCCTGTTTACGAAATCGTTCAGCTGGGACGTGCTGCTGCCGGGAGCGGCCATCGGAATGATGAGCATGGCGGTACTGAACCTGAATAACATGCGGGATATCGAAAGCGATAAACTATCCGGGAAAAACAGTTTTGCCCTTCGCATCGGCTTTAAAAAAGCGATGATTTACGAAATGGTGCTGCTTAATCTTCCTTTGATTTTTATTCTGATGTTTTTAGGCATAAACGGGTTTTTCCAGACGCAGAATTATTACGTTTTTATTGTCATGATCCTGATGCTTCCTTTAATGAGAATCAGAAGAAACATTATGACGGTAAAGAATCCCAGAGAACTTGATCCGTTTCTGAAACAGGTGGGGATGATTACCTTGATGATTGCTGTTCTTACGGCAGCCGGACTGAATCTGTTCCATTAAAATGTAAAGCGGTGAAGCTGAAAATGAGAAATAAAAGCTATACCGGTGCTTCTTATTTATCGGTAATTGCATCCGTAGGCTTTTTCTTCATCTTAATAAAAGAACTGCTGTTCGGTGAGCTTACATTATCCGAAATTGCCGTGACACCGGTTGTTTTAGGAATAATTTTAATGGTTGACCTGGTTGTTTCTTACCTTATATTAAGACAAATGATAAACTCCAATATTTTTATTCTTGTATTTCAATGCCTTATTATTGCCTGTTGTTTGTATTTGATTTACTACTACAGCGGGGTGTCAGTAAAAGTTGAACGTGTTATAACTCCATAAATTTTAAAATTAATTAAAAAATGAAAATACAATACCTGGGACAAAACTGTTTTTTGTTCACTTATAAAGACAAAACGATCTTGTCCGATCCTTTTTACAACTACAAAAAAGCCGAATCCGGATTCGATATTTCGGCTCAGAAAATCGATTATATCTTACTGACGCATGCGCACGGAGACCATATTGCCGACGTGGAAGAAGTACTGCAGCACCACCCTGAAGCAACAGTGATTGCCGTTCCGGAAATCTGCGGGTATTTTAAAAATGCGAAAAACACGGACGATGTGAACTTAGGAGGGTCGGCAAAAATCGGCGATCTTAAGATTTCCATGGTTACGGCCCACCATACAAGTTCGTTCCCGGACGGAAGCTATGGCGGCGTTCCTGTAGGATATATTTTCAGGCTTCCTGAGGGAAAAAACCTGTACATGGCAGGTGATACCGGTGTCATGGCGGATATGGAACTGTTTCCGAGATTATATGGCAATTTAGACCTTTCGATCCTTCCGGTTGGGAGCCACTATACTATGGGTCCTGAAGAAGCAGCTTTTGCAGCGACTGAATTATTAAAGACACCGAAAGTAATCGGATGCCATTTTGATACTTTCCCTGCGATTGAGATCAATCATGAGAGTGCAGTGAAACATTTTACAGACAAAAACGTAGAACTTGTTTTACCGAAACTGGGTGAAACGTTCGAATTTTAAATAGAATATTGAAAAGGTAATTTGAAAATGGGAATGCTGAAGGGTTTAAAAACAAAAAAAGATAATTTTCAAATTACCTCTCTTCACTTAAAACCAAAAAAAAATGGCAAGCTACCTAAATCACACCGCTACGACCAATTACCTTTGCTGCGTTCCCACCCTGGAGGATTCTCAGGAGCTGGTTGTTTAGGACTTGCCGTTGCAAAGGTAGGAATATTTTACAAAACTCAAAACATTATTAAAGAAAATTAATTGAAAAAACAGACTGTTGACGGTAGTTTGCTGAAATTCAGGCTGATAATTTTTTAAAAATTTTCTAAAAATTTAGATATGACGAAAAGCACTTCCACATTAGGAATTTTACTGTTTGGCGCTACGATGATCGTTTTTTTCGTAGTGTATTACTTCTTCTCAGGAGTTAACTATTTTGATATTTCATTGAAAGCCAATGCTTTCGTCTTGCCGATCATTTATGCCGGAACCGCATTCTGGTCGGTAAAATCCTATTGGAGCAGCCATCGGGTAGTGAGCTTCAGAGATGCTTTTAAAAGGGCATTCGTCCCGATGTTTATCGGAGGTATTTTATCCATTTTCAGTATTTATTTATTTTTAAATTTCGTGGATACCGATGCCAAAAAGCTGCTGAACTACCAATATGTGACCCGCCAGAAATCGGAAATGGACAAGGAATACCAGTCGGCAAGAAAGATTCTGAAGCACCAGAAAGACATCGACGAGCTGGATCAGAAATACAAAGAAAGGCTTCCGAGTTTCTCACCGGACGCCGTAAAAGGAAAAGATATGCTTACGGCCAGTCATTTTTCAGGATATTTTGCGGCAATACTTATATTTTACGTAGTTTTGTCATTGTTTTTCGGAGCGTTTTTCAGAACGAAAACGATCTATCAGGAAGAGCAGAATCAAGAATAATTTTTTATTAAAATTAAATGAATTTATCTATAGTTATTCCGTTACTGAACGAGGAAGCTTCTCTGGAGGAGCTTTTTTCCAGGATTGATAACGTTTGCCGGTCAAACGGTTTATCGTACGAAATCTGGTTTGTAGATGACGGAAGCACGGATTTGTCGTGGAGCATTATTGAGAACCTGAAAGTTCAGCATCCTCAGATCCACGGGATTAAATTTTCCAAGAATTACGGGAAATCCCAGGCGCTGCATGCCGCCTTTGAGCGCACCAATGGTGATGTGATCATCACGATGGATGCTGATTTACAGGATTTCCCGGAAGAAATACCGGAATTGTATACCATGGTCATCAATGAAAATTACGACATCGTTTCGGGCTGGAAAAAGAAGCGTTTTGATAACGTGATGACGAAAAACGTTCCTTCCAAGCTGTTCAATGCAGCAGCGAGAAAAGTTTCAGGGGTTTACCTGCACGATTTCAACTGCGGGTTGAAAGCTTATAAAAGACAGGTGGTAAAATCGATCGATGTATACGGAGACATGCACCGCTACATCCCGGTTCTGGCCGCCAATGCAGGATTCAGAAGGATTACGGAAAAAGAAGTACGCCACCAGGCCCGCCCTTACGGAACTTCAAAATTCGGTACCGAAAGGTTCATCCGGGGTTTCCTGGATCTGGTAACCCTTTGGTTTGTCAGCCGTTTTGGCGGAAGGCCGATGCACTTTTTCGGAGCCGTGGGTACATTGATGTTTATTGTCGGATTTCTTTCGGCACTCTGGCTGGGTCTTTCTAAGCTTATTGATGTAGCCAGGGGAATTTACGGACATCTGATTACCAACAATCCATGGTTCTTCATCGCGCTGACCATGATGATTATGGGAACCCTGCTTTTTGTAGCGGGATTCTTAGGGGAAATGATCATCCGGACCAACCGGGAGCATAAGAATTATAATATTGATGAAGTGATTTAACATGAAGAATATTTTTTACGCCATGGCGGTTTTTGCCTTGGTTTCCTGCGGTAAAGTTTCTCCAAAAGGCAACATCGAGCGGAAAGATGTAGATGTACCTGAGTTTGTAAACCTCAATCTGGAAGGAAAATTCCGGGTGTTTTATGCGAGAGGGAACAAAAACTTTGTTGAAATTGAGACTTATCCTAATGTAGCGGATAACCTTGAGGTTGAAGTGGATGATAAAACTTTAACCATCAGAGAAAAACGCGGAACCAAAGGTGTGGACTTTTATAATGTCACCATTTACTCCAAATACAATCTGGAAAAAGTGGCCATTTCCGATTCGGTAGAGATGAACATTTCCAGTGAAATTAAGACCGATAATTTTAGGCTTAATTTAAAGAATTTTGCTACTTTTATGGGTTCGGTAAATACACGTAGGGCAGAAGTGGAAATGCTGAACCGCAGCAGGGCCAACTTTCTCGGGCAGACCAAAGATGCCGTGATTAAAATTTCCGATACGGCCAGCCTGATCGCTCCGTACTGGAAAATCGAAAACCTGAACATCGAGTCCAAAAACGGAAACTATGCAGAAGTAAATGTCAAAGATTCCTTGAAAGGTCATGTTCAGAATACGGCAAAATTTACTTATTACAATGATCCGGTTCGGGCCTTTAAGATTGATAAAGATACTCGTGTGGAGAATAAGAAATTAGAGTAAACAGGAAGTGGAAGAGAAAAAAATATACAAAGTAGAATCATTAATCGCTATTGATCCGATGGATCATGTAAGGCTTCGTCCTAAAATGTATTTTGAAGATTGTTTTAAGGAAAACAATTTGAATTCTCTTGTAAATGGAGCTTTATGTCATGCTATCGATGAATATTTCGATAATAATTGCAGTGAAATAATCATTAGTGCCCAGTCTAATTCCATATATGTGAAATACAATGCAGGAATGTCTCTGGAAAAGTCATGGGATTTCACAATAGCTGAATGTGTTATGACAAAAATCGGAGCATGCAGCAATGAAAAAAAACATCTTGAAGTTGGTGATGAATTTTGCCGGGTCGGAATGGCAGTTATCAATGCTGTTTCGGATCAATGTGAATTAAAAACCGTCTGGAATAAAAAATCTGGACATTTTATTTTTGAACATGGAAAAACGGTTTTTCAAGAAATTTCAGAAGCTGATTCCTCCGAAGACTTCACAGCCATAAACTTTGAAATCAACAGGGAAATTTTTGGTGATTTTGTTTTTGATCGGAATACTCTTGAATTAAAAATCATTGAGCTGAAAAAAAGATTACCTGACTTAAAAATTGAACTTTTAAATTAGAAATAATAAACAATAAGGCTTGAGCGGCGTTAGAAATTTTAATCATCCATCACCCATCATCCTACAATAAACTAGACAAAATACAAATATGACAACATTAGAAAAAGCAAAACTTTGGTTGCACGAATCATTTGATGAAGAAACAAGAAGTGCGGTACAATTATTAATTGACGGCAATTCGCCGGATCTGGAAGACTCCTTTTACAGACCGCTGGAATTCGGAACCGGAGGGATGAGAGGAATTATGGGCGTAGGAACCAACCGTTTAAATAAATACACGTTAGGCCAGGCAACACAGGGACTTGCAAACTATATGTTAAAGCAGTTTCCGGGTGAAGAAATTAAAGTGGCTATTGCTTATGACGTAAGAAATAACTCTAAGGAATTCGGGAAACTGGTAGCGGACGTATTAACCGCCAACGGAATTAAAGTATTGCTTTTCAAAGACCATCGTCCGACGCCTGAATTGTCTTTCACGGTAAGAGACAAACACTGCCACGGAGGAATCGTTTTAACGGCTTCCCATAATCCGCCGGAATATAACGGATATAAAGTATACTGGAATGACGGCGCGCAGATTGTTCCGCCACATGATGAAGCGATTATTGCAGAAGTTCTTGCAGTTCAGTTCAGTGAGATTAAATCCCAGGGAAACGATGATCTGATCGAATGGATCGGAGAGGAGCAGGATGATGTATATATCGATGCCTGTATCGAAAATTCGACCTATCAGAATGTAGGAAAAGAAAATCTAAATATTGTTTTTACCTCCATCCACGGAACAACTTATACGACTGTTCCTAAAGCATTGGAAAAGGCAGGTTTCAAGAAAATCGACCTCGTAAAGGAGCAGATGATCCCAAGCGGGAATTTCCCGACCGTTGATTCCCCAAACCCTGAAGAACCGGCCGCCCTTGAAATGGCGATGGATCTTGCCAAGATTACCAATGCCGATATCGTGATCGGAACGGATCCGGACGGGGACCGGTTGGGAATTGCCGTAAAAAACCTGGATGGTGAAATCGAATTGTTAAACGGAAACCAGACCAATGCGATCTTAACCTATTATATCCTGAACGAATGGAGAAAACAGGGCCGGATTACCGGAAACGAATTCATCGGTTCAACGATTGTAACATCAGATATATTCTTTGATATTGCCCGGAAATTCGGTGTACAGTGCAAAGTAGGATTAACCGGATTCAAGTGGATCGGAAAAATGATCCGCGATGTGGAAGGCAAGGAGAAGTTCATCTGTGGCGGAGAGGAAAGCTTCGGATTTATGACGGGGGATTTCGTTCGTGATAAAGATTCCTGCGGAAGCATTGTCCTTGCCTGTGAAATCGCAGCTTGGTGCAAAGCCAATGGAAGAACCATGTACGATTACCTGATCGAAATTTACCAGGAAACCGGAATGTATTATGAAGGTCTCGTTAACCTGGTACGAAAAGGAAGAGATGGGGCGGAAGAGATCCAGAACATGATGAAAGATTTCCGCGAAAACCCTCCGAAGCAATTGGCTGGTTCGCCGGTAGCAGAGGTAAAGGATTTCAAAGAACAAACCAATTTCATCGTTTCAAAAAATGAAAGACTGGTGATGAACGAAATTCCGACATCGAATGTCTTGATCTATTACACCGAAGACGGAACAAAAGTCTGTGTAAGGCCTTCCGGAACAGAACCGAAGATCAAATTCTACATTTCGGTAAAAGAAAATCTTGCTTCTGCAGCCGATTTCAGGGATCAACAGAAATCATTGGAAGATAAAATCAACCGGGTGAAAAATGACCTTCAGTTGACATAATAATAAGTTATAAGTTATTAATTATGAATGATGAGTAACAGTATTATTAAAACAAAGAGTTTCGAATTTGCAGTAAGTATTGTTAAATTTTACAGGCAATTCAGCATAAAAAATAGGGAGTATGTTCCATCAAGGTAACTCTTAAGATCTGGCACTTCTGTTGGAGCCAATGTCAGAGAAGCCCTTAAATGCTCAGAGTAAGCCTGATTTTATTCATAAACTATCCATTTCCCAAAAAGAATGTGATGAATCAATCTACTGAATTGAGCTGTCATATGCTACTGATTATATAACCAAGGAAGAATTCGACGGACTTATAAATCCGGCGACTGAGATTTTAAAAATAATAAGAAGTATAATTATTACAAGTAAGAAAAACTTATAACTCATAATTAATAACTTATAATATTAATATAGTAACAATAAATAAAAGTAAAAGTGAAAGTTTCAAAATTAGCGGCGAACCTGATCGGTTCTGAAATTGTAAAAATTGGTAATGAAGTAAATGATCTAAAGGCAAAAGGAGCGGAGATTGCCAATCTTACGATTGGGGATCTGAATTCAAATATTTATCCTATTCCTGCCCAGCTGAAGGAGGAAATTCAGAAAGCTTATCAGAATAACCTGACAAATTATCCGCCTGCAAACGGACTTTTATCTTTAAGAAAAGAAGTTTCCAAAGATTTAAAGACAAGATGGAACCTGGATTATTCTCCGAATGATATCCTGATCACGGCCGGTTCAAGGCCTTTGATCTATGCCGTATACAAGACCATCGTTGATGAAGGTGACAAGGTGGTATATCCTATTCCTTCATGGAACAATAACCACTATGCTTACCTTACTTCTGCCGATGCAGTTGAAGTAAAAACAACGCCTGAAAATAATTTCCTTCCTACGGCGGATGATCTGAGACCTCATTTGTCAGGAGCGGTACTGGTAGCGCTTTGTTCACCGCTGAACCCTACCGGAACGATGTTCACCAGAGAGCAGCTTTCGGAAATCTGCGAACTGATCCTGGAAGAAAACAAAAAAAGAAGTGAAGACGAAAAACCATTGTACTTAATGTATGATCAGATCTACTCTAACCTTACCTTCGGGGCAGAGCATGTAGATCCGGTATCCCTGTTCGCTGAAATGAAGGAATATACCGTATACATCGACGGTATTTCCAAATGCCTGGCAGCTACGGGAGTGCGTGTAGGCTGGGGGTTCGGTCCGGCTCATATCCTGGATAAAATGAAAGCGCTTCTGACGCACGTAGGTGCCTGGGCACCGAAACCGGAGCAGGAAGCGACGGCAAAATATTACGAAAACCCGGAAGAAGTAAATGCTTTCGTTGAAGATTTCAAAGGGAAGCTGGAAACCAGCCTGAAAGTTCTTCACGGAGGAATCCAGGATCTGAGGGGAAAAGGTCTTGCCGTGGACAGCATCGAACCGATGGGCGCGCTTTATCTTACTATTAAACTGGATTATATCGGTAAGACCAGACCTGACGGAGCGGTAATCGGAAATTCTTCTGATCTGGTGTTCTATCTGATCAATGAAGCAGGTGTTGCTTTGGTTCCTTTCTCTGCTTTCGGAGAAGAAAAATCCGAGCCATGGTTCAGAGCTTCTGTTGGTGGCTTGGCTACCGGGGAAATTTCAGCCATGATGCCGAAGCTGGAAAATGCTTTGAACGCTTTGAAATAATAAAAATATAATATACCTATTTAGCAGTGTAGCAGTTTACCAATTGTTACACTGTTATATTTTTAAATTGTTACATTGGAAGAATATGAAGATTCTGCAAAGATATTTTCTTGAAACCCGGTTTCTGAGCTATTCTACGGTGGTAATTGTTACACTTGTTGTTTTGAGCGTCTGGATTTCAGGAGTCGGTTCTCATCGGTCCTTGTTTCAGAATTCTATTTTATCAACATCTATTTTAGCAGCTGTCCTATTTTTGTTTATCAGTTTGGGACTTTACTACGGTCTAAAACTAAAAGATAATATAGGGCCTATCGTAAATCGGGAGAAAATAACAGAATACAAAAAGAAGCGGCCAAAAGTTGACAGTTTCGATTTGCCGGATATCAGTTTCGGAGGAGAAGCAGGATGTGGAGAATTGATTTTTTCCGTCATCTTATGGATTTTATTTTCAGTTGTGCTTGTTTTTCTTCTTTACTTTTTAGGTGTTTTCTTTTGGATTGTTATTTTGCTGTTTACCGCTACATTATACTGGATTTTTTTCCGGGCTTTGCGTTTGGTGTTTAAAATTCAAGGTATTGTAAAGGAAACATATTAAAAAGTTTCGGTTTTGGATTCTTTTATTCATTCCTGTATATTTCATGGATCTACGGAATTATATTTTTAGTACATTATTTAAAATAAATCATCATCAATATTTTGTAAAATGAAAATTATTGCAGTAATACCCGCACGTTACGAAGCCAGCCGCTTTCCGGCCAAGCTGATGCAGATGTTAGGGGAAAAAACCGTTATTACAACAACTTATCAAAATGTAGAAGAAACCGGTCTGTTTGATGAAGTTTTTGTCGCGACCGATTCGGAAATTATTTTTAATGAAATCGTAAACAACGGCGGGAAAGCGGTAATGACCGGACCGCATGAAACGGGAAGCGACCGGATCGCAGAAGCCGTCCAGAACATTGATTGTGATATTGTGATCAATGTGCAGGGTGATGAACCGTTTTTAAAATTAGAGCCTCTGCAACAGCTGATCGAAGTTTTCCGGAATGATGAAAGCCAGGAAATTTCCCTGGCTTCCTTAAAAATAAAGCTTCATGAAAAAGAAGAAATCGAAAACCCAAACAATGTAAAAGTAATTACCGATAACAACGGTTTTGCATTATACTTCAGCCGCTCCGTTATTCCTTTTCACCGGGAGATTTCTTATGAGGTCGATTATTTTAAGCACATCGGCGTTTACGCTTTCAGGAAACACGCGCTGATCCAGTTTTCAAGACTGGAAATGAAGCCTTTGGAAATTTCCGAAAAAATAGAATGCATCCGCTACCTGGAATACGGCATGAAAATCAAGATGATAGAAACCAGTTTTGTCGGCGTGGGAATCGATACACCGGAAGATCTCGAAAAAGCGAGAAAGTTAATCTGAAAATTTGCCGATAGATAATTTTGAAATGTGATAGGGGTCTCCTTTTTTCAAATTAAAAAAGCCTTATATTTGAATTTATAAAAAGTATTAATGAAGAAATTACTGTTAGCATTTATCCTGGTATGCTCCCAATTATGTTTGGCTCAGACGGCAAAAGAAATTATTGATAAAAATATCGAACTTTCCGGAGGACTCACCAATTGGAAACTGCTGAATTCCGTACTGCTTCAGGGAAAAGTAATTCTGGGTGTGAAAGACGAATACCCGATCAAAATCTACCAGCAACGCCCGAATCTTACCAAAACCGTAATTACCATTGGAGGAAAAGATACGGCGATTGAAGGCTACGACGGATCGAAAGGTTATGCAATGAATTATGCAACCAACAAAGTCCAGGAATACGCCGAATATGTTCCGGAAAGTTTCGACAATGATTTTATCGACTGGGAAAACAAAGGTTTTGAAGCAAAATACCTCGGAAAAGAAAAGATAGGAAACATTTACTGCCATAAAGTGGAACTGACGAAAAATGTCAATAAAAACATCTATTATTTCGATACAAGGAGCTATATGCTGCTGAAAGAAGTAAAAAAAGATGAAACGCTTGTATATTCTGATTATAAAAAAATCGGGAATCTGTCCATGCCTTTCCGAATAGAGTCTTCAAGCACCAAAAAAGACGGCGATTATGTTATGCTGATCAACAGGATCGATATCAATAAAGTATTTCCGGCCAATACCTTCAAATTTTAATCAAAAAGAATTAAATTAAATTATGAAAAAATTGTTTTTAATGTTTCTTTCTGTCGTAGCTTTTTTCAACAGCTGCGCCCAGAAGAAAAGCGATGCATCCAAAACCAAAACCAATGAACTTATGGGAAAATCAATATATGATTTCAAAGTTGATGCCCTGGAAGAGGGAAAGCAGATCAACTTTGCCGATTTTAAAGGGAAGAAAATCCTTATTGTGAATACCGCTTCGGAATGCGGATTTACGCCTCAGTATGCCGATCTTGAGAAAGTTTCGGAAGACTATAAAGACAAACTGGTTGTGGTAGGTTTTCCTGCAAACAACTTTGGCGGCCAGGAACCGGGCAGCAATAAAGAAATCGGTGCCTTCTGCCAGAAAAATTATGGGGTAACATTTCCAATGGCAGCCAAAGTATCTGTAAAAGGCAATGATACAGCGCCTATTTTTAAATATTTAACGGAGAAAGAACTAAACGGTGTGAAAAACACAACCATCCTTTGGAACTTTACCAAATTCTTAATTGACGAAAACGGAAAACTGGTTGATTCTTTCGTAAGCACCACCAAGCCTACGGATCAAGCCATTACAAAGTATCTGAAATAAATAGTATTGATGAACTTTTGGGATCGGTTTGAATCTTGTATCATCAGCGGAGCAATAGGAGATGCATGGGGGAGCAGCTATGAGAATGAAGTTAAAACCGACGATTCGCAGATTTATTATTTGGGAGAAAAGAAAATCAGATCCAGGCGCTGGTATATAACGGATGACACGCAGATGACCATGGCAACCTGCGAAGTTTTGTCTGAGGGTAATTACTCCTGAGAATCTGATTAATAAATTTACAGAATATTACAGAAGCCACAAATTAATAGGAATCGGGGCTTCTACACTTAAGGCAATTCTGGATAATGAAGCAGGAATCCATTGGAGCCAGGCTGGAAGGACCGGAGAATTTGCCGCGGGAAACGGCGGAGCAATGAGAATTGCTCCTTTCGCATTTTTCCCTGATGTTACCCGGCAGCATATTTTTGATGCCTGTAGGGCCACGCATAGAAACGATGAAGCATTTGCCGGTGCTTTAGCGGTTTATTTATCAATAAAAGCTATCCTGTATTCAGAATGGAATGGCAATAATAATCTTCTGGATCTTATTATTCCTGAACTACCTGATACAGGCGTAAGAGACAGATTAATCCAAATTAATGAGAAGGGATCAAATTCATCGATTGCAGAAATGGCACAACTGGGAACCAATGGTTTTGTAGTGAATTCCGTTCCTTTTGCTATTTATTGTTCAACAAAGATTTTAGATTTAGGCTTAGAAGAAATGTTCAGGCAAATTATCAGTGCAGGTGGCAATACCGATACAAACGCTTCGATCGCAGGACAAATCGCAGGTGCATTGATTGGAACTGAAAATATTCCTCATCCACTCATTCTGAAACTGCAAAATCTGCCTGAATACGAATGGATCAGACAGGTTATCAATCAGACAAAACTTAAAATATCTGAAATTAATCATTGCCTTTCTCTGCAAAACAGAAAATATTTCCGAGTTTAATGCTTGAATAGCCGTTGCTTTTAATTTTAGAAGAATTAATCATGGCTTTGGCCAGAACACTTGTAGGCAACGGTTTCTGGCTCTCCAGTAAGCCCAACCGGTTGGCAAACTTAATAATGCGGCTGCCTAAAACTTCTCCCGGCCGGTCGGAATCCTTCCGCTCCAGCATACCCGGCTTGAAGATAGTAATTTTGCTGAAATGCAGCTGCTTTACCGCTTCTTCCAGCTCGCCTTTCATCCGTGAATAAAAAATTTTGGATTTTGGGTCAGCGCCGTATGAAGAAACCAGAATATAATCGTCCACGTTATTTTCTTTGGCCGCTTTTGCAAATTCATACTGGTAATCGAAATCGACTTTACGTTGGGCTGCCTTGCTTCCGGCTGCTTTTAAAGTCGTGCCGAGACAGGAAAAAGCAACATCGCCTTTTACTTCATTTTTCCATTGTTCCGGCTTTTCGAAATCCACTACATGCACCTTCAGCTTACCATTCTGAATTTCAATCGGTTTTCTTACAAAAACTTTAATCTCATCGAAATCCTGATCCTGAAGCAGCTGATTGACCAAATCTTTTCCTGTGGCACCCGTAGCACCGATAACTAAAGCTTTCATACTAATTGAAATTTAAGGTGAATGATGTTTCTTTCTTAAATTTACTAAATTTGACCTGAAGTAAAAAATATTACCTCTCACAAATCATTTATTACCCATAATTAATTAGCCATTACTTATTATTCAAAATATGGATGCCAACGAAATCTTAGACTATTGCCTGGCCAAAAAAGGAGTAACTGAAAGCTTTCCTTTCGACAATGAAACACTGGTGATGAAAGTAGGAACAAAAATGTTTCTGCTGATGTCCCTGGAAAGGCAGCCGCTGCAAATCTCTGTGAAAACAGATCCGGAATGGAGCAGCGAGCTCCGTGAGCAATATCCGCAGATTACCGGAGCCTATCACATGAACAAAACCCACTGGAATTCCTTATTGTTAGACGGCTTAAAAAGAGAGTTGATTTTTGAAATGATCGATCATTCATATGAACTCATTTACAAATCACTGACGAAAAAAGCGAAAGAAGAAATCGGAAATTCTTAAAATAAATTTTTCATAAAAAATAAGCCTGGAAATAATTA
>NZ_VTSX01000033.1 GCF_008329705.1 Chryseobacterium sp. SN22 | reverse complement strand
ACGTATTTTTGGCTACTCCAAGCTGGGCGGTGGAACGTAAGGAAAAAGCTGTTGCCACTGACTGTTTGAGGATAACTTTTTTCGCAAGCGTACCGAAAATGATTCCCAAAACAGACCCCGCAAATGCACCAACCAGAATATCCCCGGGAAAATGCACACCCAGGTAAATCCTGCTGTACGAAACCACTACAGCCCATATAAACAGTATATACGGAAACCAACGGAGCTTACGTCCCAATAGAATGGTCAGGTAAGTGGCCAGGAAAAAAGTATTGGAAGAATGGGAAGAATAAAACCCGAACTGCCCGCCGCATTTTACGATTCTCATCATATGCTCTAAGGCCGGATCATGGCAAGGTCTCAGCCTTTCAACACCATGCTTAAAAACGCCGGCCAGCTGGTCGGAAACCGTAACACCGATGGCCACGAAAACAAGGATAAAAACCAAAGACCGCAGTTTGTAGTTTTTGAACAAAAAATAAAAGAAAATAATATAAAGCGGAACCCAGATCCATGTGCTGGAAATCAGCATCCAGAACTGGTCGAAACGGGAGTCTCCCAAATTATTGAGAAATAAAAAGACTTTCTGGTCCTCCTGAATAATCTCCTCCATCCTATCTGCTTACAGGCCCTTCATATGTTTCGTCATCAGAAGGTTTTGGTTTCGGAGGTTCATTGGATGCCAAAGGATCAGCAATAACATCCTTCTGAATATCATTCATCGGGTTGTAATCTTTTGCCGCATCTTTTACTTTCTCGATTTCACGCTTAATCTCAGAAACCGGGTTATCCGTTTCCTTCATAATCTCGGTTTTGATATCCTCGACAGCACCACGCATTTTACGCACCCCTGAACCCAGGTCGCGTGCAATCTGAGGAAGCTTATCCGGTCCGAATAAGACAACGATTGCAATAGCAATCAGTGCCATTTCTCCAATGCTTAATTCCATATGGTAAAATTACGAAAGATATATGAAACTGGATGTTAAATATTAAGTTTTAATGAAATATTAAGTTTTAGCCCGATGATCTGATGAAGCAGGACGGGCCTTAAAAGATAAGTCTAATTAATAAAAAGACATACCCTATATTGAATCTGCTTATTCTTTGTTTTAAACAATTTCTTCTTTTTTAATATTTTTTCTTTTGAAATTAAAATAGGTCATTACCACGCTCACCGACATTAAAATAAAAGCCAGGAAAAAAGGAGCTCCCGGAAATTTCAGTGACGAATCTTCTTTACTAAACTGGTAATACAGGCTGGCCATCAGCGGCGGGCCTATCGTTGAGGTAATGCTCATCAGGCTGGTTAAGGCTCCCTGAAGTTCTCCCTGCTCATTGGCTGCTACATTTTTTGTAATCACCGACTGCAGGGACGGTCCGCAGATTCCTCCCAGGCAATAGGGAATAAGGATGGCAAACATCATCCAGCCTTCTGTGGCAAAAGCAAAAAGTAGCATTCCGATGGCATACATTCCAAGCCCGATGTAAATGCTTTTATACTCCCCCAGCTTTGGTGCCGTCCATCTGATCAGAACGCCCTGTACCAGAGCGACCAATAATCCAACCACACCTAAAGAAACACCTACGGTAAATTCTGTCCATTTAAACTGTCCCATTGTAAAGAAGCTCCAGTTGCTCTGCACGGCATGGCCGGCCACATAGACAAGGAAAAGGGTAGCTACTAATCCGGAAAGTTCAGGATGCTTAAATAAAAATTTAAGGGAACCGATCGGGTTGGCCCGTTTCCAGTCGAACTCCCTCCTTTTATTCTTATCTAGGCTTTCAGGAAGGATAAAATAGCCATATAAAAAATTCAGCAGGCACAACACAGCAGCCGCATAAAAAGGCATTCTTGCTCCGAAATGCCCCAAAGCCCCACCGATCAGCGGACCGATGATAAAACCCAGGCCGAAGGCTGCCCCGATCAATCCGAAATTTTTAGCCCGGTCTTCATCGGTAGAAATATCCGCAATGTAAGCACTCGCCGTAGTAAAGCTGGCACCCGTAATCCCGGCAATCACCCGTCCTACAAATAACAGCCAGATTGTAGGAGCCAACGCCAGAAAAATATAATCGACGGTAAATCCGAAAAGCGAAATCAGGATAATAGGCCTTCTCCCATACTTATCGCTTAGATTACCCACCACCGGAGAGAAAACAAACTGGGTAAAGGCATAAGCAAAACTCAGCCAGCCGCCGTATTTAGCGGCTTCCCTTACACTTCCGTGGATGAGCTCTTCGATCAGCTTCGGGATAACCGGGATAATGATTCCTAGTCCGATTACATCAATCAACAGGGTAATAAATATAAAGCCAATGGCTGCCTTTTTTTTCGAATTATCCATCATGCTGCAAAAATAGTGAAATCGTAGATACGGTGAATTATCAATTGGCAATTTTGCAGCGTAAGCGCATATTCATAATAGGCTAAATAATTCATCATCAGTAAATGGTGGATCATCAATGGCCAACTTTGATGGGCAAGTAAATTTTCAGAAAAACAATATCCCCCCCCGAATAGTATTTGCATGGAAAAGAGCTTTAAAGTGATCGGCACGCCGTACGTATACCATCTAAAGGAGCGTTTATAAAGATAGAATTTCTCCGGAGTTCGGGATCATATTGCTTCTTTTTAGCTACACAGATATTGCTTTCCAGAGCAGTCAATCTTTTAAAGTTAATTAATAAATTATTATTGACCCAAAGAAATTCCCCCATTGACAAAGATCACGCCCAGGTTTACAACCGCAGGCAAACTGCTGAAAACCGATCTAAAACCGAAACTTTAAACAAAAAAAAGCCTTTCATTGCTGAAAGGCTTTTTCTTATTTATTGTAGTATACTTTATTTTGAAGCAAGTAATTCTTTGTCGGACGTTGTTTTACCATGCACTTCGTCTTCTTTCCCTGATTTGAGGAAATCGTAAGCAATCGCAGATGCTATGAAGATCGACGAGTATGTACCGAATCCGATACCGATTAACATCGCAAACATAAATCCTCTCAGGTTGTCTCCACCGAAGATAAAGATCGCCAGGATCACCAAAATCGTTGTGAATGAGGTATTGAACGTTCTACCCAGTGTGCTGGAGATCGAATCGTCGAACAATCCTGCCAGGGTTAAAGATTTCTTCTCTCTCAGGTATTCCCGGATTCTGTCGAAGATAATTACCGTATCGTTAATGGAGTATCCCAATACCGTAAGGATGGCCGCAACGAAATCCTGGTTAATTTCCATATTGAAAGGCATATACTTATGAAGCAAAGAATAGGCTCCAAGGATAATTACCGCATCGTGGAATAACGCGGCTACCGCACCTAAAGAGAACTGCCATTTTCTGAATCGTACAAGGATATAAATGAAGATCCCTGCCAATGCTGCGATCACAGCAAGAATACCGTGGGTCTTAATGTCATCCGCAACGGTAGGACCTACTTTTTCCGAAGAAATGATTCCGGCGTGCGCTTTTTCCGGCGCTTTGAAATCCTTCATCGTGGTATTGGCAGGAAGGCTTGATTTCAATCCCTCAAATAACTTCTGCTCTACCGTCTGGTCTGCTTTCAGCGATTCGTCTTCGATAAGGTAGTCCGTTGAAATTTTCAGCTGTTTGTCATTTCCGAAAGTTTTGGCTTCTACCGAAGAGTTTTTACCGTCTTCCGTCTGGAACATTTTAATCAAATTAGCTTCTACATCTTCAGCATTTACCGATTTGTCGAATCGTACGACATAGTTTCTACCTCCGGTAAAGTCGATCCCGTATTTGAATCCGTGGATCGCAATCGATGCGATACAAATAATTGTTAAAACACCGGAAACGATATAAGCATATTTTCTTTTTCCGATAAAATCAATCCAGGTATTTCTGAAAAGATTTTTCGTTGGCGGAGTCCATACCGAAAGGTGCTTTCCTTTATTTAATCTTGAGAAGATCATGGCTCTTGAAATCAATACCGAAGTAAAGAAAGTCATTAAGATACCAATTCCCAGGGTTAATGCAAAACCTTTGATCGGACCAGTTCCAAAAAGGAAAAGTACACCCGCTGTCAGTAATGTGGTTAAGTGACCATCCACAATCGCATTTAATGCGTGCTTGAAACCGTCTTTATAGGCTTCCAGAATACTCTTTCCTGCAAAGAGTTCTTCTTTTGTTCTTTCATAGATAATTACGTTCGTATCCACCGCCATGGCCATGGTAAGTACGATACCTGCAATACCAGGAAGCGTTAGCGTAGCATCTACGGAATCCATAATTCCGAAAATATAGAATAAGTTGATGATCATGGCGATTACCGCATAAACACCTGCACCACCGTAGTAGAAAATGATGTATACGATGATCAGTAAGAAGGCAATCCCGAAAGAGATCATTCCGGCGTTGATCGACTCCTGTCCTAAAGACGGACCTACTACCGTAGCCTGAACGACTTTTGCACCGGCAGGCAGTTTACCTGCTCCTAAAACGTCCACCAATTCTTTTGCTTCTTCCTGAGAGAAGTTTCCGGAGATCTGTGTTCTACCGTTCGGAATGGCATTTACCACGTTCGGTGCTGTATATACTCTGTTGTCCAGGGTAACGGCTACCGGCTTTCCAACGTTTTTCTCAGTTAATGTTTTCCATTCTTTGGCTCCTTTGGAATCCATCTGCATGTCTACCACGACTCTGCTTAATTCATCATAGCCGATGTTGGCACTTTCCACGGCACCGTCTACCGGAGCTTTTTGGTTGATGTTTCCTCTGATAGCATATAATACAAGGCTCTCAGCATCATTGGCTTCAGGCTTGTACCCCCACATAAACTGGGTATATTTAATGTTGGCAGGACGTAAAGACTGAGCCACTTTGCTGTTGAGTATTTTGTTTACAGCTGCGGTATCAGATAATTTTACGTTGGCTACGCCGTTTGTTCTTAATTTGTCGATGTGCAGAAGATTCGTAAAGTTCGTGTTCTTAGCCACCCCCATAGAATCTCCTTTTGCAGCGATAACCGATGTTAAGGACTGGAAATAAGGTGCGACTTCAGGAACCTGCTGTACTTCCCAGAACTGCAGTTTTGCAGACGTCTGAAGCATTTTTTTCACTTTATCGATGTCTTTCATCCCCGGCATTTCCACAGAAATCCTTGCGGTACCCGGCACCCTCTGAACGTTCGGCTGTACAGCTCCCATCTTATCGATTCTTGTCCGGATTACTTCATAAGCCGTTCCTACGGAAGCATCGATCTTTCTTTTTACAATGTTTTTTACCTGCTCATCGGGCGTGTTATACTTTACTTCCGTAAGCGTGGTATTTCCGAAAAGTTCCGGATCTGCCAGCTTCAGGTTAGTCCCTTTAGCCCTGTTGATTGCATCGAACTGCTCAAAGAAATTGTCGATGTAAGATTTGGTGGAATTCTTCTGAACTTCATCCGTCTTGTTTAAAGCCTCGATCAGGATCGGGTTGGTGGAATAACCGGTCAGGTCGTTCACAAGATCCCTCTGGTTGATCTCCAAAAGAACGTTGATCCCGCCTTTAAGGTCAAGACCAAGCTTCATTTCCTTTTCTTGGGCTTTGGTGTAATAAAGTTTAGTGAATCCCAGATTCAGCGTATCCTTAGAAAGTTTTGCAATTTCTTTCTTATACTTTTCCGGATTGTCTCCTGCAACAGCAGTTGCCTGCCTTTCAATTTTGCCGGCGTACCATGTTGGTAATAGCTCGTTTAAGCAAATTAACCCTAGTACAATAGCAACAATTGTAATAAGTCCTTTTCCTTGCATTTTGTTATAACTACGTTAAATTAAGTCGGCAAATATAATCATTTTCTTGAATTTTATGAATTTTAAGTACAGAAATCGTTTATATTCAGACATATCGGCAGTCTTATTTTTATTTAAGATTCAATAATGTTTTTGTGGTATTTTAATGAAATTTTCAATACTTCATTGGTACGGAATTTTCATTCATGTTTAATGCACTAAATATCAAAATATTATGAAAAAACTACTCTTTTGCGCAGGTATTTTTTCTTCCTTTATGTTTAATGCCCAAAGCATTACGCTGGAAGAATTTGCCACCGGGCTCACCGCACCCGTAGAAATCACTCATGCGAACGACAGCAGGATGTTCGTCGTTCAGCAAAACGGAATCATTAAAATTTTACAGGCCAATGGAACAGCAAACTCTACTAACTTTTTAAACATCAGCTCAAAAATCACGTATGGAGGAGAAAGAGGCCTTCTTGGATTAGCTTTTCACCCGCAATACCCGACGAACGGGTATTTTTTTGTTTATTATAACGACACCAACGGGAATATTACGGTAGCACGGTACACCAAAAGCACCACGAATCCGGATGTGGCCGATCCTTCAACGGAAAAGATCATCCTGAACGTGCCGAAACCTTTTGACAACCACAACGGAGGAAGTATCCACTTTGCTCCCGACGGCTATCTGTGGGTGGTAACCGGAGACGGCGGAAGCGGCGGAGACCCGAACAACAATGCCCAGAACAAAAACTCCCTCTTGGGGAAACTGCTGAGGCTGGACATCAATTCTACCGGCGCTTACAATATTCCGCCGGGAAATCCTTTCGTGGGAGTCGACGGAGCCGATGAAGTATGGGCTTACGGGCTGAGGAATGCCTGGAAGTTTAATTTCGATACCGCTTCGGGCAATGTGATGATCGCAGATGTCGGCCAGGGACAGATTGAAGAAATCAACCGTATGCCTTTGACGCAGGCAGGAATCAACTACGGATGGCGATGCTATGAAGGGAACAATGCCTACAACACAACAGGCTGTGCAGCGCAGTCGACCATGACCTTTCCGGTGGCTGCTTATGATCATTCGGGAGGAAAATGTTCCATTACCGGCGGATATGTTTACCGCGGCACCCAGTATCCGGCTTTACAGGGAAGGTATTTTTTCGCCGATTACTGTTCCACACAGATCGGAAGCCTGAATGCGGATGATTCCATCACCTGGACGGCGCCTTCTTCCGGCAATAATTTTTCGACTTTCGGGGTAAATAATCAGAATGAGCTTTTTGCAGCGGCTCTGAACGGAAAAATTTTCAGGCTGACCACTTCAGCAGTACTGAGTACTCAGGAAAACGACCTTTCAACTTCAATAAAAGTATATCCTAATCCAGCTTCAAAAACTGTTTTTGTGGAAGGGATAAAAGATAAGAATGCAACCATTGAAATCATCAGTTTCGAAGGACGAAAAGTATTGGAGCAGGGAAAAATTGAAAAAGACAACAGCATCAACATTTCAGGAATTCCGGCCGGTGCTTACTTTATCAATATCAATTCAGGAAATCATAAATCTTACAGCAAAAAATTAATTATTAAATAATTTGTTTTCGCAGATAGTTTTCAGGGCCTCATTCAGACTTATGCTGAGTGGGGCTCTTTTTCAGAACAACAAAAATAAATAAGAAAACAGGGACAGAAATCAATATTCTTTCCAATATTCCGAAACGCTCAATACAACTATCCATCAGAGGACTTTTTATTAAAGCAGTCAATAAAACGGAAATAACCAAAATAATGCTTTCAAATACTGAAAGTTTTCCTTGTACAACCGCTAAAACATTAAACTTAGAACTTAAAATCCAGAATCCTAAAAATAAAATAACAAATGGAAAAGTCCAGATCCTGTAAGTATCCCATGCAATGGCATGAATTAATAATGGAATTAATGAGATAATTGCTAAAAGCAGCAATATTTTAAAATTTACTTTTTGGAATTCTTTATAAATTAAAAACATTAAAAAAAGTATTGGGATCCCGTATATTATACTTGCTTTTGATATGAATACCCGTTGGATGAAATGAGGACTTTCAGCTATAAAATAAGATTTAAATGATTGTATATAAGCTTCCGAGACCGAATAAGCAACATTTTTTTGTATAAAACCTGAACTGCATAGATAATCAACCATTGAAATTACATTGCCAACACCATAAAATTCCTGATGAACAGACAGAGTAATCATTGCAATCACAGGAAGAATCAGAAATAAAAATATTCTTTTCAGAAAGCCGGCGAAAAATATATCTTTAGGTAAGAAATCCTTTTGAACATTATTTACAATTAAGGAGAAAAGGCATATAGGGACCATCAGAATAAATGACAGCTCATGAATGAATATACAAGATGCAGCTAAAAGTGATGCAAGCATTACTTTATTGCTTTTAATAAGCTGAACTGCAATAATAGTCATTAAAAATATAAGATTATCCATGTATCCCACCAGATGCACGGAATAAACAAGATATTGGGATAAGAAAAAAATCAGAAAGAAAAAAATCCGGTAAATGCTAATAGGACTTTTAGCAATCTGCCTTATGGCAATTGTTAATAATAAGGCATATAACAGAAATGATATAATTTCCGACAGTATATATATATTGTTCTGGGTTTTATCAAGAAACAATCCAAAAATTTCTCCTCCAAGCCCCCTTTTAATAAATCCGAACCTATAATCCAGCAGCCAATGTGCCTGAGACCATTGATTCGGTAGCCTGATGGTCTTTAAAATGCTAAAAACAATTGCATATAAATACAATAGGCCGGTAAGAATTTTATTGTTCATAAAATTTAGATCGTCATCGAGAAAATTCTTGTTTCCGGCCTGTTCCTCATCATCCTGAGGTCGAAAACCATGGCTACATTTCTCGTAAAAGCTCTTCCTTTTTCAGTAATCTGGATATGATGGCCGTTGATTTCCACCAGTTCGTCCTTTTCCATTTCTCCGAGCATTTCAAAAGCATGCTGCAGTTCGGGGAAAGAATTATGGGCATCAAAAGTGGTTTCCAGCTGGCACATCAGGTTCAGGATATGCCTTCTTACGGTAAGATCCTCATCACTCAGAATATGGCCTTTCACTACCGGGATCTCCCCTTCTTCCACCATTTTCTGGTATTCTTCCACTGTTTTTACATTCTGTGCAAAAGCATACCAGGAATCCGAAATGGCAGACATTCCCAAGCCAACCATCAGCTGGGTCTTGCTTGAGGTGTAACCCATGAAATTCCTATGCAGCTTTTTTTGGATCAGAGACTGGTACAAATCATCATGTTCCAGGGAGAAATGGTCCATGCCGACTTCGATATAGCCCAACTCTTCCAGTAACTTTTTGCCGTCTTCGTACAGGCGCCGCTTTTCTTCACCACTCGGCAGGTCATTTTCATCAAATCCCCTCTGCCCCACACCTTTTACCCAAGGAACGTGTGCGTAAGAGTAAAAAGCCAGACGGTCGGGTTTTAATTCCATCGTTTTGCGAATGGTATTTTCCATTGCCTCCCAGGTCTGATGCGGCAATCCGAACACCAGGTCATGGCTGATGCCCCGGTACCCGATTTCTTTTGCCCATTCCGTTACTTCCTTTACTTTTTCAAAAGTCTGTATCCGGTTGATGGCTTTCTGCACTTTCGGATCATAATCCTGAACCCCGAAGCTTACCCTTCTGAATCCTAAGTTATATAAAGTCTCAAGATGTTCGCGGGTGGTATTGTTCGGATGCCCCTCAAAAGAAAACTCCTGATCTTCCGCAATATCTACGGTTTCAAAAATTCCTTCCAGAAGGGCTTTCAGATTCTGTGGTGAAAAGAATGTCGGTGTCCCGCCGCCGAGATGCAGTTCTTTCAGTTTCGGTTTCTCGCCGAACATCCGAAGATACAGCTGCCACTCTTTCAGTACGCTTTCCAGGTATGGAATTTCCACACTGTGCTGCTTGGTAATCCGCTTATGGCAGGCACAGAACGTACACAAAGCCTCACAGAAAGGCAGGTGAATATAAATAGAGATCCCTTCGTCTGCATTCGACTCCTTAAAAGTCCTGATCACACTCTGCTTCCACAGTTCCGGGGAAAAAGAATTTTCATCCCAGTAAGGAACGGTAGGATAAGAGGTGTAACGCGGGCCGGGAATATTATATTTATCGATTAAAGAATTCATTTCTTATTTTAAAATGTTAGCATCAACTTTTATTAAAGCTGACAATGCAAAATTAAATATATCTTATGGATTTTGAATCATGAAATATATTAGGGTGTCTTTCCGGAATTTATAATGAGTCTAAATACGCTCCGGTCTCAAAAATCCTATATGCAAAGATAAAGTGAAAATACCGATTTCAGCAACGATATCTTCTATAGATCTTATTTAAAAATTTAATCTTGAATCAACCTAATTTTTAGCCATTTATCAACTGTTTGAAAATTTATAATTTAAATTGTCTAGCCAACCAGAGTCTTATTTTAAAAGTCCGCAGGTTCAGCAGATTTTTATCTGCATTTATATTTGTGACGATTATATCTAAGACTAAATTAACTTGATTTTTATACAATAAATCCAATAACTCACTATAATTTTAATTATTAAACACCCTATCCATAGCGTCAGGCTTCAGCCAAAGCATATAATAATTTGGGCTAAAGCTGATTTTATACCATAAAGCAAATAGGCTTCCCTTCGACCGGCTCAGGATGACAATAAAAACATTTGGCAAAGAAAAAATTCAGGTGGCCTGTGATCACCGGAACAGGTCACCTGATACATTTTAGATGAAGTTTTATGATTTAAAGGAAGAATTCAGGCAGGTTTTCTTTATTTTGCAAAAACATTAAAATCATGATCAATTTCAGTCTCAGAAAATTTGTAGACGAAAACATCAGCCATTTCGATCCCGGAAATCCCCAGGATCTGATCCGGGCCGAAAAACTGCTGAAAGCAGAAAGCAAAATGAACCAGACTTTCAGCATTAATGAGATTGAAGAATTTTTAGACTACCTGAAAAATCAGAAACCGCAGTTCGAGCATGTTCTGAGTCTTCCTGTCATCAAAAGCATCTACCATGATGTGTATCCTGAAAACTTGAGCAAAAAACCGGACCTCAGAGAAATCCCGGAACATGAAATTGAAGAATTCAGGGAGATTTTTTCGTCTTATCTTGAGGAATTTATTTCGGTAAGTATCCGAAACAACCAATGGCAGAACCTGATCTTTTTTCAGCAGTTTTATTCGCAGTTTTTCAGTCCGGAAAGCCTTGATTTTTATAAAGAGCTGCTTCATGACAAGAATGATCTTATCATCAGCGGTATCATCAGAAATGATGACATGGTAATCTTCCGTAAAAATTACCCATTTGCCGTCGATAAAAAATTCTATTATCTGCAGTCGCTGGTGGATAATTTTGAATTTGACCAGGATATCCTGACCATCAACAATGCCGTTGCCGAAAACCAGAAAACCTCGGTTGACAATAAAGTCGTGCTGGGCGAAATCCTTACGGCCATTTTTCATTTCACGGCAGCCAGCGAGATTACCCGAAACATTATCCGGCAGAACCAGACGGTGGCCGAGGACTGGAAGAATCAGAAAAGCGGATTTTTCAATAATCTGGCGTATAGGATTGCCAATTATTTTGCGGACAGTCAGAATTCGGTTTTCGTGCTGTTTCTGTCCATCGTTATTCTAGGACTATATCTATTAAGTTATTTTTTTGTAATCACATCAGGCAGTAATGCGATTTTATTTTACGGCATTGCCAATGCTATTATTCTATATCTGGCGTACCGGAATTTCAAATATTATTTCAACTTTTTCAATCCTAAAGACCTGACAGAAACGCTGGCGAAATTGGCGGGGACTTTACTGATTACCCTCACGACAGGTTTTCCTTTGCTGTTAATGATAGGATTTGGGATTATGTATGCCATTATCTCGGTTTCCGGTGCAAAATTTCCTGCAGGGGCCTTGCTGCCGCTTATTTTTTTAGGAATCAGGCTTTTTAAAAACAAAGATAAATGAAACCTCTTAAGTTATTGGATATCGTAAAAGAAGTCCTGCCTGATTTTAACGGGGAAAATCCTTCGGATCTTTTCAAAGCCGAAAAAATCTTAAAAGCCAATCAAAAAATTCATTCAGAATTTTCACTAAATGATATTGACAGCTTTCTTATTTTTTTCAAAGAAAACGGCAACAAATTCAATGTTCTTTCTGAAGATGAAAATCTTTTGAAAATACTGAATGATGAATATTTTAAGATCGATGCGGACCACAACAGGATATTTCCGAATATCATGGACATCACGCCCGCCTTCAGAACATTTTCCGAAGAGCCGGTAAAACATTTTATTCAGACAAACATCAGGCATCACGACTGGGAAAACCTGAGAATTTTTTATAAAAATTACTTTCCGGTTATCAGTCCTGCGGCGAAAGACTTCCTGATGGATCAGCTGACACAGAAAAACAATCTCGTAAGATCCCTTATTCCGCAGCGCGATTGCTATTATTACCTGACGGATCAGTACCGGCACGGCATCAATCCTTACTTCTACGTTTTACAGTCGGACATTGATGCGGCTTATTTCAACGAGGAAATCATGGCCATCAACAATGCAATTTCCGATCATCAGAACACGGAGACGTATTTAAAAGTATTTTTGGGAAGGGTTTTAATGGCACTCGGACATTTTGATGCCTACACGGAAGAGTTGAGAGGTTTGCTGAAAAACAATTCGAAAATCGGTGCCGAGTGGGCCGGTAAAGAAATGGTTTTCCACCAGGAACTTACGGAGGAAAGCTTCAGGCAAAGGCGTCAGGAAATGCAGCAGGCCGGGAATTACAACCGGCCTTACAAGAACAGGAAACCCAGAAGCATGGTATCGGAATGGATCATAGCCGCAATATATTACCTCATTATTTTAAGCATTTTTGCTTCATTATACCATATCAGCGAAAAAGTGTTTGCAGGTATTCTCGCCTCTGAACTTATCATTTTTTTGTTTGCCAACAAACGCATGAATAAAGAATACGGAAAAAGACCCGAAGCAAAAGACCATTCCTGGTTAGGGAAAAACAAGAAATCAGGCTACAAGCTGATGCAGCTTCAGCTCTACACCATTACCATTGCATTTTTTATCATGATATTTGTCGGCTATCTTCGTTCATGGTACGAATATCCTGTCCTGGCCATTATGCTGACAATCCTTTTACCTTACTGTATCTTAAAGGAAATGGATAAAATAAAGAAAAAACGCTCAAAACAACAACATCGGACTTAAGTCATATGTTATTGATAAACACTTAATTATACATCAATGAATTAAAACTATTTATTCTTTTATTTTAATCTGAATTCGACGTGAGGCAGCATTAAATTTCATTTGACATTCAATACCTTTAATCTTAATGTTGAAAAGGAACTTCCAGCTTCCCTCTTCCAGCCTGTCAACCGATTTCTTTTTCGACTTTACTTTACTTTACTTTACTTTACTTTACTTAAGTCCCAGGTTTCCGTCCTCATCATCAAATAAACTTTTAGGTTTTACTTTTAGAAGATCATAAAGGCCGGAGACCACAAATTTCACTTCTTTGTAATTGCTGTTTTCTACCGCTTTATCTCCGGTTTCAATAAGCTTCTGAAGTTTTTTCGGATCACTGTATTCATCTGCGTCGCGGAATTTATAATGATAATACAGATTCACATATGATTCGTCGCGTTTATAATAAATTTCGGTATACAGCCTTTGCAGTTCCCGTGATTTTCTCCGGATGATGGCTTTCTCATTGGATTCCAGAAAGATTTTTTCGTCTTTTATGATTTTATGGAACTGGTCTTTCTGTCTCTGGGTCCCTTCTTCCAGTATATCTTCAAGGTTTTTCTTATTTTCTTTGTACTCATCCGCTTCATAGATGACATCCCGGAAACGGACCAGCCTGTCGTATTCCTGAAGCGTTCTTCTTTTTCTTTCATCCAGCTGGAAAATCCTTTCGGTGGATTCGTCTTCTTCCACTTCAATCAGATCGAATTTGATCCTGAAGAGTTGGTCTTTAATGGTTTTGAACTTTATCAGGATTCCGAGGTCTTCCTCGCTGGCATCGTCGATGTGTTCTATAAAGCTCAGCTCCGTTTCGATTTCGTCGATTACCTTATCGATATCTTCCTCAAATTTTTCTTTGTCGATATGTTTCGTATGAGGATTGAATACTTCTTTCTTTTCATAATCAATCGAGCTGATATAAACCGAAACCGACAGATCCCGGGATTCGCTCATGCTGAATTTCAGTTCGATGTCCATGCCCTTTAAAAGGTTGACCGGCATATCCCTGCTGCTGATCCCGATATATCCGATATTCATATTGCTTGCCGGCAGGGTCCCGGCTTTTCCTTCCAGGATATTGATGATCAGTTTATCATCCGCTTCCCGGTTAAAGTTTTTGGAAGTCGTTTTATAGATCGTTTTGCTTAAAGGCAGAATATCATTTTTCTTAAAAATCTTTTCCAGGAAAGTTCCTCCGAAGGCATCATCCACTTCCAGGCAGATATCGTTTGGTAGCGGCTGTCCCGAAATATTGTAAATCCCGTGATTGATGGAAATATTGTTCTTCTCAAAAACCGGGTTTTGCTGATGGTCGAAAACCGTCAGGGTAAAAGTATTCGCCTGCTTCGGCAATACTTTGATGAACTCGGAGAATTTATTTCTGAAAGCCATCAGGCCCGTATCGAAACCGCCGTCTTTGCGGATAATCCTGAAATAGCCTTCAAAATCTTCCATCATTCCGACCAAAAGCTCTTCCTCATCCTGGGTATTGACTTCGTAGATTAGCTTTACTTCAACCTGATCAGGATTTTGCTGCGAAACTTCTTCCTGCTCTTGGTCTTTTTTGACAGTTTCTTCTTTGGTTCCGGCAAAATACGCAGCTCCTGACATCACGGCTGTTGTAGGATCGATGGAGTGATCTACCGAAATCCCGAAAGTTTCCCTCAGGTATTCCCTGATGTAAGGAATGTATGTGGTTCCGCCGACCAGGATGATCCGTTCGATAGCTTCTGCCGACTTTTGATTTTCTTCCAGCAGTTTTTTGATCAGCGTTCCGGTTTCTTCTACTTTTTCAGCAATGGCTTCATTAAAATCGTTCCTTGAAATTTCAAATTCAATATAATCATCGCCGTCATTCAGTTCAAGTTCTGCAATGACGGTTTCTTTCACAGAAAGTTCCTTTTTGATCTCCTCGGCCTTATACAAAAGTTCGTAATACAATTTCGTATAAGCATGATCCTGTTTAGACATCAGCTTTTTAAACAGGAAATTTTCATTCAATACCTCTTCAATTTTAGGAACAAATAATTTTTCGATCATTAAGTGGTCAAGATCTACTCCGCCCAGAAAATTGTTGCCTTCGTGATCGATGATCTTCAGATCCCTTTCATTGATTTTCACCAGCGCCACATCGAAGGTCCCGCCTCCAAAATCATACACCAGCCAGTTTTTTTCTTCCGTATGTTCGATCTTCATAAAGTTGGCATAGGCGAGGCAGGCGGCAATGGGTTCCTGAAGCAGGACTACCTGTTCAAATCCTGCAGCAAGGCCGGCCTTCTTGGTAGCGTTCGATTGTACGGTATCGAAAGAAGCGGGAATGGTAATGACCACCGACTGCGGTTTTTCGTCGGGGATAAAGCTGACAAGTCCCTTCAAAATCATGGAGGAAAAATCGACCGGCGTTTTCTCTTCGTTGTTTTCTGCCACCCGGTAGCGGTGCTCCGTTCCCATTTTCCGCTTAAAGGAAGCGAAGACATCGGGATTGCCGGATTTCATCAGTTCCCTGGCTTTTTCTCCGATGAAGATCCTGCCTTTCCGGTAAGCTACCATGGAAGGCAGCGTATCGCTGAACCCGACGGGATTTTTATAAACGGTTACCCTCCCGTCGGTAAATTTACAGATCCCCGAATTGGTTGTCCCGAGATCGATCCCAAAATTTATATTTTTCATAGCTTATTCTGCGATTACAATTCCTTTCTGGAGCAGTACCAGTTCATTTCCGTCCTTCTGGAAGATCACCGGTTTCAGTACTTTGGTAATAAAAAGTTTTGAAGAATTTCCTACGATATTCGCTTCCAGCGAGGTGTCTCTGGAATCGTACGGTTTTCCGACCGGGTTATTGATGACATAGCCCATTTCGTCCAGTTCGTAACGGATCCTTTCAAAATTCCTCTCAAAGAGGGAAAGGTTCTGGTCGGCCGATTTTTTCTCTATTTCAAAAAGTTGGTTGATGATGTTCAGCATAATCTTTTGCCAGATTTATCTGTTTATAATGGTTATTTAATTTTCATTTTAACAATCCGGTCTTTGCCGGCAAAAACAACGGTCTGTTGATCGACCCATTCGCAGACATACAAGTTCTTTTCATCGGAAATTTTCGTCCAGGTTTTTCCGAAATCCGACGAATAGCTGATGTGCCTGTCCCCGACGGAAATCATCTCTTTTCCTTTGGAACCCGGTTTTATTTTAACGCAGGTCGTATAGCCAGCATTTTTTCCTGAAGCCTGAACCTGCCAGATTTTCCCGCCGTCGTTGGTGGTAGCAATGTTATTGATATTGGCTTCCGGTTTGGTATAATCCCCGCCGGCAGCAATTCCGAAGGTATCGTTTAAGAAATCGATGGAATAAATTCCTTGAGAAGACTCTCCCTGGATAACCGGTGTGTTAAAAATCTCAAAAGTATTGTTCTTCAGATCCATTTTTAAAATCCTTGAAGCTTTGCCTCCGGTTGCGATCCAGACCGTCTTGGCTGTAGATGCGATGTTGGTGTTACTGGCCGCAAAAGCAGCTTCGCCTTCCTCAAGGGCTACCTTATTTGTTACTTGTGTCCAGTTTCCGTTTTTTTTAAAAACCATTAATTTCAGCAAATGGCTCTGATCCGGGTCACTGAAAGTATAAGCGAGTTTATCGTTTACAAAATGAAGAGCATCATAAAAAGCCGTTTTGGCCGTATCACGGAATACCACTTCGTGTTTCAGACTTTTTTTATCAATCTTAAAAAATTCAGCAGGGCTTTCAATATTGATGGTGTAAAAAAAATTTTTATCCTGCCCTAAAGTCCGGAACTGCAGTTTCTTTTCAGATAAGATCATCTGTTTTTGCTTCCCGGGCTTTTCTACATCCACAAAGCCGAATTTGGAATCTGTTCCGCTGTACCAAACTTTATGATCATACAGTTCGATGGCCCGGATGCTGATCTTATCGTTAAGCAGCGTTTCCATACTCTGAATCTGCTGAGCAGATGCTGCCATTCCAAAAAAGGCCAGCATCAGGGGAAAGATTTTATTCATATTCACAAAAATAAAAAATCCACAGAATTCTGTGGATTTTATTTATGGTAATTTATTTTTTTTAATCTAAATCATGCTTTTCCAAAGGCTCCTGCTCTGCTTTGAAGGTTTCGCCGTAGCCAACCTTATGAAGTTTACTGTTTCTGAGACTGTAGGTGAAGTAAATCACCACCCCTAAAACCAACCAGCCCATGGAAAGGTATTTTGCTTCGTGGCTCAGGTTCCAGATCAGATACAGGTTGATGCAGATTCCCAATGTTGCGATTACCGGTAAAGCAGGAACTTTAAATGTCCTGATCATATCGGGCTCTTTCTTTCTTAAGATCCAAACCGCTACACATACCATGGTGAAAGCGAATAGAGTACCGAAACTCGTCATATCCGCCAGTTTGCTAATCGGCGTAAAGGCTGCCACTGTCGCAATAACAATTCCTAAAAGCATTAAGCTCTTCGCCGGTGTTTTTCTTACAGGATGCACATCGCTGAACATTTTAGGGATCAATCCGTCTTTGGACATTCCCAGGAAAATCCTGGACTGTCCCATGATCATTACCATGAGTACGGATACCAGACCTACGGTTGCAGCAATCGTAATAATATATCCTGCCCAGCCCTGTCCTGCGATTTCAAAAGCATACGCTACAGGCGCTTTAATGGCATCCGGGTATTTCCCCTGAGGATCGAAATCCGAATAATGCATCATCCCTGTAAGCACAAGAGAAACCAGAATATATAAACCGGTACATACCAAAAGTGAAACGATAATGGCAAACGGAACGTCTTTTTTAGGATTAATGGCTTCACCCGCCTGGGTAGAAACGGCATCGAAACCTACATACGCGAAGAAAATGGCCGCCGCTCCGGAAATAATTCCCTGAACACCGTAAGCTTCCTTCATATTCTCTCCTTCCTGAACCAGTTTGGCTGCCGGAATAAAAGGATTCCAATTGTCTGTATTGATGAAGAATACCCCTGCAATAATCACAAAAAGAACAGCCGAAACCTTCATGATGACAATCAGGTTGTTAGCTTTTGCTGCTTCTTTGGTTCCTTTAATAAGAATAGAAATTACAAAAAGGACGATAAGGAAAGCCGGTAAGTTCATGGAAAATCCTTCTCCCGTATAACTTGCCGGATCCGAAGTCAGGTATTCGGGAAGATGAAGGCCAAACATTTTCAATAATTTATTAAAATATCCCGACCAGGAAACGGCCACCGTCATAGAACCCATCGCATATTCGAGGATAAGCCCCCAGCCGATGATCCAGGCAAAGATCTCCCCTACGGTTCCGTAAGCATACGCATACGCCGAACCTTCTACGGGAAGGATGGATGCAAATTCCGAGTAACATAATGCTGCAAATACACAGGCGATTCCGGCAATAACAAAGGAAAGGGCCAATGCAGGTCCTGCATGGTAATACGCTCCGGTACCTGTAAGCACGAAAATTCCTCCTCCGATAATAGCCCCGATTCCGATAGCTGTAAGACTCCATTTACCGAGTACTCTTTTGAGCTGACTGCTTTTCATATCATTCTCGAAAGCACTCATCGGTTTCTTGGTCCAAATTTTAGACATATTTTATTATTTATTAAAGATTTACGAAAATATAAAAAATTTATAAACATTAACGTTTATTAATAAACTTTCGACGTTAATTTTAAATATTCATAATTTAAAATTCTGATTTTCATCTTGTTTGAACCATTTCCGATTATCCGATATTTTGCCTATTTTTGAATGCATGAATTTATACGATCTCTTCGTAAAACCTTACGAAACCTACAGTGCCGCACAGATTGCCTTGGAATCTTCCGCCACTGTCTTCGGTATTCTGAGTGTCTATTTTTCCATTAAAAAAAACATCTGGGTATACCCTACCGGAATTGTTTCCACTTTAATTTACGTTTATATTCTTTTCAACTTCGGATTGCTGGGCGACTGCCTGATCAATGTATATTACACGGTGATGAGCGTTTACGGCTGGATCCTCTGGGGAAAGAGCGCTAAGGACAACATTCATGTTGAAGTAAGCTGGGCTTCAAAAAAAGAATGGCTCTATGGGATTTTACTTTTTGCCTTAAGTTTAATCTTAGTAACAGGAGTGTATTACTACAAACCTTATATCGACAACCGGTTCTCGATGGAAGGCACGAGCCTGGGGCTTTATCATCTGGATTGGGGCAACTGGCTGGATGTTTTCACCACTTCTCTCTTTCTGGTCGGGATGTGGTTTATGGCAAAAAGACGCATCGAAAACTGGATTTTCTGGATCGTCGGAGATATGATCTGTATCCCGATGATGATTTATAAGGAGCTAGGAATCACTTCGGTTCAATATTTGGTATTTACGATAATGGCGGTCCAGGGATACGCCGTTTGGAAAAAAAGTTATAAGAAAAAAAGTTTTTAAAAGTCATGAAAAATTTATTAAAAATAGCATTCAGTGTCATCACACTTTCAAGTTTAGCATCATGCTCGATCTATTCGGATCCTTACACCAGTGCGTACGGAGATCCTTATTATGATAACGGCGCTTACTATGCGCCGCAGGGATATTATGGAAACGGCGGATATTACGGAAACGACGGATATTATTACCGAAATAATTACAATTATTACTATGATAACGGCATGCCTTATTATTACCAGAATTACAATAATTCGAGAAGAAAGGTATATGTGGAAAGAAGATCCGGAGCGAATGGGACTACTTCTGCAAGACCAAACAACGGCTTCAGAGGTAATGTAAACGATGGAAGCAGCAACGGAAGCTTCCGACAGAACAACGCTCAGAGACAATATAACCAAAGACAGAGCAATGGTTTCAGAAACCAGCAGACCCAGCAGAATAATGCACCGCGACCTCAGAGCAACAATGGAGGGTTCAGGAATAATTCGAATAACAGTTATAACAACAACTCGAACAGCGGAGGCTTCAGAAACAATTCGCCTCAACAGCCTCAGCAAACACAGCCTGCTTCCCCGCAGCCGCAAAGAAACAGCAACAGCGGCGGATTCAGATAAAAACAGCGATAAATAAAGAAACGGACAGTTAACGCTGTTCGTTTTTGCTTTTATTATAGTAATTTTGTCTGTTTAATTTTTAAACCACATAAAAGAGCAGAACTCATCAGGGCTTAACGGATTGCATGCCGGAGACCTGATTTATCATCTTTTAGATATAAACCTCAAATACAATATTACGTTAAAGAACTTATGGAATTTTATAAATATCAGGGTACGGGAAATGACTTCGTGATGATCGACAACCGTTCCGGGGAATGGGACGGTCTTTCTATAGAACATATTCAGCAGCTCTGCAACCGCCGTTTCGGGATCGGTGCCGACGGCCTTATTAAAATCAACACCGCCGAAGGTTATGATTTTGAAGTGGATTATTACAATTCTGACGGATCGAAAAGTTTCTGCGGAAACGGAGCCCGATGTTCAGTGGCTTTTGCTTTTTTCCTTGATGTCTTTCAAGGCAAATGCAGGTTCATTGCCATTGATGGTGAACATGAAGCCGAAATCCATAATGGTATTGTTAAACTAAAAATGGGTGATGTAGAAAACATTTCCCTTGACGGAGACGACAAAGTAGCAGATACCGGCTCGCCTCATTATGTAAAATATGTAGAAGATCTGGTAAACTACAATGTTTTTGCAGAAGGAAACAGCATCCGAAACTCTGAAAATTATAAGGAAAAAGGTATCAATGTGAATTTTGTGGAAAAAATTACCGATGATGAGATCTTTGTAAGAACCTATGAACGAGGCGTTGAGGATGAAACTTACAGCTGCGGCACCGGAGTAACGGCTTCGGCTTTAACTTTTCTCCAAAATCATGATCTAATTTCTGTAAAAGTTAAGACTTTGGGCGGAAATCTGAAGGTATATGCGGAAAAAAAGGGCAGCGCATTTCAGAATATCTGGCTTGAGGGGCCTGCAAAACAGGTGTTCAAAGGAAAAACCGACCTTATTTAAACAAAACTTTTATTAATCAACAGTACATGAAAAAAGCTATTCTCATTGTCATCCTGCTTGTTTTAGCGGCAGGCGGATTTTTTGGATTTAGATTTTATAAAAAATATTACGGCAACAACATTGAAAAGGATGGCTATGTTCTGATCCCGCATAATGCCAGCTTTAAACAGATCCTGGATTCAGCGTCGAAATACGTCGGCAATAAGGAATCTTTTGAAGCGGTAGCAAACGAAAAAGGGCTGGCCCAAAATTTCAAAGCCGGACGCTATCATTTTCAGAAAGGATTGGGGAATACCCGACTGGTCAATATGATCAAGGCCGGTAACCAGAGCGAAAACAGTTTCAGGATCGGAGATTTTGGGGACGTTTACCAGATGATCGGCCGGGTGACCAAAAAAACGGAGCAGGATTCTCTTCAGTTTGTAAATGATTTCAATAAAATTGCAGAAGAAAAAGGCTACAATAATGCAGAAGACCTGAAGAAATATTTCTTTATCGATACCTATAATTTTTTCTGGACGGTAACGCCACAGGAGTTTTTTAAAAAATTCGACAGCCAGTATCAGGAGTTCTGGAACAGTGAGAGAAAAGCAGAGGAACAGCAATCCGGTTTAACGAGAGACCAGATCTATGCGCTGGCATCCATCGTTTATAAAGAATCCGGCGGGAAAAAAGATGAAATGCGGACTATTGCCGGTTTGTATCTGAACCGTTACCGGAAAGGAATGAAGCTGCAATCGGACCCAACCGTTATCTATGCGATCAATAAGCAGACGAATTTTAAGGATCAGATCAAAAGGGTTTTCTACAAACATTTATCAACTCCTTCGCCATACAATACTTATGCAAATAAGGGAATCCCGCCTGGCCCAATCTGCGTGGTGGACAAAAATTCGGTGGATGCAGTATTAAATGCGGAAAAGAATAATTATATTTTTATGTGTGCTGATCCTGCACGATTCGGCTACCACAAATTCACGGCAAATGCCGAACAGCACGCAGTTAATGCAAAGGCTTATCAGGACTGGCTGAATTCTAAAAATATAAAATAAAACCATATTAACTTTTTTTTAACAATTCGATAATTAACAATTTATTGTTTTCTGCGACCTATACATTGTAAATAATAAATTATACTTGATATTGTAAAATTGGCAGCATTGATAATTTTTCAATAGAAAGGGAAATCTTTCACGATTTTACACAAAAAATACCCTTATGAATCAGACGGAAATCATTAACATTTTTACAAAGAAAACCCTAGGGCTTACTTTTGTACTTTCGGCAGCAGCATTTGCTTTTGCACAGGAGAAGGTCGGTATTTCAGGATCGGTGGTCAGTAAGAGCAACCAGCCTGTTCCTTATGCTTCGGTTACGTTCAGTAACAAAGCCAACAAATTATTCAGTGATGCGACCCTTACAGACGAGAAAGGACAATATAAGCTCGACCTCGCTCCCGGGAATTATGACATTACCATTGAGGCGATTGATTACCAGAAGAATGTCCTGAACAAACAGATTACCGCAGCCGGAAACATCGGAGCCTTTTCGATAGATCCTGAAAAAAGCGCAACTAACCTGAAAACAGCGGATATCCAGGGCGTAGTAATTACAGCTCCTTCTACCAAGCCTTATAAAGTGGAACTGGACAAAAGGACTTACGACCCGTCTCAGGATATCGTGAGTAAAGGAGGAAATCTTCAGGACGTGCTTTCCAATGTACCTTCGGTTTCCGTAGAAACGGACGGAACGGTTTCCATGCGAGGAAGTTCCAATGTAAGATTCCTGATTAACGGAAAACCTTCTGCCCTTCTGGGAATCGATGACGGAGCCAACGCTTTGCAGAGTATTCCGGCAGACCAGATCGAAAGAATCGAGGTGATTACCAACCCTTCTTCCAAATTTGAAGCAAGCGGAACAGCAGGTATTTTAAATATTATTTTAAAGAAAAGCAAGAAAACAGGGTTTAACGGAAGTGTTACCGGAACATTAGGCTACCTGCCGCAAACCAATCTTAATACAAACTTAAGCTGGAGAAAAGGTAATCTCACCTGGTTTCTGAATGGCGGCGGCGGATACAGGGAATCGAAGAATACCAATAGGAATAATGCGACCTACTTTATTCCGAGAGCTGACAACAGAACCAATGCGGACCAGGAATCCATAACGAAAAATAAGAACGATAATTATAACGCATCTACCGGTTTAGTATACGATATTTCCGATAAAACGTCCGTTAATGCTTCCGGAACCGTAAGGACTTTCGACAGCGACAATATCGGAAATGTATGGTATGGATACCGTTACACAGACGGAAGCTTGTCTTCCGCAAGAAGGGATAACACCGGTTCCAATAACAACCTGGCCTTACAGGGAGATTTCGGCCTGGATCATAAATTCAATGACAAGGGACACAATTTATCCCTTTCCTTAAGTTTACAACGAAACAGGTCCTATAATGATACGGATGTTATGCAGACTGAAAATGACGCATTTACATTACAGAATCAGATCAATCAAACTACGCTGAACAAAACATTGATCGGTAAGGCTGATTACGAACTTCCGATCGGTGAAAATTCAAAGTTGGAAGCAGGATACCGTTTGGATATTAATAAGAATACTTATGATAATGATGTATCTCAGCGATATTCTTTATTTTCAGATTATTTCTTCCTGCCTACCTTTACGTATAATGCTTTTTATAAAGAGGTATTCAATGCCGGATACATCCAGTTTAAAAGCAAAGTCGGTAAATTGGGTTATCAGCTTGGTCTGAGAAATGAATACTCACAAATTGACATCAAGTATCAGAATCTGAATCCAAGCGATGAACTGATCGATAAAAAGAAAAATTACAATAATCTGTTTCCGAGTGTTTTCTTAAGCTATGAAATTGCGAAGGACAATCAGTTTTTGATAAATTATTCCCGAAGAATCGACCGTCCGCGATCTTTCTTCCTGATCCCTAATCCAAGCTATACGGATAATCAGAACATTTTTGACGGAAATATAGACCTCAACCCTTCTTATGTAGATTCATACGAATTTGGATACAGCATTTCCAAAAACAAATTTACCGTAAATCCTACTTTATATTTCAGACATACGACGGATGATGTGAAAATGCTTGTATACAGTGATGATGCCGGAGCCTTTCATACCAAGCCTATTAACTTAGGAAACGACGACCGTTACGGGATGGATCTGAACTTCAACTGGGATGCTACAAAATGGCTGAAATTATTAGGGAATGTAGATTTATTCGGATATAAAACTACCGGAACGTATACTGGTCCTGAAGTTCCAAAACCAATGCCTTTTGAAGGTTCCGGTTTTTCTTCAAGAGCCCGGTTAACGACCACCTTCAAGGTAGATAAAACATTTAATTTCCAGTTCCAGGGATTCTACCGAGGAGCCCAGAAGTCTTTGAGCCAGGATCGTAAAGATATGTACGCCATCAGCTTTGGCGCTTCAAAGACCGTATTGGACGGCAATGGAACCATCAGCTTCAATATTCAGGATATCTTCAATACGAGAGCAATGAGAAGTGTTACCAAAACCCCTGAATTTGAAAGGGAATCTTATATGCAGTGGCAGCCAAGACAGTTTGCACTGTCATTTACTTACCGCTTTAAGCAAGGGGAAAGAATTGAGCAACCGAAACGTAAAAAGGACATCAACTCCAATGCAGCCGGAGACGACCAGCAGGGCGGGCCAATGTAAGCCTGTTTTGCATACCACCAAAAAATCCCGAAATTGCTTTCGGGATTTTTTTATTGTTCACTTTCTGCAGCTTCTAATTTAGCCAGCTTTGCCAGTTCCGCTTCGTATATTCTTTTTCTCAGATCGCTGGAGGAAAACCGGTGGTCTCTTTTGTTGTAAAAGATTTCGATTCCTTTTTCTTCACAGTATTTCTTTCCGGTAAAGTCCCTGTCCAGATAATCGTCCCCGATAATTCTTACATCGATCACAAAAGATTTCAGAATATCCAGAAGATCTTCTTCCGTGTAGTAAGGAATAATCTCATTTACGGCATCTACAGCCTTCAATTGGATATATCTTTCAACGATGGTCTGCGTTGGTTTATTCTTGGTCGGACGATCGTGTGACGGATCAATCTGCAATCCTACGATAAGGTAGTCACAAACCGTTTTGGCTTCTTCCAACATTTTGATGTGCCCAGCATGAAGCAAATCAAACGACGAAAAGGTAATCCCTATTCTTTCTGTTTTCATATCAATATTTTTTATGTCTAAATTTTTTAAGTGTTTCTATTTTTTAAATACTTCTGCCATTCCCATACCGTTTTTAAAGCTTCTTCCAGGGAAGTGTCAGATTTCCATTGCAGCTCCTCCTTAGCTTTGTCTACGTTGGCAAAGGCAATCGTAATATCCCCCTCTCTTCTGTCACAGATCTGGTAAGGCACTTTTACATCATTCGCCGTTTCGAAAGCTTTTACAACTTCCAAAACAGAAGATCCTTTGCCTGTCCCGAGATTAAAGATGTCAATGGTTGCAACATTAGATTCGTCTTCCATTAATTTCTTCAAAGCTGCCACGTGTGCTTTCGCAAGGTCTACCACATAAATGTAATCGCGGACTGCCGTTCCGTCCTCCGTAGGATAATCATCCCCCCAGATACTGAGCTTTTCACGTACCCCAGCGGCCGTTTGCATTACGTAAGGTACTAAATTATTCGGAATTCCGATGGGTAATTCACCGATTTTTGCTGAGGGATGTGCACCTATAGGATTGAAATATCTCAGCAAAGAAACCTTTCTGTGGTAGGCTTTGGCAAAATCGGTCAGGATTTCCTCACCCATCTGTTTTGTTTTACCGTACACACTTTCAGGCATTTTCAGCGGTGTATTTTCGTCGATCGGCATCTGATCCGCCTGACCGTATACCGTACACGACGAACTGAAAATAAAATTCGAAATTCCTCTCTGCTTAAACTCCTGAAGAATGTTGATGAGGGAAAACAGATTGTTTTCATAATAATCCACCGGTTTCAGCTGGCTTTCCCCTACTGCTTTGGACGCTGCAAAATTAATGCATCCGTCAATCGGATGGGCATCGAAAACCTGCGCCAGAAGCTCTTTCCTTTTCAGGTCAAAAGGATAAAAAACAGGCTTTTTTCCTGTAATCTCCTCAATATTTTTTAAAATAAATTTTTCGGAATTGGATAAATCATCCACAATTACCACTTCGTAATTGTTGTTTAAAAGTTCCACCACCGTATGGGAACCGATATATCCGAGACCTCCCGTTACAAGTATTGCCATTTTTTATAGTTTATGACTTTATCAAAGCTGAAAATCTTTAATAAAGTTTGCGTTAATTTTCTTTTGTGACCCTCAACAAAATTTTCATGATCCCCGAACAGTTCAATTAACTTGCTGCGCTGAATATTTGTCGCCGTATCAGAAATCAATGCAAGATAAGATGAAAATTTATAATTCTGAAAGTTTTCAGGACTTTGATGGATGTAAATACCCAGATTTCTCAGATCCTCTTCAGAATCAATATGGATTTTTTTAAGGGTGATTCAAAAACCGGCCCGCTTCGCTGGTATACTTTTTATTCAATCAGGATAATTTATTCCTCGATCTGTCCTATAATGTCAATCTCATCGACCCCTTTAGCATGTTTTATCTTGTAGAGATTTACAATAATCAGGATAAGAGTTTGTGTAATCAGAAGTTTAAAATAAACACCTGTAAATGCCCGTATTCCGATATTTAGAAATCCCACCAATGAATAAAAGCTTGTGAGAAACATATAAAAGACAATACTTAAATTCAGAAACAAAACGGCTTTGTCATATTTTTCCACCAGATTGATAAATGCAAATGAGCTGAAAATAACTGAACAAAAAACCAATACCAATTTTAAGAAACTGAAGTCTTGAAAAAGCTGCAGAATATTGAATGATGATATCAAAAAAAGTAACAGACTTGTAATTATTGCTAAATAATATACAGATCTATGCTTAAATATTTTATTTTTCATAGTTTCTGTTTTAAAAAAGAATTCGTCACAGATTGCAACTTTGAAGGTGATATAAAAATTACAGCTTACCGATTTCATCAAGTTCAGATGTATTCCAATGGAATCTATTTTTATTGTTAAAATAAATTAATAAAGAAAACAGCGTAGTAAAAACGGCAATAATGATAACAAAAAAATATTTTCTGTTTAGATGATCATATCTTGAATAATGAATAAAAAAATCAATAACATTGAATACAATAGCAAAAAAATAAATAATATTAAGAGATATAACCGCTTTTTTAGGTTTTAATAAAAGTATGGCAGATGCACCTGCATATATTAAAAAATAACATAAATATAACATTAATTCTATAGTCCAATTACGATCACTGATGACAGAATAAAGACTTAAAACTGTAATTAAAAAGAAAATACTGCTAACAGAAAGATTAGCAGTATATAATTTTTTACTATTAAATATAATTCTTTTCATTACTTCATAAACTCCAGCACCGCATCCGCGATATATTTCAGCTGTTCTTCATCCAGTTCCGTATGCATCGGAAGAGAAATTACCTGGTCCAGCAGCTTATCCGTATTTACAAAATCGGCGTCGTTGCTTTCCTGATAGTAAGCCTTTTGCTTTCTCAGGGCCACAGGGTAATAGATCATAGCCGGAATATCTTTCTCAGTCAGGTACTTCTGTAATTCATTTCGTTTACCATTGAGAATTCTCAGGGTATACTGATGGAAAACGTGAGTGGAATAGTCCGCTCTTTTCGGTGTTAAAATATGTTCGTTTCCGGCAAAAGCTTCGTCATAATAATCCGCTGCTTTTCCCCTGGATTCATTGTAATGGTCGAGATGCGTAAGTTTTTTTCTTAAAATGGCCGCCTGAACACTATCCAATCTTGAATTTACCCCGACTTCATCATGGTAATATCTTTCGTACATCCCATGGTTGACAATTCCTCTTAACCGGTGGGCCAATTCATCATTGTTCGTAAAAATCGCGCCTCCGTCGCCGTAGCAGCCTAAATTTTTAGATGGGAAGAAAGAAGTGGTTCCAACCGTCGACATGGTTCCGCCTTTTTTTACCGTTCCGTCGGAGAAAGTAAATTCCGAACCGATGGCCTGGGCATTATCTTCGATCACATATAAATTGTGCTCTTCGGCAATCTTTAATATTTCTTCCATATTGGCACACTGCCCGAAGATATGCACCGGAATGATGGCTTTTGTTTTCGGCGTAATGGCTTTTTTAATAGCTTCCGTAGAAATTGTGAACGTATCATAATCTACGTCTACCAAAACGGATTTAAGTTTAAGCAAATGAATAACTTCCACCGTTGCAGCGAAAGTGAAATCTGCGGTAATAATCTCATCCCCTTCTTTTAAGTCCAGTGCCATTAAAGCGATCTGAAGGGCATCGGTACCGTTTCCGCACGGAATGACGTGTTTTACATCCAAATAAGATTCCAATTCGTTCTGGAATGACTTTACTTCAGGGCCGTTGATGAAAGCCGCCGAATCCATTACATTCAATACTGCATTATCTACTTCATTCTTTATCTTGTAATACTGACTTTGTAAGTCAACCATTTGGATCTTTTTCATAAATAAATATTTCTGTAAAAATAAGGAATTTAAAATCCTATCAAAAATTTTATTGATTTTGTTTTATCTTTAGGAAAAATAAATACATGAAAAAAACTTTATTCTTTTGTCTGTTAGCAGGTTATTCGCTAAGTTTTGCACAGACATCGCTTGTTTTTGTATTTTTTAAGGACAAGCCGAACAAGGCGGCTTTCTATGCCAATCCATTGTCGGAATTGTCCCAGAAATCCCTCAATCGCCGGACTTTGATGGGCATTGCCCTCAATGACCAAGACGCTCCTATTGAGCAGTCCTACATCAATAACATCCAGAGCTTAGGGTTTACCGTTACCGATTATTCAAAATGGCTGAACGGCGTGGCGGTGAATGCAACGCCGGCGCAGATTATCACCCTTCAGGCACAAAACTATGTGCAATCCGTGGAAAGTTTCGCCAGGAATTCTTCCGGCGTAACAAAGACTGTCCATAAAGACAAATGGGAAAACCCGGCTGATCCGGCGGGTAAAAACCTGACGGTTTTCGATTACGGTTCCGCATCCGCACAGATCGATCAGATCAACCTCCGTCCGCTTCACCTGGCAGGCTATACCGGGACGGGCGTGACCATTGCCGTCATCGATGCCGGTTTCCCGAATGTGAATACCGGTACGGCCTATTCGAGGTTGTGGACCAACGGGCACATCAAAGGCGGCTACGACTTTGTTACCAAAACGGCGGATATTTACAATCCATCGCTCGACGCTCACGGAACCGCTGTCCTGGGTGCGATCGGCGGCTATATCCAGGATACTTTTGTAGGATCTGCCCCGGATGCGGATTTTTACCTGTACCGCAGCGAAAATGCAGCTGTAGAAGTTCCTGAAGAAGAACTCTACTGGATCGAAGCCGCAGAAGAAGCCGACCGTAAGGGAGTGGATGTCATCAACACTTCATTGGGCTATGCTACATTTGATGATCCCAGATACAACTACACTTACGCACAAATGAACGGAAGCACATCCTTTATTGCAAGAGCAGCAGAAATAGCCGCGAATAAAGGAATTTTCACTATGGTTGCCGCCGGAAACTCCGGTGCGCAGCCGTGGCACTATATCTTAACGCCGGCTGATAATGCAAAAGTATTCAGCATCGGCGGCGTAGATTCGGCAGGAGCATCCTCTACTTTTTCGTCTTACGGCCCTAATGCCGCCGGGGTCGTAAAGCCGGATGCTTCTGCAAGAGGCACGGGCGCTATCAGTGTTTCCAATACCAGCAATACTACCATCTCCGTGAACGGAACTTCCATTGCCGCACCAATTGCTGCCGGAGGAATTGCCTGCCTGATCCAGGCTTTCCCGACGATGAACCGGGATCTGATGCGGAACCGGCTGCGGCAGACCGCCTCACTGTATCCGAACCACACCGACCAGATGGGATTCGGGATCCTGAATTTCGGAATGCTTTATAATAACGTGTTAAGCACCTCCGATCTGGTCACGAAAAAACAGGTGGCTGTTTTTCCGAATCCGGTAAAAACCATTCTGAATGTCGCCTCAGAAAGTGAAGTTCTTTCACTGGAAGTCTATGACAATCTCGGCAGACTGATTACGAAAACCAGCAACCGACAGTCCGTGAAAGTTGGGGATTTTACAAAAGGGGTGTATTACCTGAAAATCCAGACGAAGAATAAGGTATATTATGAGAAATTTATCAAGGAATAAAGAAACCCTCCGGCCTAGACCGGAGGGTTTGCATTTAAATATACCTTTTTTATTTTAACCATAAACCGAAGGTTCGACGAAGTCAAAAGTCTCAAAAGATATTTATTCTGAAACATAAAGTGGACTTTTATATCGTAAATAAGCAATGCATGATTGCTTTAAGCCGAATTCCTGCTGGCATTGATATTCCCGAACAGCGAGCGCGTCACCAATTTCCCGTAGGCTTCTGTATTGCCTTCCCCTTTCTGAATCTTCATCAGCGCATACTGCTGGATGCTCAGCAACGGCAATACAATCCTTTCCCGGATCTTTACCGACTTGCGGGACAGCGGGTCTTCCTGCTGCAGCCTGGTAAAGCCGGTGATTTCCAGCATGATATTTTTGGAAAGATTGTACTCGTCAAACAGGATATTCCAGAAAGCTCCGAACTTCGGGTTGTTCTTAATGTAGTAGGTTAACGGGAAATAGGTTTTATTCATGCTCATCATAGAGTTGAGCACCAATGTCTTAAAAAAGTCGGAACCTTTGTACAATCCGATTACTTCTTCAAACCTGCCCTGCGCTTTCAGTTGCTGCATGGCAAACCCGAAACCGAAGAACCCGGGAACGTTCTGCTTCAGCTGCGCCCACGATCCCACAAACGGAATCGCCCGTAAGTCTTCAAACCTGAGCTCGTTTCCGGCACCTCTTTTCGACGGACGGCTGCCGATATTGGTTTTCCCGTAATATTCCAGCGTACTCATTTCCTGGAGATACGGCACAAACATCGGATGCGCCTTCAGATCGGAATATTTCTGATAGCTGATTTCCGCCAGTTCGGCAATCAGCGCCCTTTCTTTTTCCGAAAGCTCCTTTTTTGAACTTTTGAAAACATCGTTTTCCACTCCGGCCGTCAGCAGCTGCTCGAAGTTGTATTTGGCCTGCTCTTTATTTCCGAAAATACTGGTGATGGTCTGTCCCTGGATCGTCAGTTCAATCTTGTTATTGGCAATGGTTTTCCCCTGGGAAGCATAGAAATCGTGGGTTTTTCCGCCGCCTCTTGCCGGCGGGCCGCCCCTTCCGTCAAAGAATACGACTTTAATCCCGTTCTGCTCGGAAAGTTGGGTCAGGACTTCTTTCGCTTTGTAGATTTCCCAATTGGCTTTCAGGTAACCCCCGTCTTTGGTTCCGTCCGAGAAGCCGAGCATGATCGTCTGCTGGTTCCCTCTTCGCTGAAGATGTTTCTGATACACCGGATTCCGGTACAGCTCCTGCATTACGTTTTCGGCGTTGGCCAGTCCTTCCATGGTTTCGAAAAGCGGAACGATATCCATATTTATTTCTTCTTCCCCGTAATCGCATATTTTAAAGAAGGCGTACACATTCATCACATCTTTCACCGCATCGGAGTTGGAAATAATATAGCGGTTCATTCCCCTCAGACCGTTACGCTGCTGTATTTCGGAAACCTGCGAAACGGTAAGCAGGGTGTCTTTTACGATGTCTTCGAAATCCTCAGCATTTATTTTATCTTTTGTTTCAATTAAAGTATTGAATTTCTCTTCATTCGTCGCTTCCGTTTTCCCGGATATTTTGGCAAACACCTCATCAATGACTTTCTGATGGATGCGGCTGTCCTGGCGGACGTCCAGGGTGGCAAAATGAGTTCCGAAAATCTTCACGCGGTCCCGGAAATTCACCAGCTCGTCGATGAATAGGGAATCGTGATGCTCCACCAGTATTTTTTCAGCTTCGTCCAGCCTTCTGATGATGTCTTCAGCCTCCAGTTTTTCATTCCTGAAAATCGCGGTGTAAAGCTCATTGCTCAGCTGTCCCAGAACTTCAGAAACGCCTCGGAAGCTCAGTCTTCTCCTCACGGATTTCAAATGATTGTAGTAGGCCTTTAAGATTGCCGTCCGCAGTTCCTCCGCTACCCTTTTAGTTACCTCCGCCGTTACAAACGGATTGCCGTCACGGTCGCCGCCAGGCCAGAATCCCAGCTGGATCAGGTCTTCATGCAGGTGGAAATGATCGTTCCCAAAAGTCGTTTTGATTTTGTTAAACAGTTCACCGATTGAATCGTAATACACATACCGCAAATAATAAATGATGCTTAACGCCTCATCGATCGGGGTCGGTTTTTCTTTGTTCACGAAAGGCGTTTTCCCCAACTGCTGCAACAGCATATCGATGTTGGTAATGGAATCTGTGGTGATCGCATTTCTTAGATCATGAAGAATCCGCTGTACCGAATTCGGATAAAACTGGGTCGGATGCGCGGTAAAGACAATCTTCACGGCAAAATCCTTCAGCTTTTCGCGGATCTGTTCCAGCTTATGATCCTGATAGGAACGTTCGTACATATTGGTTACCGTCCCGTTGTCACTTTCAGAGTGAAGGTTCGGAAAGGCGGCATCCTCAATACTATCGAACAAAACCACCTGTCTTTCAATATACTGGATGATCTTGAAAAGCAGTTCGAGCTTTTGCTCTTCGGTCTGCAGATCAGTATGGTTTTTAAAGAATTCCTCGACGATTTCTTCAGGCGTCTTTCCGGCTTCGTAGCCGACCTTGCTTTCTTCACAAAGAAACGGAAGCAGCATCCCGATGTTCGTCATTTTATCATAAGGCAGGCTCATAAACAATGAATTGTAGATCTGGAACTTATTTTCCACAATCTGCCTGAATTTTTCTGCGCGTTGGTTGTGTCTCATGATAACAAATGTAGGGGATTTTGGTTTTAATTCAAATGGACGTTAATTTAAAATAACTAATTACAATAATATTTTCATTCAGTCTGTAAACAAAAATATAATTTTGCATCACCATGAAAAAAAGTTCAATATTTATTTTATTTTTTCTATTCCAACATTTTTTCACTCAACAATGCAGTTGTAGTAAAAATCCAGAATTGAAAGAATTAATTTCATGTGAGCCGCAAATCTTAAAAAAACAGTGCAAAAATATATTGGCAATACAATTGTGATTATTCCTGGCTGATTTTTCAAAATAAGCATACCAAGAAAAAGATTTTCAGCCTTGATAAAGACCTGATGGGTTTAACGACAAGATTAGGATACAGCAATATTAAAGAATATAAGAGTTCTTTTTTAGTAGAATTTCGAGTTATTTCGGGTTGTTGTGAGCCTCCGGAATACATTTTACATAATAAAAATAATGCTGAAATAATCGGAAAGCTCGGATCGTTTTTATACTAGGATAAAACTAAAAACAACATTCCTTTCATTCTAACATTAAAAGGTTCTACTTCTATTTTGTTTATGTATCCAAATACTAATAAAATTAGCA
>NZ_VTSX01000032.1 GCF_008329705.1 Chryseobacterium sp. SN22 | reverse complement strand
ATAATACACTTGCTGTATTTACTTTATTATTTGTAATATATTTATTCTGTAAAAATTCTTGTAGTATTTTATTAAACTGATCTTGCATTATAATTATTTTAATTTGTTAATTTCTATTAATTGGTTCACTATAAAATCTAAATTTGATAAGTCAGCATTCGGTAAGGCAGCATTCGTTATTTTCCCTAAATCATAATATTCATACTTATAAGACGCATTCATATTAATGCTTTCAAAATGAGCTCCAGTATCATATGAGAGCCTATGATCAGTATTTATAAAACTTCTAAAATTCATCCCTTTTTCCATAAGTCTAGATTCTATATACTCATGAGCTATCAACCATTTAAATTTTATAATTTCTACATCTGAAATATCTTTTAATGGATCATTAACAAATTTAAGCCATTCTTCACAATCAGCCGTTGATCTTTCAAATCGCCCAAGTTGTAAGCCCTCCTGAGGATTAAGAATAAAATGCTCATCAATGAAAAAGTGTTTTTTTGCTCTCTGAATTATATGCTCAGAAATATTTAATTTATTTGCAATTGTACCTACATCATCAGTACGATTTGCTATTGGAATGGCCATGTCTATTCCGGCATCAATATATGGAAGCTCAATGGGATCTAATAGGTCTATGACATATCTATATCCATTTCTTACATATGCATTTGTTATTGGCTTATTAAACAATATAGATATCTCATTATAACTTTTGTTTTTCAATAACGTTCTCAGTTCAAAATACTTCATCCATATATCTGCATTTTCACCTAACAACTTTTGAGATATAGGAGTATATCTGAAAAAAACTTCAATAGATTCTGGATAAAATTTAACTCTATTAAAAGTTATAGAATTTACATTTTTAAAGTTATTCAAAAAATTCCATCTTCTATCATATCCCGATATTTCAAGAATCTTTTTTAATGGAATTTCTTTATAAAACCTTTCCATCAAATCAGTTTTTGAAGTATTAGTAATGACAGCTATAATATTACGGTCAGATGAACCTACTGCTAATAATTTTTTCCAGTTCGATACAGCAATAACTTCTCCATTCACAACCTTTCCCATTTTAAGTAGATCTTCTTTTCCCAAATGGATAAAATCAAAATAAAAAGCAATCTTTCGTTCTTTTGTTAAAGCTTGAACTGCGTTTAGTAGGGGGGTGCCATCAATTCCCGTCGTTGGACGGAAAGTATCTTCAATCTTATCTATAATACTTTCCAAGTATTTCTCTGTTTGTGCAAGAGATATCAAAAACTTTTTAGCGTCTTCATTTAGTATAACAGTAACTTCAGATGAGCCTAACATCCCTAAAATGATATCCGCTTCTTTTACAGCCTTCCCTTGTGCTATTAATGATCCGAAACCTGTTCCTATCATCACCAAAAATGCTAAATTTCTCATTCTATCGTAAAACTCTTGGTCTTTGGGATTATTGGAGGTTTCACTCAGATAGGTTGCAAAATTTGCAAATGTAGATGCAATGAAAGATATCTGTTCAGATGTATTTACAATGTTCCATAATCTGACTACATTGGTTGCGTTTTTATAAAGATTTGGGTTTAAAAGAATTTTTCCTGATTCTGATAAATATTTAAGATATCTCACTTCTAATAATTCAGAAGCTCCTCCTGTCAAATACATCAATAAGAGATCAGAAGTGACCTGTACTCCCAGATTAATCAAGGCATTCGTATTTTTCTTTTCTTCAAGTTCTTTAAAGTAGAAGAACATAAACGCAGGAACTCTTGGAAATTCAGGTATACAGAATTTTTCTTTTTTGTCTGATTCCACATTTTGGTAACCCATGATAAATATCGGCTGATAAAGATGATACCATAAATCAGTAACTTTTTCCTGAGTACTATAAATTCTTTCTTCATATTTCTTAATACGAATTTTTTCCTCATGAAATTCTTTATCAACTTTATAATAATTAAATATGACATCTTGCCCTACTTCAATAGCTTCAAATTCCAGACTCTTATCTGTTGCAGGCTCTCCATTTTGTTTTTCGAAATAATATTTTCCCGGAGTCGTTAAAAAGAAACTATTTGGATTAAGTCCTTCTGAATTCGGTAGTACTCCAGCAGGAATATAGCTGGGATTATACTTAGAATAATTCCATATTGTAAATAGGGTATAAACCAGTACTTTTTTGCTTCTTTCCTTAGTTCCTATCGGAATGCCCAATACCGGGATTTCTATTTCAATGATATATTCAATAATTTTATAATAAAGATTTTGAAAATTCAGTACATTCCCATTATTTTTCTTTAAAAGATAATTTAAAAAACGATCTGCATCATCTGGATTTGCAAACGTTGAAATAACTTTTAAAATATTATTTTGGGTAAGCTCGCTTCCACTTTCTTTTGGTAATGAAGGTTTATTAAGAACATCAGCAACAAAGCCTAACCTTGTGTCATAATCTAATAAACCAATTCCCGCAGTTGTAAGATGTTTTAATAAAATATTTATTCTCCTTTCGTTATCTGCCTTATTTTTTTCCTGTTGAGTAGCCTGTCCAATAGCTCCTCCCGGTTGTATAATTCCATCGTTAGTTATAGGTCTCCCATTAAAATCTAAGGGATTATTGTGGCTATCATATCCAAAATACGTATTTTTATCAGCCCCTTTCAGTGAACTATAAAAACTTGACATCGAATTATAATAAGCTTCTGCAAACTCACAAGATTTACCCTCAAAAATATAAGTAGGTTCCACCTGATCTATGTATCCCCAATCTTTTAATAGTTCTCCAATGATCTGATCAATTTTCAAAAGGCTATTATATTGTAAGCTGTCACCTTGTTTATATTTTTTGAAAACAGCTTGTTTAATAATAGAAATATCTTCTTTTGAGAGAACTCCAAAAATATCTCTACAAATAAGATCCGCACGAAAGGCAATAAGTGTGATCGTTTTGGTATAACGTTGTTTTTTAATTGGTTCGCTGTCAATAGCAGGAATATTCTTTTGATAAAATCTTCCTGATGGTGTTGGTAATAAATTTTCAGATCGGTCTAATACAAAATCCGTATATTTCTTCGGCGAAAAAAAGTCCATGTCCGGTTCTGTAATCGTTAAAAAATATTTTTTTTGTTTATAATATTTAGATGGTTCATCAAACTCTAGCCTATCTATTATTATACTATCCGAATTCTGTGCATACTCAAAGTTATTATCAAACCAATTATCGCTCTGTAAAAATTTTTCCAGTGATAACTTAAAGTTTTTATATTGTTCATATACTGTATTCAAACAAAATCCACCAAACTGTCCGAATTTATATTTTTTTTTATCTGCTAATAATAGTTTATCTGTATCCAGAATAAGTTCATAACCAATGTAAATATAGGTAAGAAAAGTAGTTGGACTTTTTTGAATTTTAAATTCGAGTACTTGCCCCTCTGGAGTTAATACAAATGTATTGTTAATTCCGGTAGGCAAAAGATCATATGATACTCCATTTGGCGTTTTACCTTCTTTTCTTACAGCAATTCTGGTTGCTAAAAATAATGCTTCCATAATGTTATAAGATTTTTAAATTAATGGGTTCTGTATTAATATTGTTTATAATTGGTAGGCATATGGCATATTCCTCTGAACAGACCGCAAGGCCATCTATAGTCGTTACATATACAGGAGTATCAGGAAAAGCAATAGTGAGTTTTCCTTCTTGATTTTCTCCTAATACTGCCAGAAAATATTTTTTGTACTCTATTCCTTCGGAGGATTGATAAAAAGCACTTTCATCTTCAAGCTCATTCTTAAAATAAAATTTTGAATTATTCAGAAGTTTATCTGAAATTAAAGTTTTAATTCTATTATTTTCATCTTCAGTGATTCCCAAAATTTTTTTGCTTGGTAATGTGTCATTATCCATACGTAATAATACTCCGGTAAATTGTGCCCCATTCGCTCCTGAATATTTTTCTGTCTGCAAATAATATGGAAAAGCAAGTTGATAAAAATTATTTCTCTTATCACTGTATATGATTGTTCCGCCATTGGAATTATCCAGATATGCAGATCTACTTTCAAAAAAGCTTCCCGTACTCTGCCGGATGTTATGCAGTAATGTTTCATAAGTTACTCTTTCCAGACTTTCCGTATCATTTTTCATGATCAGATCTTCTACTTTCTTCGTAGTAATTGTTGCAATATCTTTCCTACCTGCTTTATTCTCGAAATCAATCAATAACAAGTTCTGGTCAATCACATAAGCCAGCTCTTCGGGCTTTCTGCTTTCAATTTGCGGACTTACATTGATCAATCCAAAAACATCATCAATATCCTTCAGATCGTAACTGGTGGTTACAACAGGATCCCCCGGATTGGCACCCGGTGTTTCAGAAGTAATCTGTAAGGTTTTCCCTTCATAAATCAGCTGTATAAACGAAGCAACCGCTTTATTTCCGCTGGTTCTGCTCAGGCTGAAAGTGATCGGTTTTGTGAAGTTGGTATCGATTCCGGTACCTGCCTCCTGCAGGAGGTTTTTCCCCCGGATAAAATAATCCTCATTATCGGTATCGGTATGCAAAACGCCCTGTTTTACATACATCGCTGCGGCATCGTTGTTGTCGGTTGTCAGCTGAATCACCAGCGACGGCTGCGCATTGAGCTCTTTTACCGGCCATCCCTGTTCAAACTGTTGCAGGGAAAGGTTATTGGCTGCCGTTCCGATCTTCATATTGTTCGTGCTTCCCTCGAAGCTGTGATTGCCGTAGAAATTATAGGACCTCTGTCTACTGCCCTGGATATACAGGTAGGTAGTCTGAGCGGTTGCAAAAGAGGCAATCTGACCGGCGATCTGATCCACTGTCTGCAAGACTGAATGATCACTCATGTGGATTTTCCCTTTTCCCTGGGTATGTAAGCCATAGAAAGCGGCAATATCAAGGAACTGGGTAGCCGTTTCGCGGATCAGTTTCTTTTGGAAATCATTCGCTCCCGAAGCCTGGTTTAAAACATGATCCGGATTACGGGCAAAATTAAGATTCAACTTAAATGGGTTGGGATCATTGGCAATGGTATAATCTCCTTCATTTAAAACGATATCGATACCCATACTTCCATTCACGGTTCCCAGGTGGGTTCCTCTCGGAATCATAGGCAGTTCGAATGCTTTTGCAGGTTCCGTTTCAGTTGTTGTGTTTCCGGTGGTCTGCGTTTTGGAGATTTTCAGGAAGTAATCATCAATAAGATCATCTGCTGACTGAGAAGTTCCTGTCGGAAATCCGATAAACTGCGCGGTAAATGTCGGTTCTGAAATTCCCAGCATATTGTAAAGGGCTGTAAATTCTTTCCTGATGACATCTACAAAGCCTGTTACTCCTAGTCCATTAATAACGTTATTGCTTCCACTAAAGAAATCTGATCTTTTCAGGCCTCTGTAAATGATATATTTAATAGCAAGACCCTTGATCGGCTGACTGAAAGGCTTCAGGATTACATTTACTTTAGTGGTGTCGGTTCCGCAAGGCTGTAAAAAAACCTGTCCCTGGCAAATCGTATAGATCTTGCCGTTATAGCTGTTTATTCTGGAAGTAGTCCTGAATACACTACCGCTGGATCCAAACTTATCTGCTGTACCCTGCAAGAATGAATTTCCCTTTTCCAGAAAGAAAAAAGACTCCGGCAGAAGGTCCGGCCGTACATTCAGACCTTTGCTGTCTGAAGAGGTGGGCATTGATGCCTGTGTCGTATTTTGTGGCATTTGGTGTTAATTTTTGGTGTTAAATAATTTTTGAATAGCTTTCCGGGAAAGCTTGCTTGTTGTAGAAATTCCGTGGTCGGAATTTGATGTCGATATCATCTATTTCATGGTTTATTAGTTTTGGTTAAACAATATCAATCGGCCAATTGACTATAAAAATTTTATCTGACAGGCATTTTAATTTTCGTTACTTAATGCTCTGTCATTTCTGAGACAAAAGTATTTGGGCCCAACGTCAAAACTCGTCGCATTAAAATTTATTTTTAAAAAATTTTATACCCTTCATTTTGCTACCTCTGTGTCATCTCCGAAACAAAAGTATTTGGATGCAGCGTCAAAACTCGACGCATTAAAATCTATTTTTAAAAAATTTCATACCCCTTCATTTTTTCCCATCCCTTTTTTCATTTCTGAAACAAAAGTATTTGGGCGCAGCGTCAAAACTCGTCGTATTAAAATTTATTTTTAAAAAATTTCTGTCATGGGCATAAAAAAAGGCGGGGCAATCAAATTCAAATTTGATTGCCCCGCCTTATGGTAAGCCTTTAATCCGCTTTATTTCTTACACTTGCTGTATTCGGTGATGATTCCGATCAGGTTTTCCTGGTTTTTGAGATCCAGGTTGTCGTTCTTTAAACTTTCAGAAACCGTTTTGCAGTCTTTCAGGTAATCGGCCAGTTTCAAGGATAGCTTTTCACTGGAACGGTTATCGATCATCTGCCCTTTCGGCTGAATGTCGGTTTTGATCACATATTTCTGAAGTTCCACCGGATCCTGAAGGAGCATGATTTTATTTTCTTTTGCCACCAAACGGTAGAAATAATAGTTGTTGCCGTGAAGCGCTCCGTAGTTCTGAAGCTTTTTCATCAGTTCGCCTTTTACATCCAGTCCGTAATAACAGTCTTCACCGCCGTTATACGGTACACAGAAACGGATCCCCGAATCCGCGTTGTACGTCTTTGTTCCCACTCCTCTTGGCAGGCTGGTTTTCAGCGTCATCCTTTGGCCAAACAGATCCGCGCCTTCCGCCGGCAGCTTTTGTCCGGTTCTTTCGGTATCCAGCTGCTCAAACCAAATGGTAATCAGGCCTTCGGTCTTTTTGCCGGACCGGTCCACCACATATCCCGGAACATCATACAGGTTGATGCTGCGGTCTACGGCATCTTTTATTTTGGCCTGCTGCAGTTCCTGGTTTTTCTGGTAAGCCTGATGTCCCAGCGTATAGCCTTCCGCGAAAAGATAAGTAACGAATTCGTTCATAAAAGCATAATCCGAAGGCGCATACGTCCTTGGGGAAGGATAAGTAAATTCATTGTTGTCGAACGTCTTTACGATGTAGGTTTTAATACCCCGGTTGCTCTGGTACAAAGTAGCTACGCGGATCCCGTCCAGGTCACGCACTTCCAGGCAGGGGTTTGCAGAACTGAAGCCACAGTTGAACATTGACGAATAGCCGATGATCTTCGCCGGATAGGATCCGTTATTTACCAGGATCTCCCCTTTCGAGCCGATTCTCGGATTATAGATCGAGCGGATGTTACTCAGCGTACTCTGGCGGTCGTTCTCCGCGGCAATGCTTCCGGCTTTGGCCTGAAGGTATTTATCGCCCAGGTTTTCACGCTTCACATCGAAGAAGCGGTTGATCTCTTCCGTATTTAATCCTTTATCGGTAAAGAAATTATATTTTACCCCCAGCTGATGGGCAATAATACGGTCTACCTTGAAAGAAGTAACCAATACTTCATAAGGAATCTGGGTAGTCCGTCCATCCGCGGATTTCATATCCAGGTAATATAAAATTTCCTGTCCGCTCAGTGCCACTCCTTTCAGGTCCAGATCAAAAGCTTTTTTATCATCGAGGGTATATACTTCGTAATGGTTCCGGTAAGGCGATTTTATCACGGCCACTTCCTTCTCGTTGTAAAGAACCCGGTCTTTTTTTATTCCGATTTTCTGGCATACAGCCAATATAGGAAGTGTAAAGCAAAATAGTAAAAGCAATCTTATCATATCGTATAAATTAATCGTCGGTGAAAATATGAATTTATATTTAATAAATTAATTCATTGAAAAATGAAAAATCAATGATACTGTTATGATAGGAAAGACCGGTAAAAGTTAAAGGATGTTAATGAAAATATCTGCGATATAAATTCTAACTGGTTACAAAAGCTCTTTCGGAACCTCAATTCCGCTTTTTTTCATATACGCAACAAGGTCATGGTATTTGTCTTCAAAATCGTTGCCGCATTTGTGGGAAATGCTACAGATATCGGAAGGTTTGATTTCTAAAATATCAGAAATTTTAGTCAGTATTTCCAGGTTGATCTTCACCTTGGAATTCTCAATATCCGAATAGGCCTTCTGGGAAATGCCCATCTCAAAAGCCATGTATTCCTGCGTGAGATCCCTGCTCCGCCGGATTTTCCTGATGTTCTGCCCGCATATATTCAGCTCTTTCATTTTAGTAGTTTTCGGTATATTTTAGAAGGATATCTATTAGACTTCCACAAAGTTAGTGAATACCTTTGTCAAAACATTACGACACTGCATGATATTTCTGTTTTCTGACGATTTGGGCTAAAAATTTATCATAAAATTTCTGCTTTCAGGGAAAAATATCACCTCAGTACAATACATAGGAATTATGGAGACGCAACAATTTAAGTATGACAATAATATTGTCAGAGCATTCCTCTATGCAACCATTGCATTCGGCCTGGTAGGCTTTTTACTCGGACTTACCGCCGCCCTGATGCTTTTTTATCCCGAACTTCCGGAGTTTCTGTTCGGAACCGATGACATCACCATTAAAAGTTTAACCTCAGGAAATATCCAGGGACTGATCAATACACAGGGCGCCATGGGCTTCGGAAGAATCAGGATGCTGCACACCAGCGCCGTGATCTTTGCTTTTGTCTGCAACTCCTTTTTCTGCGGTGCTTATTACAGCATGCAGCGGCTGCTGAAAACCAGAATGTACAGCGATACTCTATCCTGGATCCACTTCTGGACCTGGCAGATCATGATTGTTTCAGTAGTGATCACTTTTTTAATGGGAATCAATACCTCCAAAGAATATGCAGAACACGAATGGCCGATCGATATTTTAATTACCGTTTCATGGGTGATCTTCGGGATCAATATGTTCGGAACCATTGCGAAAAGAAGGGTGCGCCATTTATACGTAGCTATCTGGTTTTACATGGGAACCTGGCTGGCCGTAGCGATGCTTCATATCTTCAACAACCTGGAAGTCCCATTGTCTTTCACTACCTGGAAATCCTATTCCATTTATGCAGGAGCAAAAGATGCTTTGGTGCAGTGGTGGTACGGCCATAATGCCGTAGCTTTTGTACTGACGACTCCGGTTTTGGGTCTGATGTATTATTTCTTACCGAAAGCTGCCGACCGGCCTGTATTTTCCTATAAGCTGTCCATCATTCACTTCTGGTCGCTGATCTTCGTTTACCTTTGGGCAGGACCGCACCATTTACAATATACTGCGCTTCCGGCCTGGGCCCAGGCGGTGGGAACCGGATTTTCCATTATGCTGATCGCACCGTCATGGGGCGGGATGCTGAACGGGCTTCTTACCTTAAGGGGAGCCTGGGATAAAGTAAGGGAAAACCCGATCCTGAAATTCTTCGTCGTAGCCGTTACCTGTTACGGGATGGCGACTTTTGAAGGTCCTCTTTTAGCCACCAAATCTTTAAATAAAATCGGACATTACACCGACTGGGTCATCGGCCACGTGCATATCGGCGCTTTGGGATGGAACGGGTTTATGGCCTTCGGGATCGTTTATTACCTGATTCCGGTGATGTGGAGAACGGAAATCTGGTCTAAAAAATTAGCCAACTGGCATTTCTGGCTGGGAACCCTGGGAATCATTTTCTACGCCGTACCGATGTACATTTCAGGATTCACCCAGGGCCTGATGTGGAAGCAGTTCAACCCGGACGGAACCCTGGTCTGGAAAAACTGGCTGGATACCGTAACTGCGATTATTCCCTATTACAAACTGCGGTTTTTAGGAGGACTTTTCTATCTTTCAGGGGCGATCTTGATGACAGTGAATGTCTTTAAAACCGTTAAAGCAGGTTCGTTCCAGAAAGACGTACCGGCGGAAGCTCCGGCACTGGCCAAAATCGGTTCGGGAAGAAAAGAAGGCGAAGGACTTCACTTATGGATCGAAAGAACCCCGAGAATCATGGCCATCCTTGCATTCATTACCGTAGCCATCGGAGGGATGGTGGAAATTATCCCGACCCTGACCTTAAAACAGAGTGTTCCGATGATTACCGCCGTAAAACCGTATTCGCCGCTGGAACTGGAAGGAAGAGACCTGTATATCCGTGAAGGCTGCAATGCCTGCCACTCGCAGATGATCCGCCCGTTCCGTGATGAAATCGTACGGTTTGAAGGGAAAAACGGACAGTATTCCAAAGCAGGAGAGTTTGTTTACGACCGGCCTTTCCTTTGGGGTTCCAAAAGAACAGGTCCGGATCTGCAGCGGGAAGGCGGAAGAAACCCGGATTCCTGGCACTTCAAACACATGTACAACCCGAGAATTACCTCAGCAGGTTCCATCATGCCGCGTTTCCCCTGGCTGATCAGCAATACGCTGGACCGGACCCAGACGGTAAATAAAATGAAGCTGATGAAAAATTACTTCGACGTTCCTTACACCAAAGCTGAAATCGATTCCGCCAACCAATGGGCAGACAGCCAGGCCAGCGGTATCGTGAAAAGAATTTATTCCGAAGCAAAAGACGTCAAAGACCAGATCGAAAAAGATAAAACCGCAAAAGGAACCGCGTTTGTTCCGCTGGAGAAAAGAGAAATCGTAGCGATGATCGCTTATCTCCAAAGACTGGGGACCGACATCAAAACCACCCAGATCAAAACCGCCAGTGCTGAATAATTTTAAATGATTTAACATGAAAACAAGAACACCCATTTCCATCTATATCCTCGTTACGGTAGGTCTGGCGATCATGGCTTTTGAAATGTTCGCCCCCGATTCAGGATATTTTTCTTCACCTTTTTTCTGGGGACTGATGCTCGTAGCGATTATCCTTCTTCTTATTATGAATTCTATCGGGGATCTGATCGAAAATGAGAACTTTAAGAAACTTTCGGATAAAGAAAAAGCAGAATTTATAAAAAATAAAAACACGCCCTATTTTCAGAAACTGTGGAACTCGGCCTTTAGGAAACAGTCGGCGACGGAGGAAAAAGACATCCTTATCGATCATGGTTTCGACGGGATTACAGAGCTCGACAATTCGCTTCCCAAATGGTGGATCGGCTTATTTTACTTTGGCTGTATTTTCTGTGTGGTGTACCTGACGGCTTTTGCCTTCACCGATTATGCGCATCCGGACGCCGAGCTCAACAGCGATACCAAAATGATGCTGGCTTCCATCGCGGAATTTGAAAAGACTGCTCCCCAGGTAACTTTGGAAAATGCCAGATACAGTGCAGATAATATCGCAGAAGGCCAGGAATTATTCAAAACCAACTGTGTTACCTGCCATGGCGAAAACGGGAAAGGCGGGATCGGCCCGAACTTAACCGACACCCACTGGATCAACGTAAGACAGAAAAGCCTTTTTAAAAACGTGATCTGGATGCTGGAAAACGGTTCGCCAAACAATCCGGCCATGCGCCCCATGGTTAAAGAAGGGACCATTACCGGAAGGGATGCCGAAAAAATTGCCGCTTACATTTACCACATCAACCAGGAAAATCCGCCGATTACCCTAGCACAGGGCGGTGCCGCACCGCAGGGAGACGACGTGAAGTGGCAAAACGGAAACGATTAAAACATTTTTATCTCAACATATAAACCATGCCATGCCCTCTTTCTTAAATTAAACTTCATTTTATGCAACCTTTTCAACAGAAAAAATGATTAAAAAAGAGGGCTTTTAAGACCAAATCCATGCTTTGACTGCCTCCATCAACAGATTCACTTGACAATTAACTAAACTAAATTCCATTAGCAGGCAGTCAAGGCAGGATTTTTGTATTCCCAATGGGTACCATAACATTTAAACAGTACAGAAAGTATCATTATATTTGTTTAAACCCAATCACATTTTGAAACTGAAAATCAACACCCGAAAACTCTTAAAGCGTTTTTTAATTGCCATTATATCCATTCTGGTATTTTTAACGCTCCTTATCCTTAGTTTAAGACTTCCGGCCGTTCAGAATTTTGTAAAAGACAAGCTGGTCGTCTATCTCGAAAAGAAAATTAAAACCAAAGTCAGCCTGGAAAGGGTCTATATCGGATTTCCGAACAGCCTTATCATGGAAAACCTGTATTTAAAGGGCCAGAATATTGATACCCTTTTAGCGGTAAAAAAGCTGGACGTCGGCCTGAATATGATGAAGCTCATCAATTCTACGGCAGATATTACTTCGGTAGACCTTGAGGGTGCAAGGGCCAATGTGGTGAGAAAACCTGACGGCACCTTTAATTTCGATTATATTCTTGATGCATTTGCCACTACAGACAAACAGGAAAGCCCGTCAAAGCCTTTTATTATTTCTTTAGATAAAATTAAATTAAAAGATATCGGGATTACATTCAACGATCAGCAGTCGAGGAACGACATTCAGGTTTATTTCAAATCTTTCGATACCCGGGTACAGACTTTCGACCTTCAGAATAATAAATATGCCGTCAACGATATCAATCTGGACGGATTAAAGCTGAAGCTGAAACAGGACCTCATCGAGGAGGTTTCCGATAAGGTTGAAAAGAAAGTGGATTCCCTGAACAATAAAAAGCCGATGCAGCTTGGTCTCAGAGGGATTAAACTGACGAACTTTAATATCGATTACGGTGACGATAATACCAAAACATTTGCAAAGGTTTTGTTTAAAGAGCTCAGTACGAAAGTCAATAAACTCGATCTTCAGAATAATGCTTATGATGTCGGTAACGTATTCCTTTCCGGAGCAGACATCAATGCAAACTTATATCTTCCTGCTCAAGATGCTAACCCAAAAGATACCCAAGAGCCTGAAACTTCAAAAACTGCAGACCAGCAGAAAGCTTTGGCCGTACTGCTTGGAAAGCTGGTGCTGAACGATGTAAAAGTGGCCTACAACAATACCGCCATTGCCCCGACACGACAGGGAATGGATTTTAACCACCTGAATTTTTCAAAGCTGAATATCGAAGTGGAAGATTTCAAAATGCAGGACAATACCTTCGCCGGAAGTGTCAATTCAGCAGAAATCCAGGAAGCCAGAGGGTTAAATATTCAGAAATTCAATACGGACTTTGTTTACAATCAGAAAGAAGCTTACTTAAAAGACCTTTATCTGCAGACCCCGAAAACCGTTTTGCGTGATGAGGTTGTCTTAAATTACAATTCCATCGGACAACTGAGTTCCAACTTAGGTGCCGTACAGATTTCTGCCAATATCGAAGATTCCAGAATCGGATTCTCCGACATTCTTAACCTTGTGCCGACCTTGAGAAATACGGCTCCATTCAATAAATATCCGAATGCCATCGTGAATGTGGATGCCAATGTAAAAGGAAGTGTGAATGATCTGCTGATCAATAATCTTAAAGTCTCCGGACTGGATCAGCTAAGGGTTGCCGCTTCAGGAAGGGTAAAAAACGCAATGAATCCCAACAATCTGTACTATGATTTGAGAATTGCCGAATTGTCTTCCTCCGCCAGGACCATCTTTAACATTGTTCCTAAAAACACCATTCCATCCAATATTTCCCTGCCTTCCCAGATGAGCATTAAAGGAACTGCAAAAGGAAGCACCCAAGTAGTAAATGCCAATCTGAACCTTTATTCTACCCTTGGAAATGCCTCTGTAGATGCCAACCTGGATATGCGGAGAAAAAACAGGGAGCTGTATACCGTAAAGGCCAATCTTCAGGGATTGCAGATCGGAAAAATTATCCGGAATAAAGATATCGGGCCTATTTCTGCACAGATTTATGCCAAAGGAGAAAGTTTCGATTTCAAAAATGCCAACGCCGATCTGAAAGGAAACGTTGCCTCTGCCGTATATAAAGGATACCGTTACCGGAATATGAACCTGACCGGGAAAATAAGAAGAGGTGTATACAATGTCATTTTAAATTCCAAAGATCCGAACGCCAATTTATTTTTAACGGCTTCCGGGGTTTATAATGAAAAAAATCCCACCGTAAAAATCAACGGAAATATCAATAAGTTAGATTTAAACAGATTAGGGTTTTACAAAGACCCGATGATCCTTGCCGGGAAAATCGATGGGGACTTCAAAAATCTTGATCCGGATAATCTGAACGGCTATCTGAATTTAAAAGATTTTGCTTTTTCAGATACGAAAGAGATCTACCCGATCCAGGAAGTCAATCTGAAAGCTTCTTCCACCAAGGATTCTACCAATATTGTTCTTAATTCTCAGATTGCCGATGTAGAATTGAGAGGGAAATATAAGCTGACCCAGATTTTCGGAGCCTTATCAAATACCGTCAACCAGTATTATCAGTTCCAGAAACCGGGGAAAATGCAGAAAATCCAGGGCGGACAGTTCTTCACTTTTAATGCAAAAATCAAAAATGATGATCTGATCCGGAAGTTTGTACCGGAACTGAAAAGTTTTGAAACCATCAGCCTTAACGGAAACTACGATGCCGATTCACAGAAGATAGAGATCGACGGGCAGATCCCGCAGGTGCTCTACGGTGAAAATTCCATTGAAAATGCAACCATTAAAGTGACCAATCAGAATCAGGCTTTGCAGTACAGCCTGTATGTCGGCGGACTGAAAAGCTCAAGTTTTGCTTTGAACAGAATCGGTATTGTCGGAGATGTCGCCAACAACACCATCAATTACAATATTACGACGAAAGATGATAAAGATGTGACCCAGTTCCTGATTGCAGGAAATGCGAAATCGCTAAATGACATTACCGAAATCTCATTAAATCCTAATGGTTTAAAATTAAATTATACCGACTGGACCGTTGCCGAAAACAACAGGATACAGATCGGCAAAAACGGAATCCTGGCAGATAATTTCAGGCTCTCCAATGCAGGAAGTGAAATCTCGCTACAGTCGGAAAGCCAAACTGCGAATGCACCGCTGAATGTTTCATTAAAAGATTTTAAGATCGAAACCATTACGGAACTGATCAAAAAAGATACGGTATTGGCCAGAGGAACGATCAACGGAACCGCACAGCTGAGAAATTTAACCAGGAAAATGACATTTACTTCGGATTTAAATATTTCGGATCTTATCGTTTACGGAAATGCTGTCGGAAATCTTGCCGTAAAAGTGAATAATACTTCACCCAATCTCCTGAATGCCAATATAGCCCTTTCCGGAAACAACAACGATGTAAAAATTCTCGGCGATTATAATACGTCTACCAGCAGTTTTGATATGAATATGGCGATTAACCAGCTTCAGATGAAATCCGTACAGGGATTCTCGATGAATGCGATCACCAATACCGAAGGCTATATTTCCGGAAATTTAAAAATCACGGGAACAACTGCCCAACCGAATATTTTAGGTAAGGTTAAATTTAATGATGCGGGTCTTGAAATTGCCAAAACGGGAAGTGATTTCAGGAAACTGAACGATGAAATTGATTTTACCAGCCGCGGAATTGAATTCAACGATTTTAAAATCAATGACAAAGACGGAAATTCGCTGAATATCGACGGTCAGGTTTTAACGCAAACCTACAGGGATTTTGCTTTCAATCTGGACCTGAATGCGAAAGATTTCAAGGTGGTAAATTCCGAGAAATCGAATGAAGCCCTTATGTATGGTGTTCTGTCTATCGACGCCGGTTTAAGGATCAGAGGAAATCTGGATCTGCCAAAAGTGGACGGAAGACTGGCGGTGACAGACGATACGGATTTTACGTTTGTCCTTCCGCAATCTTCCCCTACCCTGCAGGAAAGAGAAGGAATCGTGGAATTCATTGATCAGGATCAGGTAGCTTTGAACAAAACCATCAAGGCAGACTCCCTCAGTTCACAAACCCGTATGAAAGGGATGGATGTGAGTGTGAATATTGAACTCAGCAAAGAAGCAAAATTATCTTTGCTGATCGATAAAGCCAACGGGGATTTTGTGAAACTTCAGGGAGAAGCGGAATTGACAGGCGGCGTGGATCCTTCAGGAAAGACCACTCTGGTCGGGGTGTATGAAGTAGAATCCGGAAGCTATGAAATGACGGTAAGTGTCCTTAAACGTAAATTCGATATCCAGAAAGGAAGTACAATTACCTGGACCGGAGAACCGACCACTGCAAATCTTGATATTACTGCCGTCTATAAAACAGAGACTGCGCCGATCGACCTGGTGGAACAGCAGATCAGCGGTGAATCTGCTTCTACTTTAAACCAGTTCAAACAAAGGATTCCTTTCAATACACTGCTGATCATGAAAGGGGAACTGCTGAAGCCTGTGATTACTTTCGATATTACCACTGATGAGAAAAACAATGCGGTTTCTTCCAATGTAACGGATATTGTCGACCAGAAACTGTCTCAGCTGAGAACCCAGGAATCTGAAATGAACAAACAGGTTTTTGCCTTATTGCTTCTGAACCGGTTTATCGGGGAAAACCCGTTCCAGTCCGGAGCAGGAACGTCCGGGGAAATGCTGGCCCGCCAGAGTGTGAGCAAGATCCTTTCACAGCAGCTGAATAATCTGGCCTCCGATCTGATCAAAGGCGTAGATCTTAATTTCGACCTTGAATCTTCCGAGGATTATTCCACAGGAAACAAAAATACAAGAACGGATCTGAATGTCGGGCTCAGCAAAAAACTGCTGAACGACCGTCTGAAAGTTTCGGTAGGAAGTAATTTTGCCCTTGAAGGGGAAGCCCGTCAGAACGAAAACATGACGAATATTGCGGGTGATGTAACAGTAGATTACAGCCTTTCCCGCGACGAAAGATATATGCTCCGTGCCTATCGTAAGAACGAATACCAGGTAGCTCTACAGGGACAGATCGTAGAAACCGGGTTAGGATTCATCATCACACTGGATTACGACAAATTCCGGGAAATCTTTCAAAGATCGAAAAACAACAGGCAGAAAGAACAGAAAAAAAATAAGCAAAACCAGGTTGTAGAATTTAAATAATGGAAAAAAATTATCAGACCTATTTCAGACATTTACTTACTTTCGGAATGGCTTCGGCTGCACTTTCCTGCAGCAATACGAGGTTTCTGAAAGAAGGACAGATGCTGTATACCGGTGCGGAAGTAAAAATTGAAAACGATACCCTTCCCAAAAGAGAAAAGAAGGATCTTCAGAGTGCCCTTGAGGCCAATCTTACGCCCAAACCCAATTCATCGTTTTTAGGATTACGGCCTAAACTTTATTTTTACAATATTGCCAAAGAACCGAAAAAGGAAAAAGGCTTCAACTACTGGCTCAAATATAAAGTGGGTGAAAAACCTGTCTTGCTGGGCGATGTAGACCGTGAGTTCAATAAGGATATTATTGAAAATTATTCTGAAAACAAAGGCTATTTCAATGCGCGGGCAACCTACGATACCATTTCTAAAAACAGGAAAGCAAAAGTTATTTACACCGTAAAACCGGGAGCCAGATACCTGATCAGCGAGGTAAAGTTTCAGAAAGATTCTTCTCTGGTCAATCAGGAAATCCGCAATACTTCAGACAGAACATTGTTGAAAACAGGAAATCCTTTTGATCTGGATGTGATTAAATCGGAACGGGAAAGAATTGACAACCGTCTAAAGGAAAGAGGATTCTATTACTTCCATCCGGACAATATTATCGTGCAGGCCGACAGTACGGTAAGCAAGAACCATAAAGTTGAACTGAATGTCAAACTGAAAGACAACACGCCTGATCTTTCAACGGAACAATTCAGTATTGATAAAGTGATTGTTTTCCCTAATTATAACCTTCAGGATGTAAAAAAGGGAAAATATCATGTGCCGATGAATGCAGATTCACTTCAGCAGTATCAGCACAACGATATTTACGTCATTGATCCCGAACATAAATTCAAACCGAAAATTTTCGACCGGGCCCTTTACTTTAAAACAGGAGATCTTTACAACAGGACGAATCATAACCTGACGCTGAACCGCTTGATCAGTCTGGGTGTTTTTAAATTTGTGAAAAATGAATTTATCGTTTCGGATTCTTTACAGCATAAGTTTGATGCTTATTATTTACTGACTCCCAGACAGCTGCAGTCGCTCCGTCTGGAAACATTGGGAAGAACGAATTCGGCTAACTATGCCGGAAGCGAAGTGAACCTCAACTGGACCCACCGGAACTTTTTCCGCGGTGCCGAGCAGTTTAAAGCCTCGGTATACGGTGCTTTTGATTTCCAGATCGGCGGACCGGAGAACGCAAAAAATATTTTCAGGACCGGAGCCACTGCGCAGCTTTCCATTCCGAGGATCGTAGCACCGTTCAGGTTCAATTCCTCCAGTGCTTTTGTACCGAGAACCAATATTTCTTTGGGCTACGAATTCCAAAACCGAACGGAATATTACTCTTTGAATACCTTTACCGGCTCGTTCGGATACGTATGGAAAGAGAATGCAAGAAAGGAACACGATCTTAAGATCCTGGATATTACCTATGTTTCCCCGGCTAATATCACGCCTTTATACGAAGAAAAAGCAGCTAAGAATGATGCTATGAGAAGAGTTGTTGAAAGACAATTAATTTTCGGCCCCATCTATTCTTATACATATACCAATACGATGCTTCCAAAGGCTAATACTTTTTATTATAAAGGGACTTTGGACCTTGCAGGTAATTTAACCGGTCTTTTAACCGGCGCTAATGTAAAAAAAGATAAGGAGAAAAGCATTTTCGGCGTCCCGTTCAGCCAGTTTGCGAAAATTGAAAACGACTTCCGCTTTTACCATAAATTCAGTGAAAAGACCTCTCTGGCTACAAGAGCTATTGCCGGCATTGCCTATCCTTATGGAAATTCGGAACACATTCCTTTCTCCAGACAGTTTTTCTCCGGAGGAAGCAACAGTGTACGGGCTTTCCGTGCTAGGACCTTGGGTCCCGGAAGCTTTGATCCGAGGACTATTGAAGAAGGATACTATTTTGATCAGTCGGGTGACGTAAAGCTCGAACTGAATGCCGAATACCGTGCTAATCTATATAAGTTCCTGAATGTTGCTGTCTTTGCAGATGCAGGAAATGTCTGGCTGATCAATGAAGACACAGCCAGGCCGGGAGCAAAATTTTCCAAAGACTTTTTAAGTGAAATCGCTGTAGGAGCCGGCGTTGGTCTAAGGCTTGATTTTTCGATTTTAATCTTACGCCTGGATCTGGCGATGCCTTTGAGGGTTCCTTATTATGAAAAAGGCGACCGGTGGGCTTTTGACAGAATTAATTTCGGAGATTCAAACTGGCGGAAAGATAATCTTATCTTAAATATTGCCATTGGATATCCTTTCTAAATAAATGATTACAAAATGATGAAGCGTATCAAATTTTTCTGGGAAACCCTGAAGGAAACTTTTACCCAGTGGAATAATTCCTCCGCATCCAATGATTCGGCAAGCCTTGCATATTATGCCATTTTTTCCATTCCTGGACTGCTGATCATCATTATCTGGATTGCCGGACATTTTTTCGGTGAAGAGGCCATCCGTGGGGAAATCAGCAGTCAGATCAGTGGGATTATGGGGCAGGATGTTGCCAAAAGCATACAGGATATGATTGCCGGAGCTTTAATCGATAAGGAAAATATCATTATGAAAATTATTGGGGTCGGTTCACTGGTCTTCGGTTCTACAACCCTGTTTTTCCAGCTTCAGCATTCCCTCAATAATCTTTGGGAGGTTAAAGCCTCTCCTAAAAAAGCTTTTGTCAAGTTCCTGGTCGATCGGGCAAATTCCCTGGGATTAATCCTGATTATCGGATTTTTACTGATGGTTACCATGTTGCTTTCCTCGCTTATCAGTATTCTGAATAACTGGATTACGGCCTATTTCGGTTTGGAAACTTATATTCTGGCACAGTTTATTAATTTCAGTGTCGGCTTTCTGATTACCATGCTGCTGTTTGCTTTGATGTTTAAATTTTTTCCGGATGTCAGGATCCGATGGAAACCAGTCTGGAACGGTGCGTTTTTAACGGCTGTCCTGTTTACCCTGGGAAAATTCCTTTTAAGTCTCTATTTCAGCAAAGCACAGCCGACTTCAGCTTTCGGAACGGCCGGAACGATAATTCTGGTCATGTTGTGGATTAATTATTCCTGCATGCTGGTCTTCTTCGGCGCCGAATATACCAAAGTCTATGCACAGCGTAAGGGATTCAGGATCATTCCCTCACAGCATGCCCAATGGAGTGAGGCAAAATTATATGAGGACAGCTTAAAAGAGAAAATGGAAAAGGAAAAAATGTAATCCAGATAATTAGGTAGGAAGAAGGGTAGCTATAGGCTGCAGGTCAGTCAGTCAGTCAGTCAGTCAGTATCAAAACCCAATTCTGAAATAATTAAAATGAATTGAAAATTATTACATCCATATTAAAAAATAAAAAAACCTCCAGGAATACTGAAGGTTTTTTTATTTTTACATCCGGTTTACGGTTTTAATTCCCAGTAGACCTAAAGATTTCTGTATGGTTTTTGCCGTGAGGTCTGATAAATTCAACCGGATCTGCTTTATCTTTTCATCTTCCACTTTCAAAACCGGGTTGCTCTGATAAAAAGAGTTATAGGCTTTTACCAGGTCATACAGATAATTCGCAATCAGGGCCGGACTTAACAGTTCTGCAGCTTTTGAAACTGTAGGCTTGTAATTGGCCAGCAGCATTACCAGTTCCTTTTCCTGAGTATTCAACTGAACATCAGCAATATCTTTGTGCCGGTAATCCGCTTTACCCAACAAAGACTGGATTCTGGCATAAGTATAAAGAATGAAAGGTCCTGTATTTCCGTTGAAGTCGATACTCTCTTCCGGATTGAATAACATTTTTTTCTTCGGGTCTACCTTCAGCATGAAATATTTCAGGGCGGCCTGGCCGATGATCTCATAGGAAACTCCTTTTTCATCTTCCGTAAGCCCTTCCAGTTTTCCTAATTCTATGGTCTTTGTTTTTGCAGCTTCATACATTTCCTGCATCAGCTCGTCAGCATCTACGACTGTTCCTTCACGGGACTTCATTTTTCCGTTCGGTAATTCTACCATTCCATAGGACAGATGGTACAACTGATCTGCCCAGGAATACCCTAACTTTCCTAAGATCTTAAACAATACCTGGAAATGGTAATCCTGTTCGTTTCCGACGGTATAAATCAGTTTCTGAATATCATTCTGCTTGAAACGTTCGACGGCAGTTCCCAGATCCTGGGTCATGTATACGGAAGTCCCATCCGAACGCAGCAATAATTTCTGGTCCAGTCCTTCATCCGTAAGGTCACACCAAACCGAACCGTCTTCTTTTTGGTACAGCACCCCTTTGTCCAAACCTTCCTGAATAAGGTCTTTTCCTAAAATATAAGTATTGCTTTCATATTGTACCTGATCAAAATCAACGCCGAGTCTGGTGTAGGTTTCATTGAATCCTTTATATACCCAGGAGTTCATTTCGCTCCAGAGATTTCTTACGTGTTCGTCACCGTTCTCCCAATCCAGAAGCATTTTTTGGGCTTCTTTCATTAGCGGAGCTTCTTTCTTCGCCTGCTCTTCAGTCATTCCCTGAACTACCAGTTCTGAAATTTCTTTTTTATATTCCTGATCGAACTTCACGTAATAATTCCCAACGAATTTATCCCCTTTTGTGTCCGTTGCATCAGGTGTTTCCCCTTTGCCAAACTTTTCCCAGGCCAGCATCGACTTGCAGATATGAATTCCCCTGTCATTGATGATCTGGGTTTTGATCACCTCATAACCTGCTTCTTTTAAGATCGCAGCTACCGAAAAACCTAATAAATTATTCCGGACATGGCCTAAATGCAGCGGTTTATTGGTGTTCGGGGAAGAATATTCAATCATCACCGTAGAATTTTGTCTCTCTACCGTATCGAAGTTTTCAGCAATCCCCTGAAAATTATCGACAAAAAACCGGTTTTTGATTTTAACGTTAAGGAAACCCTTTACTACATTAAAACTTTCCAGCAGATTGGTTTGCTGCGTTAACGCATCACCCAATTCAAACCCAATACTTTCAGGATTTTTCTTCAGCTGTTTCACCAGCGGGAAAGTCACAATCGTAAAATCTCCCTCAAATTCCGTTTTATTTTCCTGAACTTCCAGCTGAATGTCTTTCAGCTGAAAAACATTTAAAATAACCTCCGAAAGTTTTTCTTCTATTATCTTTTTAATATTCATTATCTGTTATTTTTTAAAGAACATTCCCATTCTTCCATTTAAACTGCAAATATACGGAAATAAAAAAACCGCCCGAAGGCGGTATAATATGAATGTTGAAATATTGATTTAATTAATATCCCAGAATAATTTAGTAGTTGCTTTATCTCCACCGATAGCATTAGCTGCAGCAGAGACGTTTGCATTATTTGTCACATATTCTTGATCAGAATATGGCATTCTGTATGGAATTCCTCCAATGTATGATGACGGTGGAGCTTCAAGAACCGGATAGTCCAATCTTCTTGTAAAGTTCCAAGCTGCAAAAGGGTTATTCCACATAGCTATCCAACCCTCATAACCTATTGATTGCTTCCAGTTTGTTGCATTATATGGATTTGCTGCAACATAAGTTGCAGCATCTGCTGCAGATATTCCGTTTTCTAACATTGATGCTGTCACTGCATTTGCATATAATGTAGCAGCTGTTCCTCCTACATTATAGCCTCTTTGAGCTGCTTCGGCTCTTAAAAATAAAACTTCAGTATAACTGAATAAATTAGCAGGCGCATTTCCTGTTAAAAAATTAGGATTCACATGAGAATTACCTGCAAAAGAATTCTGAGTACCATATGTTCCGCCTTTATAGATGCCTCCAACTTGTGTAAAGTAAGCCGCTCTTCTTGGATCCGCCTTTGCATTCATTGGATCAACGATCACTTTGGAAGGAACAAAATCATTCCTTCCTGCAGCAACTAAATCATCAAACAATGGATTAGTAAAAGTATTCCCATCAAATCCTAACGAATACGAATCTGATGCGGATGTAAATACTCCTCCACTAATGGCACTTTCGGCTGCAGTTTTAGATGTTGTAGGATCAACATCTGCAAGATTAATTGCTAGTCTCAATTTTATAGAATTAGCCAATTTAATCCATTTAGTCATATCCCCTTTATAAACTAAATCCTCAGGATAGCCTGCTTTAGTAGAATGGATTCTTGCTATTGCCGCATTTAGCCTGGAAATAAGATCTAAGTAAATAGTTTTAGCATCATCGTATTTAGGAGACTTAATTGTTTCAGCCTGTAATGCTTCTTTATAAGGAACATTACCATATGTATCAACAATATTTTCCCAAACAAAAACAGAAGCAATCTCTAACGTCGCCCATTTATTATCAGTAACTTGAGGATCGGCATTAATCTCCTGTGGAAGATCTCTTTTTGCTTGTTCCAGTGGGGCTAAAGTATATACATACATTCTTCTGAAATGATTTCGAGGTTGAGCCCTTGTTATCAAATTATAATTTGTTTCTTGGGTATAAGTAGTTTCAGTCCATTGCTGAACAAAAAAACGATAGTTATTAAAGTTCACACTTCCGGTATACATGTAATAAAAGCCTTGATACATACTGGTAGCCAGCAAATTTCCTGATGGTACTTCTGATGGATGTTTTGGATCTTCATTCAAAGATGTAATATCGCTCTGACAAGAGTTAAACATAAATAACGAAGCAACAATACCCCCCGCGTATAATATTTTTTTTAAGTTTTTCATTTTAATAATCTTAAATTTTAGAATTTAAACGTGAAATTTACTCCAAGTTCTCTGGTTGTAGGTAAAGATCCTACTGATGATCCGTATGAATATAAGCCTCCCATCTGTGATGATTCCGGATCTGCGTAAGGAAGATTTTTATGGATTATCCAAAGATTTCTTCCAACTATTGAAATTTTAGCTTCGTTCATAAATGTATTGGCCAATAAACTTTTTGGAAGAGAATAAGTAATACTTGCCTCTCTTAGTTTTATAAAAGATCCATCATACACAAATCTTCTATCAGGAGCAATAGCGTAACCATCATTTGGATTATTTCCATATTCATTAGGGTCAATTGCATCTGTATTTACAGGCGTGGTATTCAATTGTCCATTTGGGTTAACGCCTGCTAAAGTTGGTATATTGGTCCTGTATCCATCTACAGCTGTCTCCGGAAATAATCCACTGGCAAGGCCATAATACATATCAGAAGAGAATACATCTCCACCTTGACGAAAATCAATTAAAAAGCTTAAAGAAAAATCCTTATATCTAAATGAATTCCTTAACCCTCCAGTCCATTTTGCTTGTACATTTCCTATTACTTTATTACTCTCAGTCTGATATAGTCCAGTTTCAGGATCAACAACTTTTTGTCCGTTTAAGTATACATAATCACTTCCATAAATATCTCCCCATTGGTTGCCTACGGAAGCAACAATAGAAGCACCTCCTACGAGACCTACCAATTGATACACTTGCAAACCTTCAGCTAATTCGACTACTTTGCTTCTATTTCTTGCCCAGTTTGCGTCAATTTCCCATGTAAAATTCTGTGTTTTTATAGGATTAATTCCTAAATGTAATTCCACCCCTTTATTGTTAATCTGACCTGCATTAATAGCTGCTCCCAAACTGCCTGAACCAGCTGAGATATCAGGAGTAATTAATTGATCAAATGTTTTTGTATCATAATAAGCTGCGTCAAAAATTATTCGGTCTCTAAAAAAATGAACTTCAGTACCCACTTCAAATTCTTTTGAACGCTGTGGTTTTAAATTTTCATTTTTTAAAATTGTTTGTGGCCTGTAAATGTTAATGTTACCGTTTCCTGTATTAAAATAACCTGATGTATAATAGGTATATTTTAATTGATATGGTTCAGCAGTTCCTCCTACTTCTGCAAAATTACCTCTAATTTTCCAAAAGTTCATTACAGATTTTTGAGACTTGAGAATTTCCGATAAAATTACAGATCCTGATACTGATCCATAGGTATATTTATTGTTTCCTGTTGGTAATGTAGAACTTACGTCTCTTCTTATTGTTCCATCTAAATAGAAAATCTTATTAAAATCGAAAGAAGCTGTTGCGTATAAACTATTCGTTTGTATAGTAGCCTCAAATTCAACAGGATTTAAAAGTGGTGCTTTTGAATTATCAAGAGAATAATATCCTGCTTTAATTAGCCCACCCTCTGTTGAAGATTCAATAGAACTTTCGTGATTTCTTCTTACATTTCCTCCAACAATACCACTTAAATTCAGCCATGAAGTAAGATCATATTTATAATTTGCAAATAAATCATAATTGGTCTCACTTCTTCTTAAATCATATCTGTGATATCCGGAACCAACTGCTTTACCTGATATTCCAAAATTTTGAGGATAAGATCCAATAGCCAATCTTCTTTCAAAAAGAAGATTCGTATTATCATAGCTCAACTTACCTGTTACATTTATATGACTATCAACATCATAAGTTAATTGCGCATATGAAAAAGTTCGTGTTCTATCATCTGTAGAATAATTTTGATAACGCTGGAAATATGGATTGTTCCAAAATGCAGGTTTACCATTAGTACCACTTACCCTATTCCATGTTACATTTCCATAATTATTAGCAACAGTAGGATTTCCAACATTATTAAAGTAAGCATTTTTTAAAGCCTCCAAATCTACATTTGTCTGCCACCATTGTCTAAAACCTGTAACAATATTATCATTGTATCCTGTTTCTGTTCTCCCTGTTGTTCCCTGAAGAGTTAAAGTTGAATAGACCGTTGCATGCAATTTAGAATTTAAATCATAATTAATTTTTGTTGAAATGGTATTTTTTCTGAGTTCCGAATTAGGGAGAAGACCATTTGAAAGATTATTATCATAAGTTAAATTAAAATTAAATCCTTTTCTTCCTTTCGATAAGGAAATGGAATTGACAAATGACATTGGTGTCTCAAAAAACTTAAGAGGTCCATTTTTCGCAGCTACCCAAGGGGTTGCTTTATTATAATTCGGAGATGTAGGATCAAATGAGTCCCATTGATATACGGATAGATTAGGATTATATTCTGGGCCCCAAGAAGCATCATCACCAAAATTCACATAATCGGTACCATCAGCAGCGGACCCATATTCAAAAGAAGGCTGATAGCCCGCCCCATATCTTGTCTGATACTTAGCAAAAGTAGACTTGTCTATAAATCCTGCCTGAACAGATGATGATAAGGTTATTCCCCAAGATTCATCATCTTTTCCTCTACCATTTTTTGTTGTAATTACAATTACTCCATTAAGACCTCTTTCTCCATATAGTGCTGATGCAGCAGCACCTTTTAGAACATTTACAGACTCAATATCCTCTTGATTAATATCAGACAATGCATTACCCAAGTCGAAACCTCCATTTTGGTTACCAATGGAAGTAGATGAGTTATTAACAGGCGATCCATCAATAACAATTAAAGGATTACTGCCGCCCAAAGATTTTACTCCACGAATAACAAGATTGGCAGAACCGCCAAAATTAGAAGTAGTATTTACATTTAAACCTGCAACTTTACCAGAGAGCTGTGAAGCTATATTTCCTGTATTTGTAGTTCCTTCGAATAACTTATCTGCTTTTACTTCTTGTGAGGCATAACCAAGAGATTTTTTCTCTCTTTTAATCCCCAATGCAGTTACCACTACACCCTCAATATCCTGCGTCCTTACAGTATCACTCTTCTTTTGCTGAGCGTTTGCTACTGCCAGCGATGAAGAGATCACCAAAACAAGCACACTAGCTGTTAGTTTCTTCATATTATTATTAAATTATTTTTGTGTTTACAAATTTGTAAAACTTTCTTAAAAAGACAAAAGAAAATCATAAAAAATCTACCTACAGTGAATAAATAGCAATGATAGATAAAAAAAAATAACAAAATTTAGTTAACAAGATTATTTTTAACCAAAAGTTAACAATATAGTCTGAATAAAATAGCCATATATATAATTTTATCTCATTAGGTAATAAATCAAATTGCCTGACTACTATTTATACATAAACTATTAACTAATAGTTTTTTACGATAAAAAAAATGATTTATCCAACAAATAAATATAATGCATAGCATATAATTTTATTTTAGAAAATTAAGACTTTAACATTTTAGCACCTAAGAAACTCTAATAATCATAACATTAGATACCATTTTTTCAAAAGAGATATTTATCATTTTTTCATTAGCCTAGAATCTTTAATTTTACAAATATTTTTAGCAATGGATTTAATAAAAAAATGGTCGGTTTTTTATGTGGAAGCAGGATGTGATGAAGTGGGACGAGGCTGTTTATGTGGTCCTGTGGTAGCGGCGGCTGTGGTTTTGGATGAAAGTTTTAACCAGAATTTAGTTAATGATTCAAAAAAACTTAACTTTAAGACAAGGATGGATCTTGACGGTTATATAAAAGACCATGTAAAAGAGTATGCGATTGCAGAACTTCCTCCGGCTTTTATAGATGAGCATAACATTTTGAATGCCAGCATTCATGCGATGCACCGGGCACTCGATCAATTAACCATAAGGCCGGAACTGATTCTGGTTGATGGTAACCGGTTTCATCCATATAATTTTATTCCCCATGAATGTATTATCAAAGGCGACTCAAAAGTACTCTCCATTGCTGCCGCTTCTATTCTGGCAAAGAATTACCGGGATCAATTAATGATTGAACTTCACGACGAGCATCCGGAATATGGATGGGATACCAATTTTGGCTATGCCACCAAAAAGCATCAGGAAGCCTTAATTAAATTTGGGCCGACAAAACATCACCGGCAATCTTTCAGGCTGAAATACGATTAGACTTATTGTAGATTACACCTTATTATATATACCGAAAAATCTCCCTTACAATTAAAGGCAGATTTGTTTGAATAACGACTTTATTTTCAGAAAAGCAAAATCCGCCTCAAAAATGAGACGGATTTTTTATGAATGAAAATAGAAACTATTTCTTTTTATTTTTCTGCTGTTCCTGATAGGCTTGCTGCTGTTGAGCTTTTTCCATCATCTCCCGCATTTTTTTCTGGAATTTCCCTTCGGATTTCGGCTTTTCCTTGTTTGCCTGGATCTGGGCATGGATTTTCTTTTCGTCCAGAATTATATATTTAATAACAAGGATGATCAGGATATTGATGGCATTCGATACGAAATAATACCATGAAAGACCGGACGCAGACGTATTCAGGAAGAACAGGAATGTAATCGGGAAGATATACATCAGTACTTTCATGTTCGGCATACCTTCCTGTTGCGGCTGCTGCATATTCCCTGAAGTCATTACCGTATAAATTAAGATCACCACCGTACAAGCCAAAGCAAAAATACTCAAATGGTCTCCTAAAAAAGGAATTTTGAAAGGCAATTTAATCAGATCATCATAAGCCGTTAAATCTTTGGCAAACCAAAACCCCTTCCCTCTCAGGTCAATAAAATTCGGGAAGAAACGGAACAAGGCATAAAAAATCGGGATCTGAACCAATGCCGGAAGACATCCCGCCATTTGATTTACACCAGCTTTCCGGTATACTTCCATCGTAGTCTGCTGCTTTTTCATAGGATCTGCATCCTTGAATTTGGCATTTACCTCATCGATTTCCGGACGAATCACCCTCATCATCGCACTTAACTTATGCTGCTTATACATAATCGGCGACAGGATCAGTTTAACCAAAATTGTTAATAGGAAAATGGCCCAACCTGCGGTTAATCCCCAAGAGGCAATAAAATTATAAATAGGAATAAAGAATCCTCTGTTCATCCATCCGATAAAAGCCCATCCCAGCGGAAGGATCTCATCAAAGTTTTTGTCATAGGATTTTAATAACGGCAAATCCAACGGCATAAAGTACCAGGTGAAATCCTGATTCAGCTCACTGCCGGTCATCTGCACAAAACCTTCGTAATTTAATTTTTTCAGGTACTCCCCTTCCTCTACATTTTCCTGGTTTCCTTTACTTTGGGTAAATCCTGTTTTCGATTCAATTACGGATGCAAAGAACTGCTGCTTAACACCAATCCAGTTAAGGGTCTCCTTTTCTTCGTCCATCGTTGTTCTTCCGTCATAGTCATAATCTTTATAATTATTAAATGCGTAAGAAAATTCTGAGTGGGATTGTTCCTGGGCTCTACCCTTTTCAAGATTTCTTACATTGTAATCCCAGATGAAATCCGCTTTACTGTCGGCCGTAATTTTTGAAAGCCCCTGTGTTCTTACTTTAAAGTCCACGGCATACTGGTCTTTCAGTTCGGCTTTCGGATTATTATTTAAGGTATAAACGAACTGAATCGTTGCCCCATTGTAGTTGGCCGTTAAAGTAGCAACATTTCCGCTAACCGCCGGAGCAAAAACCAAATCTTTCGTGTTGATGGTTTTCCCGGTTTTATCTTTAAACTGGAATCCGTAATTCGAATTGTTTTTCGTGATCAGGTACAGCGGAAGGTCTGCCTGATCTGTTTTGTGATCATAGGCTTTGTATTTTACCAGTTCCACTTTAGAAACCTGTCCTCCCAAGCTATTGAACTCAAGTTTCAGTGCATTGTTTGCCAAAGTGGCGGTCTGAATGGAATTCGGCGTTACATTAGGATTGATATTGTTTGCCTGAGTGGGTTTTACGGCATTTTTTACCTGCTCGGTCTTCTGTTGCTCAGCTTTCATCTGATCCTCTTTCGACTGCTTGTTCTGGAAATAAAACATGAATCCGAAAAGAACCACACATAAAACCGCAAAACTGATAATCTGACTTTTATCGAGTCCGTTGTTCTGTTGCATTTTATCTTTAATTAAATTTTATCTTTTTCCGTACACGATCTCATGTACCTGATTTAAGTCGACAAAAATACTGTTTTTTTATCAAAACTCTATCCTTTAATCTATTACTATATAATAAACTCAGGCTGATTATTCTCAGCCTGAGTTTTATATGACGTCTTTAATTTTTAATTACTTTACTTCTGGGCACATGCTTTCACAAAAGCAATAAATAAAGGGTGCGGTGTATAAACCGTACTCTTATATTCCGGGTGATACTGAACCCCTACGTAGAACGGGTGATCCGGCATTTCCAATGCTTCTACCAATCCCGTTTCAGGATTTGTTCCGGTAGCCTGAAAACCGTTTTTCTCAAATTCCCCGATATAATCGCTGTTGAATTCATACCGGTGACGGTGTCTCTCTGTAATATTTTTAGCACCGTAAATATCGTTAAGCTTAGAGCCATTTTTTAAAGAACATTTCCATGCTCCCAAACGCATGGTTCCGCCTTTATCCACTACATTTTTCTGCTCTTCCATGAGTGAAATGACAGGATGTTCCGTGGAAGTATCGAATTCCATGGAGTTGGCTTTAGAATATCCTAAAACATTTCTCGCAAACTCGATGGTCATGATCTGCATTCCCAGACAGATTCCCAGCATCGGAACTTTATTTTCCCGGGCATACTGAGCCGTCAGTACTTTTCCTTCAATTCCCCGGTCGCCGAATCCGGGAGCCACAAGGATACCGTTTACCCCGGCTAAGGTTTCTTCTATATTTTCTTTTGTAAGATCTCCGCTGTATACCCATCTGATCTTCACTTCGGTTTCCTGGTCCGCACCGGCGTGTTTGAAAGCCTCGGCAATTGAAATGTATGAATCCTGCAGGGAAACATATTTTCCAACCAAAGCGATCTCCACCGATTTCTTAGGATTCTGGAATTTTTTTAAAAAGGTTTTCCATTCTTTAAGATCTGCGTCCTTATCGCTTTTCAGATCCAGTTCTTTTAAAACCACATCATCGAAGTTCTGCTTCTGAAGGTACATCGGAACTTCATAGATGGTCTCGAGATCTTTACATTCAATTACATTGTCCAACGGAACATTACAGAACTGGGCTAATTTTGCTCTCTGATCCTTCGGGATTTTATGCTCCGTACGGCAAACCAGGACGTCCGCCATGATTCCGCTTTCCATCAGCTGGCGAACCGAATGCTGGGAAGGTTTTGTTTTTAATTCTCCGCTGGAAGCAAGATATGGCAATAAAGTAAGGTGAATCACCATTGAATTCTTTTCTCCCAGTTCCCATTTCAGCTGACGAACCGTTTCGATATAGGGAAGGGATTCAATATCGCCTACCGTCCCACCGATCTCTGTAATGATGATGTCATAATCCTGTTTGGATAAAATTTTAATTCTCCGTTTGATTTCGTTCGTGATGTGAGGAATTACCTGAACCGTTTTCCCCAGGAAATCTCCTTTTCTTTCCTTTTCAATTACCGTCTGGTAGATTTTCCCTGTCGTAACGTTGTTGTTTTGGGAAGTCGGCGCATCCAGGTAGCGCTCATAGTGACCTAAATCCAGATCCGTCTCCGCACCGTCTTCGGTTACATAGCATTCTCCATGTTCATACGGATTCAAAGTTCCCGGATCAATGTTGATGTAAGGATCAAGCTTTTGGATGGTTACGTTGAAGCCACGTGATTTTAGTAGAAGGCCCAGAGAAGCAGAAACGATTCCCTTTCCCAAAGATGAAGTCACACCTCCTGTCACAAAGATGTACTTAGTATTCTTTTTACTCATTAGATTAGGTTTGTGCAAAGTTATGGGAAAAAGAAATACAAAGCAATTTTTTAGATTTATCAATTGGAAAATAGCAGGGTGTTTTCTGAAATTTAACAATTTTTTTTATTTATATTTGATAATCCAAAACGCAAAAAAGTCAATATTAACAATGATTTCCGCACATACCACAAGTCAAAGGTGCAGCAGCTGCCGAGCCTTTTACCGTTTCTTTATACTAAAAATAAAATTTCGGTTCATTCAATTATACCCTGCGTTATCCTGCGAATGGCAGAATGCCGAAGTTTTTTCCTTAAATACCATCGCTTCAGGTTACCAATAAAACTCATTTTTAACTGACATAAAATCATTTCCAAGGTGATTGAAGAACAAAAAACAGCCATTTCGCCTTCAAAGGTAAAACGCATGATGAAATCACGATCGGGCATTTCCTATTCGTTGCTGAATATCGTGATGTTAAAAAAGAGAATGACGGAAAAACAATTGAAAATCCGGCAGCAGGCATTTGCATTAACCCTCTGTACGGTTGTATTCATGATGGTTTACAATCTTTGCACCTGGTATGCTTCTTCTTTGGATCACGTCCCCTCATTCACCTTTGATTTCGAAAAATCGATTCCCTTTCTGCCTTTATCCATTATTCCGTATATGGCAGGCGGGCTTTTTTTCTGCACCGTATTTTTTTCCTGCAAGGATAAATACCAGTTAAAAATATTAACCTGGCGTATGCTTTTTGTAACCATTATAGCCGGCATCTTTTTCATTACCATTCCCTTACGGTTTTCATTTGCCAAACCTGAAGTTTCCCACAGTATTCTGGGGCTGCCTTTTTCATTTCTGAAAACATTCGACTCGCCTTTCAATCAATCTCCGTCGCTGCATATTGCTTTCGCTTTTGTATTCTGGTCCGTATTTAAAGATCTTTCAAAATGGCGGATTTTCCTAATGATCTGGCTGATTCTTTTAGGCATTTCGACACTGACGACTTATCAGCACCATCTGATTGATGTTATGAACGGAGCCATTCTGGCGCACCTTAGCTTTATCATTATCCCTTATCGCAGAAACAATCGCGGATACCGGAATCTACGGGTTGCCAATTATTATTTCCTGGCGGGATTGATCTTCATTTTAGCCGCTTTATTGCTTAGTAAATACCTAGGAGCTGTAGGATTTTTCCTTTTCTTACCTGCACTGGTCATGTTTATTGCAGGCTATCGTTATCAGAAAAATAAAGGATCAGACCGCTCAATAGCATAACATCTTAAAAGCAAAAAAGGTTTTCAATATCCTGAAAACCTTTTTCTAAAACCAAATTGATGTAATTAGATTATTGTTTGATTAACTCAAAATATAAGTTAACATCAACGTCTTTGGCTACACCGGCTCCTGTAGGATCATACTTGATGTTATAATCCAGACGGTTTACTTTGAAGGTGGCCTGGAATCCCATTACTTCTTTTCCCTGTTGGTTTTTACTTACCCCTCCGAAAGTTACCGGAACGGTAATCTCCCTGGTTACGTCCTTAATCGTCAGTTTTCCTTTCAGCAGATAGGTATTGTTTTTATCTTTCGTAACGGATCCTGATTCAAAAGTCATTCTCGGAAATTTTTCAGTATCGAAGAAGTCCGCACTCTTAAGATGCTTGTCTCTCATTTCAACACCGGTGTTGATAGAATTCACCTCAACAAAAAAAGAAAATTCCGCATTGTTCAGATGATCAGCAGCGGCTATTACTTTTCCGTCAAATTTATCAAACCGTCCCTGCACAAAACTGATTCCCATGTGCTTGATGTTGAAATTTACTGAAGAATGCATCGGATCTACTTTCCATGCTGTCTGTGCAAAACTCACCATACTGAATAATGCCAGTACAAAGGTTAAAAATACTTTTTTCATATTATTATTTTATATTAATTTCTTCAGCAAATATAAATCAGTTGCCGTAATATACTGTTGATCTATGTTATTTTTTATCAGCCGATGAATTTATTTTAGAATACAACAAGTGGACTAAATACATAATAATGAATACAACTACTGCATTCCCATAAACCATTATCATTAAAAGGTTTTCATTAGTCGCTTCATAAAAATATAAAAAGGGATTATTCCCTGAAATAATCAGGAACAAAAGATAAATAATTTCGAATAAAACAGCCATTCTCAGAATGGAATAATACGTTTTTCTGAAAATAACAGCCGTCAGCAGGCCTATTCCGGTAATGACAGAGCAAAAAATAAGCATAAATACCGAGAACATTCCATAACTTCCGCCCGGTAATTTCAGAAAACCCACTTCCCAATCTGTAAATTGCGTATGTAACAATGACATGGCCACAAAAACTGCCAGGCTTAAAAAAATATTTTTCATGGACGAAAATTAATTAAAATCCGGAGGAAAAATCCAAAAAAATTTTTGAACTTCGCAGTATGGCAAAATTAAAAACAGCATATTTCTGTCAGAATTGCGGCGCCCAGTATTCCCAATGGATGGGGCAATGCAAAAGCTGCGGACAGTGGAATACCCTGGTAGAAGAAATCGTGGAAAAACCTTCTTCCCACAAAACCCCGCCTTTTTCAAAATCGAAACAGAATGTCATCAATATCATTGAGGTAGAGACCAGTGAGGAACCGAGGATCAAGACGCCTTCCGAAGAGCTCAACCGGGTGCTTGGTGGCGGTATTGTATTGGGTTCCGTTACTTTGATCGGTGGCGAGCCCGGAATCGGAAAATCCACGCTGCTCCTTCAGCTGGCTTTGAAGATGAAAAAGAAAATTTTCTATGTTTCAGGCGAAGAAAGCGCTTCCCAGATTAAAATGAGGGCCGACCGGCTTACGGACATCCAGAATCCCAACTGCTTCCTTTTCACGGAAACCAATCTTGAGAAAATCCTTCACGAAGCCAAGAAGCTGGATCCTGATTTCGTCATCATCGATTCCATCCAGACCTTGCAGTCACAACTGATTGAAAGCTCGCCGGGAACCGTTTCCCAGATCAGGGAATGCTCCAACGAAATTATTAAATACGCTAAAGAAAACAATGTCCCAGTGTTTTTAGTGGGACATATTACCAAAGACGGGCAGATCGCCGGCCCGAAAGTATTGGAGCATATGGTGGATGTCGTATTGAATTTTGACGGCGACCGAAACCACCTCTTCCGATTGCTCAGAGCCAACAAGAACCGTTTCGGATCCACTTCGGAGATCGGGATTTACGAAATGGTTTCCCAGGGTCTAAAGGAAATTAAGAACCCTTCTGAAATTCTCATCACCAAAAAATTTGAGGAGCTTTCCGGAAATTCGGTAGCAGTGACCCTGGAGGGAAACCGGCCGATGCTGCTGGAAATCCAGGCCCTGGTAAGCACCGCCGTATATGGAACGCCACAGAGGAGTTCTACCGGTTTTGATGCCAAAAGACTGAATATGCTGCTCGCCGTCCTCGAAAAAAGAGCAGGCTTCCAGCTCGGTGCCAAAGATGTCTTCCTGAACATTACCGGAGGAATAAAGACTGATGATCCCGCACTGGATCTCGCCGTCGTAGCATCCATCCTATCCTCCAATGATGACGTTGCCATCTCCGAACATTACTGTTTTGCCGGAGAAATTGGCCTCAGCGGGGAAATCCGCCCGATTGCCCAGGCCGAACAAAGGATTACCGAAGCCGAAAAATTAGGCTACGAGAAGATTTTTATTTCCAATCTGAATAAACTCCCGAAGAAAAAATTCGGAATCAAGATCGAAGAAGTAAGCAAGATCGAAGATTTTCACGAACGCCTCTTCTAGGTTGTTAGAGCTCTAAGCTCTAACAACCTTTAACCGTTAAAAAACACGCTTATGAAAAAAAATGTTTATCCTTTGGAAGCACAATGCTTCTATCACATTTTCAACAGAGGAATTAACGGACAAAAGTTATTCTTCAATGAACAGAATTATCATTATTTCCTTTCTCTGATGCGGAATAAAATATTCTCCGTTGCTACGGTATATGCCTATTGCCTTTTACGGAATCATTTTCACTTTCTTGTCCGTATAAAATCGGAACAGGAAATCAGAGAAGCTTTTCCTCATAAAGATCAGACCGAAGTTTCCAAAATCATCAGCCAGCAGTTTTCCAACACGTTCAACAGCTATACCCAGGCCATCAATAAACATTTCGGAAGAACAGGAAAACTTTTTGAATTACCGTTTAGAAGGATATTGATTACTTCCAATCAGCAGCTAGTTAACACGATTCACTACATCCATAACAATCCGCTGAAATATGGCATTACCCAAAACGTTGAAGAGTACCGCCATTCGTCTTTGTTTAAAATCAGCAACGGGATTCATGATCCGATGCTGGCGCTGGAGGAGATCCTAGCGCTGCTAGGATAACGTTGTTAGAGCTTTGAGCCCTAACAACGCTTCGCTTGCAAAAATTTCCTATCTTCACGTAATGAATTACCTCGCCCATTCCTTTTTATCTTTCACCGACGGGCAGATCGTCGGCCAGTTCCTGGAGGATTTCATCCGGAACAGGGACCGCTTTTCTTTCCCGAAAGACATTCAGGACGGGATTACGATGCACCGGGCGATTGATACATTTACCGATGCCCATCCGGCTATCCATGAAGCGAAGAAGGCGTTTGCGCCTTTGGTAAGATTATATGCGGGAGCATTTGTGGATGTGGCCATGGATTATTTTGTAGCCAATGACCTGAATTTACATTCCTTAAAAGGTTGGAAAAACCATTCGGTAAAAGTGTATCGTGTTCTGAATGAACATGAGGAATACCTGCCCGAAAATTTCAGGAGAATGCTGGAAAAAATGGAAGAAGGCGACTGGCTGTACAATTACCGGTACGAAAAAAACATCGGCTACAGCATGCGGAATGTGCTCAACAAAGCTAAATATTTAAATACGGATATTCCCGTTCATGAAGCTTTTCTGAAAAATAAAAATTTCCTTCAGGAATGTTATGATGATTTTTTTCCGGATCTGTTGGAGCACGCCAAAGGCATCCATGCCCTGCTGCAGCTGGAAAACTGATTAAAACTGCTGGAACAGATACCGGTTCGGGTAGGTCAGCTTTTCGCTTTTGCGTTCTCCGTTCACGACGATATGGACGATATTGATCTGGTCATCAAATAAATTATACAGGAAACTCACGGCAGCTTCTACTTTTTTAGGAGCCTCGATCTTTTCAGACTCAAGATAGATGTTGACGGACTCATGATCTTCCTCGTAACCTACATAATTTACATTCAGGAATTTGTTGTTGGCTTTCAGCTTAAAATATTCGGAAGCGTAATTTTTCAGGAATTCGTTGAGCTGGGCTTTAAATTTCGGATCGTTGAAATGCAGGGATTTCCCATATTTGGTGTTTAACCCGTTCTCCAGGTCATCCAGAAAAAAACGTCCGGTAATTTCAAAAGTCTTTGATTTCTGATTGTAGTTGATTTCCACCGAACCAACGTGATAGGGATGCTTGCTTTCGGTAAAGGAAAAAAATATCAATACCGAAAAAAAGAAAAGGAGTTTTTTCATTGTAATAAGTCAATAATTTTTTGCGGATCCTGCCGCATATCAAAGAAAGGAAGAACTTTTATCAAATCGTCATTTTCCTTACGGAAAAACATCCGGACGTGTTTTTTACCGATCAGTGCAGAACGTACATCATGAGAATATTTCTGATATAAATTAAATTTACCTTCTTTTAATTTACCGGCCACCTTTTCTGCTTCATCGATAAACAGGCCGACTTCTTTCTCAGTCAAGTTTCGGAAAGAAGTTCAATAATGTTTTCATAACTTCGGCTGGCTATTTCCGAGAATATAATTCGCATACTTTTTTTCTGGCGTTTGCAAAAAACTCTTCCTCGGAAATCATATCTTTTTCTTCAAGACTATCAGCATATTCAGAAAGCTTATCAATGAACCATTTCGGGGTACCGTCTTCATACAATTCATCATCCTGCGCTACGGAAACCGACTTGATGCCTTTTATATTTTCCAGAAACTGTTTGATAAACGCGAAATCTGCCGTATTTTCCAATTCTATATTGACCATCATACCGTTTAATTTTACACAAAGTTAAAATAAATTTTGTATCATCGCAGTTCGAAAAAATCATTTAACAATGCAGGATTTTTTATTTTACCTCAACCTGGGCTGGGAACACATCATTTCACTCGATGCCCTTGACCATCAGCTTTTTGTTTTGGCGCTGATTGCCGTCTATTCATTTAATGATCTGAAGCAGATCCTAATTCTGATCACGGCTTTTACCGTCGGCCACTCGATCACCTTAGCCTTAAGCACCTTTGATATTGTAAGAATCAATTCGGCCTGGGTGGAATTTCTTATTCCGCTGACGATTGTGATTACTTCACTGGATAATATCCTGATGAAGAATAAAAAGCAGACGCTGATGAAAGCCAATTATTATTTAGCCCTGATTTTCGGACTGATCCACGGAATGGGGTTTGCCAACACCGCACGGGTAATGATTGCCAAAAGCCAGAGCCTCGCCTTACCGCTTTTAGGCTTCAATATAGGGTTGGAACTCGGGCAGATTGCCATTGTTTTCGGAATCCTGATCGTGCTGTTTATCCTGCTTAAAGTCTTTAAAGTCAATCAGAGAGACTGGGTGCTGTTTGTCTCTTCCGGCGTTTTTGCGCTGTCCCTGAAAATGACATTGGAAAGAATTCCGTTCTAACGCTGAAACATTTCCGGTTTTTCAGCTACTTATCGTTATATTTGAAAATCCTTAAAACAATTTCGGTTATGAAACTAAAAGTTGCCATACTTTCCCTTTCTGTATTTGCGTATACAGGTTTCACCGCACAAAATATCCAGAACAATCCGGGGAGCAACCACGGAAACCGGTTTGAACAGCTGGGAACCATCCTTCCCACACCCAACATCTACAGAACGGCCTCCGGAGCACCGGGCCACGGATACTGGCAGAACCGGGCAGATTATACCATCAATGCCTATCTTGATGAAGACAAAAGGAATCTGAAGGGTTCGGAAACCATTACCTATTACAACAATTCTCCGGACGACCTGGATTACATCTGGCTTCAGCTGGATGAAAACCAGCAGTCGACGGTAAAGAAGGCGGATTTCCCTTCCTCCTCTACCCTTCCGAAAGCGTCCAACGACCAGCAGCTCCGTCCGACGGAAGTTCCTGCTGCCGACAACGGCTACGGGGTGAACCTTGAAAAAGTAACTGACGCTTCCGGGACCCCGCTGAAATATACGGTCAACAAAACCATGATGCGGATCGACCTGCCGAAAGTCCTGAAAAAAGGAGAAAAGCTGGTCTTTAAAATCGACTGGAACTACAACATCCCGAACCGGATCAAAATGGGCGGCCGCGGCGGTTATGAAAATTTTGCCGAAGACGGAAACGACCTGTATACCATGACGCAGTGGTACCCGAGAATGTGCGTTTACAGCGACTTCCACGGATGGCAGAACCACCAGTTCACCGGAAGAGGCGAATTTGCCCTGGTTTTCGGAAATTTTAAAGTAAATATGAACGTTCCGGCAGACCACGTCGTTGGCGGAACGGGAGAATGTAAAAACTACGACCAGGTTTTAACGTCTGAACAATTAGCACGGTATAACAAGTCTAAAACTTCAGGAGAACCGGTGGAGATCGTGACCCTGGACGAAGCGAAAAAAGCTGAGAAAAACCATTCTAAGCAGAGAAAGACCTGGAGCTTTGAAGCCAATGACGTGAGGGATTTTGCCTGGACGTCTTCCAGGAAATTTGTTTGGGACGGGATGGGAGTTACCATTCCTGAAAACAACAACAAGGTAATGGCCATGAGCTTTTACCCGAAAGAAGCTTACAATTTATACCGTAAATATTCAACCAAAGCGGTAGCGCATACCATCAAGACCTATTCGGAGTTTACGATTCCTTATCCTTACCCGGTTGCACAATCCGTGGAAGCGGCCAACGGGATGGAATACCCGATGATCTGCTTCAACTACGGAAGAACGGAAAAAGACGGAACCTATTCCGAAGGGATCAAGAACGGAATGCTCGGGGTAGTCATTCATGAGGTAGGGCACAACTTCTTCCCGATGATCATCAACTCCGACGAAAGACAATGGAGCTGGATGGACGAAGGACTGAATACCTTTGTGGAATACCTTACCGAAGAAAGATGGGACAATAAATTCCCGTCCAAAAGAGGTCCGGCCTGGACGATCACCGACTATATGAAGCTGCCGAAAGATCAGCTGGAACCGATCATGTCTAATTCTGAAAACATCATCCAGTTCGGTCCGAACGCTTACTCAAAACCGGCAACCGGTCTGAATATCCTCCGGGAAACGATCATGGGAAGAGAGCTTTTCGACAAAGCCTTTAAAACCTATGCGAAAAGATGGGCCTTCAGGCATCCTGAGCCGGCGGATTTCTTCAGGACGATGGAAGACGCGAGCGGCGAAGACCTCGACTGGTTCTGGAGAGGATGGTTCTACGGAACGGATCCCGTGGATATCGCCATCGACAAAGTAACCATTGCCACACCGGATCTTGACACGGCACCAAGGGAAGCCAAGGAAACCAAATATAAAGTAGACAAACCTGCCCAGAATGATTTTGAAGACATTTCAAAAATCAGGAACCGCGAAGACAAGAACATTACGTTCTATGTGGATAAAGACAAGGAAGCTCAGGATTTCTACTACCGCTACGACAGAGGCCAGGAAAAAGTGGACAATACCAAAGAATACGTTTTCAAATCCGAAGGAACGGAACCTTTGACCCAAAAAGAAAAAGACAAGTTTAAAAATATGACCGCTTACCAGATCGACTTTACCAACAAAGGCGGACTGGTTATGCCGATCATCCTGGAATTCACCTTTGAAGACGGAACAAAATTAAAGGACAAATCGTCTGCCCAGATCTGGAGGCTGAACGAGCAGAAAGTTTCCAAGACCTATTATTTCGACAAGAAATTAAAGTCCATCCAGCTGGACCCGATGCGGGAAACGGCTGACATCGATACCTCAAACAATTTCTGGAGCAACGACGGCGGAAACACCCAGGTTTCCAAATTCGATCTGTTCAAGCAGAAAGAAGCCGGCGCTACGAGAGGTGCTTCCAACGGAAGAGTAAACCCGATGCAGGCAGCCGGAAAGAAAAACTAATTTTTTTTATCAAATATTATTAAAAAGTACTCCTCATCCGGGTACTTTTTTTAGTTTTGTCAGATTATAAAAATTAAAACCATGAAAAAATTCAGCTTCCTGATTTTATTGCTGCTTTCGGTACAGCAGTTCTTTGCCCAGTCTTTACAGTTCTACACCGGAAAGCGGGATTTTATCCCCATCGAAATCCTCATGGAAGACGGCAGCACCAAAAAAGGATTTGCCCAGGATTTCATGCTCCCGGATGTGGCTACCTTCAGCGTGATGGGAAGAGGCCCGAAGTACGCGAACCTGGACCGGAAGGAAGTAAAATTCAAATCTGCAAAAAGCGATACGCAGGTTCAGCTGATCCCCGTTTCTGATATCAAGAGCCTGATCTACACCAACGAAGAGACCCAGGAAACGTTCCAGCTGGATAAACGTCTGGTGAAGGAAATCAACAGCAACCTGGAAGTGGAATCCGAAGGAAAAGTACTGATGCTTCCGCTGATGGAAAAAGGGAAAATCAATATGTACGGTTACCGCAGCATGCTGTGCAAAGCCGATTTCGGGGACAGCAATTCCGCGGGATTCAACGGGAATGAAGACCAGTGCCAGCTTACCTATGTAATGATTTACCTGAGCAAGCCCAACGAAACCTTTGCCGTAGCGCCGGTAGATTACAGCTCGCTGACCCCGCTTGATTTATTCAACATGAAAAAGCTGTACAAAAAGTTTTACCGGGCTTACGAAGAAGTGGGTGCCGACTGCCCGGAATTCCTGGCCAAAGTGGATGAAGCCCGGAAGAACGATTACTTCTCCAACAAGACCTTCAAAGAAAATAAAAAAGCCGCCGATGCCGAGCGTAAAGCCCTGCTGAAAGGAAAAAGAGGCGCTGAGGCTTCAAGGATCAACATGAAATACCGGACGGAACTGTTCACCAACATGTACAAAAAGCTGCTCGATGATTACGATGCTTCCTGCAGATAAACAACAATACTGAAAGTCCACCTTTGTGGGCTTTTTTTCTGCCAAAATTTCAGTCCTTGCAGAAAAAATTCTGCCATTTCAGTCACAGACGGCTGATGGCATACTATTAGGGAATTACAAGACAGAAATAATTAAAACATTAAACATATTATGTCAGTAAACTTTAAACCATTAGCAGACAGAGTTTTGATCGAGCCGATCGCTGCAGAAACGAAAACCGCTTCAGGGATTATTATTCCGGACACCGCTAAAGAAAAGCCGCAGGAAGGTACCGTCGTGGCAGTAGGTCCTGGTAAAAAAGACGAGCCGACAACCGTACAGGTGGGCGACAAAGTGCTTTACGGAAAATACTCCGGTTCTGAGTTGAAACTGGAAGGTAAAGATTATTTAATTGTAAAAGAAGGAGATCTTCTGGGAGTGATTGGCTAATGGCCGATGGCTTCTGGCTGATGCCGTAATGCATATAGATTAGCATGAGGGATTTTAAAAAGTTTGAGGTTTGGCAATTGAGTCACCAATTAACTTTAAGATGTATACCTCGACCAAAAATTTTCCTAAAAAGAGATTTTTGGATTGACTTCCCAGATCAGGAGATCGTTTGCTTCCACCGGATATAATATTTCGGAAGGCAGCGGAAGAAATTCTGATAAAGAGTTTGCTAATTTCATCAATATTGCGCTGGGATCATCCAACGAAGCCGAAAACCAATGGATTCTCGCTAAAGATTTAAAATACATCAACGAAAATGATTATCAGGATCTTTTGCAAGAATTAACCACATTAAAAAAGAAGCTTGTCACCCTTTGGAACAGGCTGAACAAAAATTAAAATCAAATTATAAAATCAAAACCGCGGATGGGTGAGGCCAAAAGCCAACAGCTATTCGCCAAAAGCTTAAAACAATGGCAAAAGAAATAAAATTCGATATCGAGTCTAGAGACGCTTTAAAAAGAGGGGTTGATGCATTGGCAAATGCAGTAAAGGTAACCTTAGGTCCTAAAGGAAGAAACGTAGTGATTGAAAAATCTTTCGGTGCGCCTCACGTAACCAAGGACGGGGTTTCCGTAGCAAAAGAAATCGAACTGGAAGACAGAGTGGAAAACATGGGTGCCCAGATGGTGAAGGAAGTCGCTTCCAAAACCAACGACATCGCCGGTGACGGTACGACGACCGCTACGGTTCTTGCTCAGGCGATCGTAAGAGAAGGTCTGAAGAACGTAGCAGCAGGGGCTAACCCGATGGATCTTAAAAGAGGAATCGACAAAGCGGTAACGGCTGTTGTGGAAAACCTGAAATCCCAGTCCAAAACGGTAGGTGATTCTACGGAAATGGTGAAGCAGGTAGCTTCCGTTTCTGCCAACAACGACGAAACCATCGGTGCACTGATCGCTGAGGCTTTCGGAAAAGTAGGTAAAGAAGGGGTAATCACGGTAGAAGAAGCGAAAGGAATCGATACGACGGTAGACGTTGTAGAAGGGATGCAGTTCGACAGAGGATACCAGTCTCCGTACTTCGTAACCAACCCTGAGAAAATGGTGGCTGAGGTAGAAAACCCATACATCCTTCTGGTAGAGAAGAAAATTTCTTCCATGAAAGAATTGCTTCCGGTTCTTGAGCCGATTGCCCAGGGAGGTAAATCCCTATTGATCATTTCTGAAGAAGTGGAAGGTGAAGCTTTGGCTACTTTGGTGGTCAACAAATTGAGAGGTTCCCTTAAAATTGCTGCGGTAAAAGCGCCAGGATTCGGAGACAGAAGAAAAGCCATGTTAGAAGATATCGCGATCCTTACAGGCGGAACCGTAATCTCTGAAGAGCAAGGGTTCACCATGGAAAACATTTCTTTGGATATGCTGGGAACTGCTGAGAAAGTAACCATCGATAAAGACAACACAACCATTGTAAACGGTGGCGGTGAAGAAAGCAAGATCAAAGGAAGAGTAAGCCAGATCAAAGCGCAGATGGAAACGACCACTTCCGACTACGACAGAGAGAAGCTTCAGGAAAGACTGGCTAAGTTAGCCGGTGGGGTTGCCGTACTTTACGTGGGCGCTGCTTCCGAAGTGGAAATGAAAGAGAAAAAAGACAGAGTGGATGATGCCCTTCACGCAACAAGAGCTGCCGTAGAAGAAGGAATCGTTGCCGGAGGTGGTGTTGCTTTGGTAAGAGCCATCGCTTCACTGGAAAACCTTACCGGAATTAACTCTGATGAAACCACCGGTATCAAAATCGTAAAAAGAGCGATCGAAGAGCCGTTGAGACAAATCGTTGCCAACGCCGGAGGTGAAGGTTCCGTAATCGTAGCCAAAGTAGCGGAAGGAACTGCCGACTTCGGATACAATGCGAAAACCGACGAATACGTCAACATGCTTGAAGCAGGGATCATCGACCCTACGAAAGTAACGAGAGTAGCCCTTGAAAACGCAGCTTCCGTATCAGGAATGCTGTTAACCACCGAATGTGTGATCACTGAAGTGAAAAAAGACGAACCTGCCATGCCAATGGGTGGCGGAATGCCGGGAATGATGTAATAGCGTGTCGCTGAGACCATTTATATACTAACCGTTCTGATTTTCAGAGCGGTTTTTATTTTGTATTAATTTTTTTAATTATATTTGAGAAAACTAATTAAACCATGGAAAAATATCGATTACTTCTTACCTTACATCCCACTTTTAAACATAAATTCAAGTTTTAAAAACAAATAGTAATTAGTTTGCAGAGAAAAAGAAAATCTGTCACTAATAAG
>NZ_VTSX01000031.1 GCF_008329705.1 Chryseobacterium sp. SN22 | reverse complement strand
GAGTAATCATTATCAAATACCTGTTTCATTATTAAAATTCTTAAAACTTGTTAAATTTTATTAAATAAAATTAAAATGTATTTGTCTAAACCGGGAAATTATATTTATTTTAGTGCTTTAAAAATTTCTCATGAAAAGATATAATTTATTAATTGTACTGTTATTACTTATTTTTAACCTGACTACCGCCCAGAAAAAAGGTTCTCCGGCAGCCGATTTCAGCGCAGTAGGTGAAGCTAAATCTAAAATTGAAAGTACAGTTCCTTTGGTGATCAAGCATTTGAAAGAAGTGAGCGAAAAAGAAAATGATCCTGCTATTCTATCCAACGGTACTGCTGCCTTGGCAAAAGAATACGGAAAAGTGGAACTTGAGTGGAGGCTGTACAGAGGAAACATGAACAACTGTATCCTGAACAATTCTTCCAAGAAGGCAAAAAAATGTATGCAGTACCACAATGATATGTTCAGAGGTACTTTGACGAACTATAACAACTACATCACCAACCTTACCAAAAAGAACGGATACCTGGGGGTAGAAGGAGATACGAAATTAAACTTCAATCCCGCTGAAGTGACCACCAAGCTGAGCGAGTCTTTCTTTAATGGAAGCGATGCGGCAAACAGGATGAAAGGAACCCAGAAAAAAGAATTCATCGGTCAGACCATGAAAGATGACAATGCTTTGGCGCCCTTCAACCAACTTGCGGCACAGTAAGGTATTTTTTTTAATTAAATGATATGAATCCTGCTTGATCAAGCAGGATTTTTTGTTTATACCGAATCATATACAGACGGCAAACCAAAAAGATCTGTGTAATCTGCAAAAGCTGCGTGAATAAATTTGAATGCGCAGTATCAATTTCGACTCTAAGAAAATCACTGAATTATGATCCCCGCCAGGTCTGCATCACCGATATACATTTACAAAACCAAAAAATCTGCAGAATCTTTGCGGGTTAAGATCATTCAGCGGAACAAATACTCTGTATTCAGAGGCTTTTGCTTTCATGGCACAATAAATGATTTTACCATAACCAACCAACATCAACAAAATGAGCACATTAAAAAAAGGAGACATGGTAAGGTGGAATTCCAGCAACGGACAGACCCACGGAAAAATAACCAAGGTACACACCAGGGATTTTACTTTTATGGAAAGGCAGCGCCGCGCTTCAGAAGACGAACCTCAGTACGAGGTAATGAGTGAAAAGTCAGGAAAATCGGCCGTACATAAAGGTTCAGCACTGAAAAAAATGTAAAAAAATTGCCACAAATGGATGTGGCAATTTTCTTTAGTCAAACTTCAGTTAAAAAACTCTTTCATTTTATTTTATCATAAATAAATTTGGTAACAACCGCTCCGAACAGATAATAGGCAACCGTCATTACTTTTTTCCGGGTATTTTCCGCAACAGGCTTTTCATCCAGTCCCATCTTTTCGGGAAGTGCCAAAGCACCCAGTCCCATAGCCAGTCCGGATGCGATATTGAAACCGCTGGTGGCTGTTGTGGCGTAATACATTCCGTTACCGATGACGTCGCCTGCCAAAGTTGCGGCATACAACTGATCCTGATTGGTAATTTTCATATCGGCCTTATCCAGTGCTTTATTTAAGGCTTCTTCACCTACTTTATTGATCTCCGGTACATTATCGAAATTTCTACGGACTGCTTCGTGCAGAAGGCTTAGGGCAATTGCGCCTCCTAAACCTGCGATGATTTTCTTATACATATTCTTTAAATTTAATGGTGTCCCTAATGAATTGCATAAATTGAGCCATCCGGAATTGATGAGGTATCGGAAATAAAAAGAGTATCACAAAAACTGCGATACTCTTCTTAGTAGCGGGAACCGGACTCGAACCGATGACCTTCGGGTTATGAGCCCGACGAGCTACCTACTGCTCCATCCCGCGGTGTATTTTTCAGAACGCCACCGTATGCGTTACTTTAGTAGCGGGGACACGACTCGAACGTGCGACCTTCGGGTTATGAGCCCGACGAGCTACCTACTGCTCCACCCCGCGGTATATTTTCAGAACGCTTACCGAAAGCGTTATCTTAGTAGCGGGAACCGGACTCGAACCGATGACCTTCGGGTTATGAGCCCGACGAGCTACCTACTGCTCCATCCCGCGGTATATTTTTTAAAACGTTACCGACAACGTTTGCTACTTAGTAGCGGGAACCGGACTCGAACCGATGACCTTCGGGTTATGAGCCCGACGAGCTACCTACTGCTCCATCCCGCGATATTGGACTGCAAATATACGATTATTTTTTAAAACTCCTAATTTTTCCTGTAAATAAAGGCTATCTATGAAAATTATTTTAATATTCGTATCTTTGAAGTATGGCAAAAATATTAAAAATTTACCCGAATAATCCTCAGGAAAACCTTATCAATGAAGTAATTAAAACGTTAAATAACGGCGGGCTTATTATCTATCCGTCGGATACCGTTTACGCACTGGGCTGCAATATTTTTGACATTAAAGCAATGGAAAAGCTCGCCCAGATCAAAAAAATCAAGCTCGAAAAGGCACAGTTCTCGATTATCTGTAACGATTTAAGCCATCTTTCGGATTTTACAAGACCGATCGATACTTCTACGTTCCGGTTTCTGAAAAGCCATCTTCCGGGTCCGTTCACGTTTATCCTGGACGCCAATAAAAGCCTGCCATTGGCTTATAAAAACCACAAGACCATCGGTATCCGGGTTCCCGACCATCCGATTCCTCAGCTGATCGTTGAAAAACTGGGACATCCGATTGCTTCCACCTCCATTAAGGACGATGACGAAATCATCGAATATTCCACCGATCCGGAGCTGATCGCAGAGAAATACGACCATCTCGTTGATCTTGTAATCGATTCAGGGTATGGCGACAATGTGGCTTCAACCATTGTGGATCTTACTTCCGGAGAACCGGAAATTATCCGTCAGGGAAAAGGTGAAATTTAACAGCAGTTACGGTTTCTGATGAGTCTGAACGGGAAATATGCTTTGGGAATTCTCCTGACCTTTGTTGTGCTTGGTGGTGTCATGCTGTATGTTTTTCCGTTGATTCATTTGATCCCGGGAGGAACACGCAGTGCAACGGCAGTATTTACCTATTCGAGGGCGGTATTGTGGGTGGTTTTGCTGGCTGTTTTTCTGTACAGCCTTTTTATTGAAAAACGGCCATTCCTGCTCTGGAAAGACAAAGCCTATTCTCCGGGATTTTATCTTAAAAAGATTTTCAGCCTGTACCTGATCTGTGCTGTCGGAGGTGCTTTTTTAAATTTTTTAATTCAATTATCAACGCGCGAAAACGTAAGCGGTAAGCTGCTGCAGCTTTCGCATATTTTCAGGAACAATTATGTGCTGATTATTTTTACCTGCCTGACGGCGGGCGTAGTAGAAGAATTTCTGATGCGGGGGTTTATGCAGCCGAGGATCGAGAAGATCTACCATAACCGGTATGCCGGCATTATCGGTTCCGCTTTGCTTTTCGGAATTCTCCACAGCAGCTACGGTACCGTAGGTCAGGTGCTGGTACCTTGCTTTATAGGGATTGTCTTTGCCGTATTTTATAAAATTTATTCCAATATCAAAATCCTGATCATCTGTCATTTTATGTACGATTTCGTATCGCTGATGGTGATGAATTTTGTGGATATCAAACATTTATCTGTATTTTAATCTTATGAAAATAGTAACTTCTCCTGCCAAGCTCATGAACGTGGAAAATTCAACCGACCTGTTGAAAACCACAACCCCAAAATTTATTGAGCAGGCAGAATTCATTCATTCTTTTTTAAAACCCAAATCCCCGAAATACCTTTCCGAGCTGATGGAAATTTCAGCCAGACTGGCGGATGAAAACTGGCAAAGGAACCAGCAATGGAAAGCAAAGCCTATGGCAAAAGAATCTGCTCCGGCATTATTTGCCTTTACGGGGGAGGTATACCGCGGACTGGATGCAAAAACGCTGGATAAAAACGCAGTGGATTACCTGCAGAAAAACCAGAGGATCCTTTCCGGATTGTACGGGCTTCTGAAACCTTCGGACAAAGTGATGCTGTACCGCCTGGAAATGGGAAGGCCTTTTGGATTTGACGATTACAAAAATCTTTACGAATTCTGGAGAGACAGGATCACCGATCAGCTGAATTCGGAAATGAAAAAGAACGAAATTTTGCTGAATCTTGCCAGCAATGAATACTTTAAAGTCATTGACCGTAAAAAGCTTGATCATCCGGTGATTGATTTTGATTTTTATGAATTAAAGGACGGTAAGCTGAAAACCATCGTCGTGTATACCAAACATGCCAGAGGAATGATGGCCAGGTTCTGTGCCCGGACCAATGCGCAGACGCTGGATGACGTGAAAGCTTTCAATGAAGAAGGCTATTTAATTGATGAAGAAAAATCGACGGATACAAAACTGGTTTTCACGAGATAAAAATGACCATTTCAGAATTTAAAACCCATTTCAAAAAGGAGCTTTCCGGTTTATATACCGATTCGGAAAACCGTTTTCTCAGCAGCATTTTCGTCGAAAAGATCGTCGGGTTCAACCCTTTTTATCAGCGGAGGTTTGCAGAACAGGAGCTGCTGATTGATGATAAGGAGAAACTTTTACACGCTGTTTCGGTGTTAAAAACCGGCCGGCCCTACCAGCATATCCTGGGCGAAACCGAATTTTACGAAATGTCTTTTTTCGTGAATGAACACGTCCTGATCCCGCGTCCCGAAACTGAAGAACTGCTGGAATTTGCCATTAAGAAGATCCGGCAGTATGAACTGACCCGTACTGAAGATCTGAGAATCCTTGATATCGGAACCGGCAGCGGGATTATCCCGCTGGTGCTAAAAAAACATTTTCCGCATGCGCGGGTATCTTCTATTGATTTTTCTGAAAAAGCATTGGAAACAGCAAAAAGAAACGCGGATTTTCATCGGCTGGAGATCAACTTCATCCACGCCGATTACCTGAATTTCCAGCCGGACGAAGTATTTGATATCATCATTTCCAATCCGCCTTATATCGGAATTGATGAGGAATACGAAATTGAGCATTCGGTTAAGGGTTTTGAGCCGATGATGGCCCTCTTCTCACCTACCTCCGACGCGCTGATTTTCTACCGGAAGATTGCAGAGGATGCCAGGAGACATCTGCAGGACAACGGATTATTGTTTCTGGAGATCAATCAGAAACTGGGTCCTGAAACGCTTGAACTCTATCTCCCGTATTTTTCCAAGGCTGAACTCATTAAAGACCTTTCGGAGAACGACCGGTTCATTTTCGGGCAGAAGTAATGAGCCGGTATTTACTTGGTCTCAGATTTTAAACGCTTGTTTTCTGCCTTTAAAGATTCGACTTCTTTCTCAAGTTTGTCGATGTATTTTCTCTGGGTTTCAATGAAGATATCAGGAACATGGTAAAAAAATATACCGTTCCCTGACTGTTCTATCATATTTGAACGGCTGTAATGATCGGAAAATTCTTCACCCTCGTTTTTAATATCTTCTATGGTCACATCCAATGCTCTTGCCATTTTCTCCCATTCATCATCATAAATCCTTACTTCACCCCGTTCTTTGCGTGAGTAATTGGAAGTATCCGTACCGATTATTTAGCCATTTCCTGCTGAGAAATCTTTTTTTGCTTTCTCAAATTTCGTAATTTTTCCTGGGTCATCGTGTTGTATTTTTTTACAAATATGCAAAATATGTACACATCCAGCAGTAAAATTGCAAAAAAAATGCACAAATTATTTCACTTTAATTTGATTTTTATTTCTAGTTTTGAATTGTCGACATCGATACATTACTTAAGTTCTTATTGTAGGTGCACAATGCAAATACGGCTTAAGATTTCCTACCGCCGGGGATAATACGGCAAATAAAATTTTTAATTTAAAAAATTACAAAATGAAAAAACTTACAGGAATGAAGAAGAACTTTTCTTCTTTGGAAAACAAAAGATTAAAAAATTTAGAATCTGTATCTGGAGGTTCTGTAGGAACTCCAACTAACTTTTATTGGTATAGTGACTCACTTGATAATTGGAATTGTAAAGATATAGATACCCTAGTTGACGGTAAATGGACTCAACGTCAATCATGCTTGACTGACGATTGTGACACTAACAATGTTGTAACCTCTCAACCCTAAAGGTATTAATAAATAATCCTTACTAAATGCTTCTATACTTTATTTTGGCTCATGTATATGAAGCATTGGATATTGGATAAAGCAACAGATATTTTCAAATCTTATATATGATACAAAAAAACATTTTTTTTCTTTTCATTTGTATTTTAGCATTTTCCTGTCAAACAAGAAAACACAATCATATCACTTACTTAAATAAGGTTAATGAAATTGACAGTATTTATCGTTTGAAAAATGATACTCTTACTGCTCTTAAAATGTATCAGACTCTTTTTAAGACATACTCACCCTATAACTCCGAATTAATTGATGAATATCAGACTTATATTATCCTTTCCGATAAATATCATGAGGATTTTGGAGGAAAAGAAAGCCTATATAAATTGATTTCTTTAGTTGCTCCTAACTGGAAGTACAACAGGATGGATAAGAGTTTTTTTGCATTATATAAAAAGTATGGCATCGACAGTCTAGAAATTGAAGAAAAGGTCACAAATTGGAAAAGAGGATTAAATAAAAGATTAGTAGATTCATTTTCAGTAGCTAGTTTCAGAGATCAGGAAAAGCGTCGTAGAGATGCTGTTTTACGGCAAAAAAATGATGAAAAAAATGAACAGTTATTACTGTGGACATTTAAAAACTATGGATATCCTTCTCTTCAAAAAATAGGACTTTGGGGGAATAATGATACTTTCATGTCTATGAGCATTCTAATGAATCATGCTGCAGATTCTAAACGATATCCATATTTCAAGGAAAAGCTTTTAGAGTATATAAAAACAGGGGAGTGCATTCCTGATGACTATGCAGCTATGATTGATAAATATTCTCTAATGACTGAAATTCCTGAATATGGTACCTTTTCAAATGTTCCTATTGTAGATTCGGTGAGAGTAAACAAAAACAGAAAAAAAATAGGACTTCCTAGTCTGAAACATGCTAAAAAAATTCATGATGATTATTTTAAAAACTAAACATGATTCTTATAATATCTGAAAATAGTGAAAGTACAACCACTGAAATTGTCCGCTGGCTTGTCACAATGAAAAAAAAATTTATTAGGATACATGAGAATGAAGTATTTGAAATAAAGACGAAAGAAAAAAGAATATATATAGAAAGTTTCAGAAATTGTTTCTTTATTGATGAAATTACAAGTGTTTGGTATAGAAGAGGAGGCTTACAATTTTCAAGAAAAAAATACAAAGACTACGCTGTAAATCTTCATATGAATGAGTATCAACACTGGCTTGAAGACTATGTACGAAATTATTTGGAAAATAAGAAACATATCAATAAAGAGAGTAATTATCATTTAAATAAACTTATCGTATTGGATATTGCTAAAGAATTAGGTTTCGATGTTCCTGAGTTTTTTCTTGCTGACAATACCTCTGAGGTAGATCAGGAAAATATAATTACTAAAACTATTGCAGGAAACGGGATATTGGAATTTGAGGAAAATCACGGATTTCTGTATACTTCTTTAGTTGAAAAAAAAATAGAAAAAAATTTTTTCATCAGCTTTTTTCAACAAAAAATAGAAAAAGATTTTGAGATAAGAACATTTTATCTACACGAAAAAATATGGTCGATGGCTATATTTTCTCAAAACGATGATCAAACAAAAGTTGATTACAGAAAATATAATCATAAAAAACCTAATAGAAACATCAGATACAATTTGCCGGGTAATATGGAGGAAAAAATCGAGTTCTTAATGAAGAAATTAGATTTAACCTCTGGTTCTATAGACTTTATAAAGAGAGGGGATAAATTTATTTTTTAGAAGTGAATCCCGTAGGTCAATTTGGAAATGTTTCCTTCCATTGTAATTATGGACTGGATTCTGAAATTGCTAAATATTTATGAAGAAGATAATTAAAGAAAAAAAATAAGTTACCTGTCATATTCAAACATATTGAATTTAAAAAAAGTAAAATCCCTATTACAAACAAATCTAGTCTTACTTTTTTATAGAATGTGAAAAATATCAAACGGAGAATTTATTCAGGCATAAACCATACAAATCAATAATCAGATTACTTTGAACTACTTTAATTTATTCAGTAATATTCTTGTTACAACTGGTGCACAAAGAATTTCTATCACTGATTTGCAGAGAAATAATACAGAATTGTTCCCATTAGAATTACATGATATAATAACCGGGTTAAAAACAAAACCTATACAAGAGGTGATTCATTCTTATGATACAGAATCCCAACAATTTGTAAAGGAATACATTGATATACTTTTAGATAAAGAATTTGGATTTATTACTAATGGTAACTGGGATAAAAATTTTCCTCCTTTATCTTACGAATTTTGTATTCCTAATGAGATTACGAACGCTTATTTAATACTTGACCATTTAAATGACCTTTTAAAGATAGAAAAGTCGCTTTCTAATCTTGGAACAGAACATTTGGCTATTTTGTACAGAAATTCATTATTATTGAATGAATTTAATCACATAGAAAAAGTATTTCAAAATTCTACGATAACTTCTATAGAGATATTCTCAAAATTTGAAGAAAATATAGATCAAAATTTTATAGATCGATTAGAACCACTTTGTGCAAGAATATTTAATTTGATATTTTATGATTGTGCACAGCCCCCTTTTAAACCTAAGGATAAATATAAATTCTTAGTATCATTTGTAAAAGAGAATATAAAATTAAACTCCTGCGGAAAAGTTGATTTAAAATATTTCAACACCAATCTCCCAAAAGTCCTTGAAGCCGTGAATCACAATTCCTGTCTGCATAAGAAAATAGGTGTTGATAGCAACGGTAATATCAAAAACTGTCCGGCCATGCCCCAGACTTTCGGAAATATAAAAGATACGACCCTGGAAGAAGCTTTACAGCATAAAGATTTTAAAAAATACTGGAATCTTCAAAGATGGCATCGAAGTTTGTAAAGATTGTGAATTCCGGTACATCTGTACGGATTGCCGGGCTTTTACGGAGCAGACGAATTTTGATGAAGATCGGCTCGATGTTTCCAAACCTCTGAAATGCGGCTATAATCCTTATACTGCAGAATGGGAAGAATGGAGTACAAACCCGCTGAAACAGAAAGCAATCCTATATTACGGAGTACTGTAACATCAATAAAAAAGTCAGCAAAAATTTGCTGACTTTTATATGGGTTATATCTTTTTTATCCTATTCTTTTCCGTACAAAGATTTCGTACGCAAGATAAATCAGCGGTAAAGCCATGATCCCGATGTACAAAGCATTGGCCATTGCAGATTGCGGCTGATTGGCAACAGCATACAGTAATCCGAAAAAGGCACCTCCCAAATGGGCTGCATGACCTATGTTATCATGCTGATTGGGGTTCAGCATCATATAAACAGAATAACTGAAATACACAAGGCCAAAAATATAGCCGGGAATTCCTATCGGAATGAAAAACATGTAGATTTCAAGATGAGGGATCAATGCGATGGATGCAAACAAAATCCCGGACACACCACCACTTGCTCCGATGGCAGAATACCATGGCTGCCTTTGATAAACAAATAACGAAAACATATTCCCTAAAAGGATCGACCCGAAATAGATAATTAAAAATCCGAGACTTCCAAATCCCTGGATAACAACCGGCCCGAAGAAATACAGCGTAAGCATATTAAACACAAGATGCATAATATCGGCGTGCAGGAAGCCTGAAGAAATCAATCTTACGTACTCTTTCCGGTTGAGAATTGCTCCTACGCTGAACTTGTATTTTTCGAAATTGTTGCTTCCGTTCGGTGCAACAAAGCTTATAATCGCCGTAATGGCTATAATTAAAATCAGAATATTCATTTTAAGATCGTATAATTTTCAGGATTTCAAGCAAGTTTTATGCTACTCTAAGAAAACGGGAAACTGCTGAAAAGATTTCCCATTTCCCATGGGTATAAAAATACAAAATTTCCAACGTTTTATACGGGCAAATCTTTATTTTCTGGAAATCTTAAATGTCCTGATCTCCGAACGGGTAAAAGTTCTGATCAGGTATTCGCCGGGTACATATTCTGAAAGATCGACCAATGCATGGTTGCTGTTGATGATCTGATTTCCGATTTTCCTTCCCTCCAGATTGTAGATTTCAGCAGAAAGAATAAATTCTTTTCCTTCAATATGCAGAAGGTCTGCTGCTGGATTAGGATAAACAGTCAGGCTGCTGGCTGGATGGATCTCCTTTGTCCCGAGCTGGGTACCGGTAATGTTGACGGTGTAATCCCTTGTTTCCCCGGAGCCGAATGCAGTGCAGGCATTGTTTGAATTGATGGAGCTTCCGTAAGCCCTGGACCGTATTCTCATCCTTGTATTTCCATTGGCAGCGGATGCCGGTACGGTAAAGGAGGCTGTATTTTGTGTATTCATAGAATTGACCAGCTGCTCGTATTCTTGAGGTTCAAAAACATTGTTCTGATTGGTATCGAGCCAGATCCCGACGACGGCTTCCGAGGATGTTGAAGTGTAGAATGAATAAGACTGTCCCGCCACCAGTGTCGCCGTCGTATTTCCGGAGGCGGGATACTCATGGTAAAAAACATTTTGGGAAGTAAAAGTCTGATGGTTCAAAGATGTCGAATTTATCCTGATCTCAATAAAGGAGGGATCTACATCACCGCCTAAACCTGAAGTGCATGGATTTTGTGTGGATTGGGCATTAAATAGACATGCCGCAAAAAGACCGGATAATAAAACTGTTTTCATATATAAAAATTTAGGCGACAAAGCTACAAAAAACAACTATTGAAACAAAGTTGCATTAATAAATAAAATTAATATATCTTTATCGCAGGCGGTGTATTCATTATTTTCAGGATGCCTATTTACTGCCTGATAGTCAGCTAACTTTAAGCACAAGATTGCAAATCAATTTTTATACGCAAAGTTTTTATTTCTCCTGATGTCTGATCTAAGGAAGCTAAAATAGCATCAGCAAGCTGATCTGATGAAGCATATGCACTTTAAGATGACCTGAAATATAAAATTATACGTAAATTTGTAATTGTAAATAACGGTTAACATTGCTGTTTTTTACCCAATGATATGAAGCAGATCAGGAATACCCAGGCCAAAACAGAGATCTTAAATCTCATCAACAATTCAGAAGTTGCCCTGTCGCACGCGGATATCCAGAAACAGATCGGTGACCTTTGCAACCGGGTAACGATCTACCGCGTCCTCGAAAGGCTTGAAAAAGAAGGAAACATTCATAAGATAACCAATGTTGACGGTGTCGTTAATTTTGCGAAATGCAGCCACGCATGCCATACCGAGGAACATACCCATGATCATATTCATTTCAACTGTGAGAAATGCCATACGGTGATCTGTATTGAAAATGCTGTTCCCGTCATCAGTCTCCCTGAAAATTTCAGCATCAGCAGCTACAATCTCGTGATCAGCGGAGTATGTCCGAAATGCCGGTAATCTGACCTAAAGAATAAATTTAACATAAAAAAGACCAACTGAATCAACAGCTGGTCTTTTCTTTATCTTATGATGTATTATCTGAGGCGCCTATTCATTGCTCTCTTCGCCATGGAATAAATTCCCGATCGCTCCGTCCTCATCAAATCCGGCAGCAGGTTCCGGCTCTTCATAGATTTCAGGTTCCTCTTCAGACGGTTCCGGAATGGTGATGTTGATGGTTTTTACCTTAAACTTTGTAAACTGGTTGCCGATCGCTTTAATTCCTTTAACGGTTATAAATTCATCGATGGTTACCGTTTCAGATTCTCTCTCTTTCCCTTTGTCTTTGGCGAAGATAATTTCCGCTGTCGCACCGTTTGCTACAATAATGTTTTCAATAAACGATTTCGGGTGTTCGGACGGCATAAAGGTCTGAACATTCGGTGAATTCTCGAACAGGAACCTTTTGATAAAATAAATGTCTTTTTCGCCGTCATAATAAATACAGGTTACCGGCTGATTCGGCCTCCATTTTTCAAGAACCAGATACTGATCGTCGAACCGGTTGCCCAGATCGAAGGATACCAGCTTTGCTTCGCCGTTGGTGTTAATAGTCAGAATCTTATCGTCTCCTTTAAAATTTCCCAGCAGGGTCCCTCTTCCGTCTGCATTCAGCCTCCGCACCGTATCGTCAAACCAGATCTTTCTCGGTGCCAGCGTTGAAACCCCCTCTTCCTTAAGGTCTACTTTCTTCACCGAATATTTGGTGACCAGGTTCCCTTTGGAATCACGGCCTTTGATGGCAAGCTCGGAGAAATCCAGGTCCATCTTATTTTTTCTGATCCTCGGATTGGGTTTTAACAGGACAGTAACCGTCTCTGCTTCCCCGTTCGGGTTTGCCGAAAAATAAAGCATTTCAGAACCTTTTTTATCCGAAGCCAGCGGATAATCGGTATTCCGGGTCACGCCCGTTACCGAAAAACGCTTCATGTAATAAGGGCCTTCCCGGCCTTCCCGGTAGATCATATTGTACACCGTTCTCTTATCGTTTTTCTTCCAGATGGCCACATGAACGATATCTTTTCCGATAAACGTTTTGGCTTCCACTTTTACCACCTTCATGCTGCCGTCTTTCCGGAAGGTGATAATATCATCGATATCCGAACAGTCAAACAGGTACTGGTCTTTTTTTAGCGAAGTTCCGATAAAGCCTTCTTCAAAATTCGCATAGAACTTTTCGTTGGCGACTGCTACTTTCGTCGCATCGATGGTATCGAAAATCCGGAGTTCGGTTTTACGCTGCCGGTCTTTTCCGTATTTTTTCTGGATGTTCAGGTAATAATCGATGGCGTACTGCACAAGGTTGGCCAGATGATGCTTCACCTGTTCGATTTTCCCCTCCAGTGCCGCAATATTTTCCTTGAACTTATTCAGGTCGAATCTGGAAATCCTTTTAATCCTGATTTCCGTTAACCTTAAGATATCTTCTTCCGTTACCGCTCTCAGAAGATGTCCGGTATGCGGCTTCAGGCCTTTGGCTATTGCTTTTAGTACGTTCTCCCAGGTTTTTACCTCTTCGATATCATGATAGATCCTGTTTTCGATAAAAATTCTCTCCAGAGAAGAAAAATGCCAGCTTTCCTGCAGCTCATGTAGCTCGATTTCCAGCTCTTTTTTCAGGAGGGAAACCGTATGATCCGTGTTCATTTTCAGAATTTCGGATACGTTCATAAACATCGGCTTATCACCCACAATCACACAGGCGTTCGGTGAAATCGTTACCTGGCAGTCGGTGAAGGCATACAGGGCATCAATGGTTTTGTCCGGCGAGACATCGTTGTGAAGATGAATCAGGATCTCAACTTTATCGGAAGTGTTATCCTCAATTTTTTTGATCTTGATCTTGCCCTTTTCATTTGCCTTTAAAATCGAATCGATCAGGTCACTGGTTGTTTTGGAATATGGAAGTTCCGTAATGATCAGGGTATGCTTGTCCAGCGGGGAAATCTTGGCCCTCGCCCTTACTTTCCCGCCCCTGTGCCCGTCATTATATTCGGAAACATCAAGAAAACCGGCCGTTAAAAAGTCCGGATACAGCTCAAACTTCTTCCCTTTAAGATAGGCTACGGAAGCGGTGATCAGTTCATTGAAATTATGCGGAAGGATTTTCGTGGAAAGTCCTACCCCGATTCCTTCAACACCCTGCGCCAGAAGCAGCGGGAATTTTACGGGCAGGTCGATCGGCTCGTTGTTTCTGCCGTCATAGGATTTAGACCATTCCGTTGTTTTCGGGTTGAAGACCACTTCCAGCGCAAACGGCGTCAGCCGGGCTTCGATGTACCTCGCCGCAGCGGCGGAGTCTCCCGTGTAGATATTTCCCCAGTTTCCCTGGGTATCGATCAGAAGTTCCTTCTGGCCGATTCCTACCATGGCATCGGTAATGGAAGCATCACCATGCGGATGATACTTCATGGTATTTCCTACAATGTTGGCGACTTTATTATAACGCCCGTCTTCCAGCTCCCGCATGGAGTGCATAATTCTGCGCTGAACCGGCTTGAATCCGTCATAAATCGACGGGATCGCCCGGTCTAAAATTACATAAGAAGCATAATCCAGGAACCAGTCTCTGTAAAGCCCGGAAACCTTTTTTAAGCTGTCACCTTCATTCGAGTATTCTTCTGTTATCATTTAATTTATTAACTCTTTTTCTCGTTATTGGTTTTCACCACTTTATGTAAGGAGAATCTTAAATCATTAACTTCTTTTTTCGTAAGATATGAAATTTCATATTTCAGAATGGTAGAGCCGTTATTTTTGCTTGAGATGGTAATATAAAGCCTTTTCATGATGAAAAGATTGATGATCTCAAATTTCAGCAGCTTATATTTCGGAAATTCATCACTTAACGGCCTTTGCAGGAAAGGGATAATGTTTCTGTTCCTGAAATGAAGCGCTTCTCCATCGCTGTCATATTCAAAAACCTGCCTTCCGCTGATATAGAACAGCACGATTAAAAATACCGGAATAATAATCAGCAGCAGGCTTTCTTTTCCTAAAATGTTGAATTTGTACTCTTCCAGAATATAAGCTCCGACGCCTCCGAGCAGAAACATGATCAGAAGGCTGTTTATAAAGCTGTACACCGAAGTTTTGTTACGGTTGCTCAGTCTCATTATATTAATTTAATTGCTTTTTGGTTTATGGTTTTTACTGTATTAGTTTTCATCAACGGCTTCCGTCAGTATTTCTTTCTTATCGATATCGGGATCTTCCACCACCAGATTTTCAAGAATGAAAGTCTGCCGGTCGGGGGTATTTTTTCCCATATAAAATTCGAGAAGCTGCTCAATGGTCTGATCTTTTCCTGCCACAACGGGCTCCAGGCGGATATCTTTTCCGATGAAATGCTTGAATTCATCCGGAGAAATTTCCCCTAACCCTTTGAATCGGGTGATCTCGGGATTTTTACCCAGATCATTCAGCGCCTTGATCCGCTCCTGTTCGGAATAGCAGTACCTGGTTTCCTTTTTGTTCCTTACCCTGAACAATGGCGTCTGAAGAATGTAAAGATGCCCGTTTTTGATGAGGTCCGGGAAGAACTGCAGGAAGAAAGTAATCATCAGCAGACGGATGTGCATCCCGTCGACATCGGCATCGGTTGCAATAATCACCTGGTTGTAACGCAGATCTTCCAGGCTTTCTTCGATATTCAAAGCAGCCTGAAGGAGGTTGAATTCTTCGTTTTCGTACACTACTTTTTTCGTGAGTCCGTAGCAGTTCAGCGGCTTTCCTTTCAGCGAAAATACAGCCTGGGTTTCTACGTCGCGGGATTTGGTAATCGATCCTGACGCGGAATCCCCCTCGGTAATGAAGATCTGGGTTTCCCCCTTTCTCTCGTTTTTCTGATCGTTGTAATGCTGCCGGCAGTCGCGGAGCTTTTTGTTGTGAAGCGATACCTTTTTCGCCCTTTCCCGGGCCAGCTTCTGGATTCCGGAAAGTTCCTTTCTTTCCCTTTCGGAGATTAATATTTTCCGCTGGATCGCCTCGGCAACCTCCGGATTCTTATGCAGGAAATTATCGAGCTTGCTTTTCAGGAAGTCGATGATGAAGGTACGTACCGTCGGGCCGTTCGGGCCGATGTCGCTGGACCCCAGTTTGGTTTTGGTCTGGGATTCGAAAACAGGTTCTTCCACGTTGATGGAAACAGCCGCTACAATTGATTTCCTGACATCCGAAGCATCAAAATTTTTATTAAAAAACTCACGGATGGTTTTTACGTATGCTTCCCGGAAGGCGTTCAGGTGGGTTCCCCCCTGTGTCGTATTCTGACCGTTGACGAATGAAAAATAGGTTTCCGTCTGGGATTTATCGGTATGCGTAATCGCCACCTCGATATCATTGTCTTTCAGGTGAACGATCGGATACAGGGTTTCATTTTCCAGTTCTTCGTCCAGCAGATCTTTAAGCCCGTTTTCGGAATAAAAGATTTCACCGTTAAAAAGAATTTTCAGTCCCGGATTCAGGTAGGCGTAGTTTCGGAGCATTCTTTCGATGTACTCTTTCCTGAATTTGAAATGCAGGAAAATGTCGGCATCCGGGATAAAGGAAATCTCGGTCCCGTTGCGGTCCGAAGAATCTTTCTCTTCAAAATCTTCTTTAATCAGACCCCGCGAGAATTCAGCGGCTTTCATCCTCCCGTCACGGAATGAGCGTACCCGGAAATAATCGGAAAGGGCATTGACCGCCTTGGTACCGACCCCGTTCAGCCCGACGGACTTTTTAAATGCCTTGCTGTCGTACTTCCCTCCGGTGTTCATTTTGGATACGGCATCCACCACTTTTCCCAACGGGATTCCACGGCCAAAATCACGGATCGTAACTTTGCCGTCGTCTAATTTTATTTCAATTCTTTTACCGGATTTCATCCTGAACTCATCAATCGAGTTATCCAGGATTTCTTTCAGCAAAATATAAATACCGTCGTCAGCAGAAGAACCGTCTCCGAGCTTCCCGATGTACATTCCGGGACGTAGACGGATGTGTTCCTGCCAATCGAGGGTTCTGATATTATCTTCGGAATAGATTAGATTTATTTCTTGTGACATATGTAATTTCAGCGAACATACAAAAGTACGAAATTGCCCAAAAATATCCGAATATTTCGGTTCCTTTTTTACGAATATTTATTAAAAAATATTGCATTATTCTCTGTGAAATTCTATATTTACATTATTCAATGCAAAGTGAAAAACAAATACCGTTTATTTTTAACATTATTTGTATAAAAAGCGATCATTATTAGCAATTCAGCCGTTTAAAAACTAAAATTAACAGTATGTATTAAATGTAAAAAACTTAAAAACCAACTCTAAAAACCACAACTCAACCATGAAAAATACGTTCCATGCCTGCATCCTTGGGGACAAAGATGGCAGCGAATCCATCTCCCTGCTTTTGAAAAAAGAATTCCCCGAATTCAAGATCGATTTCTGTACGGAAAACCTGTGGTCAGCCTCCGATTACCTCAGCAAAAATTCCACTGACCTTATTTTTGTCGACATCCCTCTGAATGACGAAACTACCTTTGAAATTTTATCTGAATTCCAGCAAAAACCCTCCCTCCTTATTTACATGACGGATTCGGAAAATTCAGCCATCCAGGCGGTAAAAAAGGGAATCACGGGCTACATCCTGAAACCCGTTACGAATCTCAATTTTGTACTGGCCGTTAATAAAGCCATCGAAAATTCCCGCCACAGCAAAATCACTTCGCCTTCCCTGCCCCACAGTAAAATCAACCTGCCTACTTTACAGGGCTTCAAAAGGGTAAATATTGATGAGATTATCCGTTGTGAAGCTGATTCCAACTATACCTTCATTTACCTGCTGGACAAAACGAAAGTAATGGTTTCCAGAACGCTTCATGATTTTGAAAAGAATCTTTCGGGCTATAATTTTTTCAGGATCCACCACAAGCACCTGATCAACCTGGAGCACCTGCGGGAGTACATCAAAGGGAAAGGCGGGCAGGTGGTAATGGCCGATAATTCCGTACTGGATGTTTCCATACGGCGCAAAAACGAATTCCTTCATAAAATGATCTGACAATTCACACTTATTTGATAAATATTTACATTTACTCATTTTCTGCCGCCATTTGATCAGTGGTGATAGTCTGGCCGGTAATGTTTTGATAGTTTTGAGAAACAAACAACCAAAAACAAAACGTATCATGAAAACACACGTATTATCTTTAAAAGGACTTGTAGCGGCAGCTTTACTTTTTTCGGCAGCAGAAATTAATGCCCAGGCATGGCAGACTTTCGGAAACGGCGGCATTACCGCTTCAAATTACGCAGGAACCGTAAACGCAGTCCCTTTTTACCTGAGAACCAACGGCGCGACCAATAATCCCGGCCAGGCTCTTCTGAATGAAGTGGGATCATTTATCGTGGAAAGCGTAAACAATTCCAACGCTGCAAAAACCAAAGGAAGCATCATCGCCGGATCTAGCAATGTTCTGGGCAACAATGCCAACAGTTCCATGGTAAGCGGCTGGCAGAACGATCTGGCAGATGCCGGAGGTGCCAATATTGTAGCCGGCCAGGGAAACCGCGTGTTTAAACAGGCCAGTAAATCCGTAGCTTTAGGATGGGTAAACAGAATTACAGCGTCCAACCAGTTTGCCATCGGCGTAGGCGTCGATCTGGGATCCGAATATTCGGGCGGTTTTGGGGTAGACCTGGCCGCCACAGGAAACCGTTCCTTCGTATTCGGATCAGGAACAGGAAACGGCTCGAAACTCACCAACAATATCTCTTCCTCGCTGATGTTTGGCGTTTCTTCAACGCCGACCATGCTGATCCAGGATCAGCGGGTGGGAATCGGCACCACTGCTCCTACAGCCATTCTTCATACCAACGGCAAAGTACGAATGGAAAATCTTCCGACCGGATCCGGAAGGGCACTGGTGGTTGATCCGGATGGGAATGTGATGGTGGCCAACAGTTTTATTGACAGACCGGCCGGAAACCAGACAGCAGATTACCAGGCCCAGATCGATGATCTTAAGAAAGAAGTCCGGGAATTGAAGGAACTGCTGAAACAAAGCAGGACCAACGTTGATATGAGCACCGCATCCGGCGAGCCTAAATTATACCAGAATGCCCCGAATCCTGGAAAAGGCGAAACCGTAATTAAGTATTATCTTCCAAAAGAAGTGAATACGGCGTCTATCGGAATCTATAATGTTTCAGGACAGCTGATCAGGAATATTCCGCTTAAAGATAAAGGCAACGGCAGCGTTACCCTGAACGGAATCCGTGGCGGATCGTATGTATATACCCTTTCGGTAGACGGCAAGAATGCCGATACCAGGAAAATGCTGATGCAGGATTAATAGCAGATATGCTTTCAAAAATACGATTTCTTACACCAAAAGCTGTCTTCGGGCAGCTTTTCTATTTATCTGGTGCCGTTTACTGTTCAGTTCCTAAAAGCCTGATGATGCAAAGTATTACGCAAGTCAAATTGAATCTTCTTTCAAGGATTTAAATCCGATACATCATTCTCTTCACATTTCTCCTGATCAATTTACCGTCAATACGTGATTTTTCCTTACATTCGGAATATAAAAATAACCGTTCATGATACAACTTCCTTTATCAAAGCTCTCCAATGTAGGAACCACCATTTTCAGCACGATGACGCAGCTTGCCACTGAGAATGACGCCATCAATCTGTCGCAGGGTTTCCCGGATTTTATGGCAGATCCTGAGCTGCTGGATTACGTAAGCAACTTTATTAAACAAGGCTTCAACCAATACGCGCCCATGGGCGGAATGACAGGGTTAAAGGAAGAAATCGCAAAAAAGATCGAAGACAGCCATCAGGCCGTTTACCATCCCGATTCTGAAATTACGGTAACCGCCGGCGGAACCCAGGCCATTTTCACAGCCATTGCCGCTTTCGTAAAAAAAGATGATGAGGTGATCGTTTTCGAGCCCGCCTATGACTGTTATGAGCCGACGGTAGAACTTTTCGGCGGAATCGTCAGGCGGTTTGAAATGAAGGCTCCCGATTATGAAATCGACTGGACTACCGTGAAAAATCTGGTTTCCGACAAAACGAAGATGATTATCATCAACAACCCGAACAATCCGGCAGGAAAAATCTTAAAGGAGCATGATATCCGGGAATTAATAAAAATTGTTGAGAATACCTCCATTCTTATCCTGAGTGATGAAGTGTATGAAAATATTGTGTTTGACGGGAAACAGCATCTCAGCATCTGCCGGTATCCCGAGCTTAAAAAACGCAGCCTGATGGTGGCCTCTTTCGGAAAACTCTTCCATGTCACCGGCTGGAAAACCGGATATTGTGCTGCTCCGAAATACCTGATGGATGAATTCCGGAAAGTCCATCAGTTCAACGTATTCTCCGTTAATACACCGATGCAGCTCGCTCTGGCGGAATACATGAAAAACCCTGAACATTATTTGTATCTTAACCAGTTCTTTCAGGAAAAAAGAGACTTTTTAAGGCAGGGGCTGGCCCATACTCCGTTTACTCTGCTGGATTGCGAAGGAACCTATTTTCAGGCACTGCAATACGATAAGATCTCTGATAAAAATGATTTCGATTTCGCCTCCGAACTGACGGTTACACACAAAGTAGCCAGCGTGCCGTTTTCATCATTTTATCAAAATAAACGGAATGATCATGTGATCCGCTTATGCTTTGCCAAAAAACAGGAAACCCTGGAGGAGGCGATTGAAAATTTATCGAAATTATAAAAAAAGGTCCGGTGATTTCGAGAGCCTCAATCACCGGACCTTTTTAATCATCTCCGCTTATAAAAACATTCCGCCGGAAGCTTCAATGCGCTGCCCGTTGATCCAGCCGGCGTCTTCCGTACAGAGAAACGCTACCACACCACCGATGTCGTCCGGAAGCCCGGCTCTTCCCAGAGCGGTTGCCCCGGCTACCATCGCATTTACCTGTTCGTCGTCCCTTGTCCTTCCGCCGCCGAAATCCGTTTCAATAGCTCCGGGAGCCACGACATTGGATTTAATTTTTCTGGTCCCCAGTTCTTTCGCCTGATATTTCGTAAGCATATCTACAGCTGCTTTAACCGATCCGTATACCGACGATCCCGGAAGGGCAAACCTGGACAGCCCTGAAGAAATATTGATGATACCGCCCCCTTCATTAATGAAAGGCAGAAATTTCTGGGTCAGGAAGAATACGCCTTTGAAATGGATGTCCACCACATCGTCCAGCTGTTCTTCGGTTACATCGGGAATCGGAGCGTATAAAGCGGTTCCGGCGTTATTGACAAGGAAATCGATGTTTCTGCTTCCTGTGTTTTCTTCAAGATGATCGCCTACTGTCTTTACCATGTCATCAAAGCTGCTTACATTTTTGGTATCCAGCTGATAGGCAATCGCCTTTCGTCCCAATGCCTGAATTTCAGCGACTACCTTATCCGCTTCTTCTTTATTGCTTTTATAGGTAATGATCACATCAAGCCCTTTTCCGGCAATTTTTAAAGCTGAATTTTTACCCAGGCCGCGGCTTCCACCCGTTACCAATGCAATTTTTGTTCTTGTATCCATTATTAAATTATTTTTTTGATGTTACAAAGTTCAGGTATCTGGAGCATGCGGCATTTGTCCGATTCAAACACAAATTTGCAAAATTCAAATCAGGAACGGAATTCCAGCGGTGCCATAGAGGTTTTCTTTTTAAAGAAATTTGAGAAATGGGCAATCTCTTCAAATCCCAGTGCATAAGCAATCTCCGAAACATTCCATCGGGTCTGCTTCAGCAGGATCTTTGCTTCCTGGATCATTCTTTCGGCAATAATTTCAGTGGTTGTTTTCCCGGTGCTCTCCTTCAGTTTTTTGTTCAGGTAGTTCACATGAACCGCCAGCCGGTCGGCATAGTCCTTTGCCGTTTTCAGCTGCAGCCTCTGGTCGGAAGATTCAATGGGGAACTGCCGTTCCAGGAGTTCTATAAACAAAGAAACCACCCGCATGGAAGCGTCCTGAGAAGTTGATAACTTCGAAGCCGGCTGCAGTTTCTGGCCGTAGTGGATCAGCTCCAGCACGTAATTGCGGATCAGATCATATTTAAAAATGTAGTCGGAACTGATTTCGTTTTTGATCTTGCCGTACAGAAGCTCAATTTCATCCGCAAGATCATCCTCTATTTCGAACAGCGGAATATTCCCCGGCTGGAAAATCGGAAGGTCTTCCAGGGTATTGTGGGATTTATCCTTGATAAAAAAATCTTCCGTAAAAACACAGAAGCTCCCCGACTGCCCGGGATCTTCCGGGATCCAGTGATAAGGTACACGGGGCGTGGCAAACAGTAAAGCATTTTTTTTGATCTGAATTACTTTATCGGCATATTCAGCCCGGTTTTTACCACGGATGAGACTGATCTTATAGTATTTTCTCCGGTTATAGGGCATTTCCGAAGTTGTTTTTATTTTTTCAATGGTCTGGGCTATATCGAAAACATTGAAATGCCCTATATCTTTATGCAGGCCTTTCGGAAAGACAGATTCCAGATCCGTTCCGAGCTTGGCAGTCATTTCGCGATAAAAATCATCCAGCGAAGTATAGCTGGTATGCGCGGTCTTTTCCATAGTCAGGATTTGTAAAATTCAAATGTAAGAAATAAATATTTTTGCAATGGATAACCTGAAATAAAAAATGATTATTTTTTTTCATACCAAAGTGATATAGTAACCGAATATTTTATAAATTAGTGACAATCAATTTAAAACAATATTCAATATGAAAAACCGAATCCTGATCAACGGAAAAAAATTAAACAAAAACCAGTTGCGTTCTATCTCCGGAGGCGCCATCATAGATTGTTTTGCAGGCAGCTGTCTGGATGAATCCTGTCCGCCTGCCAATGAATACGGATGTACGATTATCTCCTACGCCTGCGGACAGAAGGAATGCAGGCCTGATGACTGCAAGACCTGTTATCCTGTTAACGAATAATCCTGATTTAATTTATTAACCCTACAATCCATTAGTATGAAAAATCAAAATTTAATCAACGGTAAGAAATTAAACAAAAAACAGCTGCGTTCCATTGCCGGCGGTCTGATCGACTGTATGCAGCCTGTGCTGTGTACCGATCCTCCATGCGAGCCAACGGGGTCGATGTGTACGAGAATCTCCCCTGTCTGCGCACAAAAGGAATGCCGGCCGTCATAATCTTTGAATTTCTGAAGTTTTCCAATCTCATTTTTACAACTTAAAAATCTATCAGTATGAAAAATCAAAATTTAATCAACGGAAAAAAACTGAATAAAAAACAGCTGCGCTCTATTACAGGCGGGCTTTTAGATTGTTTGGGAGGAAGCTGCCCAACGGTAGATGGGTGTCCACCCTTAAATGATTATGGCTGCGTTACGATTTCTAATGCCTGTGCGCAAAGACAGTGCAGACCACAATAGTTATTAATTTACACCAAAATCAAAATCCATTATTATGAAAAATCAAAACCTACCTAAAGGAAAAAAGCTGGATAAAAGACAGCTCAGATCAATTACCGGAGGATTGCAACAGTGCATCGATCCGTATACAGGACAATGCAAGGCCTACGGCAGACAGTGTGCAGAATTTGAATGCCGCTATGTAATAGAGCCTTAAACCAAAACTTCATTTCAGGCAAAAACGCTCCGGAAATCAATTCCGAAGCGTTTTTTTATATAACTAACTTTAATAATTTTTTATACGTTGAATCTGAAGTGCATGATATCACCGTCTTTCACAATATATTCTTTTCCTTCTACCGAAAGCTTTCCGGCTTCCTTGATCTTTACTTCGGAACCGTAGGTTACATAATCGTCATATTTAATAACTTCTGCACGGATAAAACCTTTCTCGAAATCGGTATGGATAACGCCGGCAGCCTGAGGGGCGGTCCACCCCTGCCCGATGGTCCAGGCTCTCACTTCCTTCACGCCTGCCGTGAAATACGTCTGAAGTTTCAGAAGGTCATACGCTTTTCTGATCAGTCGGTTAACGCCCGGTTCGGTAAGCCCAAGTTCATCAAGGAAAATCTCTCTTTCTTCAAAAGTTTCCAGTTCGTTGATGTCCGCTTCAATCTGCGCAGCCAGAACCACCACTTCAGCCCCTTCGCCCTTGGCCATTTCTTCAATCTTACCGATCCATTCGTTTCCGTTTTTAATGGAGTTTTCATCTACATTGCAAACATACAGCACCGGCTTGTTCGTCAATAACTGTACATCGCTGATAATGGATTTCGTTGCATCATCAGTGGCAAATTCCCTTGCGTTCTTACCGTCTTCCAGGAATTTTTCAAGACTCTGAAGGGTCTCATACACCAGGATGTCATCTTTTTTCCCGGACTTAATGAATTTCTTCGCTTTTTCAACCGCTTTTCCTACCGTCTCCAGGTCTTTCAGCTGAAGTTCGATGTCGATAATTTCCTTGTCTCTCAAAGGATCTACCGATCCTTCTACGTGAACGATGTTCCCGTTATCGAAACATCTTAAAACGTGGATGATCGCTTCACACTCGCGGATGTTGGCCAGAAACTGGTTGCCCAGCCCTTCTCCTTTGCTGGCCCCTTTCACAAGACCTGCAATGTCTACGATTTCCACTACCGCCGGCAAAACTCTTTCAGGCTTTACTATTTTTTCCAGCTCAAACAACCGGTGATCCGGTACGGAAACCGTTCCGAGATTCGGTTCGATGGTACAGAAAGGATAGTTGGCCGACTGGGCTTTGGCGTTGCTCAGGCAGTTAAAAAGAGTTGATTTACCTACATTCGGTAAGCCTACGATTCCACATTTCATAACGTAAGATTCAAAGTTTAATGTTTACCGTCCAGGATTTGATGTTGTAAAAACCCTGAACTTTCAGCGGGCAAAGATAGTGAATTTAACGGGAGTTTCATAATAAAAAAATCTGCCGGAACTCGGCAGATCTTAATAAATTTTCTTTCAGTGGGTGTTTTGTATGTTAGGGATTTGCGCCTGTGGCATCCTGTGCCTGCTCAGCGTCATCCGGTAGTGTTTCAAGGGTTTTGTCAAGGGTGAACAGTGATTCGTCGGAAGCCCGGTCTCCTCCGGCAATCTTCAGCTTATCAATCAGGTTCATGGCAAATGTTTCCTCTTCAATTTGTTCTTTCACGAACCACTGAAGGAAATTCCATGAGGCCCAGTCTTTTTCTTCAAAGGCCATGTCCACAAGCTTGTAAATAGCTGTGGTATTGTTTACTTCATGCTGGAAAACCAGGTCGAAGCAATGCGTCAGGCTGGTCGGTTCCTCTCCCGGTGCAGCAAGCTCGGTGATTTTCGGCTTTCCGCCTCTGTTCAGCACATACTGCATGAATTTTACCGCATGGTCCCTTTCTTCCTGCGCATGACGGAATAAAAAATTGGAGATTCCGGCATATCCTTTATCAGCAGCCCAGATCCCGTATGAAAAATACGTTCTCGACTGGAGATCTTCTGTATTCATCTGGTCACTCAGTGCCTGTTCAAGTTTAGCCGAAAGTCTGTTGGTATTCATAATTCATATTTTTTAAGTGATTATAGATGTACCGATGCAAAAATAGTTCCGGGAAGTGCTGCCTGTTTATGAAACTTCATTTAAGCGGTCCGTAAATTATTGAAAGACTACATTTTATACCTCAATTTATAGTTATTCTAAACTTCTGCCGGCAATTTCAGGCATATGGATCGACCTTTTGCCTGTTCATCATTTAATTTTAAGGAGCTTTTTCCCGCTTTCCGCTGCAATCTTTTTTTTCAAAAAAGGATTTCCACTGCAATCGGGGCTGGGACGGCTGTCCTTTGTTTCTGCTTGAGCCCAACAATTAAGCATTTTTTAGGGGAATGGTGAATCCGGTTCGGCCTGGAATGATGAATTTCCTGATGTGACTGCATTTGCCTCAACAACTACCCGATATGATTTTTGCAAAATCTTACCCGTAATGATGCTGATGTAAACAGCCGGTAACTAATCCGGTGGCTGAGCGGAGCCGAGGCCAAAAACCACCCCGTCAAAAATTCCTGAAGAATTTTCGCCACCCCTCCAAGGGAGGGGAATTGTGGTTAAGGGTATGTAATTATTGTTTCCTATTTTGTTGGATTACACAAGAACACCAGAGAATGGGATGATCATGCCGCTGAATGACGCAAAGAATTTGACGCTGTCAAATTTTCACACGGCTTATACCAGATTTAGATTTACTATTCACTTGCGCAGCAAAAGTCACCATTTAACACAAACAGAGCAAAAATTCCCGCAGACTAACTACAGGAATAAAAATCCACTCAAAACGATGCTGATGTAAACAGCCGGCAACTAATCCGGTGGCTGAGGGGAGCCGAAGCCAAAAAACCACCCCGTCAAAAATTCCTGAAGAATTTTCGCCACCCCTCCAAGGGAGGGGAATTGCGGTTAAGGGTATGTAACTATTGTTTCCTATTTTGTTGGACTGCGCAAAGACACCAGAGAATGGGATGATCATGCCGCTGAAAGACGCAAAGATTTGACACTGTCAAATTTTCACACGGCTTATACCCGGTTTAGATTCACCATTCACTTGCGCAGCAAAATTCACCATTCACTGCAAATGGGCACAAAAAAATTCCCGCAGACTAACTACGGGAATAAGGTTGTTTTACAATCCGTTATTTCAGCATTTTTGCCGTATAATCGCTTTCGTTGCCCAGCCGGTCAACGGCTTTGACGGCGACGGCATTCAGTATTTTCCCGTCTTTCATCTTTGGAATTTCTTTTGAAAGCTGATCCAGGGTCAGGATCTCGGTTTCCCAGGCGCCGTTGTACCGGGTGAACAGCACCCACTGGAAAACGTCTTTTATATTCTTTGTACTCCAGCTTACCTGTACGGAACTTCCGTTGTTGTTAATAAAAAGGCTCGGCGTCTGCAGAGGTACGGTTTTGATCCACGGTGATTTCGGAACCAGGGCTTTTTCCTGGTACGGTCCGTTTTTCAATACCGGAAGCATACTGGCATTTTTGGTAAGCCCGGCAATGCTCCAGTGAACTTCCCCGGCATCACTCCCCAAAACCTGCCTTGAAACTTCAATCTGGTTTTTAATCTCTGTCGGACGGTCAGAAGACCGGATTTCTACGGTATTCAGTCCCGGCCAGAGGTGGCGGTTCATGGTATTCTCGGATTTCCACCAGCGCAGCAGCGCTTCAAAAGGCTGACCTTTGGATTCGATCGGCCAGTACAGCTGGGGTGAAAAATAATCGACCCAGCCTTTATTCAGCCATAATTTGGCATCGGCATACAGCTCGTCGTACTGCGAAGAACCGGTAATCCCTGCCGGATACCCCGGCTTCCAGATCCCGAACGGGCTGATCCCGAATTTCACATAGTTTTTCTCGGCATGGATCTCTTTATAAATCCGCTCTACAAATTTATTCACGTTGTCCCTTCTCCAGTCTGCCCTGCTTAAGGTTCCGCCGCTGCTTACATAGGCACTCCAGGTTTTGTTATCAGGAAAATCGGCGCCTTTATTATAGGTAGCATACGGATAAAAATAATCATCAAAATGAATGGCGTCGATGTCATATCTTTTGACAATATCTTTAACCACATTGGAAACGTGTCCCTGCGTTTTCGGATCGGCGGGATCAAACCAGTACATCCCGTTTTTCAGCCGGATAACAATATCAGAAAGCTTATTCACCATCGACAGGCTGTTCGGGGAACCTCCGTTGGAATGGTGGGCCCGGTACGGATTCAGCCACACGTGTAGCTCAAGTCCCCTTTTGTGTGCCTCTTCGGTCCAGAACTGCAGCGGATCGTAATTCGGATAAGGTGCTGCGCCGGTCTGCCCGGTCAGAAAGTAAGACCAGGGTTCCAGGTTGCTGGTGTACAAAGCATCAGCAGACGGGCGGGCCTGGAAGATGACCGCATTGAAATTATTGTCTCTCAGCATATCCAGCATGGCAATCGCTTCCGCCTTCTGCCGGTCTACCGGTAAGTTGTTTCTTGAAGGCCAGTTGATGTTGGCCACACTGGCAATCCACGCACCGCGGAATTCCCTTCTGATTTCGGGAAGCACGGTTCTGAACGTTTCATCCGCCGGCGGAACGGCGGCAACCGGTTTCGGGGGAAGGTCCGGTTTTGGTTTTGAAGCGGGCGTTTTTACGGGTGTCGCCGCTTTTTGTGATGCACAGGAAGTCAGCGTAACGGCTGAACATAAGATGAGGGTATATTTAATATTTCGGAGGTTCATTTCACAAAAATAAGGTTAATCTTTTATTTTAGATCATACGGATTAATGAAGTTTTACACATTAAAGGGTATTGCCGCCTGAACCTGTTGCCATTCTCATGTATCACGCTGTGAAGAACCTGATTCCTTTCCCTTGTCTGGATGATGCGGACACCGCTAAAGCAAATCTCTTATTTCCGGAGCCTTTCTTTCGGGACGAAGCCTTCCTGCCCGTCTGCCGTTTTCACATGGTACCAGGAACCGAATGCAGTCAGGATTTTAACAGGAACCTTATTGCTGATCAGAGTAAGGCTCTCATATTTCGTTCCCGGGCCTGAACGGAGGCGGGTTTCTGCCCTGATCCACTTTTCTTCCGGCAGTTGCCCTATGGATCCTGAAGCCTGCACCGGACGCTTCCTGATGTACGGATACGGATCAACCGCCCCGCCGGCCGTATAGATGCCGAAATGCAGATGGGTAGGACCGCCGGCGGCATTGCCGGTGTTGCCTGTCCTGCCCAGGGTATCACCTGTTTTCACCTGTCTGCCGCCTTCCGTCAGGATGCTGTCGAGGTGCGCGTAATAGTAGGAATTTCCCAGGATGCCGTCGCGGAGCCAGACCTGCTTCCCGCCGAGCCCCTGGTTTCCGGTACGGGTAATGAATCCATCCGCCACCGCAACCACGGGAGTTCCGCGGGAAGCGAAGATGTCTACCCCTTCATGGCTTCTTCCGCCGCCGTCACGGCTGGCTCCCCAGAAGCTCTGGACATCGCGGTTGCCTTTTCCTGCTACGGGAAATGAAATGGACGACTGGGTGTATATTTTCAGTTCAAACGTATTCCGGCAGCCGATTTCAGGCTGGATGACGACTTTATGCAGACCGCCGGTTTCCGTAAACCGGGTGAATCTTCCGTTTTCCAGGATTTCGCTTTTGGCTTTCCCGGCATCTGCACCGGGCTCCAGAACATCAACAAATATTTTTGTCTGCGGTATAATCCCTGACGCTTCAACCACCAGCAGATCACCTTTTTTCAGTTCGAGCGAATACCCGGCTGCATCCTGTTTAGGCTGGTTGGCAAAGAAGGTAATGGCATTGCTCTCTCCTATCATAAGGCGGTTGGTCACAGCTGAAGAAAAGCTGTTTTTCCACTGCACCATCAGGCTATCGGCCCCGGAATAGCTGCGTTCATAGCGTGCCCGTTCGGAAGCCTCGAAGATTTTATCGGGGAATTTCAGCTCTTTACAGGCGGTTGCTGCAAGGATGGTGATGGATAGAAAGAATATTCGCTGGATGGTGTTCATGGTAACGGAAATACAAAAACTTGGCCGTGGGATTGGCCCGGCCGCTATTGATATGATGACGGAAGGGTTTTTAACACATAAGTCACATAAGATTTATTTTTGGCGGCTGAGGTCTAGAAGCCCGCTTATTTCAGAGCACAGGAGATTAAAAATCAGAGACTTCCAGCGGCTTAGAATCAATTATATCTGGCGATAAGTTTGGGACTCTGTATCTTTTAATCTCAAATTACCGGATATCCGTCCCAAAAGAAACAAAAGATATTGATGCTGGATAAAGAAGCTGAATGAATCATACTGAAGAAGGCGCACAAAAGTTTTTGAAAATCAGAGATTTTATGTCTTGTCATTCAGATAATGTCTGTCCGGTAGCTGAGCGGAGTTGACGTCCATGTACATTAGAAAGGATAAAAAATCAGAGCGTTTTTATTTATATGAGATGAAATTTCGCCCTTTCAGGGGCTGCATGACTGCCTGGTCCTGTGACCCCCGGACCGTACCCGGCGGCTGAGCGGGGCCGAAGCCGGGAAACCCGTGTGATCTGCGGGAAACAAAAAAGCCTTCCGCAGAAACGGAAGGCTGTATGGTATTCTGTAGCACTGACGAAACGGCCAGTGCCCAGATGAATGTTGAAATTAAGCTTTCGCTCCTCTTTCCACTCTTTTTCTTTCTTCTTCGGAAAGGATTTTCTTTCTCATACGGATGAAGTTCGGGGTTACCTCGATGGCTTCATCACCCTGGATGTATTCCATGCATTCTTCCAGAGAGAATAAGATTTTCGGTGCTACGCCGGTATCTTTGTCTTTTCCGGAGGCTCTCATGTTGTTCAGCTGCTTGGCTTCTACGATGTTTACCACAAGGTCACCCGGTTTGTTCTGCTCCCCGATGATCATCCCTGCATAGATCTCCTCACCCGGATCCACGAAGAATTTTCCTCGGTCCTGAAGTTTGGCAATCGAATATTCCGTAGCCGGTCCCTGCGTCTTGCTGATCAGTACCCCGTTGTTTCTTCCCGGAATTGCTCCTTTGAAAGGCTTGTATTCCGTGAAACGGTGCGCCATGATGGCTTCACCTGCAGTAGCTGTAAGCATCTGGGAACGCAATCCGATCAGACCTCTTGAAGGGATCTCGAATTCCATATGCTGCATTTCCCCTTTGGTCTCCATAATGTGAAGGTCCCCTTTTCTCTGGGTAGCCAAATCGATTACTCTTGAAGCATATTCTTCAGGAACGTCTACTACCAAAGATTCATAAGGCTCCAGTTTTTGCCCGTTTTCATCTTCTCTCAGGATTACCTGCGGCTGACCGATGGTCATTTCGTACCCTTCTCTTCTCATTGTTTCGATAAGAACGGATAAGTGAAGAATCCCTCTACCGAATACCAGGAAAGTGTTGGCATCATCAGTCTGCTGAACCCTTAATGCCAGGTTTTTCTCCAACTCTTTGGTCAACCTTTCTTTCAGGTGATTGGAAGTCACATATTTACCGTCTTTCCCGAAGAACGGCGAGTTGTTGATGGAGAACGTCATGTTCAGCGTAGGCTCGTCGATGGCCGTTCTTTCCAACGGCTCAGGGTTTTCAAGGTCTACGAAAGAGTCCCCGATCTGGAAGGCGTCGAAACCTACTACGGCACAGATATCCCCTGCCTGTACTTCGGTTACTTTTTTCTTTCCTAATCCTTCGAAAACGTAAAGTTCCTTTACTTTTCCTTTTACGATTTTACCGTCTGCCTGCGCAAGACCGATCCACTGTGATTCTTTCAGTTCGCCTCTCGTTACTTTCCCGATCGCAATTCTTCCTAAGAAAGAAGAGAAATCCAGGGAAGTAATCTGCATCTGAAGGTTCCCTTCGGTTACCTGCGGAGCCGGAACGTACTGTAAGATCCCGTCCAGTAACGGCAAGATGTCTTCAGTCTGCTCCAGGGAAGTGTTGAACCATCCCTGTTTTGAAGATCCGTAGAACGTAGGGAAATCCAATTGCTCTTCGGTCGCTTCAAGGTTGAAGAACAGATCGAATACCTGATCGTGAACTTCGTCCGGACGGCAGTTCGGCTTGTCTACTTTGTTGATGACCACTAAGGGTCTCAATCCTAATTCCAACGCTTTCTGAAGTACGAAACGGGTCTGCGGCATCGGCCCTTCGAAGGCATCCACCAACAGGATTACCCCGTCTGCCATTTTCAATACCCTTTCCACTTCCCCACCGAAGTCGGCGTGACCGGGGGTATCGATTACGTTGATTTTTGTGTCTTTATACGTAACAGAAATATTTTTTGATAAAATGGTAATCCCTCTCTCTCTTTCAAGATCATTGTTATCCATTATCAGTTCTCCACTTTCCTGATTTTCTCTGAAAATGTTCGTAGCATGAATGATTTTATCAACCAGAGTCGTCTTCCCGTGGTCAACGTGTGCGATGATCGCAATATTTCTAATGTTTTGCATGAATGATTTTTACGGGTGCAAAAATAGTGATTTTAAATCAAATACCGTGTATGAAGACCAATAATTTAACAAATTCATAATGAGATCTTTAGTCCGGGAAGCGGAAAAGCCGTATGTAAACCTTCCGGGTTTTGAAAACCCTGAAGGTTAGGAAAAGTTGTAATTTTAACAACGTATATTGCCGGATTTTGTCAACTATAAAAGTGCTAAAAGCTTTTGACACATAAGAGACATTAGATTTTTAGGTTGATGGACTGCAGATATTTCAGAACACATAAGATTAAAAATCAAAGATTTTTTTAATGTCGTCTTGAGTGGAAGCACCGTCCGGTGGCTGAGCGGAGCCGAAGCCCCATTTTTCAATACAGACTGCTGAAAGGTCCGGCGCAGTCAAAAGACGCAAATTTCACCCGATGCCTGCCGGGGAACGGAACGGCGGCTGCCTTAGCCCTGATAGAAGCGGCTACCCCACAGCGGGGCCGGATTGCGGCGGTGCGAGGAGTAATAGCGGATAGCAGGATAAAGCTCCTGAAAAACCAATCCATTCCGGGATAAGGCAAAAAAAGCCCGGATCAAATGATCCGGGCCCCTTTATCGGTTGTGTATACGAATTACACCGTCTGTTCCTCATGTTTTCCTTCATTGATCTCCTCTACCATCTTTTTGTTGAAGGCCGGTAAATCTTCAGGAGTCCTGCTGGTTACCAGTCCGTGGTTGGTGACCACTTCGCTGTCTTCCCACTGTACGCCTGCATTCTTCAGGTCCTGGCTGATGGATTTTACGGAAGTCATGTTTCTGCCTTCCACAACCCCTGCATTGATCAGGATCTGCGGGCCGTGGCAGATGGCTGCTACCGGTTTGTGCTGCTCAAAGAAATCCTTTACGAAAGACAGGGCCTTTTCATTGGTTCTCAGCTGATCCGGATTGATCACGCCGCCCGGCAGTACCAGGGCATCATAATCGGAAGCAGACGCTTCATCCAACGTTTTATCCACCGGATATTCCTGTCCCCAGTCTTTTTCCGCCCATGCTTTGATCGAGCCTGATTCTGGGCTTACGATGTGGGCTGTCCATCCCTGCTGCTCCAGATGTTCTTTCGGTGATTTCAGTTCGCTTTCTTCAAATCCGTGGGTTGCCAAAATGGCGATTTTTTTAGACATATTATTAAATTTTTTGGTGTTTACAGTTCAGGTAGAAGAAAAAATGGTGCCGTGGGAAAAATACAAATGCTAAATCTTTGTTAAAAATGTGGGAGGTAATTTCAATACAGTTGCTTTAGGTATCAGGCTGAGACCAGGGTGCAGCGCCGGGCCCGCAGAGGGTAAAATTTAATGATGACCGCGGCTGTCTTCGGTTGCGAAGGCTGAACTGCGTCTGTAATCTTTCAGTTTAGGTTCAGCAAGTGATAGCTGCGGTTGATTAGGCGTTGAGGAATGAGCAAAAATCTGCGCCACCTGCCCATCTGCGTAATGATAAAATCAATAAATACAGGGCCCGGCAATGGCTACCGGGTTTTAAAAGTGATAAAGCAATGCGTAGATGATCAGGCCCTGCAGGAGGACAACCAGCCCGATTTTAATGAGAAAGGAGGTTTTGGAGGTTTTATGCCGATAGGAGATCATTCCGAGTAAGGCGCCGGCGGTTCCGCCCATGAACGTGAGAAAAAGGAGCACCGATTCCGGGATCCTGCGCTGATGCTTTTCGGCCCTGCGTTTGTCGAGGCCGAAAGTAAGGAAGGTAACCAGGGTGGAAATGATGAAAAAATACTTCATGAGGGGGCAAAGGTAGGAATATTCCGGGAAGTCAGTGGTGAATGGTAAATTTCTGCAGTAGTCCCCATAATGGTGGCTTTACTTATTTTTCAAAACGAAGACCACAGAGATTTTTTTTATACCCGGGGGCATTTAAGTTTCACAAAGCTGGCTCGACAGGCTCAGCATACACTTTTCACTTATAAAAGCTCACCGAGTTTCCGAAATTTGATTGTTTTTTGAGATTTTAAAAGCTGACTGAAAATGAAATACATCTGTTTATCACATCAAACTCAACAATCATCAGTTCAGAATTATCTTTTAATTGAAAAATAATTTCTTTCAACGTTTCGGAAAACTTCTCAATATCATTTGAATTTAAAATTAAGGACGACTCAGGATAAACAACGATGTCTAAAAATTCTGCTGAATTATAAATCTTAATATCACGTATCCCGCCAATATTTTTAAAATAATTGACAGCTGTAGTCTGAATGATGATGTATTGTTCTTCGGATAGCTTCATATTTTTAGTTTTAATAACAGCCTCATATTCATTTTAAAGAATCATTTTCTGCTTTGCCTCTGCATCCGGCTATCATTCACCTGTAGAAATAAAATAATCCGGGTTAAATATATTTCAATCGTTTTGTGAGATTAGACCTGCATAAGTATAAAATCCCTCCGGTATTACCGGAAGGATTGACCTGAAAAATAAATTCTCAGGTGGTCAAAATATAATTCTGTGTAAAATTCAAAATACAATTTTGTAAGCAGGAAAGGCTCATCATACATCATCCTGCCCGGACATTCCTAAATTTCCAGATATATAATTAATTCATGTACTGTATCAGCTAAGTATTTTATGAAGGCTGCTGGCAGATGGCAAAAAGAAACTCGCCGTCCACACGAAATACACTGTAAAGCTAATACAATAGAATATTTTTTTCTTGTAAAAAGAAGAAAAAAAATTGTAAATCATGTTTTCACAACACAAACAGCTCTCTTTAAATCACTTGCAAAAATTTTTAATTATTAATGTAATAAATAAATGATATAACCCGGTATTGATGATCATCCTACCCACTTCAAATAGTCAGTCCTTTTCTTTATAATGAAATTCCGTACGGCTATTCATTTTCGCGAAAATGACAGGTCAAACATATACTGCATCATGTTAAAGTATTCAGCTAAAGAAAATTAATCCACAAAACTGCCGGGCGAATAAACTGGTGCAGATCAAAAGTATACAAAAAATATACAGACAAATCCCAACCACCAACATCAATATTCAATCTTTCATTTTCGCGAAAATGATAAATCATAACGTGCATTCGATCAAAGATATAATGTAGATTTGCGCGTCAATATTGGTCTGTCAGTATAAAAGTACAGGCTGTCGGATTCTTTTTTTCTTTACCATACTAATTCAAATAATTCACAATAAAAATCAACTTATGAACATTATTTCGCGAAATGCAGAATACGGAAACAGCAGGAACAAATCCTGTATTTTCTCCGGATTACTGCTGCTGTTAATTTTTCCGCACGTTTACTTTGCCCAGACCAGGGTCATTGTCAATCCCGGATTAGAATTTGGGATCGCGCCAGGCGGATATGGGCAATATGATGCCAATTTCGGTTTTGGAGCAACTTTTGATGCCGGAGCGGCCATAACATCACCGTGGTATACGTCACACCCTACTCAGGCCAATGCGTGTGAACCGGGATTTTCCGGAGCCTGCCATCCGATCGAAATTTGGGGAACGGGTTTCCAAAGCGTACCTGCTGCACAGGGCAGTAATTTCGTTGAGCTTAATGCTTTTGTAAGTTCTATGATTTACCAGAATATGTACCTGGCCAACGGGGATATTATTTCCTTTAATTTCAGGCACCGGGCCAGGAGTACTACTGCCGAACAGTCTGCCATGGTGATTGAGGACCAGAACCAGAACAACATCGCAACTGTACGGTCCACGACGGTCCCATCCAGTACGTCAGCCTGGTCTTCTAACCAGGGGACTTATACCTTCACAGGAACTTCCGGTGTATACCGGGTAGGATTCAGGGCTGTAGTAGATGGCGGCAGTCCCGGAGCGGGTAACCTTCTGGATGATATCAGGATTACCCTGAACCCCCTGATCGACCTGAAATTCTCCAATGCGCTATCTTCGTGTGAGGGATCTTCCAACGGCACCTTGTTTTTAAGGATTAACGGTGCGGTAACCAGTCCGACCACCGTAGCGGTGCAGCTGATCGACCCGGCAAACGGAACAGCACTGGCGACGGATGCGGATATTGCCTTAAGCCCGGTGGCGAATTCCAACGGTACCCCGGTAATTACCCATACTGCGGGAAGCAGCATTTACCTGATTTCCGTCCCGCAGGGTAACTATGACGGAGGGGTAACTCCGGGATATTCCAGTCCCAACAATGACGAAGACGGTATTGCAGTAAATATTGCTTCTGTAAACGATGCGCTGTATGAGCCTGATGAGACTTTTAAATTTGAAATCAAGCAGCAGGGCACAAACGGTTCCACCAATAATTTTGTTTCCACTTCATCCCCGATTTTCGGTGATACTTACTATCCGACCACCAATGATTATTTCATCCGTCGATGTGTATGCTATGATGATGCCAATACTTCTGCTGCAGGAACCGACAGCAAAATCGGGATTACCCTTCTGAAAAGAGCAGGAACAGATGACGGTAACTGGCCGATGATCAGAAAGTCGGCGCATGTTGTCCTGGAATCGAATACCAAAGGACTTGTTATTACCAGGCTCAGTACGCCTCAGATAAACGCTATCGTTTCACCCCAGGAAGGAATGATGGTTTATGATATCACGGCAAAATGCCTGAAATTATATGACGGCACGGCATGGAGCTGTTTCAGTACCCCAGCCTGTCCTTAATCGCTTTATAAGATAATTTACCATCAACTACTACACGTATCAAATAAAAGATCCATGAAAAAAATAATTACAATACTCTTTATAACAGGGCTTTCTCTGGCCCATGCCCAGATGATCTTGGGAGATGCCACGGGAACAGCTGCCGTAAAAACCTCGGTACTGCTGGATTTTCCCGCAAATCAGAATAAAGGTATTATTCTGCCTTATGTAAGAACGCTCCCTTCCACCCCTTCTGAAGGAACACTGGTATTGGATGCTTCTTCTCCCACAGGCGCAAGGGTAAGATATTACAACGGTACCTGGATTGATCTTAGCGGACAGAGTGCTGATATCACCACGGCTTTGGCATCACAGCCTACCGGTGCACAGGTTTCGGAAGCAACTTCCGCAAAGACCGTTATAGGAGCCAGTTCAAGTTCTGCGGACGGTGTCCTTGTTTTGGAGTCCACTACAAAATCCATGATACTGCCGACCGTATCGGATGTACAGAACATCCCAAGCCCTTCTCCCGGCATGATGGTTTATATAAACAAAAGCGGCGCAAAACGTCTGGCTGTTTACAACGGAAGTAAATGGTCTTACTGGAAGCCTTAAGATATAATACTGTAACGGTGTTAATGCAAATCTCCCTAAAGAGGCTTACAATAAAAGCCTCTTTTTAATCTTTTCGCGGTAAAAGACCGATACTGAACATGGCAACAGACTGAGGATCATCGATCGTATCCTGTAAGCCACTGCATCAACAGCGGACAACACAGCATTTACAACAACGGTAAAAATTAATAGACCAGATTCTAAAAACATTGATGACATCCTATTTAAGCTTCTCCATTGAGAGGCTTAAATTTTGGGCTATAACAGGTATGTCGCCGGCAGAATCTTTCCGCAACAGTATATTGTGATACAGAACATCCTATTACCGAATATCTGTATTTACTTTGAAGTACATCATGACAGTCTTTTTGCAGCGGTTATGTATGGTTTTTAAAAAAAGCAGCGGCGCGGGAGGTTTTAGATGCTTGGTGTGGAAGGCGGAAGGCTGCGGAAGGCAGAAGACTGAAATACCTTAACCGAAATTCCACTCCTTTGGAGGGGTGGCGAAAATTCATTGAATTTTTGACGGGGTGGTTTTGGAGGGAACCGTCGAACTGCAGCAATATTTCCGTATTCCTTACGGCTTTGCTAATTTCCAATCTTTAGAACCAACAGGAAACAACACTGCCTTTTAGAAAAATCTGCGTCCCCTGCCTGATCTGCGAGACCTTAATTTTGGAAACCCATTTAGATGATTTCAAACCGGTTGCAAATTGACGCCGGAATTTTTTATTTTTGTTTTATCTAAAACCGAATACCAATGACCGTACACGATCTGGTGGGCAGCTATACTGTCCAGGGCAGCAACCAGGAAGCCACCGACGCTGTTACTTATCACGGCTTCCTTACCCTTTCGCTGGATGGGAACCACCGCCTCCTTGCGCAATGGCTCATCGGCGACCACGAACAGCAGGGCACCGGCTTTTACAGAGACGGCATCCTGGTGATCAACTTCCGCTACGAAGGGGAAGACAGGACCTACAAAGGCGTCGCCGTTTACCGCTGCCTCAGTCCCGATGTGCTGGACGGGTTCTGGTCGGAGAAGCACGGGGATCCGAGGTTTCTGGGGACTGAGTTTTGTGTAAGGATTAAAAGTATGGGGATTTTAAATTGATTTAACCCTAATATTCTTTTGTCCTGAAATCGAAGATTCGACGCAGTCAAACAAAAGAATCAAAAATTCAGGACCCCAAAACTTTTGAACGCTGCAAATTGAGCCAACGCTGAAAAGTTTAAAATTGACTCCCGTTGGTCGCCGGACCGCTTTGTTCATTTTGGCTTGATCCAAAACGAAGCAAAAGATCAGGACCCCAAAACTTTTTACGCTACAAATTGAGCCAACGCTGAAAAGTTTAAACTTGCGCGGATTGATCATTGGCCTGCTCAGTGACTTTGAGTCCCGCGCTTCGGACATAAAACTTTTTTAAGTGGCCTTCGCTTTTCAATTTGCTTAACGCTAAAAGTTTATTGGTCAATTGGGGCCAAACCAATAGATTCCGTTGATTGATGAATACCGCCGTCACTTCGTTCATTTGATTCCTTACCGTCGCCGGACCACTTCGTTCATTTTGGCTTGATCCAAAACGAACCAAAAGATCAGGACCCAAAACTTTTTAACGCTACAAATTGAGCCGGCGTTGAAAAGTTTAAACTCGCGCGGATTGATCATTGGCCTGCTCAGTGACTTTTAGTCCCGCGCTTCAGACACTAAACTTTTTTTAAGTGGCATTCGCTTTTCAATTTGCTTAACGCTAAAAGTTTAATGGTCAGTTGGGGCCAAACCAATAGATTCCGTTGATTGATGAATGGCAGTTACTTCGTTCGTTGGACTCCTTACAGTCGCTGGACCGCTTTGTTTATTTTGGCTTGATCCAAAACGAACCAAAAGATCAGGACCCCAAAACTTTTTAACGCTACAAATTGAGCCAACGCTGAAAAGTTTAAACTTGCGCGGATTTGCTATAAGCCTGTTGATCACTGTTATCGCCGCGCTTCGAACACTAAGCTTTTTTTAAGTGGCCTTCGCTTTTCAATTTGCTTAACGCTAAAAGTTTAATGGTCGTTCGGACCCAAATAACCACTCCTGCCGAGCGATTGATGAACGGCCGTCACTTCAATTGATTTTTCGAAGAAGAATCGTATCGAGAAGCTGGTGTAATGAGTAGAAACGTTCATTTGATTCCTTACAGTCGCTGAACCGCTTTGTTCATTTTGGCTTGATCCAAAACGAACCAAAAGATCAAGACCCCAAAACTTTTTACGCTACAAATTGAGCCTGTGCTGAAAAGTTTAAACTCGCGCGGATTGATCATTGGCCTGCTCAGTGACTTTTAGTCCCGCGCTTCGAACACTAAACTTTTCGTAGTGGCCACTCCTCTCAATTTGCTTAACGCTAAAAGTTTAATGGTCAATTGGGGCCAAACCAATAGATTCCGTTGATTGATGAATACCGCCGTCACTTCGGGTAGGTTTTGAAAAAACCGTATCGAGAAGTTGGTGTATTAATAGAAACGTTTATTTGAATCCTTATAGTCACCGGACCACTTCGTTCATTTTGGCTTGATCCAAAACGAACCAAAAGATCAGGACCCAAAACTTTTTACGCTATAAATTGAGCCTGTGCTGAAAAGTTTAAACTCGCGCGGATTGATCATTGGCCTGCTCAGTGACTTTTAGTCCCGCGCCTCGGACATAAAACTTTTGGCTCATCATTGTTTATTTTTTATTGGTTTCGCCGAACCATAAATGGTTTTTAAGTGGCCTTCGCTTTTCAATTTGCTTAACGCTGAAAGTTTAATGGTCAGTTGGGGGCAAACCAATAGATTCCGTTGATTGATGAATACAGCCGCCACTTCGGGTGGGTTTTGAAAAACCGTATTGAGAAGTGGGTGTATTAATAAAGTTCATTTAAATCCTTACCGTCGCCGGACCACTTTGTTCATTTTGGCTTGATCCAAAACGAACCAAAAATTCAGGACCCCAAAACTTTTTAACGCTGCAAATTGAGCCGGCGCTGAAAAGTTTAAAAATTGACTCCCGTCGGTCGTCGAACCGCTTCGTTAGGTTTGCGCGGATTGATCATTGGTCTCCTTAGTGACTTTGAGTCCCGCGCTTCAGACACTAAACTTTTGGCTCATGATTTCTTATTTTTTTATTGGTTTCGCCGAACCATAGATGGTTTCCTGGTGGCCACTCCTCTCAATTTGCTTAACGCTAAAAGTTTAATGGTCAAATCGAAGGCCTAAATAATTCAATTTCGTCGATTGATGAACAACGCCGCCACTTCGGGTAGGTTTGAAAAACCGTATTGAGAAGTGGGTGTGTTAATAGAAAGTTCATTTAAATCCTTACCGTCGCCGGACCACTCCGTTAGTTATCAATATTTTAAATTAAAAAGAGCCCACGCCGCTGTATATACTCTAAAGTATTTAGTGAGTGTTTCCTATGACAACCTCACCCTGCGGGTGTACAGGCACCCTCGTTGTTTTTTTTCTATCCGATGATCAGTTCGATGCCTGCTTTTTCGGCTTTGTATCTTATTTTGGCCTGCAGTTCATAATAGCTCCAGTTGCGGAGCACGAATTCCTGCTCCCTGGCAATCCCGATTTTGTCTTCCTGGTTTTTAAGAATCAGGGTGCCTGCCTGCTGGCGGATGCAGAAATCGATCAGCTGCCGGCTGTACAGGTGAAGCCGGTGGCTGACATACCGGCTTTCCAGGTTATCGGTTTTGTACAATGCTTTCTGTTTCCGTTTTGCTCCTTTCCCGGAACGGGCATAGGCAATACCGTTTTGAACCCTTTTCTGACGGGCCTGGATGGCCAGCCTTCTATATAAAAACTCTTCTTTTGACCCAATGTTGATCCGTACGTTGTTAGCCTTTGCGACGATGGGGTGTTCCAGGGACAGCGAAGCTTCGGCAATGATTTCAGGTTTTAAAAGATGGTCTTCCTTTTCAAATTCAAATACGGCGAGCCAGAAGATTTTCCCGGCTTTCAGCTGGACCTGCGAGGTGCAGAGCTTTATGTCTCCCCTTAACAGGCGTTCCATGAGCAGGCGCTTATCCGAGAAGTCTTTTCCCAAATAGGTTTTCACCGGAACCGCAAACATATTGAAGCAGAAGGCTTTCTTTTCAGGGTCATACCTCATTCTGCTGATGCATTTCACCGGGAGCGGGATGGGAATGTCTTTTTTAAAGTTCCTCAGCGATTTGGTGCCCTGCCAATAGTCGGCTTTGTTTTTGGAAAAGGCGGATTGAATCGTATTGTTCAGGCTTCCCAGGATATCGGTCGGGATCTCCCCTTTGAACCGGTCGAAGACCATGCGTGCCGTGGTATTTGTTTTCGAACGGTTAAACATTCCCATCCCGTCTTTCCCTGCATCCGCCAGCTTGTATCGGATGTCTTCGGTGAGGTAAAAGAAATCCTTGATCATTTCCTGGACATACAGGTGGGAAACGATGAAGTTCGCTGCCCGGAAACACCGGTTCTGATACCGATGGAGTTTTTCCCACATCTTTTTCTGTTCATGTGCAGGAACATCGATCAGCAGCTGGATTTTCCGGGTCAGGGTCATAGTGGATTTTTCCATATCAAAAAGGTTTTAATATCTGTTGTCCTTCTGTACATATTGATAAGCATATAAAAATTCCCGGTGGACTTCCTTTTCAGGCAGCCTGAGTTCCCGGGCAATCACCGTGAAAGAAGACTTCTGCTCAAACCTTCTTTTCATAATCTCGAGCTGCCGGCTGCTGAGTGTATCCGGCTGCTTTTCATGATTGCACGCTTTTTCATTTGGCTGTTCAAAAGAACTTTTATTCAAAATTTTCCGGAGATCAGCGATGGCCCTGCTCACCTCATTGCTGATGTCTTTCACGCTGCTTCCCATAGCCTCGGCAATGGGTTTGTACCGGAAGCCATACGTAAGGCAAAGTTCGATCAGGTGCTTTCTTTTCGGATCCAGCACGTTTAACACCTTATTCACTTCATCAAAATTTCTTTGATCTGATTCCTGGCGGAGAAGGTGTTCCTGGTCCTGCACGGGATCGTAACGGATAAGATAATCCTGATAATTCTCAAAACGTTCAAGGGAACCCATTAAACGGCTGAATTGGGTTTTCGGGGCATTGAAATACGTGATGCAGTCCCTTTTCAGGACAAAACGCAAAAAACCAAGGATATGATTCGGCGTTTCAATGGAATCCCGGTGCAGCCAGAGTTTCAGGAAGGCATCCTGTACCAGCGTTTCCACGACAAAATCATCGTCAAGCATCTGTTTCCCGAGCCAGAACAAAAGTCTTTTGTAGCGGGAATGAATATGTTCCAAAGAGGCCGGATTGCCTTTTTTCAGCAGTTCGTATAACTGATGATTGCTCAACTTCCGGGGCAGAGTGTTTGTTGCTTTCATGATCCTCCCATTTTATGCAGTACAAAGCAGGGAAATTGTAAAAAGATATTCTATTCCAAAGAGGGATATTATAGTCACTCCATTAGGATTTTTACCGGATAATTGTTAATTTTACCCTTCATCGTATTACGGAACCGCCGTATCTTTAAGGTACATTAAAAATAAAAACACATGGAACAGAAAATACACCAGGGACGCAACATCAAACGATTCAGGGAAATGCTGGGCATCAAGCAGGAAGCCCTCGCCTTCGACCTCGGCGAAGACTGGAACCAGAAGAAAATCTCCCTCCTCGAACAGAAAGACGTGGTAGAAGAAGCCCTGCTGCAAAAGATTTCCGAAGTGCTGAAAATTCCTGTGGAGGCGTTTCAGAATTTTAACGAAGAACAAGCAGTCAACATTATTGCTAACACGGTTAATAATAGTGATAATTCCGTGATGCATTCTTTATATAGTAATAATGCTACAATAAATCCTCTGGAAAAAATTATTGAATTGCACGATGAAAAAATTGCTTTATATGAACGAATGTTGAAAGAGAAAGATGAAATGATGACTAGGTTAGAAAAGCTTATTAGATAATACAGAAGCCTGAGAAATTTCTCAGGCTTTGTTATATTTAAAAACACTCTCCCGTAAAAAATACTCTTTTGCCATTTATTGTATCTTCTCCGATTTACCATCCATAATTTTCAATTTGAGACAAAACCTAAAAAGATGATTATTCTTATACTTTAATATGAGATATTTTGATATCTATTCCTGTTCAGTTACTGAGTTTCGCTGTGGTAAGACTTTTGAGATGCAGTCTATAAAGAAAATCCGCATGGTTTTTCCGAAGATGTTCAAGTAGTTTCCATTTTTATAATGTTCCGCTTGCAATTCTATTATATAAAATGTTAATTGCGTTACCAATAGTACATATAGCATCAAAAACTCGATTTCTATCAATTAAGAATTCTTTTAATGTAATATCGTTTCCTACAGTATCCTGTTGAACAATTTCTGACATCGAATTGCCAGATAAGTGAATTAAATTATTTCTTACTGCTTGGATTGGCCTATCTAAATCTTCTGGAATATCTATGGGAGTTATAATTCCTAATAAATTTCTCCCAATGTTTATTGCTGCCCCAAGGCCACTAACTTGTGCGGTTCCTGTCGTAGTAATTTGATCAGATGACCAGTAATCAAATAAATCACCTATATTTTTAATTTCAAGAATAAAATTTCCATCAGGCTGTTTTACTCGTTTAATTCTAACTCTTTTGTAAGTAGGATCTCCAGGAGCAGATAAATAATCATTATGAACTTTAGGCATTGAATTGGGAAATGTTACTTTATAGCCTGAAGAATCTTTATGAACATCCATATTTACTCTTTCATAAATATCTTGTGAAGGAGTTCCATATTGATAACTATACCCTTTTGTTTCCAATGCATCTCGAAGAGTACCTTCTAAACCTATTGTCATTAATGCCATTGCAACTGCAGGCTTGCCCGACTTAAAGGCTGTAACACCTTGTTGTATATATTGTAGGATATACTCAGGTACAATTTCTCCAGGAGTATTATTACCAGCTCTTATCTCCAGATCAACTGAGCCAGGGTTACCGTCCACTTCCAGATTCCATACCCAATGCCATTTTTTTACTGCTTTATATTGTAACTGACTTCCATCTTGAAGAACGATTTTGCTACAAGCTAAGAAATCGGTATTTGTTACTCCAATTGCACCGTTTATTTGTAAATCTTCATACAAGCTTTCTATAATTTTTATCAACAATTTTTGCCCATAACTATCCGCTATTCTCTTAATTCTCGTTTCGATTATGTCAACCTGTTGATTTGTATCACCTGGTCCAATGACAAAAGCTGATTGTTCACCTAATGTAGCTGTTTGTGCTGCTTGTAACAATTTTATTAGATCATTGCTATAAAGTGTCCGAAATTTGAAAAAGCAATTGGTAATTAAATCGTTTGTGATTTTAGGAAAAGAATTCATAGCTTATCTCCTTCTTTACTGAGGTTAGACAATCTTTTATTTATTTCTCCTTTGAGGATAGCCGCCTTTGCTTGAATGGCAGCCAATTCATCTAGCTGTAAAACAAACTCTTGGTGAATTTTTTGTTGTGTTTCCATGCTTGGAACTGGTATGACTATGTGATCAAAACTTGATAGATTTAAAGCAGGTATGACAGTACCCGAAGTTTGGTCATGGAATTGTGCTTGAACAAACTGACTATTTAATGCTATGGCTAAATAACCAGGTAAAATAAACTCAAGATGGGGCTTGATAATAGCTATATGTCGGTTTACCAGCATTTCTTCAAAATCTTTAGAAACCAATGCAGCTTTTCCACGATATGGACCAATTATATTGACCAATATATCATTTGCAACAACTCGGTGTATTTTACCATGAGGTAATTTTTCTTTAGAAGTAAAAGATAACTCTTCTTTGCTTAAATGCAGTTCTCTGATAACAGCAGGACTAATACAAGGAATATCACCATCGCTGTCATTTATAATTGTATTACCACGAGATATGCTCTTTATAAGTTCTTTTAAGGGGAGTATGGAAAAATCTGATCTTATAGTACCTAAAGGTTTTGCATACTGATCAAGCCAATATTTGGTTACGTGAAAATTTTCTGCATTTAATTTTTCTACTGTGAACCCATTTTTTGAAGCAACAATCTTTTTTTCTGTTCTATATAAAGCAAGATTTTGTAAAATATCTATCATGGAAGAATCATATTCTTTGTACAACGGATTGCTTACAGGTACTTTATTCAGAGCAGCCATAAAAACTTTTTCTTGTTTTTTTGAATCGCTTTTTCTTAATAGTAGCAAGCTGGTTTTTACTGAAGAATAAGGCTTAAAAGCATCGTCTGGTAAACTAATAATAGCCTCAATTTGAGACTGAAAATAGCTCCTAGCTTTTTTATATTGTGCTGATAAAAGAAAACCATCTGGTACAATAGCTATAACCTGTCCATCCTGTTTAGCGGCATTTAATGCAGCTTCTAGAAATAGTGTATTACCGTCTTTAACACCTTGTCGCCCAAGATAACTATCGATATGCTTTTCAAATTTTAGATTAAAAGGAGAAGCCAATAAAACAGCATCCATACTATCTTGAGATAATACTTCTAAATTACCTTTTAATAAGCCAGGCTCAAACTTCACCTTAGATTCTTTTTTTCTCCCTAAAATTTCCTGAATTTTTATCCAATATAATTCGTTGTGAGAACTATAATAAGCCGTAATGTTTTGGAATTCTCTTAAATAAGCTGAAGATATGAATATACCATTTCTGGAAAATAAATCCAGTAGATTAGATTGTTTATCTTTGTCAATCAAGGCCACCATCAAATCAGCCATCCATCTTGGTACGTTCCATTCTTTTCGTGAGGCATCAAAAAAAGAATCAATAAATTCAAATACTGTGATTCGATTTTCTAACAAATCGATATCTTTCAAACGTTCTAAAGCTTTTTTCAATATAGTATCCGGAGAATAACTGCTAGGTGATTTTTCGTGAATATGATGCGTCCCACTAAGATTCTGAAAATTAATAGTATTATGTTTTTTGCCATTGAGATTCTGTATTAGCTTAGCATACAGTACTATTGATACATCATATAAATGGTCTCCAGTTAAAGGAAAATTTCGGATGTATTCAGTAATGTGTATTAAAAGTTCTTTAGTGAATTCAAATTCAGATAGTGTATGTGTATGAAATTGATTATACCGTACAGCTATTGTTTTTTCTGGTCGCCCATCTTGCCCTGTTTTAAACCACAAATTTTGTTTTCCATCAGAAAGTAAGTAGTATTTTGCATTTAGTTCAATAGCTACTTTTTGTAAGTTTCGAGTAATAGGATGATATCCTATTTCATCTATAGCAATTGATTTTATAGCAGCGGTTTTCTTTATTTCAACAGCAATTAGGATCTTATCCTTAGATTTAACGACTGCGTCAATTTTTGAATTAAGTAAATTATATTCTGGAAAAATTGATGAGTTAGGATAGCCTAAGCTTTCCAGATATTTTTTGAGGCTATTATACGCCTGTGTCTCAAACTCTATATCAAATCTGTTTTTCATATTAGTTTTATCAAAGTATTTCATTTAAAAGTTATTTTAATCAAGGTACTTGATTTAATAATAATATTCTAAATGCTCTGGGTTTAAAATTT
>NZ_VTSX01000030.1 GCF_008329705.1 Chryseobacterium sp. SN22 | reverse complement strand
ATAAAATGAGAAATAATTGTAATAGAAAGTACAATTATTAAGAAAATATAAATTTTTTGTTATAAATTATGACTGATATAATGAAATAATTGAGTAATAAAACTTCAAATTTCGTCAGGATTTTTCAATTGTAAAATTCATTAAATCTTTAGGAGAAATATTCAATCCTTTGGTCAAATCAATTAATGTAGTAAACGCAAAGTTTCTTTTTCCATTTTCTATATCGCTTACAGTGCCTTTAGTCAATTTGGAACTGTTAAGGACAACATCATCCTGCGTAAGTCCAGATTCTAGTCTGATTTTCTTAACGTGTTCTCCAAATTTTTTTAATATTTCTTCCTGTAAGGCATCCATGTATTATGACTTTATACAAAGGGCGTAATTTTTTCAATAAATTTTGTTACAAGAACTTGTAACAAAAGGAGATTTTTATATATTTGTGATACAGTAGTAGATAACTATTTATAGATTGTAGTATATCCGTAGGATAACAATTCTTTGTATAGTTGAGAAGGCCGTTAAAACACACACTTATGAAAAAGAACAACATAGACTTTGAATCCCGGTTTTGGTCCGGCCGGAGCAAACTTTCACCTGTCGCTTTAGGGGACGTATTTTTCCAGTTCCATGACCTGGCCACGGCGAAGGAGCGGCTCAACCTGATGATGCAGTACGCGGTACAGGGGAAAACGCGGATCCCGGAAGATCCTTCGGTGGTCTTTCACTTCTACCAGTCGCTACGGTCGCTGATCCGGGCCGGGTGGTGCCTCCGGAAGAAATCCGGGAAATGGATGGGAGAGGTCGATCCGGAGACCGGCAATCCGCTGAGGTACGGTTCGCTTTCAGAAGAAGAATACCGCGATCCGGTGCTGGTGTTCCGCAAAGCTTTTAAGGCGTACCGCCCAGAGGAATTGGAGGACTTTCTTTCGGACGTTGTCTATTTCTCGCTCGGAACGTTCAACCAGGTGCCGGAGCGTAATATCGTTGGCCCGTACCTCCACCTGATCAAAATGCTGGACGCCGCCTGGCTGGTCGTGGAACGGAAGAACAGGAAAAAGGATCTTTTGCAATCTCAGCCGGAGAAAGCTGAGGTTGAGGTACCGTAAATGGTGTTAAAAATTAGGGTAAAATAATAAAACGGAATAATTAAAAATAAAGCTTTGATTATACTTAATTTTAGATGGTAAAGTAAAATCAGAAATAAAGGCAGCAATCATAATGACAATACTATGGAAAGAGACAATTCCGACACCAATCAATCTGAAAATCTTAGGATTAAAAATAGAAAATCTTCAGTAAAAAAGTTATTTGCAAGCGGACTGGTTTTAATCCTTTCTTCGGTTTTAATGCTGATCCTTGGAGCCGGAATGTTTGTTTCACGGGGCAATTATAGCCGGACTACGATCAGCCTGTCGGAATTTTGCTTCATATTTTGGGTTCCTTTTTTAATTGCCGGGGTTTTGCTCACATTTGCTGCATTGGTTATTAAATCAGTGAGATCATCAAGATAAAAACATTAAATGCAAACTTGTAGGCACCGGATGCAATGCTTAACAGGCGATTCTCTCTATTACTAAGCCCGGATCCCTACAGAAATGGCAGATTCGACGTAGTCAATGACAAACAGCGTGTTGAAATTATTCACCATCATTGTGAGGAACGGCTATCCGGTGGCTGAGCGGAGCCGAAGCCACGGGCATTATCTATGAAAATCTGCGCGATCTGTAGTAGATTTTTTCGTAACATTAGAGGATCCTGCTACGAATCTTTCCATACGATTCTCCACTACTAAATCCGGATCGCTACGGAAATCACAGATTCGACGCAGTCAATGACAAACAGGGTGTTGAAATTATTCACCATCATTGTAAGGAACGGCTATCCGGTGGCTGAGGCTCTCGAAGCCACGCCATTATTTGGACTTCGACGAGCTCAGCCACCGGCCATGCAACTTTGTAAGAGATTTTAACCGCGAAAAACGAAGAATATTTTTCAGCATCACTTCGGACATTTGGCCCGGATGTCATCGGAATTGTAATCCCGGAACAGGATCTTGCCGAAATTTTTCTCAGAACATAAGGTGTTCGTCTTTTTGCCATCGTTCCAGACGGTATTTTCCCCGTATTTGGAAAGAACGATTTCCTTTGACGGTTCACTGAATTTAAAGGTGATGTATTTTTCCGAAGTGTATTCGTCCGGCAGTTCATTGAAGAGTTCAACCGTAAAGAACCGGTCTTTCACCACCAGTTTCCGGAAGGAATCCCCGAAACTGTTCGGGTAGATCTTTTCGTTTTTCAGAACGTCGTATTTTTTATTCTGATCATTCAATAAAATCAGTACCGGCGCAATTTTGGTATCGGGATCCTGCGGATCGAGGTCGCGGTTATTGGCCAAAACAACAATTTTGTCGGTAAAATGATCATTGTTTAGATCACAGTCTTTTTCCTCCACCACCGAATACTGATTCCCGGCAACAGAGGCAATGACCATTTTGGAATTCAGGGTTCCTGAATTTTTCGCCACCGCATTCCCGAAAAATTTCGGATAGGCCTCCCTTACGTTGATCAGATCGACGGTCTCATATTTTCCGTCTTTATAAAATACGGCATACCAGGGGCTATTATGTTTGGGAATGGCTACGGTTTTGTTATCTTTTTTATACGCGAATACTTTCGTATCATCAGCGTTTTTATAAGATACTTTCAGAGAATCCAGGTAGGTTGATGCTTCAGAAAAATAGTTGTTGGCATCGTCTGCGATGGTGTAGAAATCTTCACCGTTTTTCTTTTTGAGGGCTGCTATTGTCTGATCACCTGGCGAAACGAAAACAATATCCTGGTCATCCAGAACAAGGGTGTCGGATTTTACAGATGCAGAGGTTGTTTTTTCCTGGGATTTATTACAGGCAACAGAAAAAAAGGTAATAAGTACCGTTAAAAGAAGGGTTTTGTGGAAATCCTTCAGCTGATTTCCCGTCATCCCGATGGTACCCGCGATTTTGTCAAGGGTATCTCCAGGCTTTACCTGGTAGAGCAAAATACTTTCATCCATAATGGTATTTTTGTAAAACAGATTTCCAGCTTTATAAAATTAGTAAATAAAATGTCACCCTTCAAAGAATAATAAGTATTTTGAAAAAGTTTAGTCATTCTAAAAGGCATTTGTGGGCGACCGGATAAATATCGGAAGCACACAACAACTAGTGAAAATTCGTGTTATCTCCGTGGGCTAACCATTAAAGAGGTAAAAGCTTTAAAAATTTATGATTTCCCCTGATGTGTTCTGAAAATATTTTCAGGCGATCACAAACTCTCTTTGTGATTCATGTGTTAAGCAAACCCAATCATCCGTGGAAATCCGTGTAATCCGGGGGAGATTTAAACGGCAAAAGAACACAACAGAAAATTTACCTTAAATTTGCATTACTTTGAATTCCCAAACTATGAATACCAAACAGGAAAAGCTGGAAGCTTTCGGAAGATTACTGGATATTATGGATGACCTGCGCGAAAAATGCCCGTGGGACCAAAAGCAGACCCTGGAATCGCTCCGGCATCTGACGCTGGAGGAAACCTATGAACTGTCGGATGCGATTTTGCAGAACGACCTTCAGGAGATTAAAAAAGAACTCGGCGACGTTTTGCTGCACCTGGTGTTCTACGCCAAAATCGGTTCTGAAAAAGAAAGCTTTGATATCGCCGATGTCATCAATTCCTTAAACGAAAAGCTGATTTTCCGCCATCCCCATATTTACGGGGATACCGAGGTAAAAGATGAGGAAGAGGTAAAGCAGAACTGGGAAAAGCTGAAGCTGAAAGAAGGCAACAAATCCATTTTAGGCGGTGTCCCGAAAAGCCTGCCGAGCATGGTAAAAGCCTACCGGATCCAGGATAAGGTAAAAGGCATCGGGTTCGAATTCCATGATGCGGAAGATGCCTGGAAAAAAGTGGATGAAGAGATCCGGGAATTCCACGACGAAACCGATCTTCATAAAAAAGAGCAGGAGCTGGGCGATGTATTTTTCTCATTGATCAACTATGCACGGATCTCAGGCATCAATCCGGATTCGGCACTGGAAAGGACCAATTTAAAATTCATTTCAAGGTTCCGGAAAATGGAAGCCCTGGCAGCGGAACAGGGGGTCAGCCTCGCGGATCTGTCGCTGGAAGAAATGGATGTCCTTTGGGAACAAGCCAAACGCCTGCAGTAGATGAAAGTAAGAAATCCGCTGCATCACCGGTTCCAGTACCTGCTGGAAATCAAACAGACGGAAAGGAAATGGCATTTCCCTTTTCTGGCAGCCCTGTGCATCGGCAGCTGCCTCTTCATTGGATATTTTATGGGAAAGCCCGGATACGGAAGCCTTTCCAGTCTCGGGGCACTGGTTATTTTGTATTTTACCTCAGCTCCCATTACCCAGCGGATGGTTCATCTGGTAGTCTGTGCTTTCGGGATCCTGTTTTCATTTACCCTGAGTTCATTTTTCGGCTTCAATGCTTATGCGGCAGCCTGTGCATTGGGAATCATCGCTTTTCTGGCCCACTTTCTGGCTTCCTATTTTAAGATGCCGCCGCCCGGGAATTTTTTCTTCATCATGGTGGCTGCAATGGCCGGAACATTTCCTTTTGAGCCGGAACTGATTCCGGTAAGGGTAGGGCTGGTGGCCATGGGAGCTATTCTGTCGTGTTCGCTCGCTTTTCTGTATTCGGTTTTTATTGAAAAAAGCAAAGTAGTAACCGTACCGAGAAGGGCTTTTAATAAAAGACGCTATACCAAGTTCGTCGAAAGTACCGTTATCGGTATTTTCATGGCGCTGACCCTGATTGCCGGACATCTCCTGAAGTTCAACAATACCTACTGGATTTCCATTGCGGCCGTTGCCATCATTCAGGGACGCAATTTCGAGCATGTCAGGCAGCGCAATGTGCACAGGATCCTGGGGACTTTTATCGGAATCGGATTCGCCTGGCTGATCCTTTTATTCAATCCTGAAAAGCTCGTGATGATCGGTATCATTACCGTGCTCCAGTTTGTCATAGAATTGCTGATTGTAAGGAATTACGGTTTTGCCGTAGCTTTTATCACCCCGCTTACCATTCTTCTGGCAGAAACCGGAAGCGAAATCCACCATCCTGTGGAACAGCTGATGCACGCGAGGCTGCTGGATACGATCATCGGAAGCCTGATCGGTCTGGCGGCAGGATTTTTCCTTCACCATCAGCAGATAATTAATAAATTAGAGAAAAATATAAGATTTTCTTATTTTAAGTTTAAAAAATTAAAAAAATAAATATGTGGCGTGCTGTTATTGTTTCTGCATTTTTCCTTTGGAGCTGCAATCCGAAAGCTCAGGATTCTCCTGCAGCCGATGAATTGAAAGTCGAATTTTCTTTGCCCAAAAAGCTGAAAGAAGTCTCCGGAATAGCCTTGTCCCAGGATAAGAAAACCCTCTGGGCCATTGAAGACCAGGGAAACAAAAATGTGGTGTATGGCTTAAACCTTCAGGGCGGCTTAACGGCTGACGTTCTGGTGGAAAACGCAGAAAATCATGACTGGGAAGATATTACGGCGGATGCTCAGGGAAACCTGTACATCGGCGACTTCGGGAACAATGACAATGACCGGCAGGACTTATCGATTTTAAAAATTGACCTTAATGATGCTGCCCAGAAATCCACCCGGGTGATACAGGAAACGAAATTCCATTATGAAGGACAGACGGAATTTCCCCCTAAAAAGTCCAACTGGCTGTACGACTGCGAAGCTTTTGTAGAAATGAACGGGAATTTTTATCTGTTTACCAAAAACCGGAGCAAAGGTTTTGACGGGACGTTCCTTGTTTTTAAAGTTCCCAATCAGCCAGGGGATTTCCAGGCTGAATTAATAGGGAAACTGAAACTGAAAGGCGGCTACAGTGATGCCGCCATTACTTCCGCTGCCATCAACAGGACCAAAGACAAAATTGTTTTATTAAACCACAAAAATATCCAGGTGCTTACCGGTTTTAATGCTGACGATTTCAGCAAAGCAGAAATCCATCCGGTATCATTAAACCATAATTCCCAAAAGGAAGCCGTTGTTTTCCTTGATGATCGTACTTTGCTTATAGCCGATGAAAAGGATAAAAAAACAGGAGGGAATGTGTATGGATTTAATTTTTGATTATTTTTGCAGTTCTTTATAAATACCATGAATAAAAGTCTTACGATCTTAACAATTTTTGCAGCACTATTGTTATCTTGTACAGAGCATGATGAAGATGAGAATAGTTTTTCTTCAGAGGCTGACGGACCCGAAAAAATGTCAGTGAGGTACGCTGCATTACCAAAAATTACTAATTTAGATCCGAAACTAAATTATGAATTTTCCTATAATCAAGGAAACTTAACAAAAATTTCCGGAAAAATTAAAACTTTTGCAGGCTTTGATGTTTTTTTAATAGAACCGAACTCGATATTGTCTTATAATAACAATCTGGTAACTGTTGAAAATTCGGAAATTGCTGACAATAATATTAAAAGGATTATTTATACCATGGAAAAAGGGAGGCCTAAAAAGGCTGAATTGTATGATGGAAATAATCTGCTGTTCAGCAAAAAAGATTATTTTTATGAAGCTGATAAGATTGTTGTTTCTGAAAAAATGTACACTTGGGAATTTTACACTACCTATTTTTTCGATTCTCATAAAAATTTAATCAAAGCTGAAAAACTGGAAAAGTCCGGTGGTATTGATAAAAAATTGACTACCACCATGTACCTGGATTTTGATCATTCAAAAAATCCTTATAAAAAGCTGTACTTGGCAAATGATAATTTCTATGAGAAAAGTTTATCGGAAAATAATTATCGGAAAATAGCGTATACGGTAAAAGACTTGCAAAATACACAATTTCCTCCGGGATATGGTAATGCTGAATGGACATACAGTTATAATTCAGACGGTCAGATAATACTATATTTTCAATAATCAAAAATCCGCAGAGAAAATCATCTGCGGATTATGTATTTAATTAAGATCTCATTAGGCAGTAAAATATTGACAATTGTCTAAAAACTCAAGCCTACACCGCCTGAAATCCTGCCCCCGTCTTCGCCGGTGAAATAATCTATCCTTGCAGAGAACATTTCCAGGATGTTGAGCCAGAATCCGGCGCCTACGCCCTGGTGCCATTTATCGGAAGACTCACGGTCCATCCAGACCCTTCCGAGATCATAGCCGATCAGGACCCCCATATTGGCAGGAGCGATATTGTTCTTGATGCGTCCGAAATCCCAACGGACTTCCGTATTGTTCACAAAATAGGATTTTCCGGCAAACCTTTCGTTCCGGTAAGCCCTCATTTTATTGTTCCCGCCGATGGCTGCTGCCTGGTAGAATTCAAAATTATTGTTGTTGATGATCATGGCGTTGGCCGAATTGGCCAGGACAAATTTCCCGCGCTTATCGATCCGGTGGAAGATATTCAGCGTTCCCTGGAACGAAGCGAAGTTCTGGTTGAATTCCGACAAATTCGCTTTCCATCCTGCATTCAGGGCCAGTTCCAATCCGAGGGTGGGGAAGGCATTGTTGTCCAGGTTTCTGAAGCCGAAGGTATAATTGGCTCCCGCAAACTTCTGCCCGCTGAAAACTTCAGGATTCACATCCGGGGAAACGGCAATGAAGCGGTCGTCGTTTCTCTGCACCTTGGCCTGTTCGAAACTCAGCTGGAACTGGTGTTTCAGTCCGTGCCAGCCGGTAGTGGAAACAGAAGGCGCAAATTTAAACTGTGAAATCCTCACCCGGTTATAATCCCGGTCCACTGCGTCTTTGTCATAGATGGTTTCATTGCCCAGCCCGAAGAAAGTTCTTGCGAAAAACGGGGTGGTATATGAAGCGTCAATTCCGGCATCCCATCCTCCGATGGCTTTTTTAAAGATTCCTTTGTAGCCGACATTAAATCCGCCTGTAGCGGTATACATATTTGCCCTGAGGGTATGTTTCTGGGTAAACGGATCACGGATAAAATTATTCACGGTGTAATTGGCCACCACTCCCAAAATTACGCCGTCATCCGGATTGAAGTTGGCATTCGGGTAGCCTGCAAAGAAATTGTATTTCGGATGCTTCCAGTTGTAGGTATTCTGCTCGTAATCATCGGTAATCCGTTTGGAAGCTGTCCGGGCGTTATAGGTATTTTTCTGTGATTTGAAGTCATAGATTTTCACCCGGCTGCCTTTTGCCACGTTATAAGTATCATGGTTATAGCCACCGATGAGGCGGATATTGGTTTTGGGATTCCCGTCTCCTGAAACTTCATAGATATCGTCCTCCTCAAGTCCGTAGATCCAGAGCTCTCTGGTTTTGTCGTCATAGGTTTTTTCAAATACCAGCTCCTCCGGGCGGTCTTTGCTGAGGCTATACTGTTTTACCGTAACTCCATTCCTGTTCTTTATAATAACGAATTTATCCGGTTTTACGGTACCTGCCAGCTGCACTTTTTCCTGCAGGACATGATAGTATTTTACAGCGGCATCATTAATTGCGGTTTTCCGGAGTTTCAGTTTCCTCTGAATATCGCTGATGGTTCCGTCCTGTACTTCCTGCGGAAGATTTTTGAAGGCCTCATCGATATCTGTATCCGTAAGATGCTTTTGGATGTACTGGGCCTGGGCAGTCCAGTCTTTCTCTTCAGCATTTTTCAGGAGGATCATATCCAGCGGATACGGCTCCATATTCATCCAGCGCACGTTTTTGATTTCTTCTTTGAATGATTTCATATGACGGATTGCCGGAACGTTCATAATAACTTTAAAGGCAGCACCGTCATAATTGCTGAATGCCTGGTCATGGTCTCTCGGGACCGGGCGGTAAATGATTTTTCCGTCTTTCTTGTACTCTGCCCATTTCCATTGGTCTTCATGGCGGTCCCAGTCGCCGATCAGCATATCAAAAAGCCTGGCTCGGATATATTCATCCCGGTTTATGGAATATTTGGCATCTTTTCTCAGGTTTTTTAATACATCCTGGGTAGAAACCACATCCGAAGCATTGTCAAGGTACTGTAAAGTCTTCGGATCGGAAGAAAACCGTTCCTCGATCATGTACATTTCATTGCCGTAATCTTTGTTGTATCGTCCGAGTCCTTTCTGTTTCGGTACATAATACAGTTCGGGATTGCTGTGGAAAAGATCTATCTTCTCAGCCATGTTGTTTACTGAAAATACGGTAAAGGGATGGCTGGTGGTATAAAAATCCTGCAGGAAACGGTCCGGGAAGGTATTGGCCAGTTCATTTCCGAAAGTACTTCTTTTGAAGGCCATGGCGTTAAGAAAACGGAGGGAGCTTTTTTTCACGCCGCGCATCACGAATTCCTGGCCGTCCTTCGCTTTCAGCCTTAAACTGTTCGACTGGTTCCCGCCGCCTTCGCGGAAAGGGGTATAGCCGCCGTCCAGCGTGGAAATGTTGGCGGTCGGAGCTTCAATCGGCATGCTGTAATATTTCCGGTAATGTCTGCCCCAAAGCCAGGTGTAAAACTTTCCTTTTTGGGTTAATTTTTCGGGATATATCGTTGATGTAACAGTTGCCGGAAAGGAATCGGGATAATTGTTCACAAAATCTTTCGGTTGAGCCATCACCTGGATATGGGAAAGGCTTTGCAGGGTAGTGTCTTTGGTAGAAAAATATTCCACATCGGAGCTCTGGTCCTTCCGGAGGTTTAACACGGCAAAACCGCTCCCGCCGTAAGAAAAGTCGGCATTTTCCCTTATCGAAGCCGGATCTACCTTAGAGCCGGCACCGCTGATGATCTGGCGGATGTTGCGGCTTTTATGGTATTGCAGGTTATGATCGTGCCCCGAGACAAAAATAATATTTTCCTTGTCCTGGACAATGCTTCGGATACGGCCGGCCAGATCTGCGTAACGGCTGTTGTTGATATCCTCCGGGCTGGCTCCTGAAGAGCTTCTCACCACATTCAGAAGACTGGCCACACCGGGGGCGGGAATCTTCCCTTTAAACGGATAAAGATTGGATCGGGCAGAAGTGAATCCTGCATGGGTCCCGCTGCTGATCAGCGGGTGATGCATCGCAACGATGATCCTTTTATCCTGGTTTTTATTAATTAAATCCTTGAATTCCACAAAAAGGTCTTCACGGGTTTTGATATCACAGCCTTTGTTGATACCCGGATATTTGTCCCAGTTCAGCAGTGCCCATTCTGAATCAATTACAATCAGCTTGATGTCTTTGGTTAAGCTGATGTCATCAATCGGGCAGGAATTTTTAGGCAGGAACGCTTTTTTATCATTCAGATAACCCTTTACGAAATCTTCCTGCGCTTTGATCCCTTCAAGCCCGCTGTACCAGTCGTGGTTGCCGGGGATCACCAGTGTTCTGCCCTTAAAGTTTTTTGTGATGGCCAGCTGGTCTTCCAGTTTCTTTCTGGCCGTCTCATAATTTTTATCGGATTTTTCCGGCATTCCTTTCGGGTAAATATTATCACCGAGGAAAATCAGCATCGAGTTGCTGCCGGCACTATCCAGCTGGCTTTTCAGCATTGTAAGGGTCTGCTGTGCCTGTGGCTCATCCGCATTTCCCGCATCACCTACCAGGAAAAGCTGGTAATCGTTTCCGGAACTGATGCCGGGACGGCTTACTTCAGATAAGTTTTTCCCTTTTTTTACGTTATAGGTGGCGCAGGAATAGAGCACTCCGGCAGAGAGTACCAGCCTGAGCGCAACAGACGAATTTTTTAGATGCGTTTTTAAGTATAAATTCATAAATTTACATTAATAAAATTTTGGTGATGAATATTTTACAGAAAGCCAAAGATTATGTTGAAACCTTATTCAAAGATAAACTATCTTCGGTATACTTTTATCATAATTTCATACATACTACATTTACGGTAAATAAAGCTGAGGAAATTCTCAGAAATACGGATGTTTCCGAGAAAGATCAGGAAAAAGTACTGCTGGCACTCTGGTTTCACGATACAGGGTACATAGAATGTGCCAAAGAACATGAGGAAGCCGGCGTAAAGATTGCAAAAACGTTCCTGATGAATGAGAATTACCCTGAGAAGGATATAGAAGAAATATCCCAGCTGATCCTGGCGACCAAAATCACCTATCAGCCCCGGAACCTTCTGGAGAAAATCGTAAAGGATGCCGACTGCAGCCATTTTGCAAGCCACGATTACAACGATATTTCCGATGACTTAAGGAAAGAGTGGGAACTGACGAATGTCCGCTGCTTTTCCAATGACGAGTGGAATGCAGGCAATCTGGATATGCTTAAAAACAAGCACCGCTTTTATACGGATTACGCCAAGCAGAACTGGCAGCCGCTGAAGGAAAAAAACATCAGAAAGATCGAGAAGAAACTTGAGAAAGACGACGGCAAAAAAGAACTTTCTGAAAGTAAAAAGGAGAAAGAGCCGAAAGCCGACCGGAGCGTAGATACATTATTCAGGGTAACCCTGGGAAATCATACCCGGTTAAGCGACATTGCAGACAGCAAAGCGAATATCCTTTTGTCCGTTAATGCCATCATAATCTCGGTCTGCCTTTCCGTGCTGGTACCGAAGCTTGATGCGCCGAAAAATTCACATCTGATTATTCCGAGTTTTATACTTTTGGTATCCAGTGTTCTAACGATAATATTTGCTATCTTGTCCACGAAGCCGAATGTTACCAAAGTACGCTTTACCGCCCAGGATGTGGCCGACCGGAAGGTCAACCTGTTGTTCTTCGGAAATTTTAACCGGATGATTTTTGACGATTACCGCAATGCAATGGATATTCTGATCAAAGACCGGGATTATATTTACGATTCCATGGTGAAAGACCTGTATTATCTGGGAAAAGTACTGGACCGTAAATACAGGCTGCTGTCGATTACCTATCAGATCTTCATGGCCGGGATTATTATTTCCGTGCTGTCTTTCGGGTATGCTTTCCTGAGCCTTTAATATTCAGGAAAATAAAGATTGTTTAACCCATTCATTTTTCGGATGGGTTTTTTCATTGGGCTAGGGAAACCCTCAAAGCCAGAAGGCCTGTAATCCCCTGGAGGTCCTCAACTTTTAAAAATTCAATATCATTCTGAAGAATCCCTTTTTTCTGCAGCCTGCCGATATAATCGAGGTATTCCCGCTGGTTTTCCATGCCGAAATACACGACGGTAATTTTCCCGGGACAGGTAATGCGGTCGGCAGAATCTTTTACATGCGCTTTATCAAGGCGTTTTTTGATAACTTCATAATAAGAATTGTAGGCGCCATCCACATCGAAACGTTTTTCATCCATTCTGAAACGGATGTCGATCTTTTCATTATACACAAAAATCAGCGAAGCAATATCGAGGTCTAACGGAAGATCTTTTTTGAAATTCCGGAATTCCCGTTCCATATTGCAGATGGTATTCAGCTGCCAGTATCTCAGCTTATGCACTATTTTAAAAGAATAATGAAGGTCCGGAGCGATGTTCTGTCCTGTGTAGAGATTATGTTCAATCCCGTCAGATTTAAACCTTTCATAATAATGCGGAAAAATCTGCTGGGCCTCGAGCTGGGCCTGGTCCAGTACATCCGCAAGCTTTCTGTTGACCAGGGTTATGGAGTCATCAAGGCTCTTTCTTTGGGTATAGAAGAGATCGTTCTGGATAAAGACCTGTGCAAAATAATCTTTGATTTTTGATTTTATTTCACCGGATGATTTTATTTCCAGCTGTCCCTGGAGAAAAGGATGGATTTCGTCCCTTAACAGTCGCTGGAAACGCTGTTCGGTGTCGGCTTTAATTTCATTATTGAGCTCGTACTCAAAAATTTCCAGAGCCAGCAGGTATTTTTCAGATTCTGAGTTGATGATCAGAAAAATATCATGAAGGCAGCCAATCTGCCGGTTCAGATCTTCAAGCATCAGGTAGTACCTTTTTTCCGAGGAGGAACGGATATCGGAAAAGCCGAAAAGCGGCGTCAGGTTTTTAAATGAAATCTGTTTCAGCGTATAAATCTTTTTAGACAGGGAAGCATTAAAGTATTTTTCGGCTTCATTTCTGAACTTCCAGACCACACTGTCATGGATGGTTGTATATTCCCTTTGAATGATGGCTTCGATCTGGTAATTTTTTTCAAAACTGAAGCGGTTGAGGGAAAACAGGATCATATCCGTAAAAAACTCCATTTTCTTGAGCTTTAATCCGTTAAAGCTGTTCGCAATGGGAGAAGTAAACTCCATCATGGCCATCAGTTCGCCATCCTTCATGATCGGGATCACCATAAAGCTGTTGATGTGGTTATCCCTTAAAATGCTGAACGACGGCAAAGATTTGATAGGGTGGTCCAGGTTTTCAATATTGGAAACGACGATGGGCCTGGAATTATAATTGAGATTGGTGAAGGTCTTCTTTCTGGTTTCCGCATCGAAGGTATTGATCCAGAAATCCAGGATATGATTGGTGAAAACGTTTTCGTAAATCGGCAGCTTTTCCAGACGCTGGTCTTTTTTGTTAAAGAGCATAAGCCCAAAGCTCAGTTGGGCAACATCAAAATAGGATTTGAAAATTTCAACCAGGTTTTCGTCCGGTTTTATATTTTCGGGATCGATCTGGATCATGCTTGATTTCAGATCGGATAGTGCCACTTCGGAGGTACAGTCAACCAGCGAAACAATGGAGAACCCTTTCAGAATCCAGGATTTTGAGGGGAAATATTTTTTCCAGAGCTTAAAATCATCCAGGTTTTCAAGAAGCATATCAATCACCTCCTCCGATGGAATCCGGGCATCTTCCGTAGGATATACTTCAGTAAAATCGGCATTTACCGAAATTTTATAATGTTTCATGACACCCTGCCGGTTGGGAATGTCATAATAAAAAGGCAGGTTGCTCTTAATATCTCTTTTAAAATAGCTTTGCAGGATCAGGCAGCAGCAGAATACATAAAACTCATCGTCATCAATGTTCCTGAGCTCAATGGAAAAATCTTTCCCGGCATCTTTCAGAATGGCTTTAAACCTTTCGGTGTAATTGAAGGTAATGTTTGAAAGAGGAATGCTTGCCGCTTTTATTTCATTGTGGGTCAATCCGGTGGGGAAGAGATCTGCCAGCAAAAGCCGGATGAGGTCTTCATTTTTTTCCAGTAGGGAAGTGTCCTGGAATCCGTCCCGGAGTTCCTGGAAATTTTTCGTTTTTTCTATTAAAGACTCTGCATAGTTGACCCGGTATTCCAGCCGGTCGTTATACCGGATATGTTCCAGCACATCCAGATATCTTCCGAATGAGATGTACACCTGAAAGGGAGTGTCTTTTTTATAAAGGTCTGACAAAGCTGAAATTTAGAGTAAAGGTATGAAAAAACCGTGATTTGTAGTGAGCATCTGTGTCGAGATAACCACTAAAAAAAAGAAAACCCCATAAGAGGTTTTCAGAGAGATTGCATTAACACTTGATTAAAATTCTATGATTTAAATTAATTTTGAAATATTATTTATTGAATTTACTCTTATGGCTTCCAGAAAGACCACTTGCTGCCATTGTAAACCGCCAGGCGTTTGGAGCCGCTTTTGTTGATATACACGATCATTCCAGGTGAAGGATTAATGATGTTCTGCACATCATCTACAATCGGAAGAATCATGGATTTGGTCGTTGATTCCAGAACCAGGACGCCGTCTGCCGCGGTGGAGGCTGCCCCGATAATGGTTTTTGCTCCCGGCACTTCCGTGGTCTGTACGTTCGTCGGCTGATCTGAAAGTTGACCGGTAATATCGGCGTCCTGTGAGCTGAGGTCGATCCAGCTGCCGTTATAATATTTTACCCTTGCCTGGGAAGGGGTGGTTGCATCCAGCACCAACGTTCCTTCAGAAGGGCTCTGGGGCAGCGTGCGTACATAAGGCAAAACAATGCCTTTATTTTGGTTGGCCGAAAAATCCAGGAGGACAGATGTTTTATCATAAGCCGTACCAATGGCATCACCAATGATGACCTGGGCATTTATGATGAGGGCTTGTGCGGTAAATAGGCACACGATGATTTTTTTCATGATTATTTTATTGGAATTTATAAGAGGTTACAATTAAGGACAGGTTGGGGTATTAAAACAATACCAGGCATTGCCGTCATATACTTTCAGGCACTTGGCATCGGTATCGTATACCATCATGCCGTCCTGAGGAGCTGTGATGGCACCGATCTGTGCCGTATTCATCCGGGTGATGACAAAACCTTTGCTGTTGGATTCCAGGACGGCCAATGCCGATTTCCTTACCATAGGCCAGTTGCCGCTGTCTCTTCCGGTCCTGAGGAGCGTGACCCCGAATTTTGAGTCAATGCCGGGGCCTGAAGTATTGGCATCATCATAACAGATACATCGCTGGATAGAATATTCGCCGGTTTGGGGATAATAGGTATCGCCGTATACGGGTGACATATCGGAGAAGAAATTATCTGTGGAGCCGTTCGTGCCCTGCGGCTTGATTTCGAACTTGAACGATTCGGTAGGTTCATCAGTACCGTCATTTACTGAGGAAACATTAATAGCGATACCGTCTATATCATTATTGGGGCTCATATATCCCGGGATAGTTCCGCCGTCATAATTGCCCGGAGGTATTGTTACCAAGTAAATATTGGTACCCGGCGTATGGGAAATCGATGGCGTACCGTTTGAATTCGATACACCAGTTAAAATAATATCATTATCATTAATAAACGGCATACCGGTACCGGAATCTATAATTTCGATTGCTATGGTTGTTGTCCCCATGACCGCACCATTGACTCTCATAAAAAGGTATCCATGGCTTGAGCCCTCACAGGAAGCCAAAGGATTGGAAAATTTGAAATCTATAATAGGCTTTAAAGATACCCGGATGTCGTCAAGGAGATTGCCGAAACCTGCATTGGACGAATTAAGGGCCCGGAATCCGACTCTGTAAATGCCGGTAGCGCCTGTAAAGGTATAGCTACCCTGGTTAACGGACCATGCTGCTGTACTTGAAGGAAGGGTCGTTGTGTGAACAGTGGCAATATTTACTTCATTTTCATCCTCGATCACCATGGCTGCCTGTTCGGAAGTTGCTCCGCGGGCTCTGTGCCTGAATGAGTAATTGATGTCGTCGCCGTTGCTTAAATACATGTTCTGATAGATCATCGATGCCTGATAAGCATTAAGCTCTACGAAGTTGGTCCCCTGAGCAGCCGGAATCCCGTTGAATCCGGTTCCCCATACTTCGATAGGGTGGCACTGGCCAACAAAACCCGGTGAGCAGACACCATTCTGTGCCGGATGAGAGGTGTACCAGGGAGAAGTGACGTCTGATCCGGCATCAAAAGCAGCACCTGATCCGAAATTGGCATCATGCTGGGCAACTGTTCCGTTGGTAACGCCAAATTCCAGCCCGGGATTTACAATAATCCTGGTCTGGGCAAAAGCTGCCGATGGAAGACATAAGGTGAAAAACAAAGCCTGCCTCAGGCGTTGTCTCATGGATGGAGATAATTGATTTACAATTTTCATGGTCATTATTATTTTATTTAATTATTTAGATTAAGACATAGAGATATAGGCACTCTTATTTATCATATAGAGTGAAATTCTTATCAGAACAATATATATTGTTCTATAGCAGCATTAAGTATTCCCCGGAAAATTATCAGTAAACGATAAAATGTAAAATCCTCACGGTTTTATGTTTAGCATAGATTATTAGTCGTTGCAATATACACAATTTGAATGCCAAAGTATAAGATTTTATTTATAATTTAAATAAATGAGATGATTTTTATTAAAATTTTTTATAAATAAATGATATGTTGTTTAAATTATAAGCTTCTAATGTCTCTTTTATAAAAATATTAATTATTTGAGAATGAAACCATTGATAATAATGCCTTAATTTATTAAAGTCAATTACAAAGGATGAGGCAAATGATTACGGATAATTTATTTTAGATAGATCCAGAGCTGTATCAGATATGATGTTATGGAATATTAAGAAAGCTTGCCGGTTGCTGAATATTTCAGATGGCAACAGGACTTTAGTAGGCTCGGCATAATATATTCCACTTGTAGATGACAGCAATAAATACGGTCCGTTAATATCGGAGTCTGTCAATAACACGGGTTTTATGTCTATATTGAAATAAGACGCCGTTGTACAGGTGTACGGAGTAAAAGAAGATCGGTTTAATAAAATTTTTTGCTTATTCTAAGGTAAGGGTACTGATTAAGGATATCAATTGTTAAATAGACTTCTGACCCTGCAATAATTTATATAAAAAAGCACAGCCATCAGGCTGTGCTCACTTTATTCATTTAAAATATATTTTATAATCCGAACTGTTTTGCAAACAGGTCCGGGAAAACACCCAGAACAATAATCGAGGCGATCACAAATACGGCCACGATATTGTACGTTAGTGTTACTTTTTCTGAAGATTTGAATGTACTTTCTTTAAAGAAGAACATGGAGATAATTAATCTCAGGTAGTAAGCGATAGAAACCGCAGATCCCAATACGGCTACCAATACCAGGAACACCCCGTGCTTTGAATTCATTGCCTGGGAAAACAGGGCAAATTTCCCCATAAAGCCGGCAGTTAATGGAATCCCGGCCATTGAAAGCATGGAAATTGCCGCAGCGGTCGCCAGTAAAGGCTCTGTTTTTGCCAGCCCTTTGAAAGCTCCGAAAGAGGTTTCCCGTTTTAGTTTTTCAACATAGATCAGGGCCATGAAAACCCCTACGGTTGATAAAGCATAGGCAAATAGGTAGAAAGCCAGGTTGTACGTGGAAAGGCTTGTCATTCCGAAGAATACCAATCCGATATATCCTGCGTGGGAAACGGAAGAGTACGCCAGCATCCTTTTGGCATTGGTCTGGGCAAGGCCCATTACGTTCGCCAACAATAAGGTAATGATCAGGAACACCCCGAAAACGTTGATCCATTCCGCAGTAACGCCACCGAATCCGATGGTCATTAATCTGAACAGGGCAAAGAATCCTGAGATTTTTACCACACTCGCCATAAAAGCGGTGATCAATGAGGGGGCTCCGTAATATACATCCGGGCTCCACATGTGGAAAGGCGCCAATGCTACTTTAAATGCCAGGGCACAAAGAATGAGCAATACCCCAAGAATAAACATTACGTCTTTAGGATTGGAAACTCCGAAATCCTGGATTTTATATAAGTCAAAGCTTCCGACACTTCCGTAGATAAAGGCAATCCCGAACAACAGGAAACCTGTTGCGAATGCACCCATCAGGAAATATTTGATCGAAGCTTCATTTGATCTCAGATCCGTTTTGTTGGCCCCTGCCATTACATATAATGGAATAGAAAGAATTTCAACTCCAAGGAATAAAGTCACCATATTCTGGTATCCGAAAAGGATGATCCCGCCACAAAGGGCAAAAAGCATCAAAGCATACAGTTCCGATTGGTGGCTTCTGTGGTTGCTGAATGCAAAACCTCCCAAAAAGAACAACAATAAAGTCGTTACGATTGATATTTTAGTGAACAGCGCCGTATTTCCGGTGTAGTCGTACATATGCCTGTACTGTCCGAAGAACGAAAGCTCCGGCATAAAACTTACCCATAATGCGATGATTAATCCCAAAATCCCAATGTATCTTGCGAATTTCCCTTGTTCAAAAACTCCTGAAAATAACGCAACAACTGCCGTTAGGAAAACAATAATTAAAACACTCATTTCTTAAAATATCAAATTAGCTTACCATTGACTGGTAGATAAACTTCAACGAACTATTCACCATTTCGATAATCGGCTGTGGGAAAATCCCAAATACGATCACCAAAACAGCTAAACTTGCCAATACCGAAAATTCAACTGCAGAAAGGTCTTTTGCCGTACTCAGTACTGCTTCATCGCCCTGTCCGAACATAGCCTTTCCGTAGAATCTCAACAGATAGACTGCAGCAAGGATAACGGTAAGACCGGCAATCACCGCTGCCAATCCGTTGAAATCATATACGGATTTCAACAGGATAAATTCTCCGATAAATCCATTGGTTAATGGAACTCCCATCGAACCCAGTATAATAATCAGAAACAGCACGGCAAACTTAGGAGCTACTTTTGCAAGGCCGCCCATCTGCCTGATGTCTCTTGATTTAAATCTTTTGTATAAAATATCGCAGCAGTAAAACAGACCTACCACGTTGATCCCGTGAGCGAATGTCTGTACCAAAGCTCCTTCAGCCCCTTCGATATTGAAGGTTCCTCTTAAAGAAATCACGGCAGAGGCAAAAATACCCGCTACCATTAATCCAACGTGAGAGAAAGACGAATACGCGATGATTTTTTTCATATCAGTCTGGATAATCGCAATCAGAGCTCCATGAACAATTCCTATAATGGCCAGAATAATAACAATCTGTCCCGAAATCCCCGCAATCGGAAGTGGTGTGATCGGCAGCAGGTAGCGCATTACCCCATAGATCGCCATCTTAAGCATGATCCCTGATAAAAGCATCGATCCCTGAGTCGGCGAATAGGTATAGGTATCCGGCTGCCATGTATGGAACGGGAATACCGGCAGCTTCACGGCAAAAGCAAAGAAGATAAACCAGAATACCACGGTCTGCTGCGTTTCGTTCAGCTGGGCATTGTAAAGATCCGTCAGTGCAAAAGATGCCGAATGATTATAAACATAAATCAATCCTGCCAGCATGAACAATGATCCTACAAAGGTATAAACGAAGAATTTTGTTGTGAATTCAAATCTTTTATTTTCCTGACCCCAAAGTCCGGCGATAAACCAGATCGGAATCAAAGTTACTTCCCAGAAAATGTAGAACAGCAAGCCGTCAAGCGAAGTAAACACCCCGATCAGACCAAACTGCATCATCAGGATCAAACCGTAGAAGGTATTCCTGTAACTTACATTTTCATTGAATGAAGATAAAATAATAATCGGCGTTAAAATATTCGTCAGCAATAAAAGAAGCAGACTCATCCCGTCGATACCGAAGTGAAGAGAGCTCTTCATAAATTGTGACCATGGATAATTGATCTCGTGCTGCAATACGCTGTCTACGGTCGGATTAAAATCAAAATCCGCTGCAATGTAGAAGGTAACCAGCATCTGTACCAACGCAATTCCCAGTGCCAAATATTTGCTGGAATTGTTTTTCCAGGCAAAAACTAATCCCGAACCTACAAGAGGTAATAGCAATAATGTTAATAACAAACCCGACATTATTATTGTAATAAAAAGTTAACAATTAATATAATTCCCACTGCCAAAGACATGATAAGAATATAGTTCTCTACATTTCCGTTCTGGATACGCTTCATGGCTCTTCCGCTGTCTTCAGCGCCATCGCCCACGAAATCTACAAAACGGTCCAGAATCCCTTTATCAAACATTCTTCCTCCGCGTCCTAATCCTTCTACCGTTTTTACAACAATCGCATTGTAAAGTTCGTCGACATATAGTTTTCTCGCAGACAGCTTTTCCCATCCGGTATACATTTCTTCCGGCAAAGCCTGCTTTTTCTTATTAACATATGTATTCTTAACCAAAAACCAAACTGTAAAGAACATCAGAACCGTCGCCCCTAAAAGGATCATTTCAGTCCCGAAAGGAACTCCTGAAAGGGTAGATTCCATCTGGTTGTAACTTTCCTCAGTAAGCACCGGCTTCAGCCATTCCATTAATTTGGCGTAGTGGCCGTGCCCGATGAAGTGTGGAAGGTTGATGAAACCGCCTACTACGGAAAGGATAGCCAGAACGATTAATGGCAGCGTCATATTAGACGGGCTTTCGTGCAGGTGATGCTTCTGTTCTTCCGTACCTCTGAATGCTCCGTGGAACGTCAGGTAATACAGTCTGAACATATAAGTTGCCGTAACTGCTGCCAGGATGAATAGCATTACCCAATAGATCGGGTTTTTAGAAAAAGCAGCTACAAGAATTTCGTCTTTTGAGATCATCCCCGATAATAAAGGGAATCCGGAGATTGCCAGGGTTCCGATCAGGAAAGTGGCATGGGTAATCGGAATGTATTTTTTCAGTCCTCCCATGAAACGCATATCCTGCTCGTTGCTCATTGCGTGGATTACAGAACCTGCCCCCAGGAACAATAAAGCTTTAAAGAAAGCGTGTGTCATTACGTGGAACATCGCTGTGGTATAAGCACCCAATCCTAATGCAATGAACATGAATCCAAGCTGTGAAACGGTAGAGTAAGCCAATACTTTTTTGATGTCGTTCTGACGCAGTGCATAGAATCCTGCCAGCGCAGCCGTGAGGAATCCGATAAATAAAATAATATCCTGAACGCTCGGTGCAAGGGTGAATAAGAAGTTTGAACGTACCACCAGGTAGATCCCTGCCGTTACCATCGTCGCCGCGTGAATCAACGCAGAAACAGGAGTAGGGCCGGCCATCGCATCCGGCAGCCATGTATATAAAGGAACCTGAGCGGATTTACCGGTAGCACCGATAAATAAACTTGCCGTAATAAAGATAATTACGCTTCCGTCCAGTTCAAATTTTCCTGCATTTTCTTTTATCGTAAGGTAATCTACAGCGTTCGTCTGAGAAGCCAGCATGAAGATCCCGATCAGTAACGCGAGGTCACCGATTCTGTTCATGATGAATGCTTTTCTTGCTGCTTTACCGTACTCTTCATTGGTATACCAGAATCCGATCAACAGGTAAGAACATAATCCTACACCTTCCCATCCGATGAAAAGGATCAGGTAGTTGCTTCCCATGACCAATAAAAGCATGGAGAAGATAAACAGGTTAAGATAAGTGAAAAACTTATAGAATCCTTTATCGTGGCTCATATATCCGATAGAGTAGAGGTGGATTAAAGAACCGATTCCCGTAATGATCATTACCATCATCAGAGACAGCTGATCAATCTGGAATCCGAAATTAATCTGAACCCCGTTTACCCTGAACCATTCAAAGGCTTTTACAATAACCGGCTGGCTTTCGGAATTGAAACCCAGGAAAATACTTACTGCAATGCAGAAAGAAGCAAAGACCATTGCCGTTGCCAGGCTGCCGACTACAATTTTTGGCAGATTTTTCCCGAATAAACCGTTAATAAGAAAACCTAAAAGGGGTAAAAGTATTATTGCATACACTAAATTTTCCATTCTTATCCTCTTAATTTATTAAATATACTTACATCAACAGAACGGGTATTTCTATAAAGCATAGCAATAATTGCCAGGCCTACTGCCACTTCCGCAGCAGCCACCACCATAATGAAGAACACTAAAAGTTGTCCGTCGCCGTTTCCTTTGTACGCTGAAAAAGCAGCGAGTAAAAGGTTTACCGAATTCAGCATAAGCTCTACACAACCCAAGATAACAATAGCATTTTTTCTCAACAATACGCCCAACACTCCCAGACAGAATAATACTGACGAAAGAATGATGAAATAATTCAGAGGGATGCTTTGTATAAATGTATTTACTTCTCCCATAATTTTATAAATCTTTTTTACCGATTAATACCGCACCTACAATACCTGCCAAAATAAGGATGGATGCAAGCTCAAACGGTAAAACATATTCATTAAACAAAAGTCTGCCCAGGTTTTTGGTAAGCCCGATGCCCCGGTCTGCATTTTCAACCACCACGTGGTTTTGCTGTACCCCTCTGAACACCCCCAAAACGCCGATCAAAACAAGACCTGCCGTAAAAACTCCGGCAAATTTTAAAGTATTGCTCTTCTTACTCTCGTCTTGCTTATTAAGATTAAGCATCATCAGGATGTACAGGAACAATACCATGATGGCTCCGGCGTAGACAATGATCTGGATAATTGCAAGAAACTGTGCATTCAGAAGAATGTACATGCCTGCAATCGAAAACATCGTAACAATTAATGACAGAATAGCATATAAAGGATTTCTGGCAAATACGAAATATACCGCACTGGCCACTGCTAAAAACGCCACCAAGAAAAATAAAAACTGATCCATTATTTTACCGCATTTTTTTGTTTCTCGGATTGTCTTTCAGTGATGTCAATCCTTTCATTTATTTTTTCCACCAATTTATCTTTTCCGTAAATGAAAGACCCTCTGTTGGTTTCCACATCTACTAGCCGGTCGGTAAGATAAATCGCAGATTTCGGGCAGGCTTCTTCACACATCCCGCAGAAGATACATCTCAGCATATTGATTTCATATACCGATGCGTATTTTTCTTCTCTGTACAGATGCTTTTCCTCCTTTGTCCTTTCAGCAGCCGTCATGGTAATGGCTTCTGCAGGACAGGCCACTGCACACAATCCGCAGGCGGTACATCTTTCCCGGCCTTCTTCGTCTCTTTTCAAAACGTGCTGGCCTCTCCAGATTTCGGCTCTCGGCTTTTGTACCTCCGGATAGGCATACACTGCCGGAGCTCCTTTCAGCACCGTTCTTACAGCATGCTTAAAGGTAATCCCCATTCCTGTAAAAATGGCAGGCAGGTAGATTTTTTCAGCAAGGGTCATTTCTTTATTGGAAACAACTTTTGATCTGTTTGTAAGTTTCATTATTTTTATTATTAAATGTTAGAAGATGAAAGCCGGAGACGGAAATAAATTGCATCATCACATCAACTCATCTTCACATTATCAAATTTTCAAATTAATTTAATTTCAAATGCTTAACTGCCGAAGGCTAAAATCACTGCTCCGGTAATCAATAAATTCACCAGTGCCATTGGGATCAGCGTTTTCCATCCCAGGTGCATTAGCTGGTCGTATCTGAATCTCGGCAGCGTCCATCTGATCCACATGAAAATCAGGATTCCGATAATGGTTTTAATTAAAAACGCTACGATGCTCAGGATTCCTGCGGTATTTTCCCCCCAGTGCTGCGTCACCCACTCAATCCCCGGATAGTTATATCCTCCGAAGAAAAGAACCACCATAAATGCGTTGGAAATAAACATGTTCACATATTCACCGAACATATACAGTCCCAGTTTCATTGATGAGTATTCCGTAGAATATCCGGTTACCAGTTCAGACTCACATTCCGGTAAATCGAAAGGGTGTCTGTTGGTTTCCGCCAGGGCAGCTACGAAGAATACAAGGAAAGCAATCGGCTGATAGAAAATATTCCAGTTCAGACCCGATACCCATGGAATAATACCCCATAATTTTCCGTTGGTCTGGCTGGCCGTAATTTCTTTCAGATCAAGGCTTCCCGTCATCATGATGATGGACAGCAAAGCCAATCCCATCGCCAGTTCATAAGAAATCATCTGGGAAGAAGCACGGATGGCTCCTAATAATGAATATTTATTGTTGGAGGCCCAGCCTCCGATCATGATTCCGTAAACCCCGATGGAAGCCATTCCGATAATGAAAAGAACCCCCACATCGATGTTGGCCACCTGAAGATCGTAAGAAGTGCCGGCAATATTTAAACTTTTACCCCATGGAATAACTGCTCCGGTGATCAGTGAAATGAACATTACCAAAGCCGGGCCCAGCACGAAAAGGAATTTTTCCGCATTGGCAGGGGTAAAGTCTTCTTTAAAGAAAAACTTTCCCCCATCCGCCAGGGGCTGCAGCAATCCGAAAGGTCCTGCTCTGTTCGGGCCGATCCTGTCCTGCATGATCGAGGCCACTTTTCGTTCCGCCCAGGTAGAGTAGGCTGCAATCGTCAGCGAAAGCAGGAAAAGGGCTAATACAAGTATAAGTTTAAATGTAATTAAATCCATTTTAGTTTAAATGTTTTGAAGATGGGAGCTGGAAGCGGATGTTCAGTACATCTTAACATCAACTCATCATCACATTACCGGTTTTTTATATTTTTAAATGGCTGATGTTGAAAGCGGAGGGAAAGTTTTAAACTTTCAGCTTCCTTCTTCCAGCATCCAATTTTTTTATTTTTCGTCTTTTTCGCTGATTTCTTTTGCCATTGGGTTGTCTAAGACTCTTAATTCGTCTTTAGGCTTCTCGTAATGGTTGAGGGAAATTACCGAATGTCTGTCGATATGTCTAGGCCCTTCGATATTCCAGTCGCTTAAGCTTTTTCTTTCGAAACGGCAGGTATCGCAGATGAATTCTTCCACTTCGCCCCACTGGTCTTTTCTGGCGGTTACCCTTACGATTTCGTCGCCTTTCATCCAAACCACGGCTTTTCCTGAACATTTTCCACAGCTGCACGAAGCATTCATCGGTTTCGTAAACCAAACCCTGCTGGAAAAACGAGCTGTCCTGTCCGTTAATGCACCTACCGGACAAACATCAATAACGTTTCCGATAAAGTCGTTGTCCAATGCTTTATTCAGATAGGTTGAAATTTCAGCGTGATCCCCTCTGAAAAGGATTCCGTGCTCTCTTTCTTCCGTTAATTGATTAGCGGTCAGGACGCATCTTGCACACAGGATGCAACGGTTCATATTCAGTTTGATGTGAGGACCTAAGTCATCCGCATCGTAGGTATTTCTTTCGAATTCCGTTCTGGTGTTTTCGTTACCGTATTCATAACCAAGATCCTGAAGATGGCATTCACCGGCCTGATCACAGATTGGGCAGTCCAACGGGTGGTTCAGCAATAAAAACTCGGTTACGGCTTTACGGCCTTCCTGTGCTTTTTCAGAAGTAAGGTTTTTTACTTCCATACCGTCCATCACATTGGTTCTGCAGCTGGCCACCAATTTCGGCATAGGACGCGGATCTGCTTCAGACCCTTTGGAAACTTCCACCAGGCAGGTTCTGCATCTTCCTCCGCTGGTTTCCAATTTGCTGTAGTAGCACATTGCCGGAGGTACCGATTTTCCACCGATCTGTCTTGCGGCTTCCAGGATAGAAGTTCCGGGCAAAACTTCGGCAGTCTGTCCGTCTATAGTTATTTTAAATTTTTTAACCTCTTCGCTCATATTCTATGCTTTTCGCTTATGCCTTAGCCATTAAGCTCTGTTTAATTATACTTTTTTGTATTGAATGTATATCCGATTCCTGCCAGCACCTGTCCGAAAACAAAATCCTGACGGGCTTTATCCGGTCTGTTGTTCAACGTGGTTTTAATGTCCCACATGTTGATGTATCCGGCTTTGGCTTCTGCCCTGATCATCCAGTGGTTCCAGAAAACCAGGTTTAAGCTCGATCTCAGATCAGTTCCCAAACCGGCTACATGGAAGCGGTCACTTCTTTCATTGCCAAAAAGCTTCACATTACTTTTCGGAAACATGAAACCGAGACCGGCTCCGTAAGACCATACCAGGTCTACATTTTTCTTGTGAACAAGATTTTTATATTTTTCAAGGCCTAAATTTTCATAATTGAGACCATCTGTATGTTCAAAGGTAAGGAACTGCTCATCTGATAAATTCACCTGTCCGTTCTGAACCATTGATGCATATTTCGGGTCGGAAATTGTTCCTGAAAAATCAACGGTCTGGTTTTGGTTCATTACATATTTCATGTGATCGATTCCTAAAACCAAAGCTAAATTATCTTTAATAAAATAACCTGCCCTGAAATTATACTGAACTACGGTAAACCATGACGGATCAATATATACAATTCCAAGTTTCGTAGGTCTGTCTCTCGCCGATACATTGTTGAGTTGAAAATCATAACCGTTTCCGGTGAAGTGAATATCCGAGTTGCTGAAAGCGCCTCTGTTCCATCCGAAGAAAGCGAAGACCTGACCTTTTTTAGTCAAAGGCATTGGCTTTTCCTTTTTCACATTCATTTCCTGATAATCCAGGAGTCTCTCCCGTAATGTGTCCTTCTGCACCTGTCCAAAGACAAAACCCGACATCATTAACCCTGCCAGCATTAAATTTTTCATCCTAAGCATTCTTCTCAACGACAGGAATTGGATCTGCATAATGAGCCAGTCCGTAATTCTGTGTTTTACACAATTCAGGGTTTTTCACGTGCCATTCAAATTCGTCTCTGAAATGACGGATTGCTGCTGCTACCGGCCATGCCGCAGCATCACCCAACGGGCAGATCGTATTTCCTTCGATCTTTCTCTGGATGTCCCAAAGCAGATCGATGTCTTCCATTTTCCCTTCTCCTTTTTCGATTTTCTTTAAAATCTTATACATCCATCCCGTACCTTCACGGCAGGGCGTACACTGTCCGCAGCTTTCGTGGTTGTAGAATCTTGCCAGGGTCATGGTATGCTCTACCACGCACTGGTCTTCATCCAGCACGATAAAACCTCCTGAACCCATCATGGTTCCGGTAGCAAAACCACCGTCAGCCAAAGATTCATAGTTCATGTACCGCGGTTCTCCGTTTACGGTTTTCAGTAATAAATTGGCAGGAACGATCGGAACGGAGCTTCCGCCCGGAATACAGGCTTTCAGTCTTTTTCCGTCCTTGATTCCGCCGCAGTATTCGTCGGAGTAAATGAATTCTTCAACGGTAATCGTCATGTCGATTTCATAAACGCCCGGCTTGTTGATGTTTCCGCAGGCTGAAATCAGTTTGGTTCCGGTAGATCTTCCTACGCCGATTTTGGCATATTCCGCTCCGGTAATATCGATGATCGGAACGATCGCTGCGATCGATTCCACGTTGTTGACTACGGTAGGTCTTTCCCAAAGTCCTTTCACGGCCGGGAACGGCGGTTTCAGTCTCGGGTTTCCTCTTTTTCCTTCAAGGGATTCGAGCAATGCCGTTTCTTCACCACAGATGTAGGCGCCGGCACCTCTCTGAACATAGATTTCAAGATCGAAACCTGTTCCCAATATATTTTTACCTAAAAATCCGGCTGCTTTGGCTTCTTCAATTGCTTCTTCCAGAATATCGGGAATCCATGAATATTCTCCACGGATGTAGATGTATGAAGTGTTGGAACCTAAACAGTAAGATGAAATCAGCATCCCTTCGATCAGTAAGTGAGGAAGGAATTCCATCAGGTACCGGTCTTTGAAAGTCCCGGGCTCCGATTCGTCGGCATTTACCACAAGGTGTCTCGGAACGCCTTCCGGTTTTGCCAGAAAGCTCCATTTCATTCCGGTAGGGAATCCGGCTCCTCCACGTCCGCGAAGTCCCGAAGCTTTCACTTCTTCCAGAACTTCGTCCGGTGTCATTTTCAAGGCTTTTTCAGCGGCTGTGTAACCTCCCTGTTTGCGGTAAGTTTCAAAGTAGCGGATGCCTTCGATATGTGCGTCTTTAAGTAAAAGTTTTTTACTCATTTCTATATGCTTTTAGCGAATGGCCGATAGCTTCTGGCTCCGGTGGTACGCTTCTTATTTATTTGATATTTAAAATTCAATTAGTCCAAAGCAACCTGCCCTTCTCTGCAAAGATCCAGGATTTCGTCTACTTTTTCGATCGTTAAATTTTCATGAAAGAATTTTCCCAGCTGCATCATCGGAGCATATCCGCAGGCACCAAGGCATTCTGCAGGCTTTAAGGTAAACATTCCGTCTTCCGTAGTTTCTCCGTCCCTGATGTTCAGTTTGGTCCTGATATGGTTCAGGATCTTTTCGCTTCCCGAAACCATACAAGGCCCCGTTCTGCATACTTCCAGCACATATTTACCAACCGGCTTCATATTGAACATGGTGTAGAAAGTAGCCACTTCATATACTTCGATAGGCTTGATGCTCAGCAATTCCGCAACATAATCCATTACGGGAACATCCAACCATCCTCCGAATTCTTTCTGTGCAAGATGAAGTACAGGGATAAGGGCAGACTTCTGTCTTCCCTCAGGATATCTTGCCATCATCTTGTGCACCTGTGCTAAACTTTCCGGTTTAAAAGCTATTGTTTCGCTCATTTTATTTTGTTGTAAAATGTACATTGTACAAAGTACAAAGTATTATTATCTGTTTATATTTTCCAAGTACATGGTACCTTACCACCTTATACTTTTTACCGTTTTATGCGTCTAATTCTCCCGCAATAATGTTCATACTACACATGGTAACGATCGCGTCGGAAATCACAGAACCTGTAATCATCTCCGGATAAGCCTGGTAATAGATGAAACAAGGCCTTCTGAAGTGCAGTCGGTAAGGGCTTCTTCCACCGTCACTTACCAAATAGAATCCTAATTCCCCGTTTCCTCCTTCTACGGCATGGTAAACTTCTCCTTTCGGAACATCCGTTTCGCCCATTACGATTTTGAAGTGGTAGATTAATGCTTCCATCTTCTTGTAAACATCTGCCTTTTCAGGAAGGTAGAAATCCGGAACATCCGCATGGAACGGACCTTCAGGAAGGTTTTCGTAAGCTTGCTTAATGATTTTGATCGATTCCCAGATTTCCTGCTGACGGACCATGAAACGGTCGTAAGTATCTCCTGAGGTTCCCACAGGGATAATGAAATCGAAATCCTGGTAAGAAGAATAAGGCTGCGCTACTCTTACGTCATAATCAACGCCGGTCGCACGAAGGTTCGGACCTGTAAAACCATAGCTTAAGGCTCTTTCGGCAGAAATGCCTCCAGCTCCGATGGTCCGGTCCATGAAAATCCTGTTTCTTTCCAGTAAAGTACAGAATTCCTTGAATCTTGGCGGGAAGGTTTTAAGGAAATCCTTAAGCAACTCATGGAATTTCGGGGTGAAATCTCTTTCAAAACCGCCGATTCTTCCCATATTGGTGGTCATCCTTGCTCCGCAGATCTGCTCGTACATATCATAAATACGTTCTCTTTCGATGAACATATAGGTAAGTCCCGTAATAGCTCCTGAGTCCATCCCGGTTACCCCGTTACAGATCAGGTGGTCACCGATCCTGGCCAGCTCCATTAAAATAACACGCATATAATCTACACGCTTCGGAACTTCTACCCCGATCAGTTTTTCAACCGTCATGTGCCAGCCCAAGTTATTGATCGGCGCAGAACAGTAATTCATACGGTCGGTAAGGGTGGTAATCTGGGAATAGTTCCTTCTTTCGGAAATTTTCTCAAATGCCCGGTGGATATAGCCCACTGTCTGTTCCGCGTGAAGAATCCTTTCTCCGTCCATCGTCAAGATATTCTGGAAGATCCCGTGGGTAGCAGGGTGGGTAGGTCCTAGATTGAGGGTATACAGTTGTCCGTCAATCTGTTCCTTACTTTCGTATTGGTTGAGTATATTAGATAATGAGTTATCTTTCATAATATATAATTGATAATCGATAAGTGATAATTGATTATTGATCAATCATCATTAATCATTTATATTTTTATCTTCCGAACATATCATCGTTCTTATCGGTCCTGGTGCCGTCTTCCAGACGATATTCCTTCAGCATCGGGTGGTAGCCCAGGTCTTCCATATTCAGGATTGGTCTGAGATCCGGATGTCCCTTGAATTTAATTCCGAAGAAATCATAGGTTTCCCGTTCCATCCAGTTGGCGCCTGCATACAGATCTACCAGAGAATCCACTTCAATGTTTTCTCTGGTCATAAAGATTTTCAGGCGCAGCCTGAAGTTGGCCATCATATTCTGCAGGTGGTATACCACTCCGATTTCCTTGTCCGGAAATTCCGGGTAATGGATTCCGCATACATCCGTGAGGAAATTGATTTCCAGAGAGGAATCCTTCAGGTAATGGATGATTTTTTTAATATCGTCTTTTTTTACCTCAACGGTCAGCATCCCGTACGGTTCCGAGCTTGCAATAACGGATTCCGGAAATTCTCTGGTGATGGCTTCTAATACAAATTCGTTGGTCATTTTCCGTTAGTTGCTAATGTTGTAAGAATCTAATAATTTCTGGTATTCAGGCGTATCTCTTCTTCTGATGCTTTCGCTTTCCGCAAGGGCCTGAACCTGCATTACTCCTTCGATGATCTGCTCAGGTCTCGGAGGGCATCCCGGAACGTAAACGTCTACCGGAATTATTTTATCGATTCCCTGCAATACGGAATACGTGTCAAAAATACCACCGCTGCATGCACAGGCACCTACGGCAACTACCCATTTCGGCTCAGCCATCTGGGTGTATACTTCTTTCAGGACCGGCCCTAATTTTTTGGATATGGTTCCGCAGACCATCAGTAAATCTGCCTGTCTCGGGGAGAAAGAGTTTCTTTCCATCCCGAATCTTGATGCGTCATACGTCGGGTTCAGGGTAGCCATAAACTCGATACCACAGCAAGAAGTGGCAAAGGGCAGCGGCCATAGAGAAAATTTTCTGGCCATTCCGATGACACTGCTCAGTTTCGTTGCGAAAAACCCTTCTCCTTCAAATCCTTCCGGAGCCGGTGCATCTGTTCTTATTACTGGTTTGTTATCTGACATTTGATTGATTTAAGATTTTAATTTAGATTACAAATGAGTGTTAATGTTAGTTTCAAACCTCAGTTGTCTTATCTAAAACAGTCATTTAAAATTTCTATTCCTTTACTTATCCCAATCCAACGCGCCTCTTTTCCAGACATAGAAAAATGCCATGAAGAAGATTGCGACAAAGGTAAGTACCGCCAGGAAGCCTTCCATACCGAACTCTCTGAAGTTAACGGCATACGGATAAAAAAATACGATTTCAATATCGAATAATACGAACAGTACCGCAGTTAAAAAGTATTTGATGGAAAACGGCGTTCTTGCATTTCCTTCTACCGGGACTCCACATTCCCAGCTCTGGTTTTTCACAGAATCTCCTTTTTTCTGTTTCGGGCCTAAAAAATGTGCTCCAAGCAGGGAAATCGCTACGAAACCTATCGCAACGCCCGCCTGTAAAAGGATTGGAATATAACTTTCAGGTAAATTCATTTTTGCATTATTATCTCAATTTGCAAATTTAGCGAATAAACAAGAAAGCATGAAATTTATGAGGTTAAAAGTGGAATTAAAATCCGTCAAACCGGTAATTTAGAATCAATAAAAATTAGCTTTTGACAATTATTTTTTTAGTGTAGATTTCTCCTTTTTTTGTAGTCAGTGTCAATAAATAATTTCCGGGAAAGACACCGCTGATGTCGAGATACTGCAAATGATTCTGACCTGGGAAATCCCTGATCATTCTTCCCGTAAGATCATAAAGACGGATAGACGTTACCTCATGAATACCGATATCGGTTTTAATAGCAATGGCACTGCCGGATGGATTGATTACATCGAAGTACCGGTGGTTGCTCACGGTTTCGACGGTGCTTAAAACAGGGGAACAGCTCGCATTCCCGGAAGTCAGGCTGTATGCTGTAGCAGCCCCGTAAATCCGGTGGTTGTACATTCTGATGGGATCTCCGATCTGCTTATTGACCATATCTACCTCGTAAAGCAATGAATTTTGTCCGGCCAGGCTGGTGATGTACGCTTTGGAATACGTTCCGTAGTTAATGGAAAAAGCTGCGTACAGACTGGGATACTGCGAACCGGTATTTATGAACGGACAGCTTTGGGAAGGATCTGTCATATTGATCTCGAGTATTCCTGTGGTGATTGTGAGAAACAATCTGCTTTCATAAAAGAAAAGGTCTCCTCCCGCGGTAACTCCCTGAACATTGCCCATAACGGAAAATGCGGCCGCAATGACATCATATTTATATAAAATTCCTTCGGTTCCGATGGCGTATAAATTATTTTCCGAGTCTGCCACAAGTGAGTTGATATCACCGGTAGAAAAATCCCCGAGAAACTCGCAGGCACCTTCCTGCTTATTATACCGGTAGAGGAGTCCCGTACTGGTTACATAATAGAAATTGCTGAGCTTATCGACGGCAATGTCCGTATATCCTGCATCTATTACCCCGGTTGGAAGACAGAAACTCTCCACAGTTTCAGAAGCGTTTAGAACATTCATTCTGTATACATTATCGGAAGGCGGAATTCCGGGTCCGAAATCAATGGTATTAACGAAAAAATCCTGAGCAGTGGTCTGAATTGAAAAAAGTAAAATTACAAGTGAAAGGCTCTTCAATAGTTTGTTCATGGAATAGATTTCCGTAAAAATAGGAATTTATTCATAGAATGGTGATTTTTAAAGCGGAAATCAGCTATTTCTTCATCTTTTTAAGAAGCGAGAAGGCCATAAAAGCGATATAAGCGAAGATAACGCTTGCAAATAAGATATTAACAACGGTATTGGTACGTTCGTCAGCAATCCGGAAAAAAAGATTGTACGAAATATATCCGGCCACTAAAACACCGAAAATGATAAGCTGTGGTTTCATGTGTTGTTTTTTTTATTGTGTTTTAGAATGTTAGGGTATGAAGATATGAAGGTTTTAGAGTGTCCGGTACCAAAAAATAGGAATTCATCAATTTAACTATTACTTATCTCCATCGCGTACGTTCTCCTTCTTTTATGGTTCACCGGGCCATAATCCTGCCATAAAAGCTGGACGCTTTTGTTTTCTTCCAGTTCAGGGTTGGTCTCCAGGTATTTTACTCCTTTTTTACGGAAGAGCTTCCAGATTTCCTTAAAGATGATGGAAGTGACGCCCCTTCTCTGGTAATCCGGATGGATGCCGATCAGGTAAAAGTTGGCGCGGTCGTTTTTCTTTCCGGCTCTCAGGAAATGCCACCATCCGAAAGGCAGCAGTTTTCCTTTGGATTTCTGCAACGCCCTGGAATACGAAGGCATGGTGATGGCAAACGCAACCAGTTGGTCGGTATCGTCGGCCACACAGACGATATAATCTTTGTCGATCAGTTTAAAATATTTCTCCTTATAGGTTTTACGCTGCTCGTCTGAGATGGGAGTGTAAGTCGATAGATGTTTGTATGTTTCGTCCAGAAGGTCGAACATCGGATCCACATATTCAATGATTTCTTCTTTCGATTTGAATTCCAGAACCTTCAGTTTATATTTTTGGGAAATCAGTTCGTTGAACTTGTGGATTTTGTCCGGCAGTACTTTCGGGAACTCCAGCTCAAATTCCACCCATTCCTTTTCTTTCGTCAGGCCCAGTTTTTCCAGATGTTGCGGGTAATAAGCATGATTGTAAATGCCGATCATGGTGGCCAGCTTGTCAAAGCCCATCGTCAGCATCCCGGCTTTATCGAGATTGGTAAAACCCATCGGTCCTTCAATTTTCGCGATGTTCTTTTCCCTGGCGTAATCGATGGCTTTCTGAATCAGCGCCCGGGAGACATTTTCGTCATCAATAAAATCAATCCACCCGAAACGCACTTTTCTGATCCCTAGTTCACGTTCTTCCTTGTGGTTGATCATCACTGCAATCCTGCCGGCAGGCTGACCGTCTTTATAGGCTAAAAACTGCCGGGCCTCCGAATATTCCAGTGCCGGATTTTCCGCCGGATTCCAGATGTTGATTTCTTCATTCACAAAGGAAGGGACATAATACGGATTGTTTTTATACAGATCCATCGGAAATCTTACAAACTGTTTGAGCTGATCAGCACTTTTTACTTCAATAACTGAAATTTCTGACATGATTTTCTAGGAGAATTATGGAACAAATATAAATAAATTAATATAAAACTTTGGCACAGTTTTTACATCATCTGGGTTGAAAAAATATATTATAAAGTTATTAGATGGGCGGTTATTATTTAATTATAATTATTTCAATGGCGGTGAGCTGGTTTGTCTCATGGCGTTTGAAATCAAAATTTGAACATTACTCCAAGGTGCATCTCCGGAACGGGATGTCCGGCAAGGAGGTGGCGGAAAAAATGTTGAGGGACAACGGAATCAATGACGTTCAGGTAATGTCGGTTCCGGGACAGCTGACTGATCATTATAATCCTGAAGATAAAACGGTAAATCTTTCCGAAGCAGTTTATATGCAGCGAAATGCGGCGTCAGCAGCAGTTGCAGCCCATGAATGCGGGCATGCCGTTCAGCATAAAGTAGGCTATTCCATGTTGCAGCTCCGTTCCAAGCTTGTACCGGTAGTGAGCATCAGCTCGAATCTGATGCAGTTCGTGATCATGGGAGGCATCATCGTGATGGCCATGAGCGGAAATAAACTGATCTTAACCATCGGGGTTATTATGTTTGCCCTGACAACGCTTTTTGCTTTCGTTACGCTTCCGGTGGAATATGATGCAAGCAACCGGGCGATGAAGTGGCTGAGAGATACCGGAACGGTAACGACAGAAGAGTATGTAGGCGTAAAGGACAGCCTGAAATGGGCGGCCAGAACCTATGTGGTGGCAGCCATAGGCTCGCTGGTTCAGCTGATGTATTTCGCTTCCCTGCTGATGGGCGGAAGAAGGGATTAATCTGAAAAATCAAATGAAACATACTGCATCTCGGAAAGCTTTTCCGAGATGCTTTCTTTTTGGGAAAGTTTTAAAGAGGCGGTGACGATGCATTTCTCATCGGCATCAAACTGTAAAACTTTCGCGTCATATTTTGAAAGCAGCGTGAAAATAAGGTTCTGCTGATTAAAATTAAACTCAATCTCCACTGTGGTTTCCAGTTCTCTGGTAATGATACGGGCTTCTTCAAGCGTTATTTTTGCGGATTCCTTGTAAGCCTTTACCAGACCGGAAACGCCGAGTTTTGTCCCGCCGTAATAGCGGACGGATATCACCAGGACATTGGTGATTTCGTTGGCAAGGAGCTGGTTGTAGATCGGCAGTCCGGCACTTCCTGAAGGTTCGCCGTCGTCATTGGCGCGGTAGTTTTCCCCATTCAGCCCCATTCTGAAAGCATAACAATGATGCGTTGCTTTCGGATGTTCGGAGCGGATCTTTTCCAAAGCGGCTTTAAGTTCTTCCTCATTATTTACCGGAAAAGCAAACCCAATGAACTTGCTTCCTTTTTCTTTTAATAAAATATTTTCGACCGGGGATTCTATCGTTTTGAAATTGAACATAGGAATTGGGAAAAATGATTCTGCCTTGTATTTCAGGATTATTCTTCAAAGGTAAAATTTTTAAGGGAAGACTGAAAATCAGGACAACAAAAAGAGTGCTGTTCAGGTTCTCTTCTGTATTGGTTAGCTAAAACATATTCTATCATTCCGTTTCCGGACTGACTTATCGGGATAAACGTGCGATTGAGGTACGTTTTGAAAGTGAAAACTTTGGGGTTTACTGGTGATAAAATTCTATAATATTATCTCTGAAATCCTCAGTCCGTAACGGTTTCCTACCGGTAAATTCCGGTGCTTTGGTTCCGTTTTCAAGCTTCAGGTTTTCATTTTTAATAATGATAGCCTCATCCCAAAGATTCCCGTTAATAAACTGCTGCAAAGTAAACCTTCCGCCCTCGATAATCACCGACTGGATCTGCTCTTTATATAAGGCCTCCATCAGTTCCTGCAGGAAATTTTCTTTTTTAATTTTAATAAAATGAATATGCCCCCGGATTTCTTCCTTCACGGAATTGATCACGATGGTTTTCGCCTCCTGATTAAAGATGCTGAAATCTGCAGGAACTTTCAGGTTAAAATCAATCAGTATCCTCACCGGATTGACGCCTTCCACATTTCTTACCGTAAGGGAAGGATTGTCATTAAGCGCGGTCTGGCTTCCTACCAGGATGGCGTGTTCGTCGGCTCTCAGCTGATGTACAAACTGATTGACTATAGGATTCGAGATGGCCGTCGGCTGGAAATCCTTATCCAGGAAACCGTCAGCTGACTGTGCCCATTTCAGGATGATGTAAGGCCGTTTTTTTTCATGATAGGTAAAAAACCTTTTATTTAATTCAATGCATTCTTTCTCTAAAATTCCCGACACTACTTCGATGCCGGCGTCCTGAATGATTTTTTTTCCTTTTCCGTTGACCTTGTCGTGGGAATCCATGGCTCCGACCACGACTTTCCTGAAGCCGAGTTCTTTTATTTTTAAAGCACACGGCGGCGTTTTCCCATAATGCGCACAAGGTTCCAGCGTTACATAAATCGTCGATTCGGGAATCAGGGATTTGTCCTGCACTGATTCGATGGCATTGATTTCCGCGTGGTTTTGCCCGGCTTTATGGTGATAGCCTTCCCCGATAATTTTACCGTTGTGTACGATCACGCTTCCTACCAAAGGGTTGGGGTAGGTGTGGCCCAGGGCTTTCTTAGCCAGCTCAATTCCTCTTTTAATATACAATTCGTCCTGCATAGTCCATGAAAAAAGCGAAGTCAAATGGTTTGCTCCGCTTTTAAGATTTAAGATTATTTTTTATTCTCCGGCAATAATATTGTGGAGATTTTGTTTCAGGCTTTCCAGATGCGCTTTTTTCTCGTCGATCGAATCGTAGGTATCTTTCAGCAGCGGGTTTTCTCGGGATGGATTCTTGAAGAATGCCAGGTTGTTTTCCAGTTTTACGATTTCCGCTTCAAGATCGGAGATCTGGCTCTTCATCTTTCTGGCTTTATCGGTCAGCTGGTTTTCAGAAAGCCCTTCTTCTTTCAGCTCGAATTCATTGATCTTGTTAAGCTTCAGCTTTTCCCTCAGCGTTTTGTTGAATTCGGTGTTAATGGAGATTTTATCCCTCGGCACTTTCCCGATGTTGTTCCAGGCCGTTTTGATGGCTTCAATCCTTTCGATGCTGCCTTCTTCATTGCTGACGGTTTTCAGATCTTCAAGAATCGCTTTCTTCTGCTTGTAATTTTCTTTCCAGTTGTCGGTAGAGGCATTGCTTTTCTCGCGGTAATTGTTGAAGAATGCATTGCAGGCGTCACGGAATTCATCCCAGATTTTGTTGGTCATGCTCTTGGGAACGTGGCCGATCTTTTTCCAGTCTTCCTGGAGCTTTTTAAATAAAGGAACGGCGATATCCCATTCTTCGTTGTTCTGGTTGTCTTTGGCAGTCTGGATCAGTTTTAATTTTTCTTCCAGGTTAGCCTGCTGGGAACCCTTTAACGATTTATAATAGGTGTTTTTTGTCGTGTTGAAATTTCTGAGCGTTGTTTTGAAATCATTCCAGTTCTGGTTGGAGAGCTTTCTCGGCACACTTCCGGTTTTCAGGAATTCGGTACGGAGGTCTTCCACTTTCCGGATAGCGTTCTGCCAGTAATTGTGGTTCGGGTTTTCCGCCGGCTCAGACAGCTTTTTGATGTCGGCGATAATCTGGTTTTTCTTTTCAAGATTACCGGCCTGTTCGGTTTCGATGGCTGCCGAAAGCTCGGATTTCCTTTCGTGGATCTTATTGGAGATTTCCTTGAATTCTTCCCATGTCTTTTCACGGAATTCTTCCGCTACCGGCTCCGCTTCTTCTTTCCAGAGCTTGTGAAGGTATTGGAGTTCGTTCAGTGCTTTCTGGATCACCGGCTCATGCTCCAGCTGGCGGGCACGCTCGATGATGTGCTGCCTTTTTTCCAGGTTATGGCTGTATTCCTGCTCCAGGAATTCTTTATTCAGATCCAGCATCTGATAAAACTGGTTCAGGTGATGGAAATAGTTGTTGTTCAGGATCCTGAATTCGGATTTTGCCACCTGCCCGGCGTTGGACCAGTCTTCCTTGATCTCACGGATGGATTTGAAAAGGTTGGTTCCCGGCTCGGAATTGGTGTACAGGTTTTTCAGCCTTTCGATGATGCTCTGGCGGTGGTCGAGGTTTTTCTTCTGCTCTTCCTCCTGGCCTTTCTGGAAATCATCATGTTTTTCCCTGAAAATATTTACCAGAGCGGAAAACCTTGCCTGGGAAGGATGCTCGTAGCTGAAGGTTTCCGGTGCATTTCCGGCATCGGTATACTCGTGCTTTTTGTCTTCCACTTCATCATGGATGTAATGACTTGCTTTTTCTTTCAGCTGATTGAATTTTTTGAAATCTTCACCGGCATTCGGTGCATTGATGATTTTTTCCATTTCTTTCAGCGCATCAGCCAGGGAGAGTTCTACCTCTTCGTGCTCTTCTTCATGTTCCGGCTCTTCATGCGGGGTGTTTTCATCCTGGGATGCAACATGTTCTGATGTTTTTTCCTGAGGGATTTCCTGATCGTTCTTGTTTTCCTCGTTCTCAGAAAGATTGTTTTCTGTAATCATAGCAAATCGTTTATGTGAGTGGCATTATAATATCCTCTAAATATATGGCTAAAAAGCCAAATACAATACTAAGTTAAGTTATTTTTTTTGAAAATTCCAAATTTCCCAGGCTTTTTCTGCCTGTTGTTCGAGCATATAATAGCCGTTCACGGTTTTGGCTCCTTTTTCGGAAGCGTTGATGATGAATTTCGTATAATTCGGGTTGTAAATTAAATCGATGATCAGGTGGTCTCCGGTAAGGCCGTCGAAAGGAAAATCCAGGCAGTCTTCCACGTTGGGGAAGGTCCCGACCGGGGTGCACTGTACAATAATCTGATGCTGGGCCACTGTTTCCTGATCAAGGTTTTCATAATTGATTTCCGTCGTCCGCGAAACGGTAAGGGAAGGGATTCCCTGTTTATCCAGCACATATTTCACGGCTTTGGCTGCTCCGCCGTTCCCTAAGATAAGCGCGGAACGTTGATGCGGCTTTTTATGGAGCATCAGCGTCTTTTCAAACCCGAAGGCATCGGTATTATAGCCCGTTTTTTTGCCGTTTTCAATCCGGACACAGTTGACGGCACCGATTTTCTGTGCTTCATTGCTCAGCTCATCCAGGTAGTCGATGATTTTTTCCTTGTAGGGAATCGTAACATTGAATCCCAACAATTCCGGGCTGGCCAGAAGGGTTTCTACCTCATGGACTTCCGGGAGATCGAAAATGCTGTAGGAATAGCCTTTCAGCATCAGCTTCTGGAATTTATCTTCAAAATACTTCTTGGAAAAGGAATAGGAAATGTTTTTCCCGATCAGCCCTAATTTTTTATTGGAATCCATACCCTAAAAATAAAAAAAAGACCGGATAAAACCGGTCTTCAGGATGAAATATTTCTTAAATCTTAGTCTACGATGAATTTCGCAGCAAAAGCATCGGTTTTCAGGATGTAATTTCCTTTTACCAGGCCTTTAAGATCGATTTTATTGGAATGTTTGAAAGGATGCTCAATGGTTTCGATCAGTTTTCCTGAGAAATCATAGATCTGTGCTTTTGAAATCCGGCTCAGGTTTTCTCCTTTTACAAACAGCTCATTGTTTTTTACCGGGTTAGGGTAGATGCTGAAAGACGGTTTGTCTTTCGAAATCTCCGCAGTTCCCAATGCACTGTAGCACGTCCAGCTCAGATCATCAATAGCAATCCGTTTGTCATTTTGATTGATGATCTTAATAACGGCATTGTTAGGAACATTGATGTTGCTGATCGTTGTCGTTGTGGCTGAACTGCTGAAAGGAATCGTCCCTGCATTGTTTCCGTTGATCTGTAACGTCAGGGTTCCTGCCGTATCGGAAGAGAAGGGAAGCCTCGTCGTAACCGTTAAAGAACCGACCCCTCCGGAAACCGTAGAGCTCGTTAAGCTTCCGTTTTTGATAGTAATGGCCTTGCCGGTGATCGTCTGATCCGTTCTGGCATCCGTCGCCGTCCAGGTAATATTGTTGTTGGTCCATGTCCGGGTCGTATAATTTGTGGCGTTGGCCGGAATGTTCTCAAAGTCTTCCGTTCCGCAGTTTCCTCCCGGCTGTCCGCCGGCAAGGGTGGTTCCCGGAGCGGTGTTGCTGGCTGCAGAAGCATTTCCTGCCGCATCTTTTGCAATGATGTAGAAGTTATAGGTCGTGGATGGGTTCAGGCCGGAAACGGTAGCCGTGGTTCCTGTAACAGTCGCATAGAAAGTTCCGTCTTTATAAATGTCATACCCCGCCACTCCCACGTTATCGGTAGCAGCTGTCCAGCTCAACGAGATGGAATTGGAAGAAGGGTTGCTGGTAATTAAATTAGAAGGAGCGGTCGGTGCCTGGGTATCGGCAACCGGTGTTCCCCAGATCTGGGCCACATATTCAGGGTGATCGATATAAGGGTTTCTGTTTCCCTGATAATTGTAAGATGCATTGTTTCTGGCAATTTCAGTCGCTGAAACGGGATCTGCCGCATGCCATGCCAGCAGCTGGTTCAGTTCCCAGTCCTGTAACCCCGGAAAAGCCGAACCACCCAGCATATTCCCCGAACTAAAGCCGGAAAGCTGAGTTTCATATCTTGTTACGAAATACAGGATCATCCGGGCGACGTCACCTTTGAATGCGTCGATCGGCTCGAAAACCGTCCCCGAGTATCCCGGAGAAACGGAAGTTCCTAATTTGGATCCGTTCTGGGAAGTAAAAGAGGCGGGCCCTACTTTCCCGAAAGGATAGTTTGATCTCATCCCGTTTACTTTTCCGTCCGTAGCACGGATGAAATGGATATCCGATTTCATAGGGAAACCTTCATTGAACAAGCTTTGTGGTACTACATGCTCCCTGTTGTAGCAATCTCCTTCGTTGCTGTAGCCTGACCCACCGCACTGGGTACTGCCATAGGTAAAGTTGTAAGGGTCTGTACCGTTTGGATTTTCGGAATAAATATCCAGGATCGTGTTGTCGTTTTCATAGCCCGGCATGGAAATGTTGTCTCGGTCTGTAGTCTGGTATCCGCTCCAAAGCCCGCTGTAACCGTGGTCTACGTGTCCGTTGGTGATGATCTGTTTAAGCTTGCTTTTTAAAGCTGCTCCGGTAAGGCCCGTTGTGCCGTCATAATAACCGGTTGGAATCTGTGCAAACGCACTGGCGAATGCAAAAACCAGTAAAAAAGGGAATAAATGTCGTTTCATTTTTAAAAATTGGGGCCGTAAAGGTACAAAAAAATGAAGACGGAAGATGTTAATTTTTAGTAATATAGTCTTTGCTGATCTTTGAGAATACCCAGGAAATGCCAAACCCGAAAAGGGAAGCGGTAAGGGCTACGATCAGGTAGTTTTTGCCGACGATTTTTACCGGGAAAGGAAGGCTTTCATTCGCCTTGAAGAATTCCGTGTACTGCTGGAAATAGCAGAGGCCGGTGCCCAGGATTAAACCGGAGATGATTCCCAATACCACGATCAGGATCCCGGTATAGAAATAGACCTGGCGCAGATGGCTTAACGGAAATCCTAAGGAAACCAAAGATTTTGCCTGTTCCTTTTTATCCAGCTGAAGGATAATGATGGCTCCGGCCAGATTAAAAGTCGTAATGAAAATAACCAGGGCGAAAATTAAATAAATGAACAGCTTTTCGGTGTTGATCATTTTCCAGAACGCGGCGTTTTCCTCCTGCTTGGTCTTGATTTCAAGCTGTTTTCCGGCAGGTATTTTTTCACCTTTGAGGCTGCCGCCGAGAGAAGTGGTAAGCTGCTGCTTTACGGCATCGGCATTTTCAGGATTTTTAAGCTTGATCACGATCTGGTAAGCCGAATGTTTCGGCAGGCTGAGCAGTTCCTCTGTGAGTTCGATCGGGGCAATAATATAGTTGTCCAGTTGGTCTTTTCCGGGGAAAAGTCCGGTAACCAGAATGTCTTTTTTATTGTAGATGTCTTCTTCCTTATTGATGATCCCGGTTCCCGGCTTCGGCATGAATACCGTCGCATAGCCGTTCTCCGTGGCTACCGGCACGGACAGCCGGATGTCCAGCGAATTTTCCATCAGGACTTCATTGGAGTACTTGAATCCTGGATAAACACCGAAGAACACTTCTTTATCGATGGGATTCACTTTGGTATAGGCCGAATCAACACCCCGCAGGTAGGCAATGTCGCCTTTGCCGTTGAAGCTGATGTAGACTTTTTCTTCGATCACCCTCGAAAAATGGCTGATCTCCTTGTTGTTTTTCAGAACGGAGGTGATCCGGTCCAGGTCTTTCAGGGTTTTCCCGGAAGTGCTTTTGATGGTAAGGTCGGCGTGGAGGTTGGAGATCAGGTCTTTGTTGAGATCTTCCAGCCCCGAAAAAACGGAGATGATGACAAACATTGCCGTTACGGCTACCGTCATCGCACCCACCGCCAACCAGGTAATAAAGGTCACGGCCGTGCTCCCTTTTTTTGACAAAAGGTAACGGGAAGCAATATAAAAAGCAATGTTTTTCAAGGTTTAAAGAATCGGATTATCGCCTTCGCCTCTCAGTTCGCGCTCCAGCTTTTCAACATCGTCCAGCGTTGTATCCAGGTAAAAATTGAGATTCGGGATCACACGCACCTGCTTCGCCATTTTCTGGCCGATGAAATTCCGGTACTGCGCTTTGTTTTCGTCAATCTCCTTCATCACCGCCTTGCGATGCTCCTGCGGGAAGATGCTTAAATAAATCTTGGCAATGCTGAGATCCGGCGTTACCTTTACATCCGAAACCGTTACCAGAATGCTCTGCTTGCTTTCTGATGCCTGCTTGCGGAAAAGTTCTGCGAAATCTTCCTGTATGATCTGGGCTACTTTTCTTTGTCTGTTACTTTCCATAATTTCTGCAAATTTAGTACTTTTGTTTGAATTGCTGCCCCGAAATTCGGCGGCTCTTTCAAAATTACGACTTAATTTATTTTATTCTTTATGAAATTAGAACATATCGGTATTGCCGTACAATCCTTAGGGGTTTCCGACGAACTTTTTGCGAAACTGCTGGGAAAGGAATCCTATAAAAAAGAATCGGTGGAGCGGGAAGGCGTGACCACTTCCTTCTATGCCGCCGGCGAGAGCAAAATCGAACTTTTGGAAGCGAGCCGGGAAGACAGCCCCGTTTCCAAATTCATCGGCAAGAAAGGGGAGGGCATCCACCATCTGGCATTTGGGGTGGACGATATCGCGGCCGAAGTGCAAAGACTGAAAAAAGAAGGCTTTGAATTTATCTCCGAAGAACCCAAAGAAGGTGCTGATAATAAACTCGTTGTCTTCCTTCATCCCAAATCCACCAACGGCGTCCTCGTAGAATTGTGCCAAGAAAAACCCTAAATAATTTTGTAGAAACAGAAATTTTACTATTTTTGCAATCACAAAATTTAACCAAATTTTTGAGGTCCTATAGCTCAGTTGGTTAGAGTCCCTGACTCATAATCAGGTTGTCCTTGGTTCGAGCCCAAGTGGGACCACGTTAAAAAGCATCTACTGTTGTAGGTGCTTTTTTGTTTGTTGGTATTTATATCTGAAACTTTTATTAAAACCATAAATAATTGTTTATAAAACATTTTTAAATTGCTATTTCATATTTCTGAAAAATTTATTAAACTTGTATCAACAAAAAACAAAAACTAATGAAATGAAAAAAAAATTATTTTTCAGCCTGCTTTTATGCTTTTGTAGTATAGGCTTTTCACAAATTCCGAATTTCCCTACGCCTCAAACTAGTGCACCATCTGCTGCCGTTAATATTCCGCATTTTGTGAATATGTCCGGCAGTAGTATTAAGAATGCAGCTCATATTCCTAGTCCTGGCAATGTATTACTGAAAAAACAAAACCAAACTTTAATACAGGAAACTCAGAAGAGCATCAATGCTATGAGTAAAGAGCAGCAAAAGCCACTTTCTTCGGATAATGAAGAAAAAGAATTTTTACAGAATTTCCGGTTACCTTCTCTGGCCAATAAAGAAGGAGCACCAGCATATCATTCTGCTTTTAAGAGCCTGTCCAAGCTTAATCCTGAAGATTACTCTATTGCAGATGCCACATTTTTCGTAGAAAATGCCTTTTACGATAATGATAAGAAATTTCAAAGCATGTATCAGGATTATATCCGGAAAGCAAGTGATATTATCCGAAATAAAATCAGGCAGCAGAACATTGACGATGATGATAATGCATCAAAGAATTTAACCTTATTCCAATACTTTTCAACGGATACCAGACAGAACGGCAAAGTATTGCATAAAGCCGTCAAGTATGATTTTGATGATTATTGGGGCACTAAAGATTATTCCAAAATGTTTGTATCCAAGCTGATGCGGACCAATACCGGCCAATGTCATTCAATGCCTTTGCTTTACCTGATTTTAGCTGAACAAATTGGTGCCAGGGCTTCTCTGGTAATGTCTCCGAATCATTCCTATATACGTTTTAATGACAACGATGGAGAACCTTTGAATATTGAGCTGACTAACGGAATGTTTACGGCTAATTCATTTGTCCTTAATAATGGTTATATAAAATCCGAAGCTTTACAAAATAAGCTCTATATGCAGAGCCTGAGTAAAAGGCAGCTATTGTCACAAACTTTTGTTGATCTGGCAAGCGGATATATCCATAAATTTGGATACGACGAATTTGTAGGGGAAATTTTAAATAAAGCCCAGGAGCTTAATCCTCATAATATCAATGCTGTTCTTTGGGAATCCAATCTCAATCAACAGCGTTTCGAAAAATCCTGTGACCATCTGGGTATTAATCCACATAATAAGGAAGAGTTGCAGAAAATTAGCAATTATAAAGATCTGGTTCTGCAACTGGATAATATCAACGGGCAGTTTGATTTTATAGACCGCTCAGGTTTTGCACAAATGCCGGCGGAGCAATATGAAAAATGGCTCGGATCAATACAGAAAGCAGAGAATAAGCAACTAAATGATGAAATTTTAGAAAAGATAAAAGCTGTTGAAGCGCAAAAAAGAAAACAACAAGAAATACAAAAAAAACAGAGAATAACCCCGAAAAAGGAAGCCCCAAAAGTTTACCTGATTCCAGTACTTACTTAAAAACTAATGAAATGAAAAAATTATTATTTTTTACTGCTTTAGCAGTAACAACCTTATCGCAGGCACAGATAAAAAGGAAAACTACAAAACCCAAAATAGAAAAAGAATGGCTTAATCCTGTCAAGCTGACAAAAGAAGAACGGAGCCGACCTTATATGAGTGAGGTTCTGAAAACAAAGGATTCTCTGACACCGAAAGAAGCTGAACGCAGAAGGAAAAATATTGCAGCCGGAAATCCGTTTGCGAAATACGGTTATTATCCGAAAGTCGCTACATTAAGCAGAGGGAAATATCTGGAGTTCCACGATAAAGATTCTATTGTGATCATTGGTTCGGTAAAGTACAATACAAAGCAGCAAAAAGTAATTGAAGTATTGGATATCGACTTATCTGACCCGGATGCGCAGCCTATCGGTGACACCCACGGAAGATGGATGAGTCCCGACCCTTTGAGTGAGGAGTTTTCAAGTTGGTCGCCTTATAATTTTGTGTTTTCTAATCCTCTGAAGTTTACAGATCCTACAGGTATGGCTCCGGAAACTGATTTTATTGATGTTTTTTCAGGTAAAAAAACACACATAGAAGATGGAAAAGACCAAACTATAGTAGCTACTACAAACGAAATTAATACAGCAAAAAAAGATTTTAAAAGCGACAGAGCTGCTTATTTTGATAAGTTAGAAAAAAAAGAAAATTCATCTGCTAATTTGCATTTAACATCCAGAGAATTTAACTTATTGGCCCAGACTCTATATGCAGAAAGTTCAGGCAGTTTTTTGGAATCTTGGGGAATTGTAAATGTTCTGAAAAATAGAGCAGCAAATCAAGGAAATAGCTTAATGGACCAGCTTTCTGATGAATCTCCTTATGGAGTTTATGGAGTTAGAAAAACTGATAACGGTTCGCAAAGCGGTTATAAATATTCTTACTCCAATGAAACAGGTTCTGATGCAGATGCGAAGCGTAATAATATTCATAGAGCTATAGCGCATGCAATATATAGTAAGACTGATCTCACGAATGGAGGAACCCATTGGGATGGAGTTGATTTTAAATCGGGTGGAGGTCACAAAGCGAGATATTTACAAGGATATCTATTTACAAATCCTTCTCACGACTTATTTAATCAAGGTAATTACAAAGTGAACGGACAATATAAATTTCAATCAACGAGTGCAATTGGCAATACAACTTTCTCAAGATACATAAACCCAGGAAAAAGATGGTACATTTCAAAATAACAATACAGGCCTTTATTACTGCCATAATCTTAATAGGCTGTACTAACAAAAATAAATTGACAGAACTAGATCTTAAAGCCGCGAATAAGCTCGATTTTAAGACCTATCAAAATCAATATTGTTTTGGGGATGTTTATAAACAAATAAACATTAAGTCGTCAGCGAATTCTGACTATTACAATGTTGATACTACAAAAATTTTCCAATTTTTAGATACATCAGGAAATAAGCCTGCAACCGATAATTTTAGGGACTTTGTTTCTTACACTACAGATACACGTTTTTACTTGCTAAGAAATGGTGATAAAGACGCAGTTGTAGCCATCGGGCAATCTTCCGGCGCTTCTGCACGTGGTGCAGACTATTGGAATTACCTTTGCTATCTGGTACCGGAAAGAAAAGAATTAAAATTTACGTCCTTAATTAACAGTCCGTTTTCTTTGTTCATATCCAACAACTCTTTGAATTATGTTGAAGTCGCAGATAATATTCCAAGACCGGCAAGTGGGGAAGTTGTAAAGCTGGATTACACACCGCTGATTACGGATACTTATGATACTGAAAAAAATAGATTGGCTCATTTTGAGATGAATTGCCCTAAATAGCTTTATGTGCATAATGAGTTACATCACTAACTTCAATGAAAAAGTATGAATTTTAAAATAACAGTGCTGGTACTTATACTTTTTTGCACAGGTATCAAAAGTCAAAGCAACCGGTTTTATTCTGATGCTTATCAAACCATTGACAATATGCTCAACGATAAACAGAAGTACAGCTTCAGGGAAGGCGTATATGCTGTAGAAAATGCGTACTATCAGGGCAAATTAGATACCGTTGAACTAAACGGTAAAGTCAGATTTCTTAGAAATTTCTGTTTGACCTTACTAAAAAACAGAAAGCTTAATTATTCTGAAAAGGATGAAAACAAAGTAAATAAGTATGCGGCAATTTATTCGGTGATGTGTGAAGCCACTCCGGTTATTGTAAACAACGATACGATAAGATATAAACCGTTTACTTACGACTTTGATGATGTTTTTGGACATCGGCAACCGTCTAATCTTTTTGTTTCGAAACTATTGGATACCCAGAAAGGCAACTGTAATTCTTTGCCTTATCTCTATAAGATTTTGGCTGAAGAACTGGGCGTGGAGGCTAACCTGGCACTCGCACCCAATCATATCTATATCAAGCACCATATAAAATCTTTAGGCTGGTACAATACCGAACTCACAAGCGGGATATTTCCGCAGGATTCCTGGCTTATGGCTTCGGGATTTATCCATTTGGATGCTATCCAGAACGGCGTTTTTATGAAGGCCTTAAGTAATAAAGAAAGTCTGGCTTTGTTGCTGGCAGATCTTGGAAACAATTATAACAAAAGCTATCCGGATAATGGTGGCGATTTTCCCATAAAATGTGCTGAACGTGCCATACAGATAGATCCTTATCTGGCGAATGCCCTGTTGTTGCAGGCAGAAACCCACAAAAGATTGTTTCAGCAGATAATGAAAATGCATAACACAAAGGATATCCAGTCTGTATTAAGCGATCCGAAAGCAAAAGAACTATTTGACCGGATGAACAAGGAATATGCCCATATACATAAGATCGGCTACCGAAGCATGCCGGAAGGGATGTATCTCGACTGGTTGGTCACTCTTAAAACCGAAAGGACCAAATATGAAGATACGAGATTGAATAAAGTCCCTGACTTATAATCAGGTTGTCTTTGGTTCGAGCCCAAGTGGGACCACGTTGAAAAGCACTTACATTTGTAGGTGCTTTTCTGGTTTTATTAAAGCTGTTTTTCCAATAGTTTACAATACCTTATTAAAGTTTGATTTTGTTATCTAAAAAGCATACAATTTGTTTACAACTTTTAAGTTTTGGATTGCATATTAAATCACATATTTTAATTACTTACGGTAAAAAAATTGAAGATACCATTATTCAAATTTGCTGATGATCATACCATTATTAAAGATTATTACAAAGATGGGAGTTTCTGCAGAAATAATACATAAAATATGAATATTTAGAACTTGTATTGTCCTTATACGTAAGGCAATAATAGCAGTATATAGATATATATTTAGATAGAAATTTGAATGCTTTTAATTTTACTAAAGGTATTCAACAAAGTCTCAATGGTAATTCTGATTATTATTGGTTTTTGAGTTAAAAAACTTGCCTCTTATGGGAGGCAGTTTTAACTTGAGAATTGATTTTTATAATGGTCTACAAATGCACAAGTTGGATATTGTTCATTAAAAAACCTATTTATTGCTAATCTATATATTATATCTTTTGTAATTGTATTAAAATTGTGTTTAATCCTTATATAATGATTGATTATTCTGCAACAAAAGTCAGCTAAGAGATGGCCAAAACAATGTTTTAATGTATTTATTTTATTTTTATAAGCGTAATTTCTAACAGTATTAACTTTTAATGATTTTAATAAAATTCTATCTTCAATAACATCTTTTTTTACACTTGGAAAAGTATCAAGGTTGCTACAGTCAATACAAAATAAAATACCAGATTTTCTTTCAAAAAAGGATAAATTTTTCTTGAATAAATATGCATCACAAAACACCCCCAGTTTTATATCGCTTATAAAACGATTAAACCCATTATTGATATAATTTTCATCAACATTTGTAGATGTTATTTCCTTTAACACGTCTATAACTGTTTTAGCATTCCAAATATCATTTTCATAACTATAGCCGTGGGTGTATAAAATATTAGGATGCAATAATCTTTTATTTAAGATTTCATCAAATTCATTATCCATTGCTATATATATATTTCTAATTTGTCCTAAAATTAGATCATCTGCAATTTCTTTGAGAGTTTTTTTTGAACCTATAGATTTATACTTAAATTTCTTTCCGTTTATATTATTATCAAAAATTTTTGACCAAAAAGATATATCTTCACTGTCAGAAGTGTAATTATCAGAACTTTCAAGAATATCGTCTTTACTAAAACTATTTTTTCCTCCTTCCAAATACACAACGTAATCAACATTGTAAAAATGAAATAAGTTACTTATTCCATTACGTGTCCGTCTAAATCCTTCCATCTTTAAAGCTTTTTTCAATATTAAAAAGTTTGTCAGAATAATCAGAAACAATGTCTGGAGAATGTGTCGCAAAAATAATTTGAGAATTTGGATTTATGCTTTTTAAGTTTTTCACTAATTTTTCTTGCCAATCAATATGTAAAGAAAGTTCGGGTTCATCTGCAATATAAATATGAGGATTTTCGCCTTGTAATACGGCCTGTCCAAAGATTATTATTAATTGTTTTTCCCCAGAGCTTAATTTAATTAAAGGAAATACCTTCCCACTTTGTGTTTCAATCATTAATTCATTTTTTTCATTAATGAAGACGGTTTTTCTTATTAAAAGACTGTTAAGCAAAAACATAGCCTAAGGTATCATTCACATCCGGACCTGCAACGTTCTGCACCTGTTCCATGGTTCTTATCGGGGTATCCAGCCACGGACCTACATTTTCCTTCATTTTAAAATCGATTCCCATCGC
>NZ_VTSX01000002.1 GCF_008329705.1 Chryseobacterium sp. SN22 | reverse complement strand
ATTATTTGTTATACCCACAGATGATCCAAATATAATATTACAGAAATGCCTGGAAAGATTTATATTAAGCTAATCCTAATCCCAATCATCTGCGAAATCTGCAAAAATCAGCGTAAGACTTTTAAGCTGTTTTTAGACAAAAAATCAACTCCAATTTTTTATATTTGAATACAATAATCAGCGATGAACGAAATTTTCAAACAGCAGGTCTGGGAAATCACCAGACTCATTCCCAAAGGCCGGGTGACCAGTTATGGTACGATTGCCAAAGCCGTCGGTTTTCCGAATCATTCGCGCCACGTCGGAAAAGCCATGGGCGGGTGTCCGGAAGATGTTCCGGCACACCGGGTAATCTCGAGCTCCGGTACGCTTTCCATTCCGGAATTTCAGAAAAGACTGGAGGCAGAGGGAATTGTGGTGGAAAACGGAAAGATTAAAAATTTTAAAACCCTGTTCTGGAATCCGTTGGAAGAATTGTAAGGAGTTATTTACAGTTCAGCATATAAAAATTATGGCCGGGCCTGTTTTTCAGCAGGAATACCCTGACGCCTCAGTTTTGGATATAAATGATACGCTGTGAAAAAAACTTCTGTTTTCCGCACTTTTCTTGCTGACCGTCTGCTTTTTTAAATCATAAATAGATGATAATTTCTATAAGCCGAATCCCTTTATGAGAAAGGTTTTGAGAGTTATTCGAAAGCTTCCCTTTCCAAAGATTTTTTCGAATGTTCCGGGAAGCATCTAAGCCATGATGGATCATTCCGGAAGAATACTTCATCTGTTGAAAAGATTTTAGATAAATAGAAATATAGAAATCCCGGCAGAGCAAAGCTCCGCCGGGATTTCTATAAATAGGGGTAATTTATTTTTCCAATTGCTTATAACTTCTCTGGATGAAGTCGGTAAGCTCTTTTCCTTTCAGTAAGTTCTGGGAAAGCTTGGCAAGATCCAGTGCATGCTTGATAAGGCCTGTTTTTTCTTCGGCATCTTCCGTTTTCAGGATCTGCCCTGCAAAATCGCTGTTGGAGTTTACCACCAGGTTATACATTTCCGGGAAACCGCCCATGCCGAACATTCCGCCGCCGGTTGCCTGCATGTCTTTCATTCTTCTCATGAACTCAGGCTGGGTAATGGTGAACGGCGCGTCGCTGCTCTCCAGGTCTTCAAGCTGAACCGTGAACTTACCGTCACCGATAGATTCTTCCACATTTTTCTTCAGGGATTCTTTTTCAGTTTCATTCAATTTGGAAATCACCGGCTCGTCCTTTTTAATCAGGTTGTTGATATGATCGGCATCCACTCTGGCAAAAGAGATGTTGTCTTTTGATGTTTCCAGTTTCTGGATTACGTGAGGGATAATCGGCGAATCCATCAGAAGAACTTCATAGCCTTTGTCTTTCGCAGCCTGGATATAAGAATGCTGTTCATCGGCATTGGAAGCATAAAGAACAACCAGTTTCCCGTCTTTATCCGTCTGGTTCGGCTTGATCTTCTCTTCCAGTTCATTCCAAAGGAAATATTTCCCGTCGGTCGTCGGATATAACGTAAACTTATCGGCTTTTTCAGCAAATTTTTCCTCCGTTACGATTCCGTATTCGATCACGACTTTAATATCATTCCATTTCTTTTCGTAATCTTCACGGTTTTCATTGATCAGGGAAGCCATTTTATCGGCTACCTTTTTTGTGATGTACGATGAAATTTTCTTCACGGCACCGTCAGCCTGCAGATAAGAACGGGAAACATTCAACGGGATATCCGGAGAATCAATGACTCCGCGAAGCAGCATCAGGAAATCCGGAACGATGCCTTTCACTTCATCCGTTACGAAAACCTGGTTCTGGTACAGCTGGATTTTGTCTTTTTCAATATTTAAATTGTTGCTCAGTTTCGGGAAGAATAAAACCCCGGTTAAATTGAACGGATAATCAACATTCAAATGGATGTTGAACAGAGGCTCTTCAAACTGCATCGGATAAAGCTCGTGATAGAACTTCATGTAATCCTCATTTGTAAGCTCGCTTGGTGCAATCGTCCAGGCCGGAGTAGGGTTGTTGATGATGTTGTCTACCTCTTCCGTTTCAGCTACCGCATCCTCAGGGGCATCTTCCGGTAAAGGCAACGTATGCGTTTTGGTTCCGAATTTAATCGGTACCGGCATAAACTTGTTGTATTTCAGCAGCAACTCACGGATTTTGCTTTCTTCAAGGAATTCGGTAGAATCTTCTGCGATGTAGAGGATAATTTCAGTTCCTCTTTCAGACTTGTTTGCGGTTTCTTCCAAAGTAAACTCCGGGCTTCCGTCGCAGATCCACCGTACCGCCGGCTCGTCTTTATAGGATTTCGTTACGATTTCCACTTTCTCAGCCACCATAAAGGCGGAGTAGAACCCAAGCCCGAAATGTCCGATAATCCCTGAATCTTTTGCCGTATCCTTGTATTTCTCCAAAAACTCCTCAGCTCCTGAAAAAGCAACCTGGTTGATGTATTTTTCAACCTCTTCCCCAGTCATCCCGATTCCCTGGTCGATAATCGTAAGTGTCTTATTTTCTTTATCGATTTTCACTTCGATCTTAGGACTTCCGTATTCAACTTTGGCTTCGCCGATGCTGGTTAAGTGCTTTAATTTTAAAGTGGCATCCGTGGCATTGGAAATTAATTCTCTTAAAAAGATTTCGTGGTCGCTGTAAAGAAATTTTTTAATTAGCGGAAAAATATTTTCCACCGATACATTAATATTTCCTTTAGTCATAATAATTTTTGTTTTTTAATTTCCTTTGGTTTCACAAAAAAAGGACCGTTTAAAATAAACTGACATTTTGACATTTTTTAACATAATATGAATTTGTCAGGGAAATAACTTATTTTTAATCTTTAAAATTTTATATCATAATGAATTTGAAATATTCAGTTTTTATGCTGTTCGTCATGACGTGTTTCATGTACGGGCAGAAAAAGCCGCTGGATCATTCCGTATATGACGGTTGGCAGAACATCGGGGCGAGAAAAATATCAAACGACGGAAAATGGATTGCTTATTCCGTGGACGTTCAGGAAGGAGACGCCAATCTCTTTTTTTATTCGGTTAAGAACAGGAATGCTAAAAAGTTCCCGAGAGGCGTACGGCCCGAATTTACGGCCGATTCGAGGTTTGCCGTTTTCCAGATCCGCCCGTTTTACAAAGACATCAAAGCCGTAAAAGATAAAAAGCTCAAGCAGAATAAGCTCACGAAAGATACTTTGGCGATTGTTGATTTTGCAGGCGGCAAAACGGAAAAGATTCCGAATGTCAAAGGATATAAAATTCCGGAAAAAGCAGGTTCCCATATTGCTTATCTGCTGGAAAACCTGAAAGATAAATCTTCGGATGATGCTGAAAAGGAAGGCGATGATAAAAATGAAGATGATAAAAGCAGCAAGCCGTTACAGCTGGCGGTACGAAACCTGGCGGACGGAAAAACCATCACTTACAATGATGTGGTCCGTTATGAATTCAGCAAAAACGGAAAGCAGCTGGTTTTCGTTACCAAAAAGCAGGAAGAGAAAATCAGTAAAAATAAAGAAGAGAAAAAAGATTCTGCCAACGTGAACCCGGCAGATAAAAAGAGCACTGGTAAGTCCAAACCGAAGAAGTATCCTTTGGAAGCCGTACAGATCGTTGACCTTGAAACGGGAGCCGTGAGCAAAATCTCGGAAATGGAAGGCGATTTCTCCCAATTGGCTTTTGATGAAGCAGGAGGCCAGCTGGCATTTGTAGGAACGGCTTCTGCACAGAATGACCTGGTAAAACAATATCAGCTGTATTATTTTAATGTTAAACAGAAAAAGCAGGAAGCGCTAACCAATGAGCATTCCCGGATGAAAAAGAATTGGGTGATTTCCGAAAACCGTTTACCCGTATTCAGCAAGAACGGGAAACAGCTGTATTTTGGGGTTGCCCCGGAACCGGTGGCCAAAGATACGGCCCTGATCGCCAACGACCACGCCGTGGTGGATATCTGGAATTACAAAGACGATTACCTGCAGACGGTGCAGCTGAAAGAACTGAAAAACGATCTTAAAAAATCCTATGCGGCCGTTATGCAGACAGAAAAACCGGATTTCTTCGTCAACATCGACGGAGAAGATCTGGATACCTTGCGGCTGGTGAATGAAGGAAACGCAGAATTCGTATTGGGAAGCAGCAGCTTAAACAACCGGATCGCTTCGCAATGGGAAGGCGGAACCAAAAAGACCTATTATATTATTGATAACAAAACAGGAGAGCGGACGGAGATTGTAAGAAACCTGAACGGTTCGGCAGCACCGTCCCCTCTTGGAAAATTCATTGTTATTTTCGACCGCGAAAAAGGGCAGTGGCTGAGCTACAATGTGGAAACAAAAAAGACTACACCGCTGACGACAGGGTTATCCGTTTCATTCGTAGACGAAGAATTTGATATGCCCGACTTTCCCGTGGCTTATGGGATTGCATCCTGGACGGAGAATGATGAATCGGTGATTATCCGGGACCGCTACGACCTTTGGGAGTTTTTCCTCAACGGTTCAAAGAAGCCCAGGAATATGACCAATGGTTTCGGCCGTAAAAATAAAATCACGTTTGAAACCTACGATTTAGACAAAGACATCAAAAGCCTGAACCGTAAATCTCCGGTCTATTTATCGGCATTTGACAACACCACGAAAGCCAACGGTATTTTTAAAACTTCAATCCGGTCGAATTCTGATCCTGTAAAAGTGAAAATGGAAGAGGTCTGGGGCTACCGCAGCCTTCAGAAAGCCAAAAATGCGGATGAATATATTCTGGTAAAAGAGTCTTACACCCAGTCACCTGATATTTTTGCTGCCTCTGATTTTTCGGTACAGCAGAAACTGAGCAGTACCAATCCGCAGCAGGCCCTTTACAATTGGGGAACGGGTGAACTGGTTCACTGGACGACTCCCAAAGGAAACACTTCTGCAGGCCTTCTCTACAAACCCGAAAATTTCGATCCCGCTAAAAAATACCCGATGATCGTCTATTTCTATGAAAAACTTTCGGACAACCTGAACCGTTACGTGGCCCCTGCCCCGACGCCTTCCAGATTGAACATCTCGTATTTCGTAAGCAACGGCTACCTGGTGTTTACTCCGGATATTTCATATACCGACGGCCAGCCGGGAGAATCTGCGATGGAATACATTAATTCCGGGGTAGAGCAGCTAAAGCAGAATCCGTGGGTAGACGGGACGAAAATAGGAATCCAGGGACAGAGCTGGGGCGGTTACCAGGTTGCATATCTGATCGCCCATACGGATAAGTATGCAGCAGCATGGACGGGGGCCCCGGTAGTCAATATGACGTCTGCTTATGGCGGGATCCGCTGGTCTTCCGGAATGAACCGGCAATTCCAGTACGAAAAATCACAGAGCCGTTTGGGAAAAACCCTTTGGGAAGCACCGGACCTTTATATTAAAAATTCACCGTTGTTTGCCATGGACCAGGTGAAAACGCCGGTGGTTATCATGAGCAATGATAAGGATGGCGCTGTGCCGTGGTACCAGGGTATTGAAATGTTTACCGCTTTACGCCGTCTAGGAAAGCCGGCCTGGCTCCTGAATTATAACGGCGACGACCATAACCTGATCAAGCGCCAGAACCGGAAAGATATCCAGATCCGCGAACAGCAGTTCTTCGATTATTATCTAAAGGGTGCAAAAGCTCCGGTTTGGATGACCAAAGGGGTTCCGGCAACCCAAAAAGGAAAAGACTGGGGGTTTGAACTAACCGACGAAAAACCCTAGTGAATAATGTATAAAACAAACCCGGCGGAGCAAAAGCTCCGCCGGGTTTTTATTTAATACCTCTCAGAAATTACTGTTTTTTATTCGCAATTTCTTCTTTGATTTTATTTTCCAGTTCTTCTGCAAGCTCAGGATTGTCTTTTAATACGTCTTTTACAGCGTCACGGCCCTGTCCGAGCTTCGTTTCCTCATAGCTGAACCATGAACCGCTTTTCTTTACGATCCCCTGTTCTACGGCCTGATCCAGGATTTCTCCCGTTTTGGAAACCCCTTCTCCGTACATAATGTCGAATTCAGCCATTTTAAAAGGTGGTGCTACTTTATTTTTCACGATTTTCACCTTCACACGGCTTCCGATTGCCTCATCACCATTTTTAATAGGTGCACTTGCCTTTCTGATGTCTACCCTTACCGAAGCATAGAATTTCAAAGCATTACCACCGGTAGTCGTTTCCGGGTTCCCGAACATCACACCGATTTTCTCTCTCAGCTGGTTGATGAAGATGACCGTACACTTGGTTCTGTTGATCGTAGCGGTAAGCTTTCTCAATGCCTGTGACATCAATCTAGCATGAAGACCCATTTTGGAATCTCCCATTTCCCCTTCGATTTCCGCTTTTGGCGTAAGGGCCGCTACGGAGTCAATGACCACGATATCGATCGCTCCCGAACGGATTAGGTTATCGGCAATTTCCAGTGCCTGTTCTCCGTTGTCCGGCTGTGAAATGATCAGGTTTTCAAGGTCGATGCCCAGTTTTCCGGCGTACCCTCTGTCAAACGCATGTTCCGCATCGATAAATGCTGCGATTCCGCCGGCTTTTTGAGCTTCGGCAATAGCATGAAGCGTTAAAGTCGTTTTACCGGAAGATTCAGGCCCGTAGATCTCAATAATCCGTCCTCTCGGATAGCCACCCACTCCAAGAGCGATATCTAATCCTAAGGATCCTGAAGGGATCACTTCGATGTTCGTGTCGATAACACTGTCACCCAATGTCATTACCGTTCCTTTTCCGTATGTTTTATCTAGTTTGTCCAGCACCAAAGCCAGTGCTTTTTTCTTGTCGTCTATATTACTCATCTGTTGTTTAAATAATTAATCAAAAATACGAAAATTTAACATTAAAAACTAATAATATCTACCACGCGGACCTGTTTTTATAGTTAAAAAAAATATAAAATTCTGTGATCTCTCAACGGTATTCCGGATTGCTTTTTTAAGGAGCTTTTTCGCGCTTTCCGCTGCAATCTTTTTCTTCAAAAAAGGATTTCCGCTGCAATCCCGGCTAGGGCATTGACGGGTAAATGATAACGAAGGTATGGGTACACTTTTATTGGTTGCGATTGCCGAAATTTAATGGCAAATGTTGTCATTTCTGTAAGAGGCCTTATACATAGTTCTGATGAACGCCACTTCGGGTAGATTTTGAAAAAATTGTATTGAGAAACTGTTGATCGGAACGCTGTGTCTGATCTTCCTAATCTCTCTTATACTGCGATAAAAGCAGGGTTTGGTATAACTGATTGATTAGATCAATAAGAAATTTTCAGGGTCCGATTTAAATAATAAGTTATAAATGTAAAATAGAAATCTGATGAATAGATTATAATAAGAATTTAGAGACTGCAATCAATGAAAATTGGAATCCTGCATAATGTGATGGTAATCACTCAGCACCTTCATCTGCGACTGGTTTCCTTTCCTGATTCTCACTTCCCGACTTACGGCTCTTTCATATATCTTTGTAATAGTCCGTTTTACCAGCGGAAATGCTTTTCGGTTAGCTACTTCAGGAATCTGTAGTCTTTTGCAGACTTCATCGTCGAGCAAAAACCATGTGCAACAAATGTGAAGATAGCGGAGGTTTTTTCTCTGGAACTGGTATTTTAATGCAGGGTTAATCAGGGATTCGTTGAGAAGGGAATGGGCCAGCAAAACAGAATCATCGTCCGCAGGAGGCTGATTGGAAGTCCACAGGTAAAAGTATTGGGTTGCCTCCTGTTTATTATTAGGTAAAAGATGTTCAGGAATGCCAAGCAGATAGCCAACATATTTCCAAAGATGAAACATGCCTTTTTCCTCTTCTCCGGAAATGTTGGCACCCAATTTATGCAGGCTGTGCATGAAAACCAGGCTGAAGCCGATGTAAGTGGCCATCATATCCCATGAGTTGATCGGCTCACCCCAGTTTTCGGTATCCCAGTCTTTATAGTGTTTTTTAATGGAAAGCCTGGCGTACGAATGGATAAGCCGGGTTTTAATGGCAAATTCGTATCCTTTCCGGTGAATCTCCAGTGCATCATATCGGGTTACATTTACCCAGAAATCCAGGGTTTCGGAAAGACGTTTCACCGCGCCTTTTTTGAGGGCCTCGGTCGCAATAAGCGGCTTGTTGAGGTAAGCATAGTCATAACCTCCCATCAGGCAGTAATCCCGGAGGGAAATCAGTGCATCGAGATTGCTTCTCATACAGAGTTCAGCGCCTTTTTTAATAAGCTCGTAATCCAGCCAGCCGGGAATGCTCTGGGTCTGACTGAAAAGCTGCTTTATACTTTCGGGCACATCGTCCCGGTCGGAAACGCCGCTGCGGATATAGCCTTCCATTTCTTTTGACGCTTCATGAAAATTCTTTTTGAAATAAATATCTTTTACAACCTGATCCCCAACTTCATCCACATGGTAGAAGTAAGGAGAAAACTGTTCAAAATGATCAAAGCTCACCTCTGCTCCTGAAAAATCCAGCAGCATTTTTCCATTCCCTGTGGTCCAGAAATTTTTGAAATGTACCGAATCCTTAAAACGCGGCTGTAAAATATTGCTTTCCATTGGAATAAATTTACAAGTTTTACGCCGCAACGACAAATGGTGAATAGGGAATTGTCAATTTTTAACAATAACAAACAGAAAGACATCAATTTACCATTCACTGCGGAGCAAATTCACTATTAACCTTTAAAGTCAGTCTGTGTTTTTGGCTGAAATATTTCTGTGACGGTTATTGTTTGTAAAAAACAGAATTTTAATTAAATTCACGATTCACTGCGAAGCAGATTCACCATTACCTCCCTAGATCAGCCCGCATTCAAAAGCTTTTCTCAACAGTTCCTTGCTGTTCCTGGAATTGGTTTTGGCTAAAATATTCTTGCGGTGGGTGCGTACAGTGTGTTCCGAAATAATGAGCATTTTTGAGATTTCCGGCCCTGAATATCCTTTGGCGATCAATGCCAGGATTTCATTTTCCCTTTTGGTTAAACTGATTTCGGAAGCAGGCTTTACAGGATCTTCAATCTTTATCTGATGGAAATCATTCCGTGGGCCGATGCCCGTGATCAGGACCGTATGGGGATTCTTTTTGGTGATATGTTGAATGTTGGTATGGATGTTAACGGATTGAATGAGATTTTTGTCTTCATCTTCCATTGTAAGGATTGCCTGATGATGGAACAGCTCGTAATCTCCGCTGGCAGTTTTCATCCTGAAACAATAGCTGGATTTCAGATAGAGCTGGCTTTCCCTGCCAATCTCAATGATTTTGTGTACTACCTGTTCTTCCGCTTTCATGATAAACGGGATGTCATCAGGATGGGTGAGATCAATGATATCCTTTAAGTTTTCAGGATAATCCTTTAATCCGTGAAGCTTTAAAAGGTTAGGGTGGTGGTTGGAGATGGTACTGTTTGTAAGATTCAGTACATAATAGTAAAATTCACCGACGGCGAACATTTCCCCGATGATCCGTTCAATAGGAGGAATATTGGCAATATGCCGGTTTTCTTTTCTGTTCTCCGAATAAGAATTCCAAATATCACTTAAAGCATGCTTTTTCTCAGGATTATCCATAAAAAATTATCATAACGAAATATAGTTAAGATTTTCTTAAAAAATACCATAAAAGGGCGATTTTTTTGTAGAGATAAAATGCTAAAATTTGTGTACGTCAATAACCATGAAAGCTCACTCTGAATTATATCTCATTCTGAACTGGTTCATCCGTTATGAAATACAACTTTTATATAGGCATAGAACTGTATGTCGAAAAAGTTTAGAATTTTCTGTTAGCTGTTTGAAAAGGATAAACTAGGAATCCTCTACAAAATGTAGAGGATTCGTTATTTGAAGCTTACTGTTTCCTGCGAATGCCGCTTTATTGTACTTTAAATTCTATTTTATTTTCTGTATTTACCTTTGACATTGGTGTAAATAAAGTACCTGTTACATTTGTCTGATCCTAAAAAGTCTATTCTTTCAGCTGTAATAAAAGAGTAGTTTCCTACCGTATTCAGTTTTACTTTAATTTCAAGTTCATATAATCCATTCGAAGCGTTATATACTAGGTTGAACCAATTATCAGCTCCATCCCTTTTACTACCTTTAATATATGTAACACTATTCTGATTAAATAATGCAGAGTTTCCAATAAGCCATGCTTGGGTGACACCAGTTTTTTGATGTAGATTTATCGGATTGCCGAAATAATTGTTTTCCGAAGGAATGAGTAATCTATAACTAATTTCTTCCCCTTGATTGTATACCTGTTTTAGCGGGGTTATTGTAATGAGATCGGGAATAGTTGCGGAACCTTCTGTGCCATCACAGACTTCGTCGCCTATATCCGGACAACTTTGCAGTATTGATAAAATCAGTACTGCAAAGAAGATTTTAAAATATTTAGTATCCATAATTTTGGAAAAGGGTGCTAATTTTAGATGATTGTGCAGGATAGGCAGACATTAAAGGATTCTTTAAGTCGGCTGCACTATTTACTGATGATGTAAGCCTGCTGAATACCGGGCCTAGATTATAAATACTTCCACTCTGTATACTTACCTCGTCAAGAACAGTATTTAAAACATTTCTATGGACAGACTGATCAGCTGTGCCGTTATTCCTTCCGGTGTCTAAAATGTCAACAATCAATCCATGAGAAAGCCAGCTCCATTCATCAGTTCTGGTTGCATTCATCGGTCTGTCGATTATACTGAATCCTTCCAATATGCCGTTTTACATTACTCATATGCTGTCGCGATAAGCCTGCATTGCTTCTTATAATGCTACTGCTGTAATAAGAGTTACTTACATAGAATTCGGTTACTATTCCAGTACAATCTGGGTGTGGACATCCGGTTTGTTGTTTTCATTTGAAGCTTTTGCAGATAAAAGATTGTTTTGTGACGACAATGATTCATCTTTTTCTTGAAGAATATCATTCTGGCAGCCTATAAGAGCCAGTAAAAAAAGAAAAATACTGATTGTTTTCTTCATGGTTGAAACTATATTTAAATTGTTAGTGTTCAGGTTATGTATTTAGTCGGGACGAATATAAATAATTTTAGTTGATAAAAAAGTTAAATTTTTATTAATCTGTTTCCTTTGTAAAAGAAATAAAAAGACCTTCCCGAAGGAAGGTCCTGTTATTTATTGCTGATTACTTATTATCAATTACAAAGAAGCAGCATGTACAAGCATATCCACTAACTTGTTGGAATAACCCATCTCGTTGTCATACCAAGAAACAAGTTTTACGAAGTTCGGGGAAAGCATGATTCCTGCATCTTTATCAAAGATCGAAGTTCTCTTATCTCCTACGAAGTCCTGAGAAACCACTGCATCTTCCGTATATCCTAAAATACCTTTCAATTCACCTTCGGAAGCCGCTTTGATTACGGCACAGATTTCTTCGTAAGAAGCTGATTTTTCAATTCTTACCGTTAAATCCACTACGGAAACGTCAACAGTCGGTACTCTGAAAGACATCCCTGTCAGTTTTCCGTTCAGGGAAGGGATTACTTTACCTACTGCTTTTGCAGCACCGGTAGAAGAAGGGATAATGTTGTTCAGGGCAGCTCTGCCTCCTCTCCAGTCTTTCATTGAAGGACCGTCAACCGTTTTCTGGGTTGCAGTGGTAGCGTGTACTGTCGTCATCAGACCTTCTACGATCCCGAAGTTATCATGGATTACTTTAGCCAAAGGCGCTAAACAGTTAGTTGTACAAGAAGCGTTTGATAAGATTTTGATATCGTCTGTAAGTTCATTGTGGTTTACCCCCATTACGAACATCGGCGTATCATCTTTAGAAGGTGCGGAAAGGATTACTTTCTTAGCCCCTGCATTGATGTGCTTTGCAGCATTGTCTTTATCTAAGAATAAACCTGTAGATTCAACGATATAGTCAGCTCCGATTTCGTTCCACTTCAGGTTGTTCGGATCTTTCTCAGCGGTTACCCTGATTTTTTTTCCGTTTACCACAAGGTCATTTCCTTCTACGGAAACTTCACCCGGGAAAACACCGTGTACAGAATCGTATTTAAGCATATAAGCCATGTATTCTGCATTGATCAGGTCATTGATACCTACTACTTCGATGTTATCTCTTTCAGTCATTGCTCTGAAAACAAGACGTCCGATTCTACCAAACCCGTTGATACCTACTTTAATTGTTGACATAATAGTTTGTTTTAAATTATATAAAAATATTAGATTGCTAAAATTTCCGAAATCAATAAGAGATCCTGATTGATTTCATTGTGCTTTTTGATGGCTTCCTCAATCGGTGTGTAGACCAGTTCATTGGAACGCATCCCCGCCATGACGTTGGTCTGTCCATCCATCAGTCCGGTTACCGCACCATAGCCCAGCCGGCTTGCTAAAACCCTGTCGGCACAGCTTGGGGAACCGCCCCGCTGCATATGTCCCAGGACTGCCACACGAATGTCATAATCCGGGAATTCCTGCTTGGTTTTTTCAGCCAGTTCATAAACATTGGCTAACTTTTCGCCTTCTGCTACTACAACGATACTCGATGCTTTACCGGTCTTCTCCGCATTTCTGAAATTGTTGAAAAGCTCATCGATGCTGTCTTTGGTTTCAGGAATCAGAATATCGAGGGCACCCGTAGCCAGTCCGCTGTTCAGTGCAATAAAGCCGGCATCACGGCCCATCACTTCTACAAAGAAAACGCGGTTGTGGGAAGTGGCTGTATCACGGATTTTGTCAATGGCATCCATCGCTGTATTAAGCGCAGTATCATAGCCGATGGTATTGTCGGTCCCGAAAATATCGTTATCAATAGTACCCGGAATGCCGATCACCCGGATCCCGAATTCCTCGTTAAAGATTTTCGCCCCGGTAAATGTTCCGTCTCCGCCGATGCATACCAATCCTTCAATGCCGTGTTTTACGCAATTGTCGTAGGCTTTCTGGCGGCCTTCCGGCGTTCTAAATTCCTGGGATCTGGCAGATTTCAGAATAGTTCCGCCCTGGTTGATTATATTTTTTACGGAACGAGGTCCCATTTTAAGGAAATCATTGTTAATCAGACCGTTATAGCCTTCTCTTACTCCGTAACATTCTATGTTGTAATAATTTGCGGTTCTTACGACCGCCCTTAACGCTGCATTCATCCCCGGAGAATCACCTCCTGAGGTTAAAACTGCAATTTTTTTTACAGCACTTTCTTTCATCTGGTAAAAAATTTCGAACACAAATTTACAAAAACAAGTTCAGATAATGGCAGTAACTTAATAAGAGATTTGAATATAAAGAATTAAAAACTTCTAAAATTTGTGATTTTAAAAAAATACTGCAGGCTTTTGTGGTATTAACAGAACAGGTATAAAATTTTCAATATTCAGGAATAAATAGAAACCTTACCATTTTTCCGTTAAGTATTTCCAGTATCTCCTCGGTACATGCTGGATATGCAGTTTCAGGTTTTTCCTTTCCACAATATTGGTTTTTGTAAAATACCGCTGCCAAAGGGCCTGGTATCTCTTTTCTTCATCATGGAACTTCTGATGGTACTGGTTGAGGTCTATTCTTTCATCAGGATAAAAAAAATCGCAGGTTTCCAGGTCGTACAGAATCCCGTAATGTCTCCGCAGGTCATAGATCATCCATTTCTGATCCTGGTAGCGGTCCTTAAAATGTTTCCGGATCAGCGGAAGTACATTGAAATCAGGATCAACCTTAGCAAAGAAAACGCCGTCCTGCATTTTTTCAAAACGGACAAAAGCTGTCATCCGGTGCCTTTCCCGGTTTACCGATTTGCAGATTTTGGAAATTTTTAAAATAGCATCATCGGCATAATTCTGAAGGATATTTTCGTCCGGATGCTTTATGGATTGCCTGATGGCCGATAAAATCAGCTGTTCCATTTCCGGATCTTCCGAAAGATACACTTTCAACAACTCATTAATTCCCTGTTTTCCGAGACTCGATTCCAGCTTATGTAATACCCTTTCCGATTTTTCGGTCTGCGTAATGACCTCGTGGATCTCTGCAAAGATATTTTCCTGATGAAACCTTTCCCGGCTTGCCATTTCCACGTCTTTGTATTTATACTCGAAAACTTCGAATATTGCTGTTAAAAGTCCGTCAAAACTGCCGTCGTAGAGTAGGGTGGTCATAGATGAATGTAACAATTCGAAAAATGATTTTTTAAATGTTCTAATTGTCATTGACTAGGTAGAATCTTCGATTTCCATAAGATCTTAACATAGTATCAGAAAACTAATGAAAAGATTGTAAGCCTGGATTCCTGCGGAATGACAAATTAAGGTATTAATTGCTAAATTAAATTTATTAAAACAAAGTCAGCTGCTGGGAAAACTGGTTGTGAAACTTGGAAGAACTTCCGCCGATCAGCAGTTTCTTTAAGTTATTATCGGTTAAATATTTCAGGAATGCATTGCCTGCATTAAAATCAATGAAATACTTAGCCCGGTTGACGGCAGCCCCAAGTTTTTTAAGATGGTCGATATTCAAGACCTGAAAACGCCTTGCACTTACAATTTTCTTTGCCGTTTTTACGCCGATTCCGGGAATTCTAAGGATCATCTGATAATCTGCGGTCTGTAAATTCACCGGGAACTGCTCAAGGTGCCGCAAAGCCCAGCTCAGCTTTGGATCTACTTCCAGATCGAGAAACGGCATATTCGGATCCAGGATTTCTTCAGCCTTGAAACCGTAAAACCGCATCAGCCAATCCGACTGGTACAGACGGTTCTCGCGAAGCATGGGAACTTCCGTCGTTAAGGAGGGCAGCCGCTTGTCTTCCAATACCGGAACATAGCCGGAGTAATATACCCTTTTCAGGTTGAAATTTTTATAGAAATGATCGGCCACTTTAATGATCTGCAAGTCGTTTTCATTCGTAGCGCCCACGATCATCTGAGTAGACTGGCCGGCTGGCGCAAACTTAGGCGTTTTCCTGAAAAGTTTCTTTTCGTCTTTATACTGGGCAATTCCGTTCTGGATGTATTTCATCGGATTCAGCATATCCTGCCGGTTTTTTTCAGGAGCCAGCAGTTTCAATCCGCTTTCCGTAGGGATTTCAAGATTGATGGACAACCGGTCGGCGTACAAAGCGGCTTCCTGCATCAGTTCATCGCTCGCCCCGGGAATCGATTTCAAATGGATGTACCCGTTGAAATTTTCTTCCAGACGCAGCTTTCTGGCTACGCGCACCAGACGTTCCATGGTGGTGTCCGCGTTTTTAAAAATCCCTGAGCTTAAAAACAAGCCTTCAATATAGTTTCTGCGGTAAAAATTGATGGTTAAGTCTACGACTTCCTCTACGGTGAAAGCGGCTCTTTTAATATCATTCGAGCTTCGGGAAACGCAGTAAGCACAGTCGTAAATGCAGTGGTTGGTGAGAAGAATTTTAAGAAGGGAAACGCATCGCCCGTCTTCGGTATATGTGTGGCAGATTCCGCTTGCGGAGCTGTCTCCCAAAGCGCCTTTTTTATTTTTCCGTGATCCTCCGCTGGATGAGCACGACACATCATACTTGGCGGCATCGGCCAGTATTTCAAGCTTTTCTTTCAGGCGGTCAAAATTCATATATCGTATTGAAAATAATTATTTTAGATCTTATTTACTTCCCAAAGATAGTTCCAAAATTGATAAAAATCAATCTTTTTTCATTGATGTTATCAACAGTTTAAAGTGACAAAATTAGTATATTTACGCTCATCAAATAATACACAAATCAGCAGGATCTGATTTAACCACTGATACAGAGAAATAAACACATCACTTATGAACCATACACCCGTTGAAGGTTTTTCCAAATTAACAAAAGAAGGAAAAATCGATTGGCTTGTTAACGAATATCTTGAAGGAAAAGAAGAATACCAGAATATATTACAGCAGTATTGGAATGATAACCCCGATCTGCAGAAGCTCCACGACGAGTTTTCCGAAAATACGATTTCCAATTTCTACATGCCGTACGGTATTGCTCCGAATTTCCTGATCGACGGGAAATTATTTGCCCTTCCGATGGCGGTAGAAGAAAGTTCGGTGGTGGCTGCGGCTTCAAAGGCAGCTAAATTCTGGCTGGATAAAGGCGGTTTCAAAACCACCATCATCAACAATGAAAAGCTGGGGCATACCCATTTTATTTTCAATGTTGAATCCCATAAACTGCTTCATTTCTTTAATTTTAATCTAAAGAAAAAATTACTTGAAGCCACGGAAGACATTACCGCCAATATGAGAAAACGCGGCGGCGGAATTTTAGATATTAAACTGGTCGATAAAACAGCTGAAATGCCAAATTATTACCAGTTGAAAGCAAGTTTCGATACGGTGGATTCCATGGGGGCCAACTTTATCAATTCATGTCTGGAACAATTTGGTAAAACCCTAAAGCAGGAAGTGGCCGTAAGTGAAGATTTCAGCCAGGAGGAAAAGCATTCTTTACAGATCGTGATGAATATTCTTTCCAACTTTACACCGGATTGCCTGGTAAGGGCTGAGGTTTCCTGTAAAATTGAGGATCTTAAAGACGACAGCGGAATTTCCAATGAAGAATTTGCCCGGAAATTCAAGCAGGCGGTGACCATTGCTGAAATAGAGCCTTTCCGTGCAACGACCCACAACAAGGGAATCATGAACGGAGTGGATGCCGTGGTGATCGCTACCGGGAACGACTTCAGGGCTACCGAAGCCTGTGCACATGCTTATGCTGCCAGAAACGGGAAATATTCTTCTTTAACCCACTGTACCACCGATAACGGGATTTTCAGATTCTGGATCGACCTTCCGATTTCCGTGGGGGTTGTGGGAGGCTTAACGAATCTTCATCCCTTGGTTAAATTCTCGCTCGCCCTTTTAGGAAAACCTTCTGCGCAGGAGCTGATGAGCATTCTGGCCGTTTCGGGGCTGGCCCAGAATTTCGGGGCATTGCGTTCTCTGGTCACCACCGGAATCCAGAAAGGACACATGAAAATGCATTTGCTGAATATCTTAAACCAAATGGGTGCTACTGAAGAGGAAAAACAGCATTTTGTAACCTATTTCAAAGATAAAACGGTGAGCCATCATGAGGTGATCCATGAGTTTAATAGATTGAGGAATAAGTAATTATGAAAAAATATTTAATTGTTTTAATTGTCATTTTTAGTATTAATTTAAATGCTCAAATGAGTAAAAAGGCTATAACAGAAAGTCTTAATAGAATTTATGAAAATTACATGAGGGAAATTACTGTTATTAATGATAAACTCAAAAATAAATATGAGCCAAAATTTTTAAAAGCGACTACTGATAAAGAGAAACAAGCTTTAAATAAAGAATACCAAAAGGATTACGATTTTTACTTACCGGAAGCGGAAAAATTGCAAGCGCAAAAAATTAAAGAGCTTAAAATTCTTATTAAAAAAATTGAAACTGAAAATCCTCTTATAGGAAAGAAAAAAATATCTGATTCTTCAGGTACAATTTCAAAAGAGCCGTATAAAGAAATTCCTGATTTTGGCCGGATGCCCAATAAGGAAACCGACGAATTAAGAAAAGCTTTTATTAACAACTTCCGTAGTGACTATTTTGATCTTAACAAAACGGTAGAAACGGATCTTCGTATAATTGTAGATTCAGATGGATCATTAAAAAATATTACTGCTACAGGTTCTAATGAAGAATTCAATTATGTCGCAATAATCACAGTATATTCTTTAGGCAAAAAGCTCACGCCCAGCGAATCTAACGGATATTATATGCTAAAATCATATCGATTACCAATAGCAATTAATTTTGATTAAATGAAAGCCATTATTTTAATCTTCAGTGCTAATTACGGGATACTGTCCGTAATTTCGGAGGCATTCGGCTCGCATGCTTTAAAGAAAATTCTATTGTTTTTACTGATTTCCGGACTGAGCTTCGGCCAGCAGAACAATATAACGATTACCGATCTGCTGCCGAAAACAGAAAATTTTGTTTTTCCGGTAGTATCTTACCCGCATGATTCAAAAATTGCGGACAAGATCAATACTTATCTGCAGGTGAATCAGCTGGAATACATTCCTGGCGCGGAGGGAGAACCGTCTGCACTGGTATCTTCAGGTAAAACTTCTTATTCCAACTATGTGTATTTTTACAGCTGGGAGAAGTTGCCGGCGCCTGAAAATATTTTAAGTATTGTTTTGAACGGTGAAGCTTCAGGAGCTTATCCCGAAGACTTCAAAACGTGGAAAAATTTTGATCTCCGGACCGGAAACCTGATCAATGCCAAAGATCTTTTCCAGCCAAATGCTGTTAAAACCATCGAAGGGATCATCCGCAAGAAGGTGCGGAAGGAAATTGATGATTTTCTCACGGATTTAAAATCGCAGAAAAACGCTTCCGGAGAGATGCAGGATCAGATTGCCATGTATGAGGAATGTTTTACGGATTATACCTTGGGAAGCATTCAATACTATTTTACAAAGGATAAAATAAAATTCATTGCCGAACGATGTTCCAATCATGCCATGAGAGCACTGGACGACCTGGATACCCATGAAGTTGATTTTAGCTATAAAGAACTGGAAAAATACTGGAGCCCTTATGCAGAAAATTTATTGTCCGGTGCTCAGCAGGTAAATCAGACGGGCTTCAGCAATAAAATGTATCACGGAAAAATTGACGGAAAATATCCGGTGACCGTTGTCATAGGGAATATCAATACAGATGGTTCTTTTTCAGCAAAATACTGGTATGATAAAAACAAACAACTGATTGAATGGCACGGGAAAATAAAAGGCAGTCATATTTCACTTGTAGAAAGCGGTGAATACAGCAAAGAAGCCGGGCAATGGATAGTGACTGCTCTGATAGAAGCAGATCTTCATGGGAATAAGATTACAGGAACCTGGCAGGATGAGAAGACAGGAAAAAATTTAAAACTGGAATTAGAAGAATTATAATATGAAAACAATTACCTTGATTTTTGGTGCCGCTTACGGAATGCTTTCCGTAATTCTGGGTGCATTCGGCGCGCACGCTTTAAAGAAAATGTTATCGGTAGAAAGGCTGGAAAGCTTTGAAACGGGTGTGAGATATCAGATGTATGCTGCCTTTTTCTTACTGATTGTCGGCTACATTTTAAAATTTGATACCTCTTCCCAAAAATGGATTTCCATCCTGATGATTGCAGGAACCATGCTGTTTTCATTCAGCATCTATGCCCTGAGCATGCAGGATTACCTGGGAATGAACCTGAAGTTTTTAGGACCGGTTACTCCGCTTGGAGGATTGCTGATGATCGTAAGCTGGCTGATGCTGATCTTTTACTTTGCCAAAAACAGAATTTAGTTAGCATTGGAGCGGGTAGATTAATTTCGCACCGATTTTCACGGATGATAGTGTGGCTTCGGCTCCGCTCAGCCACCGGAGCAATTGTACAATCTATGAAATCTTTGATTTTCTTCTTCTGTGCTCTAAAATATACACAAAGCAGGAGGCTAAATCTCATGTTTTCATATGTAAAAGTTTTTGTAACTTTTATAATGAGGTACCCATTAGAAACAAATGATGACTGTAATTTTAAAAATTAAATTAAAATGAAGATCAACAGAAGACGGCGGATTATCAGAACTTTAAATTTGCTGGATCAGCCAATCCGGTTTAACCCGTTCGTATTCAGCCGTACTTTTTTTATGTGGGCCGTCACAGGGCTTGTTGGCGGAATCATTGCCGGTGGTTACTGGATTGTTCTCGAGCACTTTACTGAATTTTTAGCGGAGTTCCAGGGATGGATGGTGATTCCCGTCATGGCGATCAGCGGACTGCTGGCCGGGCTGGTCATCCATTTTATCGGAGATCCGGGAGAGATTCACCTGATCGTTAACAATATCCGGTTCAATAAAGGAAAGCTGGAGCCAAAAAATAACCCTTCCATGATCTTGTCGTCGCTTTTCTGCGTGGCATCCGGCGGAAGTCTGGGGCCGGAAGCGCCTTTGGTACAGGTCACCGGCTCTACAGGAACCTGGCTGGGGAAAATTTTCAGGTTGAAAGGGGAGGAGCTGCGTTCTCTGAGCATTGCCGGAATGGCTTCCGGATTTACCGCATTATTCGGTGCACCGCTCGGAGGAAGCCTTTTCTCGCTGGAAATCCTGCACCACAAGCACGCAGTGGAATATTACAAAGCCATTATCCCGGCGTTGGTAGCAAGCTGTTTCAGTTACCTGATGTTTGCACTGATTATCCATCTGGGAATCGGTGCCACGTGGGATCTGAAAGCCTACCACTATACCGGCGTGTATGATTTCTTATATGCTTCCTTATTCGGCATCACAGGAACTTTATTCGGATGGATCTTTATTTTTGTGGTTAAATTTTTCAAGAAAATTTTTGAATACAGAAAGTTCCCGATTTACATCAAAACCTTAACAGGCGGCATTGTTTTGGGCATTATTGCTTTTTACTTTCCCATTACCCGGTATTTCGGACACAATGAAATCAACCAGCTGATCAACGGGGATTATGCGCTGAATTTTCTGATTATTGTCCTGATCTTTAAAATTATTGCGATAGCTGTTACGGTAACTTCAGGATGGAGAGGCGGTTTCATCATTCCGCTGTTCTTTGTAGGAACAACCTTAGGGCTGATTATCCATCAGCTGTTTCCAACGGTAGATACGACGCTGGCCATTGTAAGCTGTATGGCCGCCATCAATGCCTGTGTTACCAGGACGCCGATGAGCACAACGATTATTCTCGGGACCTTAACGGGGTTCACCTATTTCGTGCCAATTCTTTTTGCGAGTTTAACCGGCTATTTCCTCGCTCCGAAAATTCCGTTTATCGGTTCGCAGGCTCATCAGTTATCAGAAGAATAAAACATAAAAAAGTTCAGGTTTTTCCTAAACTTTTTTATAATGTAAATTTGACCGTAATTTTTCACAAAAAAACTTCCAGCCTCCAGCATCTCTCTTCCGGCTTATTACCTGATTTCTACCTCGGGTTTGCGTTATTGTAAAGGAAATTCTCCCGCATCCATTTCAGCTTATTGAAGCTTTTCAGGAATTTATTGTTCAGCAGAATAAATTTTTCTTGGGCGTCGATCAGTTTATTTTCCCTGGAATTGATCAGGAACAAAGAACTTTCTCCGTTGCTATAACGGATATCTTCTGCCTGGAGCAGCCGCTGGTAATTCGTAAGGTTTTCCCGGGAGATATCGATCTGCGAATGGTAGTTTAAAATTTCATTTTTATAAGTCTGTATTTTGGTTTTAAGCTCCCGTCTTTTAACCTGGGTATCCAGGGAATTCTGTGCCAGCTTAAGCTTGGCAATCTCATAATTGGCTCGGGCTTCCCTTTGAAAAATGGGAATTTCCAGTTTCAGCCCGTACTGGAAATTATTGTCGAACAGCGGGAGATAATCGGCCCGGTAATTTTCCTTATTGAAAAGATTATAGGTAAAATCCAGTTTTGGAAGGAAATTCTGCCATTTAAGCCTCCGTTCACTTTCCAGGATATTTTCTTTCTGAAAATAATACAGCAGTGAAAAATGCTGATCGAGGTTTTGGGCCTCTACATTCTGAACCAGCATTTCAAAATCGCTGAAAGCCTCGCTGCTGCCGGTGGAGTCGGCAGGGTAAATCATGGCGGTGAGATCATAAAGTTCCTGATTGTCTTTCCATAAGAACAGCTGAAGCTCCTGGGTGCTTTTTACAAAATTAAGAAAGGCATCCCTTTCCTGAAGCTGGAAGCTTTGCAGCTGTGAAGCCGCCTCTACCGTGTCTATAGCAGGCCTTTCTCCGAATTGGTAGGTCTTTTTGGTAAGTTCAAGCCTGTTTTTATTAATGGCTACGGCCTTACGCTGAAGCTGGTAAAGCTCAAAATTTTTCACCCATTCCCAGTAGGTGTTTTCGGCTTCAAGAAGCAGGTCGTTGGTAAGAACGGCCTGTTCCGCTTCGGTCATTTTAAGGGCATACCGAGCCTGTTCGAGCATGGCTCTTCTTTTGTCATACAAAAGATTTTTGGCTAACGGAACCGTTACCCCGAACTGATACAGTCCGCCCTTGGTATCGCTGTTGTTGAGCTTTTCACCTTCAAGGTCATTGTAGCTTCCCGTAATATCGATTCCGTACCAAGTCGGAATACCCAATTCCAGGTTCTTCTGTCGGTAATACTGTACACCGTCAATGTCTTTTTCGCCGAGCTTCCCGCTGAGTACCGGATCAAAATTTCCCCGTGCCCGTGTAATCTCTGAAGCGGCAATTTTATTCTGAAGCTGATATTTTACGGCTAAAGGATGATAGGCCTTTACAACGGAAATAAATTCCTTTGCAGAAATTTTAAGCGAATCCTGCGCTGAAAATAGCTGGAAGAACAGCAAAGCAAAAAGCCATATAAGTTTACTTCTTCTTTTCATTCTGAGCGGATTTTTCAGTTTTTACTTCGTAATAATCCGGCGGGAACCCATTGATGTTCCTCCACAGCTCATACCATACCGGCACGTCATTCAGGATAGCAATCCCCTGAACCCCGGTGCCCATTTTAATTTTAGGCGGCCATCTTTTTTCGGTTTTATCCTCAACCACCAATGCTTTGAAAAGCCCGTTTGCACTGATGTTGCTTTCCACGGCAATCACTTTCCCGGCAAAGATCCCGTAGCTCGAATCCGGCCATCCGGAGAATACAATTGCCGGGAAACCGTCGAAAATACACATCACCCGCTGGCCTTCTTTGATAAGTGGAAGATCCACCGGTTTGATGTAAATCTCTACGGCATAATCCGTAGTTTTAGGTACGATGGTTCCGATGCTTTCGGTTTCTTTCAGAATTTCCCCGATTCCGGCTTTATTCAGCTGAACAATCTGTCCGTCCTGGGAAGCTACAATATAATATAACCCCTGCCGGAATTTATAATTAGCTACCTGGTTTTCAAGTTTGGCAATATCTCCTTCACTGCCTTCGATCTGCCCCATGCTCTGAAACCTTTCTCCTTGAGTTTTGCTGAGTTTCTCAGTGTAATCCTGGATCACGGCATTTTGCTCAATCCCGGTATTCATGATTTCCTGCCGGGTCTGGGCGACTTTATTTTCGGTTGAGGTTTTTTTGGCTATGGCATTCTGATAAGAAATACTGCGCTGCTGAAACTGGGTGAGGGAGACCAACCCTTCATCATACATTTTTTTCTGACGGGCGTACTGGTCTTCGGAAAGTTTCAGTTCGTTGATCGCTGCTGCCAGCTCGGCTTCTTCCCCGGTAAGCTTGTTTCTCAGCTGGCTGATTTTAATCTGAAGCTGATTCAGTTTAAGATCTTTCGCCGTTGTAAGAGCCTGAAGCTGATTGTTGGTAGTTCCCACCTTCGCTTCGTAATAATCGCGCACGCCTTTTTTGGCTTCCACCTGCTGCTGGGTCCTTTGTACCAAGAGCGGATCGAAATAATCGTCTTTTACTTCGGAAAGCTGCAGGATCGTATCTCCCTTTTTTATATAATCCCCGTTCTTTACATACCATTTGATGATCTTTCCGGGGATAGGGGAGTTCAGCTGCTGCGGGCGCTGCTCCTGGTATAGCGAGGTCACATTCCCCATAACCTTGATGTTCTGCGTCCAGGGAAGAAACAGAACGATAACCGCCGCCATAAGGATAAAAAAGAACCATCTTTTTACCCGTGACTTTTTATGGATGTTGTATATTTTATCGAATGACTGAATTTTCATACCTGTATTTTTTAAGATAAATATTTAATACTTCCGTTCTCTACATGAATGTGCTGGTCTGCATAATGCAGGATTTCGGAATTCTGGGAAACGACAACGATCGTCGTTTTATGCTTGATTTCCTCCAGATACTGCAGCATTTTATACTTAAAGGTGTCATTCATTCCGTCAATAGGATCTTCAAGGAGCAACAGCTTCTTATTACCGGTCAGGGCCCGCAGTAACAGAATTTTTTTCTTGGAGCTGAATGAAATCTCGGGATCCGTCTCGCTTATTTCGGTAAAGAACCCGTTGGTAAACAGGCTTGAAATATTTTCTGCCCCAATTTTCCCCGAAAGTGCCAGCACGTCTTCGGTATTTACGTTTTCGTTGCCCAAAAGAATATTGTCCTGAACCGTCCCCTGAATAATCCTCATGTCTTCCAGATAAACTCCCATTTCCATTCTGAGTTTATCCTTATCAATATTTTTCAGCGGAATTTTATTGATGAGGATGCTTCCTGCCGTCGGAGGATAAAATCCGGCCATCATATTCAGCAGGAGGGACTTGCCGGATCCCAGTTCACCGGTAATAACGGTAAGCGTATTTTCCCTGATGGTGAAATTAATATCCTGGAGGATATGGATGTGGGTGTTGAAATTGAAATCTACATTCTTAAACTCGATCTCCATGCCTTCTTCTTTCTGAGCCGGGACAATCTCGCCGTTTTTTTCTTCTTCCAGTTCCGTTACTTTGGTCAGTTTTGCCAGGGAAGCAATAACGTCGTAATAGCTTTCTAAGCTGACAATCAGTTTTTCAACTGCCGACATAATGCTTAAAACAACGATCTCTGTTGCAATGAATGCACCGATGTTAAGCTTTTGGTTGACGAGGAGATAAGTTCCGATCACAAGCATTGCCAGGGTAATGATGACTTTAAAAGCAATAATGGTTTTGTACTGGATGACCAATACCCGGAAGTGGGAAGTCCGATGATTCAGATATCCGACCACACGTTCGTCGGCCCCTTTCAGATGGGTTTCGCTTTCGGAATTTATTTTAAAAGTTTTTACCGATGCGGCAATATCCTCAATCCATGAGGCGGTTTCATATTTTTTGTCGCTTTCTTCAATGCTGGATTTAATACCGCTTTCCAATGTGAAATTAAAAATAATCACCACGCAAAGAATGACCAGTGCCCCGAACGACAGGAACCAAGGATGATAAAAAGAAAGAAGGACAATACCGAAAACGATCTGTATAATGGCTGCCGGAATTTCGAGCAGGATCTTTGAGATTCCCTTCTGAAGGTTCTGCGTATCGAAAAAACGGTTGACCAATTCCGGAAGGTAATATTTCCGGGTACCGGACAGATTAACTTTTGGCAGCTTTTCTGCAAAGGCGATAGAGAATTCCACAAAGATCTTCTGCTGGATTTTCTCAATAATCTGCATGACCTTCAACCGGAAATATCCTACCAGCCAGGTCCCCAGGACGACAAAAATAATCAGGATGTAGATGGACGTAGCCATGGTAGCCCCCATTACGAAACTTACGATAGACTGTATCCCTAGCGGTACGCTTAACTGCACAAGGCCATTGAGGATGGCGTAAAAATAAATATTGGTAACATCCTTTTTTTCCTTGGTAATATATTTAAAAAGTTTGTACCCCTGTTCCTTAGGTGTTGCTTCCATATAAAAAATTATAAGAGATTAAATGTAATATGCCTGAGGTAATCCAGGACGTACTGCTGATGTCTGTTTTTTGCGCCGTTATCCGTAAGCTTGGGAAGATGCTCGCTGAAAAACTGCTGGTCATGTGCGGTTTCCAGTAACGTGCTTGCAAAAGAACGCGGATAAGGAAATCCGGGTTTCACTTCAGAAATGATCCCTGAAATAAATCCGCACAGGCTTTTCAAAGGGTTAAACACCATTTCCTTGTTGATCTCATCTACTTCTTTCACATGATACGATTTGCTGCTTTCTGAGATCACGATGGCGTGCAGTCTTGCCAGATTGTAATCTCCGATCGTATTATCCGTCTGATCATTATGGGTAATGATCTCCAGGATTTTTTCCATTTTTTGCATAGGGTCTTTAATTTCCATAAGCCTTAATTTTGCATTAAATTCGATGTAAGACCAATACCAGTTCAGGATGTAGGTCAGCAATTTATGTTTGGACGAAAAGTACCGGTAGACCGTAGCTTCCGTAGAATGGATCTTTTGGGAAAGCTTCTTAAACGTAAACTGTTCAAAGCCGGTTTCGTGAATCAGATCGATGGAGTTTTTAACAATAGATTTTCCAATTTCGCTCGATTCCGGGTCCCGCAGATACAAATAATCATTGACCTTAAATTTTACCTGATATTCCATGTGTATAAATAGCTGTACTTTGCAATAGCAAAATGTATACCGGGAATATATTGATTATAATAAAAGATAGTAATACTATCATTTAGGTTCCGCTTAAAATATCGTATTGTTATTATTGGTAAAGAATGATAACAGATGTTTATACAGAGACTATTAAAAGATAGATAAAATTCTTTCCCGCCTTATTCATTTTTATTAAATTTGTCAACCTTTAACTATTAAAATAAAATAATAAAAATAATATGAATCTTCACGAGTATCAATCAAAAGAGATTTTATCAAAGTACGGAGTAGCTATCCAACGCGGTTTCGTTGCAAACAACGTAGACGAGGCTGTAGCGGCTGCTGAAAAACTAACGGCTGAAACAGGCGCTCAGGGATGGGTTGTAAAAGCTCAGATCCATGCAGGTGGCCGTGGTAAAGGAGGCGGTGTAAAGTTTTCTCCGAATATGGATAAACTTAAAGAAAACGCTCAGAACATCATCGGAATGCAGCTGATCACGCCGCAGACTTCTGCTGAAGGTAAAAAAGTAAATTCTGTTTTGGTTGCAGAGGATGTATATTACCCGGGAGAAACTGAAACGAAAGAATTTTATGTTTCTATCCTGCTGGACAGAGCTGAAAATAAAAACACCGTAGTATATTCTACCGAAGGAGGGATGGATATCGAGCACGTTGCAGAAGTAACGCCACACCTGATCCACAAGGAAATCATCGATCCTACTTTAGGACTTCAGGGATTCCAGGCAAGAAAAATTGCTTTCAACCTGGGTCTTGAAGGAAATGCTTTCAAAGAATTTACGAAATTCATTACATCTTTATATAACGCTTACACAGGAATCGATGCTTCTCTTTTCGAGATCAACCCGGTACTGAAGACCTCCGATAACAAAATTATCGCCGTAGATGCTAAAGTAACTCTGGACGACAACTCATTGTTCCGTCACAAAGATTTAGCTGAACTTAGAGATACGAGAGAAGAAGATCCGATGGACGTAGAAGCAGGTGAAGCAGGTCTTAACTTCGTGAAACTTGATGGTAACGTTGCTTGTATGGTAAACGGAGCAGGTCTTGCAATGGCAACAATGGACATCATCAAATTATCAGGAGGTAACCCAGCTAACTTCCTTGATGTGGGCGGAGCTGCCGATGCACAAAGAGTACAGACGGCTTTTGGAATCATTTTAAGAGATCCGAACGTAAAAGCAATCCTGATCAATATCTTCGGTGGTATCGTAAGATGCGACAGAGTAGCACAAGGGGTTGTAGATGCTTACAAAGCAATGGGTAGCCTTCCGGTTCCGTTGATCGTAAGACTTCAGGGAACCAACGCGGTTGAAGCTAAAAAATTAATCGATGAATCAGGGCTTCCTGTACATTCAGCGATTACTTTGGAAGAAGCTGCCAACAAAGTAAAAGAAGTTCTGGCATAAGCCTGAAACTTTCAGATATACCTAAACCGTTTCATTTCTTGAAACGGTTTTTTTATTTTTAATTAAATATCAAAGCAGTGGAAGAATTCAACGCGTATTATCGGACGGAGAACCTTTGAGTAACTGAAACTCTATGTAAAAAACAATGGAAATCGCTGCCTTTGCCATAAAAAGATTTTGCTGCTAAAACTGATGTACAGGACCGTATTTCTGTAAAAAAGACAGCGGGTAAGTAATTTATGCGTTTAGTTTTCTTGTTAACTATAATTTATCCATTGTAAAATGATTATATTTACAATAAAGCACATTAAATGAGATTATATCTGTACTTTTTTCCCTTTTTATTTCTGAATTGTCAATCCCGGATTGCCGGCAATAATCCGGCGTCCGAAGGAAACAGATTTCTTTTGAAGACAAAAACCATTATCTTTTCTCTTTAACCTCAAAAGATTTTCTTGTTGTCGATTCTCAGGAAAAAATGGATGAGGTATTCAGAATTATTCATCAGCATACCCAGGGAAAAAGATTTTCACCCATTCCTGCCATGGTGGAAAATGCAACCTATGTTATTATAAAGCCGGTATTAAAAAACACCAATGACGTTTCTGTGGAATCGATTATACTGGATAAAGATATACTCTACATAAAAGTAAAAGCCTTTGAAAATCCGGATTTCAGGCCGGAAAGCCGTTTGTCACCAAATATTCTGCTGAAATTGACGGGCAGGGTCACCTTTAAAAAAGTCACTGTTAAATAACAATATATACATCAAATCACATGAAAACCAAAACATTTATTCTCTCGTGCCTGCTGATAGCTATGCAGGGTTTTGGCCAGCAGAATTACTGGACCAAAATACAGGAAATCAAAGTGAGCAGGGAAGACCTAAGCCCGCGATGGACCAATCCGAATACCTTTACTCTATATCACCTGGATCTTGAAAAAATGAAAGGCGATCTTAAAAAAGCGCCCCAGCGTTTTTCCGCTGATGAAAATTTAGTCATCAAATTTCCCGATGCCGACGGAAATATCAGGGATTATATCGTGCAGGAAGCTTCTGTGATGGAGCCTAAACTGCAGGCAGAATTTCCGGATATGCGGGCTTACACCGGATGGCAGAAAGGCCATCCTGAAAATACCATCCGTTTCAGTGTGACACCTTCTACGGGAATCAGCGTCATGTATTTCGATAACTGGGAAGTGAGCTATCTGGACAGTTACACCAAAGATCTTTCCTCATTTATTATTTACAAAAGAAAAGATTTGCCGAAAAACGACCGCCTGTTTGAATGCCATGTGGAAAGTGAGCTGGACCAGCTAAAAAACAACGGTTTAACAGATAAAGCACCGCTGGTTTCGGACGGACAGTTCAGAACATATAGACTTGCCCTGTCGGCTACCGGAGAATATACTACGTTTCATGGCGGAACCGTTTCGCAGGCTATGGCGGCCATGGTGACTACCATGAACAGGGTAAACGGGATTTATGAAAAAACAATCTCTACAACAATGGTCATGGTGGCCAATAACAGCCAGCTTATATACACGAATGCTTCTACTGATCCTTTTACGAACGGTAACCCCAGTGCCATGATCAGTGAAAACCAAACCAATACAAATAACATTATAGGATCTGCGAACTATGACATCGGGCATGTATTCGGGACCAACAGCGGCGGTCTTGCCGGTCTGGGGGTAGTTTGTGTAGCTAATAATAAGGCAAGAGGGGTAACGGGATCCGGAGCTCCGGTAGGCGACCCTTTTGATATTGATTATGTGGCGCATGAAATCGGGCACCAATTTGGTGCCAACCATACATTCAGGGCGGCAACAAGCTCGTGTGCAGGAAATTTCAACAACAGCACGGCTTACGAGCCGGGTAGCGGAAGCACCATTATGGCGTATGCAGGAATCTGCGGGCTTAATAATAATGTCCAGAATAACAGCGATGCCTATTTCCATGCAGCCAGCATTACGGAGATGTATAACGTTATAAGGAGGTCCACCGATTGTTCTGTTAAGACCTCTAACGGCAACAGCGTTCCGATTGCGGATGCAGGCGCAGATTACATTATTCCAAACGGGACAGCCTTTGTGCTCACGGCAACAGGGACCGATCCTGACGGAGATCCGCTGACCTATCTATGGGAACAATATGACAATACCAACAATACCCAGCCTCCGGTATCTAATGCTACGGTAGGCCCGGTGTACCGATCAAGGATTCCGATAACTTCACCTTCGAGGTATTTTCCCGTGCTGAGCGCTGTGGTTGCAAACAACCTTGTTCCAAAATGGGAAGTAACACCAAGTGTAGCCCGAACCCTTAATTTTTCGTTGCTTGTTAATGACAACAAAGCCAGCGGAAATCAGGCCGCAAGAGATGCGATGGTGGTAACGGTAATCGGTGAAGGGCCGTTCACCGTGACTTCACAGGGAACATCAGGAACCAATTACACCGGAAACACCAGCATTCCGGTAACTTGGAACGTCGCAGGAACGAATACGGGATCCATCAATACACAGAACGTCAGCATTATTTTATCCAAAGACGGCGGACAGACTTTCAATACGGTATTGGCGGCCAGTGTTCCCAACAACGGATCAGCCAATGTAACGCTGCCGAACGAGAATGTTGCTTCGGCAAGGATTATGATAAAAGCGGTGAATAATATTTACTATGCCCTTAACACATCGGCCTTTTCCATTACACAGAATGCATTGTCGACTTTGGAAACTTCGGTAAAGAGTTTTTCGCTGTATCCGAATCCTTCTCATGATGTCGTTACAATCCTGCTGAAAAATACTTCACAGAAAGCAGATTATCAATTGTTTGATACTGCCGGCAGACTCGTAAGAGGAGGAAGTTTCAAAGGGGAAACCAAAGTAAGGGTGAATGATCTGGTTAATGGAAATTACCTGATTACGGTTATCCTGGAAAACGGAGAGAAAATCACTGAAAAATTAATCATTACAAAATAAATCCAGCATATATAAAATGAAAGCAGCCGGATCCGGCTGCTTTTTTATGTGAAATTATTAAGATGATTACCAATTTTGAATATAATCCGTTATTGGTAGAACAGAGAATACCAATGATGTTAAAACTGTCAGCTGTGATTCCGGCTGGGAAACTTCCGGCATCGAGCCTCCCTCTCCGAGCTTTTTAACTCTTTTTATTTATCGGAATTTCCGGTAAGACTTCCCGGATCTCCGGCGGTAATGCTGATGCTCGTAGGGGTTACTAATTGAATACCGCTTTGGTCCAGCTTTTCTTTGATCTTAAGGAATGCTTTGCTTTTCAGAATACCCATATTCGCTCCGACCGTCATCCAGAATTTAACCTGTAATGTAAAAATACCCTGTTTAAGATCGGTAAAAATAACTTCGGATGCTTCCGGACGGTCAATGTCAGTAAGTTCCTGAAGAATTTCAGAAGCAATTACTCGGGCTTTGTTGATATCCTGGTCTGCCGGAATTTCAAAATTAAGAATGATTTTCCTTTGTGGCGATGCACTGATGTTGGAAAAAGGAGCATTGAAAATCACCTGATTCGGTATGTAGACTTTCTTCCCGTCGTCACTGATGATTTTCGTAGTCAGAAAGCCAATTTCCATAACGGTTCCTGAATTATTTCCGATACTGATGTAATCCCCGATTTTAAAGGCTTTGTCGATTCCGATCAGCATTCCTGAAAATATACTGGAAACAAGATCCTTCAGCGCAACCCCGGCAATAACCCCGGCTACCCCCAAACTTCCGATAAACTTCCAGAGAAATCCGCTGAATCCCATGATCTCAAGCGCAATAAAGGTCCCCATGATCATGATCAGGAATCGGAAAATACTGATTGTGGTAACCAGAGAACTTTCTCTTTTACTCTTTGGAAAAAATTTATGGAAAAGCTTTACGGCAGCCTTACTCAGATATTTACTGGTAATAAGAAATAAAGAAAATACCACGATACCGACCACAAGTTTGGGTGTAAGCTCCGCAAATTTCAAATACCAGTTTTCCAAAACCCGGTATACTACATCAATATACCCAAGAGTGCCTTTCTCCATTTCAAAAAATATTTTAATTAAAGATACAATTTTTCAACAAAAATTTTGCCAGTTTGAAAAACTCTACTAAATTTGTAGACTAACAAGAGCAAAATATTATGTCAATTAAACTAGGAGATACCGCACCGGATTTTCAGGCAGAAACTTCTGCTGGAAATCTTAATTTTTATGATTATCTGGGAAATTCGTGGGGAATTTTATTTTCACATCCAGCAGATTACACTCCGGTCTGCACCACAGAGCTGGGTTACACTTCCAGATTAAAAGAGGAATTCGATAAAAGGGATACGAAAGTTATTGCCTTAAGCGTAGATGGAGTAGAAGATCATCAGAACTGGATCAAAGATATTAATGAAACCCAGGAAACGGATGTACAGTTCCCGATTATCGCGGATAAGGACAGGAAAATTTCTGAACTTTATGATTTTATTCATCCGAATGCTTCAGCAACGGCAACGGTCCGTTCTCTGCTAATTATCGATCCTGAAAAGAAAGCGAGGCTGATTATTACTTATCCTGCTTCAACAGGCAGAAATTTTAATGAAATTATAAGGGTTCTGGATTCCCTGCAATTGGTTGACTCTTATAAAATTGCTACGCCGGTAAACTGGCAGGATGGTGATGATGTCATCGTTCCACCTTCGGTATCTACGGAAGAAGCAAGAAAAATCTTTCCGAAGGGAGTGACTGAAATAAAGCCGTATCTGAGATATACGCCCCAACCCAATACATGATTTATTTGATTTTTTATAGTTTAGTTTTAATTTGTACGAAAATCGTCCCGGAAATTTCTTCCCGGGACGATTTCATTGTTAAGTATATGTGAGTGTGAAGTGATTGCTTCTTTTTATTTTACATCGTTTACAACGTCTCTCCCTTTTGAAGTTGGGATGAAGATGCTGAAACCAACGTTGAATGTGATATTTGAGTTAAGACCTTCGCTTCCGAATCCTGCCTGCCCCTGGTATTTTACCAATCCTTCTACTCCGATGTTCGGTGTAATGAAGTAAGAATATCCAGGACCAACACCGAAATCAAGACCGCTGGTAGAAATTCCGTTTTCAACAGAAGATCCTCCAACCCCTAAATTTCCTTCGAAGAACCAACGACCGTGGTTTAATAAGTTATCCACTCCTTTTTCTCCCGGAGACAGATAATAACGTCCTAAACCTCCTACTGCATAATCAAATCTTGTAGGGCTTCCGTTGGTTACTTTGCTTACTCCTAGATTTACATAACCACCGACAGCTACATTATCTTCAATAAAATAAGCCGCTTTAGGTTGAATAGCAATATTATAACCACCTCCTGTGTTTAATCCGAAATTACTGGTCAAAAGGCTGCTTCCTACCATCCAGTTTCCTCTTTGGATCTGTGCATTCGCAGTAGTAGCTAAACCAGCAACTGCTAATATTCCTGATAAAATTAACTTTTTCATAATTTATTATTTTAATATTTAAATGCTTATTATTGTGCTTTCAGAAAAACAATAAATGTGCCATACTCATCCTTATGTAGTGAATTGAACATAATTAAAATCAATTTAGAGGATACCACATCACATAATACATTCTGTCTGGCGATGGGCATTCAGACAAGCAGCAGAATAATGGCAACAGCCAGTCCGGCCACCGTAAAAATCATTCCCCTCTTGAACGCTTTTGTTTTGGGGTTGAACATCCAGAAACTGGAAATCACAAAGAAGAATAATGAAATCCCGAAAAACGTATTGAGCGGTGAAAGCGTCTCCTTCGACTGTGATTTGTGAAGCCTGGTCATCTTATCCAGAATGAACGGCAGCTCTTTTTTGGAATATTTTGCGTGTCCGGTTGCCTGGTCATAGGTTCCCTGCTTGAATTTTAAAACACCGCCTTCTGTTTTCTCTACTTCCAGGTTCTTGATTTTTAATTCTTTACCTAGCGCCTTTTCATCCAGGTTTTTTTCGATCACTTTATCGTATTTCTTTTCTTTTTTCAGGAAATCCGTGTCCCGGTACACCAGTAAAACCCCGCTTACTGCATACACGGCCATAATCCCGGCCAGGAAATACCCCAGATAACGGTGGGTAACCCTCATGAAGCTTCTTGTATCTTTAATCTTATCCATATCTAATTGTTTGTTTTGAAATTTCAAAAGTGGAAACTGCAAAAATGCAATTCCCACTCTGATTGAAGAAATTATTCTTATTCTGTTTTAGAGTTTATATGTCAGGGTAAAATAGTAATTTCTCGGAGTAATCGGATTTACGGAATAGTTCTCGTGGACATTGTAGTTAATCACATCGAAAAGGTTTCCGACTCTTGCCTGGATCATGAATTTTTTCCACTCATATCCTGCCGATAAAGAAACGGTCGTATAATCTTTGAGCTCGAAGATTCTGCTGATGCCGTTTCTCTGCTGAAGGCTGTTCGATCCTGTTTTCGTATCGTTCCATCCGGCCAGTCTGTCACCGATGTAATACACTCCGGCTCCGATTTTCAATCCAGGAACCAATCGGGTGAACTTATAGAATACCGATGCATTGGCAGTAGTAGCAGGAGTTCTGACAATTCTTTGATTTTCAACATATCCGAACATATCCGGTGTATCCAGATATACGGAATTGTTGTAAGAAAACCCTCCGATAATCGATATGCTTTCATTAGGATTTCCCGTAATATCCAACTCAACGCCCCGGCTTCTCATTTTTCCTGCAAAATCTTTGGTAAGACCTGTCGGATCTACAGGGTTGCCTTTATCATCCAGGGCTGCCTGATAATAATTTCTGTATAAGATCTGGTATACCGTCAGATTGATGGCCAAAGCATTGTTCCAGATGTTCTTTTTAGCACCGATTTCATACTGATCGATATTGGTAGGCGTTAAAGCTTCCCCGTCTCTCAGTTTCCCGACATTCGCGACGAATGAATTGGTATAAGTAGCAAATGCTGAAAAATTATCGTTTGGCATATAGACAAGTCCTGCTTTTGGAGAAATGGCCTGATCGGATGATGATGAATTATTGACCAATCCTTTACCCATCGTGGAATTCAGGTTAACCAAACCGTTTGTGCTGGTCTTGAATTTTGTATTGATGGTCGGCATGTTTTCAATATAGGACCAGCGTAATCCTGCGATCACTTTAAATTCTTTGGTAAGGCTGATGAAATCCTGGGCATATACTCCGATTCTCCGGGTATTGATTCTGTTCTTTTCAAGCTTTTCAGCATTTGGAACATCGCCGCTGGCCCATGATGCAGGGTTATCGAGGTAAAGCAGGCCGTTGCTGTTACCGTTGGTTCCGTACAGATAATTATTTCCATAAGGAAGCCGGTTGGTCGGGTTATAATAAGAATAGGAATCTGCCACTCCGTAATCTGCATCCGCTCCGAACAGCACTTTGTGGCTGATCTTTCCCGTATTGAATTCACCGTTAAGATTTACCTGCGCTGACGCATAGTTCTGTTCGTTATAGGTTCTGTTTAAAGGTCTTTTCCAGGAAAGCCTGTCGGTTGATTTCTCATATCCCCACTGCACCCTTTCGGTAGAAAAATAATCTTTGGTGTAATTCTGATAGGAAGCCGTTGCATTCAATGACCATTTCTCATCAAACTGGTGATTGAAAGTTACGTTGGTGGAAGCCTGTTCCACATTCTGATACTGCCAGTTTGTTCCGAAGAAAACATTCCGGGCAACCGTATCATTCAGACGGTAGCTCTGATCTTTTTCGGTGATGGAACCGATCCCGAAATCGGGAGTGAAATTATTTTTTAGATAATCGGCTTCAACGATCAATTGTGACCGGTCGCTTAAATTAAATAAAAAGGAAGGATTGAAATAGTATTTTTCCGATTGCACCACATCTCTGAAACTCTCTGCATATTCATACGTTCCATTTACCCTAAATGCTATATTTTTTGATAACGGACCGTAAAGATCAACCACCGGCTTGTAAGAATTCCAGCTTCCGGCATTCATTCCTACGCTTCCCCCGAAATTGAACTTCGGTTTCTTAGTGATCATATTGATGACACCGCCGGCTGCCGTATTTCCATAAAGCATGGCATTTGCCCCTTTTAAAACCTCAACCCTTTCCAGCCCCGTTACTTCAGGAAATACACCGCTGTTAATTCTTGAACCGTTCTTGAAAATATTATCATTTCCCAAAATGAAACCGCGTCCGCCGAAACTGTCTTGGGAATTTCCCCTGGAAGACGTTACATAAATACCGTTTACGTTCTGCAGAACGTCACTCAGCTGCTTGGCCTGCTGCTGCTCGATGATCTCGTGCGTTACGATCGCGATCGGCTGAGGCGTTTCCATCATCGTAAGATTGGACTTGGTCGACATGGGTCTTGCTTTATTCGGGTTTCCCGTTTTGTGAAGGTTGACGTCTTCGATCGTCTGAATTCGTACGGTATCCGCTTCGGTATTTCTCATTTGTGCACTTAAGGATACGGCTGTGAATAATAATCCTAAAGTTACCAGCTGCTGTTTCATGTTGAGTTTATTATTTAGAAGAGTTTTAAATAAGCCGCAAATGTATACTTTATTTAGATTTGTTCAAAATAAAAATAATGATTTTTATCAGTTGGTGTCAGCCAGCCGGATGTAAATTTCAGGGGAATAAAAAATTTTATAAATATATTTGTTAAAAACAATAATATGCAATTAGTAAAAGTTGGGCTCTGTGCCTTCGGAATGAGCGGAAAAGTTTTCCATGCCCCGTTCCTGAAAGAGCATCCGGGATTTTCTTTATCGGCTATCGTGGAGAGAAGCAGGGAAGACTCTAAAGAAAAGTATCCTGAAGCCATTATTTACCGTTCGGTAGAAGAAATGCTGGAGAATTCGGAGATTGAATTGGTAATTGTGAACACGCCGGTACAGACCCATTTCGAATATGTAAAAAAAGCTTTGGAAGCAGGAAAAAACGTAGTGGTAGAAAAGCCTTTTACTGTAAATGTAGCAGAAGCCGAGCAATTGGTGCAGCTGGCAGAGGACAAAGGGCTGTTCTTAAGCGTATACCAGAACCGGAGATTCGACCGTGATTATCTGCAGGTCCAGAAAATGATGAGTGAAGGAAAACTTGGCAGCATTAAAGAGGCCGAAATCCGTTTTGACAGATTCCGTACTGACCCGAGCGGAAAAGCTCATAAGGAAAATCCCGAAGCTGCAGGTTCCGGTTCGCTCCATGATCTGGGAGCCCATCTGGTAGATCAGGCGGTACAGTATTTCGGATATCCTGAAAAGCTTTTTGCGGATGTGTTTTCTATGAAAGGAAAAGAATTTGCCAACGATTATTTTGAAATTATTTTATTTTATCAGAATGATTTAAGGATAAGGTTAAAATCTTCAGTTTTTACAAAAGAGGCGCATTACGCATATGCGATCCATGGAGAAAAAGGCAGTTTTTTACAGGAAAGATCCGATAATCAGGAAAACGAACTGGTAGCCGGAGCGACTCCGGCATATGGTGAGAACTGGATGCAGCCTCTAAAAGAAGCAGACGGAATCCTGAATTTTTTAAACGAAAATAAAGAGACCGAAATAATATTTACTTCCAGCGAAGCCGGCAATTATATGAATTATTACCAGCAGATCTACGAATTTATCGTTTTCGGATATGCTTTGCCTTCACCGGCAGAAGAGATCATCCGGAATATGAAGATCATTGATGCTGCACTGGAAAGCACTGCGAATGAGAGAGTGGTTTATTTGTAAAAGGCAGGAGTTGAGACTAAGAGGGGGATAGTGTTTAAGAGTTTGAGGGTAATAGAGTTTGAGGAGGAACAGAGTATGAGCTTTTCCGAATATAAAATTCAGGATGCATATTTTATTCTCCAAGGCTCCAAGGCTCCAACCCTCTAACTCTCCAACCCCTTAGGCTTCTCCCAGCATTTCCTGAAGTTCCAGCCAGCGCATTTCGTAGTCTTCCAGTTTGCCGGAAATATTTTCCAGGTCGGCGGAAAGCTTTGAAATTTTTTCGTAATCGCTTTCATTATTTAACTGGTCCAGGATTTTTGCCCGCTGTTCTTCCAGTTCGGGGATTTCTTTTTCGATGGTTTCCAGTTCCCGCTGTTCCTTGAAAGAAAGCCTTTTCTTTTTGGAGGTATTGGATGTGTTTGAAGCCTGAACCGTTTCTTTTACAGGTTCCGGTTTTGATGCTGCCGATTTTTCCAAAGCGTCTTCCTTGCTTTTTGCCTCTCGGTATTCCGAGAAATTGCCGGTAAAATCACGGATCTTTCCTTCGCCCTCAAAAGCCAGGATATGATCTACAATCCTGTCCATAAAATAACGGTCGTGGGAAACAATGATCAGTGAACCCTGGAACTGCTGCAGGAAATTTTCCAGCACCGTTAAAGTGGGAAGGTCCAGATCGTTCGTAGGCTCATCAAAAATCAGAAAGTTCGGATTCTGATAAAGAATATACATGAGATGGAGCCTTCTTTTTTCTCCTCCGGAAAGTTTGGAAATAGGAGAGTATTGTGTCTGATCGTCAAATAAGAACAGTCTTAGAAACTGCGAAGCCGAAAGGCTTTTTCCATTGGCCAAGGGATAATATTCTGCAACCTCTTTAATAAAATCAATGACTCTTTCATCTTCTTTATAGGTAAGTCCTTTTTGCGAAAAATAACCGAAATGAATCGTTTCGCCGGTTTCGATTTCTCCTTTGTCGGCTTTCTCCAGTCCCTGGATGATGTTTAGCAGCGTAGATTTTCCGGCTCCGTTTTTCCCGACAATTCCCACTTTTTCGCCGCGCTGAAACTGGTAACTGAAATCTTTCAGCAAAACCTTGCTTCCGAAACTTTTATCGATATGGTGAAGCTCAAGGATTTTACTTCCCAGCCTTTTCATTTCAAAATCCAGCTCCAGGCCTTGTTTCCGGGTATCGGTTTTGGCTACTTTTTCCGTATCGTAGAAAGCATCGATTCTCGATTTGGATTTTGTAGTCCTGGCTTTCGGCTGTCTGCGAATCCATTCCAGCTCCTTCCGGTAGAGGTTGTTGGCCTTATCAATGGTTGCATTGAGGTTGTCCTCACGGATCATTTTATTTTCCAGATAGGTGGCATAAGACCCGTTGTGTGTATAAAGATTCCCGTCTTCCATTTCCCAGATCGTATCGCAGACACTGTCGAGGAAATACCGGTCGTGGGTAACCAGCAGCAGGGTGATTTTGGCTTTGCTTAAATAATTTTCCAGCCATTCCACCATTTCCACATCAAGGTGGTTGGTTGGCTCATCCATAATCAGCAGGGTATGGCGGTGTTCTGCCCGGGTTTCCGTAAGCAGCTTGGCCAGAGCAACCCTTTTGATCTGCCCACCCGAAAGAGTCCCCATTTTTGCTTCCAGATCCGTAATTTTAAGCTGGGAAAGAATCTGCTTCATTTCGTTTTCCAGGTCCCAGGCTTTATGGGCTTCCATATCCAGCAATGCTTTTTCAATAAAATCGTTATCGGTGGAATGAAGGGATTGATGGTAATTCTTCAGGGCTGTGATCGGCGCCGAATCCAGGGTCATCATAAACTCATCGATGGTAAGATTCGGATCAAAATCGATTTCCTGATCAAACAGCACAACCTGGATGTCTTTGCTGATGTTTACCGTTCCGCTGTCAGCAATCTCTTTACCCATCAGGATTTTCAGCAGGGTGGATTTCCCGCTTCCGTTTTTGGCAACAATAGCAATTTTATCACCTTCATTGATGTGGCAGGTAATATTTTCAAACAAAACTTTGATGCCGTAAGATTTGGTAAGGTTTTCAACGGAAACGTAATTCATGGGAAACTGATGGTTTGGTTTATAACTTCAACTGAGCCGCAAAAGTACGAAAATGTAATAAGAAAACGGCGGTTATCATTGCAACGGATTAATTTCTAATAATGGACGAATGATTAATAAATGAATAGCAGATATTTCAATGCATGGCTAAAAATTAATTTTAACGGTATAAAAGATAAAGTTATTTTTGTGCAGTCTTTTATGTCATATCATTTAAAAATTTACGCTTCGGCTACTGGTCTTCCCAAAAATTGGGATATGGTGATCGGAAATCATAACATCATGCTTTCTGAAGCATACTTGCGTGTTCTAGAAACGTCAAAACCTCAGAATATGACCTGTTATTTCATCGGATTTTTTGAAGCTGAACATTTAATGGGCGGTGCATTGTTCCAATACCTCGATTTTATCCGGCACAAGACCTTCCAGAAGGATGAGGTCTGGTACAGTATCCGTAATTTTGCCGCAAGGAAGTTCAGCAGGGATGTGATGATTTTAGGCAATAATATGCTGACAGGGCAGAACGGATTTTATTTCGATCCGAAAAAGATCAGTACAGAAAATATGGTTTCGCTGCTGGATGAAGCAGTGCATAAAATGCAGAAAGAAATCAGGAAAACTTCACTTATTATTTATAAGGATTACGGAGCTGAATTTTTCCCTTTCTTTCAGGACGGCAAACATCAAGATTATTTTAAATTTTCCGTCCAGCCGACAATGGTTCTTAAAGTAAAGGAAAGCTGGCAGACCTTTGAAAATTACCTTAATGATTTCTCCACCAAATACAGGACCCGGGCGAAGACTGCCAGGAAGAAACTTACGGGTACTGACAAGCGGGAACTCTGTTTTAAAGATATCAGAAGGTATCGGACAAAACTGAATCAGCTTTATCAGAATGTAGCTGAAAATGCACCTTTTAATACTTTTTTCCTGGAAGAAAATCATTTTGAAAGCATGAAAGAACATTTAGGAAATAATTTTAAAGTATTCGGCTATTTTTCAGACCATGAACTGATTGGTTTTTATACTTTAATTCTGAATAATGATAATATTGATACCTATTTTTTAGGTTATGCCAAAGAAATCCAGAAAGAAAAGCAGATTTACCTGAATATGCTTCTTGACATGGCCGGATTCGCTATTGATTATCAGTTCAAAAGAGTTGTTTTCGGGAGGACAGCACTGGAAATCAAATCGACCATCGGCGCCGAACCGATTGAAATTTTTGGGTTGATAAGACACACTTATTCCGTGATCAATCCGTTTATGAAAAATATTTTTGCCTCCCTTTCTCCCAAAACGGAATGGGTGCGGAGGAATCCATTTAACATCGGTTCAGACCCTCATTCACAAATAAAAAAGTAGATTAATCAAGCGTCAGGCTTTTCAGGGACCACAAACTTCCGTTGTAAATATCCAGATCCACTTTCGTGTTGATTCCGTGTACGATTCCGTTTTCCGTAAACTGCCAGAAATCCCAATACCCCTCGGGAGAAGGTGCCGGAACATCATTGTAATTGGCCAGCCAGAGCGGATAATCATCAAATTCACCTTTCAGGAAATCTTTGTAATAATGGTAGTAGGTGTAAATAATAGGCTTTTCACCATACGTTTCCTCCACGATTCTGCACCAGACCCTTAAATCTTCGATCAGTTTTTTATTGGTTTTCCGTTTCGGAATTTTTTCAATATCCAGGATCGGCGGCAGGTCTCCGCTTTCGAGTTTTACATTCCCGAGGAAATTATTGGCCTGGATTACCGGATCTTCATCGGCCCTGTAGAAATGATAAGCCCCGCGGATCATCTTCTGTCTTTTAGCCTGCTCCCAGAACTCTTCAAAATGTTTATCGGCATTCCGGTTTCCCATCGTCGCCCGCATCACGACAAACTCCAGCGGAATGGTTTTGTTCCCGATGGTAAGGCTGTCCCATTTGATGTCTTCTTTATTCTGGTAATGCGAGACGTCAAATCCGTAGGTTTTATCCAGATTATCGGAAAGGATTTTCTGAATCCTCAGGGTTTCTGCTTCGTTGTTGTGGAGTTTTTTGTGGGTGAATTTATTGAAGTACAGGGCGTAATAATAACTGACCGACTGCTTTAGGTATAAACCTGTTCCTAGCAGCGCAATAATCAGGATGGCCAACAGGAGCCTGCGGCGGAAAAAGTAATTCCTCCGTCTGCTGCTGTGAATCTTTTTGGCGGTTTTTTTGCTGTACTTTCCTGGTGACATAAAGTTCTTGCAAAACTAACTTTTTTCACTTCTAAATGCTAAATAAAATCAGTAAATTTGTCTACTATGGAAACACGCGAGAAGATCATCATTATCGGAGGTGGTTTTGCGGGGCTGCAACTTGCAAAAACATTGAATAACAGAAACAAAAAGGTAATGGTTTTAGACCGGGTCAACCATCACATGTTCCAGCCTCTTTTTTATCAGGTAGCGTGCGGAAGGATCGAACCTTCCAATATTTCCTTTCCTTTCAGAAAAATTTTCCAGCGTTCTAGAAATACCCAGTTCCGCCTGACGGAAGTAAAAGAAATCGATACCGCCAACAACAGAGTGATTACCGATGAAGCGGAGTTCAGTTATGATAAGCTCGTTATTGCTACGGGTTGTAAAACGAATTTTTTCGGAAACAAAGACCTCGAAGGCAAAGCTTTCGGAATGAAAAACACCCAGGAAGCCATCGGCATCCGGAACCACATCCTGATGACCTTTGAAAAGCTGATCCTGGAGAAAAGCCGGAGTGATGATGGAAACTGGAATATAGTAATCGTCGGAAGCGGCCCGACCGGTGTGGAGCTGGCAGGCGCATTTGCCGAAATGAAAAAAGACATTCTCCCCCGTGATTATCCTTATATGAATTTCGACCATCTTCAGATTATTCTGGTAAGCTCTACGGAAAAACCTCTCGCTGTCATGAGTACCGAAGCACAGAAAAAATCTGAGGAGTATTTGAAAGACCTGGGCGTTACATTCCTGAGCCAAGAATATGTAACGGAATACGATGGTGACAAAGTACACATGAAAAGCGGGAAAACTATCCCTTCCAATAACGTGATCTGGGCAGCCGGCGTTACGGGAAATGTGATCGGCGGTTTCCCGGCAGAACATCTGATCAGAAACCGGTATATTACCGACCGGTACAACAAAATAAAAGGCTATGATAATATTTTTGCTATCGGCGATATCGCCTATATGGAAACCCCGAAATATCCTCAGGGACATCCTCAGGTAGCCAATGTAGCCATCAATCAGGCCAGGAATCTAGGTAAAAACCTCTTAAGGAAGAACACGGGCCAGTGGGTAGAGTTTGAATATGAAGATAAAGGCTCTCTGGCAACCATTGGGAAACACCGGGCGGTAGTGGATTTGCCATTCATTAAATTCCAAGGGCTCTTGGCCTGGTTTTTCTGGATGTTCTTACACCTGATGCTGATCCTGAGTGTAAGAAACAAGCTTGCCGTATTTTTTAACTGGATGTGGAGCTATTTTAACAAAGATTCTTCTTTAAGATTAATCATTTCGCCGAACAAGAAAAACGAAACATTACAATGAGAATTGATATTATAAGCGTACTTCCCGAGTTGATGGAAAGTCCGTTCAAAACTTCTATTTTGAGAAGAGCAATGGATAAAGGACTGGCAGAAGTACATTTTCATCATCTGAGAGACTGGGCGATTAACAAGCACCGCCAGATCGATGATGAGCCTTACGGCGGCGGAGCCGGAATGGTGATGATGGTGGAACCTCTGGATCAGTGCATTTCGGAGCTGAAATCCCAAAGGGATTATGATGAGGTAATTTACCTGACTCCGGACGGTATTACCCTAAACCAGAAAATTGCAAATACCTTATCGATCAGAAAAAACCTGATTTTTTTGTGCGGCCATTACAAGGGAATCGACCAGAGGGTAAGGGATCTGCATATTACCAAAGAAATTTCTATCGGCGATTACGTGCTGACGGGGGGTGAGCTGGCGGCCTGCGTCCTGGCAGATTCCGTGATCCGCCTGCTTCCCGGTGTATTGAATGATGAGCAGAGTGCCTTAACCGACAGTTTTCAGGATGATTTATTGTCGCCTCCAATCTATACCCGGCCTGAAATGTATAAAGGCCTGGAAGTTCCGAAGATTCTTCTGAGCGGAAATTTTGCTAAAATTGAAGAATGGCGTCATGATGAAGCGGTGAGAATCACCAGAGAAAAACGCCCCGATCTTTTACAGGAATAATCCTTAATTCCATTTATCATCTTTTCCGGAATGTTTATTGAAAATTCAGCAGGGTTTCTGTAGAGTTTTCTTACAGTTCCGGAAAGTGTATTTATTCTTTGCTTACTATTTATCTGAATATAATTTTAATAATTCCGGTTAAAATTATTCATTTGCATTAAGATTCATATAATTTCCTATATTTATAGGCGAAACAGTGTAATATTTTAAATAAAATATTTATTATATATTTAAATAAAATAATAAATTTACACTTTCAATTAAATGTCAGTGAAAAATTCCAGAAAATGTGCTGATGGAGCTGTTCAGTTTTTACAACGTTGAAAATTTATTTCTGCCTGATCCCCAACCGGTCCATAAGCTGGATCCTAGCAGATCCGGGCTCAGAAACTGGAATGAGCGAAAATATAGGAATAAGCTTTTTAAAATAGCCCATGTTTTTGAGCTCATGAAGGAAGAAAACGGCGTATTGCCTTTTATGATCGGTCTTTCTGAAGTGTCCGGCAGGAAAGTGCTGGAAGACCTTATAGAGATGGATCCCTTTAATGCCCGGTATGGAATCGTCCATTACAATTCTATGGATGAAAGGAAGGTGGATGTGGCTTTATTATATAATAAAGATAAAGTAGAGGTAATGGATTCGGAAGCCATTACATTCTTCTTTGAAATAACTGATAAAAACCGTGGAGATTACGATACAACTAGAGATGTACTATATTCTAAAATGAAATATAAAGAAAAGATCATGCATGTTTTTGTTGCCCATCTTCCTTCAAAACGCGAGAAAGATATAAACAAACCCAAGAGAGACTTTATATTGAATGAGATCCGTACACGGATTCTGGATATGGTAAATAAAGCTGAAGAAAATGTCATTTTGTGCGGTGATTTTAATGAAAACCCGGATGATGAAAACTTACAGAAAATACTCTATAATGATGTACGGGCAAAAGTGATGGAGAATCCTTTTGTACATCTGTTTTCTGCAGGAACCTATTCTACTTTTCATTATAAATCCGGATTGCTTTTCGATCAGATCATGTTATCAGAATCATTCTTTTCCGAAAACAACAGGCTGGTTTTTGAAAATGCGGAGGTATTCAGATCGGAAAAAATAAAAAGCCGCGACAGAAAGCTGCAGGGCCGTCCTTTCAGAACCTATGCAGGAACGAGATATCTTGGAGGTTACAGCGATCATTTTCCTGTTTTTGTAAGATTTAAAATAAATAAATAAACGTAAAAACATAAATAAAGAAAAATGAAAAATTCAAAAAACACCAGCTATCAACTGGATTCTATCGACAAAGAAATTATTTATATGCTGATGGACAATGCAAAATCTTCTTTGTCCAATATTTCAAAGAATGTCGGGATTTCAACTACTGCTGTGCATCAACGAATTAAAAAACTTGAACAGGCAGGGGTTATTGAAACATCAATTTCCTTTTTAAATCCTAAAAAGATCGGATATAAAGTAATCTCGTACATCGGCGTGTTTCTGGATCTGCCAAGCCATTATCCGGATATGGTAAAATCTTTAAAAGATATCAACGAAGTGGTGGAAGCCCATTATACAACAGGAAATTATACAATATTCTTAAAGGTGATCTGTAAAGACAACGACCACCTGATGCAAATTCTCAGTAAGCTTCAGCAACTGAAAGGAGTGATAAGAACGGAAACTTTCATATCTTTGGAACAGGGTATTTACAGACAACTGAAAGTATAACAGATTATGAACATTGCGCAATATTTGGATTCAACCTACCTGAAGACCCCTGCACAGTCGGGGCTTTCGGAGGAAGAAACTTTACAGAAAGATAAAGAACTGGCTCAGGAAGCCATTGATAACAGGATTTTTGCTGTAATGATCCGCCCGGATTATGTGGCCGATATCAAGAAATATATCAGAGAGAAAAATTCAGAGGTCGTGGTCGGAACGGTTATCGGCTTTCATGAAGGAACTGATTCTACTCAGGAAAAACTGACAGAAGCTGAAAAAGCCATTGCCGACGGAGCGGATGAACTGGATTTCGTTATTAATTATAATGCTTATCTGAGGGGCGATCTTAATCTGGTAAAAGAAGAATTTATTACATGCACCGCTTTGTGCCTTCAGCACGATAAAATCACAAAGTGGATTATTGAAATTGCCGCCTTAACAGACGACCAGATTGCTGATATTACCAAACATATTTCCGGTTGGGCTGAAGAGAATTTTGATGAAAACCAGTTGTCCAAAATCTTTGTGAAATCATCAACCGGCTTTTATAAAACGGAAGACGGTAAACCAAACGGGGCTACTTTCGAAGGCATCGGGATTATGCTCGGCAATGCCGGTAAGCTTCCGGTAAAAGCAGCAGGAGGGGTAAGAACCCCGGAAGATGCTGAAAAGATGATCAGCCTCGGCGTAAAAAGAATCGGAACTTCGTCTGCGCTGGCTTTAATTAAAAATCAGTCGTCGGAAGAAGGGTATTAGGAAATATACAATCTCATTGATAAAAAAAACCATCAAACGATTTTGATGGTTTTTCTTTTAGGCCTGTTGTGCCAGATATTGGGTATAAAACTCCTGCGTTTCCTTGATCAGGGCATCCATTTCTTCCAAAGTGAAAACTTCCAAAAACTTCTTTCTGAAATCCTTAAAATGCGGAACCCCGCGGAAATAATTGCTGTAATGCTGTCTCATTTCTACCAGCCCCAGTCTTTCCCCTTTCCACTCAGCACTCCATTCTGCATGCTGACGAACAGCCAATAGGCGGTCTTCGATGGCAGGAGCCGGCAGATGCTCTCCGGTTTCAAAAAAATGCTTGATTTCATTGAAAATCCATGGATATCCGATGGCTGCACGGCCGATCATGATTCCGTCGCAGGCGTATTTCTGCTTATATTCCAATGCTTTCTCCGGGGAATCGATATCCCCGTTTCCGAAAATCGGAATTTCGATATTTGGATTTTGTTTAATTCTTGAAATATGGTTCCAATCTGCTTCTCCCTTATACATCTGGGCACGCGTTCTCGCATGGATCGTCAGTGCCTTGATCCCCGTTTCCTGAAGACGCTCGGCGACCTCGTCGATATTGATGGAATTGCTGTCCCAGCCCAGACGGGTTTTTACGGTTACCGGCAGGCTGGTTGAACGTACCACCGCTTTGGTAAGGCGGACCATTAAATCGATATCTTTCAGGACACCGGCACCGGCACCTTTACAGACTACCTTTTTTACCGGGCAGCCGAAGTTGATGTCTACCAGATCAGGATTTACCGTTTCCACAATCCTTGCCGACATGGCCATGGCTTCTTCATCCCCTCCGAAAATCTGGATGCCTACGGGTCTTTCATAATCAAAAATATCCAGCTTCTTTCTGCTTTTTATCGCATCACGAATAAGCCCTTCAGAAGAAATGAATTCAGAATACATCAGGTCTGCGCCGTGCATCTTGCATAATCTCCTGAATGGCGGGTCGCTTACATCCTCCATCGGTGCCAGCAAAAGCGGAAATTCCGGCAGTTCTATGTTGCCAATTTTTATCATGGTGCAAATTTACAAAATTATAATGATTGTGCAGAAGGCCCTGTAAAGAGGTTGAAATGAAATTATCTATTGGGTTTATTGCATTTTTTGTACAGATCAGAAACTCGCCTTTACCTGCATGCTTCCGATATGGATGGTCCTTTCACCTGAATTTCTGCCTTCATAATTTAAGTTTAGTTGAAGGAATGAATTGATAGCCTGCTGGATAAACACGCTCCAGACCTGATTTTTACCCGGCTTTAAACCGTCCAGCATCTGGTTGCCGACAATGCTGAAATTGTTTCCTGTAAAGTCGTTATTGATGAATGAAAAGTTCCCTCTGATGGACGTTTTCCGGCGTTCCCACTGGATTGTTCCTGTAACATCGAAGGCTTTCAGGAATTCTTCCCCATCTACGCGCTGCTTCTGGCGGAATGCGGAAGAAAGCTCAGCCTGGATGGCATCGGTGAATTTGTAGGTCGCTTTCGGCTTCGTCTCAAAATTATTTAATCGGTAATCCCTCGTCGCAAACAGCTGTGACGAGTTCTGAAGGTCGTGAACCGAATTTTCCCAGTCGATTCTGAATTCTTTGTTGAACCAATATCCGATGTTCAGGAAATGAGACGTCTGTTCCCGTTCTTCATTGCTGAAATTGGCATTGATGAGGTTGTCATTTGAAATAAAACGGTAATTCCCGTTCCATCCGGATTTATCAGTCGGGCTGAACTGTACGGAAGCCAGGATATTCTGGTTTTTCAGGATCTGGTCCTCATTTTTTTCAAATGGATTCAGTACCAGAACCTTATCTCTTTTATAGAATGAGTTTTGGGAATTCAGGGAAATATTGAAATTCCAGCGTTTTAAAAATTTATTTTCAGAATTAAAGACAACCGACGGATTCACAAATAAAGCCAGCTGGATTTTATTTTTGTTGGAAGGGATATACCGTACGGAATTGGTATAAATCCTGATGTATTGCGCCAGATCCGAATATTCGGCAATCTCGAATTCATCAAGCTGCTGAACGCCATCCCCGTTATAATCCGTCCATTTGTAAATCCCCTGTCCGTCCGTTACCTTGATATATTGGAACTCCCGCTGGGCTTCCTGTCCGTTTCCAAGTTCATAGAAAGCCTGCAGGCGCATCCCGTTTCTGAAAAGCTGCTGGTTGTACAGGATATTTCCCACTACGAAATCGTTATTTCTCGATATATCCACATCCTGGTTCTGATAGAAGAACTTTCTGTAGTGGAGCAGGGCATTCAACGTTGTTTTTTCGGTTTTGATGATCTGGCTTTCGGCCATGAATCCTAAAATATTATTCATGCTCTGCAGCCTATTGTCACGTACCGAATCGTTATCCCGCATATAGACTTTAGCCAATAATTTCGTTCTGGAACTGTCACCGACTTTCTTCTGTACGAACACCTCTTTCCAGCTGAAGCTGGTGACATCCATCAGTCCGGTATCGTTATACTTTTTCTCATTGTGCTCCATGCTTCCTCCCAGTGCCCAGCTTCCTTTCTTGCCGTTAAATTCTGTAGAAACCCCGCCTCTGATGAATTTGGTATCCTGAAGAACGGCATTGGTGCTGAGGTAGGATAAATTTCCTTTGGTAAAGAATTTCCCTTTAATCCATCCGAAATCCAGGTCGTTCTTAATCCCTTTATAGGTATCCTGTTCATCCAGATAGTTAATTCTGTAGTTCAGGGTCGACTTGTTGGTCCATTTATTTAAAAAGCTGAAGATAAACCGGTTTTGGGTCCGTCCGCTGAATTCTTGGGCAAGGTTGAAATCCCGGGAGAATTCCACATCATTGATCCGGTCGAGGATATGGAACTGGCGGTCGATATACTGATATTCGAAATTCGGGGTTCCTTTCCAGCTGTTTTTAGTAAAGGTCTTATTCCCGAAGACCCTCCAGGCATACCCGATGTTCTGCTCGGAATCTTTGGATGAGAACAGATTCAGATCGTAATTGCTTAAGGAAATATCGGCGCCTATTTTTCCGTCTTTCAACAAATATTCGGAATTGAAAGAGTAGACCTGCGATTTCTGTGGGGAAGGCAGTTTCCTTACCGCCCGGTAGTCACCCATATTCGGGCCTACATATTGGAATACCCGTCCGTTATTGGTCGTCTGGGTAATTTTATAATCACCGAGATTGGCTCCGAAATACGTATAGGAAACCGTATACAGTGTTTGTGTGGCATCGGTGGAAAACTCATAATGGTTTCCGGCGGGATCCTGAACCAGCCGGTACAGGATTTTATTTACGTCATATTCCGCTATGACACCGGAAGGTGCATACATTTGATTCGGGTCGTTTCCTGCTGCTGCCAGGATCTGCTGGTCTTCTTCTGAAAGATTCAGTGACAGAGGTGCATTTTTATTGTCATTTTCCATGAACCAGTTTAGTCCCAGCCTTAGTTTTTCCCTTTTGTGTTCCAGTTTCCCGGTAAACAGGTATCTTGAATAATTCCGGTTGGCATAATTGTACGAAATGGTAATGAAATTCTGCTGGAAGATCGGCCGGAAACTGGTAAAGGTAACTTCTCCGGTATTGTAATTAATGATATAATCCTGGTTTTCCCCTCTTTTCATCAGGATCCCGTCGATGAAAACCTGTTCGGAACCTGAGATCAGGGTGATGAACTGTTCGCCGTTCTTTCCTGTTAAGCGGTAAGGCCCCTGGTTCCCTTCAACCCCCTGGAAACGGATCCTGTGGAATTCACTCCGGGCTACCCCCATTGAAACATCAACGAATGTTTTATTCTCTTTTCCGAATTCGGTCTGGAACTCAAGGCCCATGCTTCGGCGCTGGTATTTGGCAAAGTAATTTTTTGCTTCCACCAGATCAAGGTGTCCTGCCCTCAGGATCGATTTATCCTTGATATTCAGCTGCATGTAGATCTTATCGAATTCCTCCAGCGTCTGGGTGTAGCCGTCGGCCTGGATCGGCAAATTGTGGTCGGATATACTGGCAAGAATCGTCACATCCTTGGAAAGCCTGCCGGAAATCTGAAGGTCCATCGAGCTTTGCACCGACTGCCCCTGGTTGTTCCCGAAGGTAATCCCCCGGATGATTGATCCTTTTGAATTGAGCTCGCCCAGAAATCTTTTTTTATCATTTCTGGCCAGTACGCCTTCGTCAACAATAATCCGGTTGTTGGTCTTTACAAAATCCAGCGTGTCTTTCGCAAAAATATCCTGTTCAAACCGGGCCGCGAGAATACTGTCCTGGCGGATGCTGTCCTGTTTAAGGCTATCCTGCGGAAGGTTCGGGTTCTTCCATGTGAATACCTGGGCATTACCGGAGAATAAGCCTATAAAAAACAACACGAATATCAGGATATAATTTCGCAAGCTTCTGAAAATAATTCGTAAAAATACTTAAAAATACCTTACAGAAAAGACATTAGTATTATTAACAGAAATTTAACCTTATTATTGTCTTATTATGAAAATTTGACTTATTTTTGCCATGTAAATTATTAATAATTAAATTTTTAAATCATGAAGAAGATTTACTCATTAGCTGTTGTTTTAACATCAGCACTAGCATTTGGACAAATAAGCCTTACAGCTTCAGGAACTGCAAATGTGGAAAATTTTGATTCGATGGGAACAACAACTGTATTGCCAGCAAATTGGAGTGCTATTAGAGCTGCGGGAACAGGAACTGTAGGGCAGACTCTAACACCTATAGTTAACAACGGATCCTCAAACTCAGGGGGTATTCATAATCTTGGAACAACAGGATCTTCAAATCGTTCATTAGGAACGCTTGCCTCAAACCCAACGGTACCTGCATTTGGTGTAAGATATGTAAATAATACAGGAGTTACTATTACTCAATTGGCTATAAGTTATTTGGCTCAGCAATGGAGAACTTCTGATAATAGCAATGTAGACGAAGTTATTACTTTTGAATATAGTACCAATGCTACTGCTTTAAATAATGGAAGCTGGACTGCTGTAAATTCTTTGAATTTAAACGAAATTCTTACTTCTTCTACTGCTGCCGCACAAGTTGATGGAACATTACCTGCAAATAGTACAACGGTAAGTGGAAATGTTACAGGATTAAATATTGCTAATGGAGCAACTTTCTGGATTAGATTTTCAGATGATAACTTAACTGGAACTGACGGTATGTATGCGATCGATAATTTTTCTGTAACCCCGAATGCTAGTGGAACCCTGGCCGTTTCCGATCTTTCCAAAGCCAACGGAAACTTCGTTAGGAACTCTTTCGTAAAAAACAACGAAATTACTTTCGGTGCTGAAGCGAAAGATGTAAAAGTGTATACAATGAGCGGACAGCTTGTGAAAACAGCTTCTGTAAAAGAAAACGAGTCCGTAAGCGTTGCCGAACTGGCAAAAGGAAACTATATCGTAACAGGTACGGTAAACAACAAACCGGTTTCCCAGAAAATTTTAAAGGACTAAGAGATTAGTTATCCATACAAATTATGATCTCCGTTTCATCTGAAGCGGAGATTTTTTATTGCTCATTTATAAGTATTTAATCAAATTTTAATGTGCGATTTTCATTCCGGTGGTATTGTTTTTGTAATTTTTCAAGCAACCACAAATAAAATCATTATGAAAAAAATTTTTACATGTATCGGAATCATTTCTCTTATCCATACCCATGCTCAGATTGTCATCAGCGAAATATACGGTGGTGGCGGAAGTCCGAACATGGCATTAAGTCATGATTATATTATGCTTAAAAACATCGGTACCGAAGCAGCTTCTTTGAATGGAACAACGGTGCAGTACGGTTTTGCTGACGGAAACTTTACCCAATACCACATTCTTCCTGATATCACTTTAAGCCCGGGACAAAACTATCTGATTCAGGAAGGAGCGAATGTTGCCGGAAGAATAGATTTGCCGGCGCCGGATTTCATTGCGGATAAAGTTTTCTATTTCAACGGGGCACAGAACTCTTCCGGAGGAATCGATCTTGATAACAGAACCGGAAAAATAGCTTTGGTAAAAGGAAGAATGCAGGTTCAGGATTATAAAAGCACAGATATTATTGACTTTGCAGCTTACGGGACCTCAAATGCCGTTCCGGTCTTTGCTTCTGCGGCAAACACTGCTTTTAAAAGAGTATTTGAAAATACAGGCAATAATATAGAGTTTGTTACAGCACCGGCCTATCCGATGAATTCATCTGCAGGAAATGCAGCGATTGCGATTACACCGGCAGATCCGGAATCCTCTAAATTCAATTTTATCATCAATCCCTTTCTGAAGGAAAACAAGGAAGTCGTTTTCAGCAGCGAAATAGAGAATGTAAAAATATACGATGAATTTGGGCAGGTGGTCATGCAGTCTCCGACAAGAATGTCCTACAGTATGAATCTGATCGAACTGCCGAAAGGAAAATATACCGTAACCGGCATGATCAATAAATCTCCGGTATCCCAACAGATCGTTAAGGATTAAATGTATCCAGGCTGAAATGAATCGAATAATACCAAATTTACTTTAAATAAAATATCATCCTGACTTAATCTAACTTAGTACCATCCTCTTCGGGCCGCATTGATAATCGAACTGAGGTTAAGAATCAGGGTATACCGTATCCTTTTTCCGTAATCTTTGAATGCCGGCTCAAAACCAAGGGAAGATTGTACCGGTAGATAAACTTCAAGGAAATCCGGAATAATCCTTACTTTTACTCCGCTGTCCCAGATGAATTTCGTCGACTGGTTTTTGTTGTCGTAAACCCCTGCATCTGCATATACATGGAAAATTTTCCATACACTGGTATCTAAGTTTACTGAAGTAATCCATTTATTAACAGTTCCGGGGATAAAGGATTTAAAACCTCCGTCTGCCAGAATGAATTGCTGCGATAGAATCCCGCCCGTAGCACTTTGTCCCAAAAGGTTGTAGGAAAAAGAGTAATCCGAAACTCTGGAGATGCCGTAATTGAAAGTATTGTTCCGGGTATTGTTTTTAATGAAATATCCTGCAAACAAACGGACGCTAAGCTTCTGCCTTGGTGCAAATTCCCACCGGTAGAAGCCTTCGGCGGTTACTTTGTGGAAATCTTCCATCCATTGGGTGCTTACGCCCAGGCTTTTCTCATGAATGCTCTGGCTGTCGTTGTATCCGTAACCTGCACTCCACAGATTATATCGGTCGTAATCGTTATTGGCAATCATTAACGGACTTAAATCCCTTTCAAAGTAATTGTATGAAATCCCAAGGCTGCTGCTTACCGTGCTCCGTGGATTTTTCATGAAATTCAAATTGGAATAAATGGAAGCCTTCCGGTACGCCAGATCATAATCATAATGGAAATAGGATCCCGACACACCGAATGTCAGGCTCCGGATAAGGCTTTCTGCCGGGAGAAAAGAGTAGGCGATGGCTCCCGATCCCGTCAGTTTTCCGGTTCCTGTACTATAAGTGGGAGTGAGGGAATACAGAAACTTCTGGTCGAAGAAGGACTGGTTTTTAAAGTTGAGCCCAATCAGGAATTTATCATAGGTATTGCTGAACCGGACGCGCGGATTGATGTAAATCTCGTTGAATTCAGGATTCGGAATATCTTTAATAAGTTTAAGCTTAATTTTTTTGGTGTTGGAAAATAAACCTTTGGCGTAGAGGTAATTGTCCCGATAGTTGGATTCAGGGAAGATATACTCATCGTTCAGGGTTATTTTATAAATATCCACGGCAGGAATGGTAACGGTTTTTGTTTTTTGATTTTCTCCCGTTTCTACCCAGTATTCCTTAATCCGGCCTTCGCTTGATATGGTCTGAAGTTTTACCGGAATATTGGCCGATGTATTTTTCTCAATTTTAACGGCCAGCGAATCTCCCTCTTTTCTGAATCTTTTCAGATTAAAATTGACCCTGTTTTTATGCTGGATAAACCCGGACAGATACGAGTTTCTTTTGTCTTTTTCAGCGAGTTCCTTTAGAAAGTCCGTGGGATCGGTTTCCTGATCTTTATTCCGGGCAATAAAGTACTGAACCAGGTTCTCAAAATTCTGGTAACCCATCTTATCCGCGGAATAGTTGAAAAGGGTTCCCGTCTCAAAGCTGCTGATGGCCATATCGTTAAAATTGCTCAGTGCAGCAAACTTCTCATCAATTTTCTGATCCAGATTCTGGGACATGATATACTGGTACCCCAGGCCGTAACGCTCGGTCAGCTTCACGTCCGAAGCATGAAACAGTTTCAGGGGTTTAATCCCGAAAATTTTGGTGTCATTCAGCATCCCCAGCAGTTTTGTATTAGAATAGAATTTCCTGAGATATTGGATTTCAAGATAAGACTTCAGACCGTTTTTAAACCAGTGAAAATCCTGCTTATCGGTAATAATACTTTCGTCCAGGACCTTTTTGGAGACAATCCCGAAATAATCCATATCCGTATTTTCAGCAGAAGTAAACAGCCTGAACCGGTATTTCCAGAAACTAATGTCATTATTCCCGAAAAAATCTTCTTTATTCCTGAATTTTTCGGAAATATAAATGCTCTCAGGAAGAGTGCCGATTCTTTCTTTTATAAATTTTAACTGCAGAGGAAGATAGAATTCCAGATTCTGTTTTTCCTCGGGTGTTAAATTATACCCGAATTTTACTTCCGTATGAATATCTCCGGTATTAACGGTAATAGAAGGGTATTCGTTGGGAGAAATCAGAAATTCCGGATCTGCATCCAGGTATCCGTTAAATGAGTTGATCTGGGTCTGCTTTAAATTGCTTTCTACAAAATAATTAACCGGAAGATCGAAGTTTACTGTCCAGAACGTATTGAAGCTTACCGATTCTTCGATATCCTGGTATTTACGGGGAGAAATATTGTCCGGATCGAAACGATCCGGAACAATAAAGAAATATTTTAAGGCGGTATTGGCAGCAGAGGCTCCGTAGCCTGTAAACCGGCTGTCGGGAAGCTGAATTTTGTATTGCAGCTGCAGTTTTACCTTTTCTCCGGGTTTTAAGATTTCTTTTAACGGAAGAAAAAGGTTTTCTTCAGAAGTATTGCTTACGGGAATATCCTGATCCGAACTTTTAACCTGTAATTGCAACAGCTTGCCGAGCTGATTCTGTTTGGCAAAGTGAAGATCGGTATTCCGGTCTTCCAGTTTGCGGTATACCAAAGCCGTACCTCGCCTGTCATAGGCTGCTACCCAATTTAAAAGCTTAATGGAATCCAGGTCTTTTGCAGAATGGTTGTAATAAACGATTTCTTCGTTCACATCCAGCATCTTTCTGTCCTGAGACAGTTTGGCTTCTATGTAAATACTATCCTTCTGTGCAGAAACTTCTGCAACACCCAAAAACAAAATAAGACAAATACTGATTCTTTTCAATTACTGTGATAAAGTATCAAATATAACTTATTTTGCATTAATTCCGTAAAGATTTTAATCCTGAACTGCTTTTTTTTCCAGAGAGTTTAAATAAGCGTTCCAGCCTTCGTTTTTGTAAATCATGGCTGCCGTTTCCGGGTTTTCAGCCTGATAGATCCCTCTTCCGACGATAATGAAATCGGTGTGAAGGGTTTTGAAAACATGCTCCGGCGTATTGTACTGCTGTCCTTTTCCATCCCCGGAATCGGCGAGGTTTACTCCCGGAGTAAATAAAAGCATTTCGGCCGGAAGCAGGTTCTGGGAAACCCCTCCGATCACGTTAGGGTGTGAAGAGGCTACTTTTAAAGCTTCTTCCCGGTAAGCATTGGTGGTTAATGCGCCTTTGGACGACATGCCGATAATGGCAACAACTCCTACATTTTTAAAGCAGTCTAGCGATTCAAATCCTCCGATCACCTGCGAGGTAACGAAATCGGCCCAATCGGTAACTTTAAAAACGCCACTGGTAAACTGAAGTTCCTGCGTATTCCCGATATCTGCAAATTTGCGGTCTTCCATCAGAAGGAAATTGTGTTTTGCCGCCAGTGCTTTTAAGGGAGTAATTGTTTTTTGATATTCAAAATCGGAAATAATATCGATATGTGTTTTTAAAGCAATCACATGCGGACCTACTTTTTCAGCCAGATCCAGCAGTTCCTGGGTCGTGGTAACATCGGCAGAAGCAATCAGGTTGGATTCTTTGGCTAATGCTGTTTCCAGAAGTTTTTTTGAAACGGAATGCTGGGCATGTTCGAATTTTTCCTGATAAGAAAGCCTGATTTCTTCCTCAAACTGAATGTGATTGCCCTGTAGAAAATCCTGGATTCTTTTTATTTCGTCATCCGACAGTTCTCCATTTTCCTTTAGGATTTCGCAGACTTCGGAAATATTGAAAAGGGTATGCACCCGGTATCCCCTGCTTTCAAGAAGTTCCTTCCCGCCCTGTTCCCGGTCGAGAACCACAATGATATCCGCCACCTTGATGTCCTCCTGCTCAACCTCAGCAATCGTTTCGATAAGAGATTTTCCGGAAGTGATGACGTCTTCTACCAACAGGCAGTTCTGCCCTTTCTGGTAAATGCCTTCGATCAGTTTTTTAGTACCGTAGTTTTTAGCTTCTTTTCTTTTAATAATTAACGGAATGTAGCTTTCTAAAGACATCGCTGTAGCCATCGGAAGCGCGGCATAAGGAACCCCGCAGATCAGGTCGAAATTATCCAGCGGAAGCATATCCAGCAGGTAATTGGCAAGATTTTTTAAAATCTTGGGATCTGAAGCCAAAGGTCTTAAGTCTACGTAAAAAGGGCTTTCGATGCCGCTTTTTAAAGTGAATCTTCCGAATTTGATGATGCCCAGTTTGTAGCATTCTAAAAAGAATTCTTTTTTACTTTCCATTATTTTTTATTAGATGTTTGCAAATTTAAGGATTTGAGATGAAAAGGGAAATAAGGTCAATGGTCAATTTTACTCCGCAGGTGAATAGTCAATTTCTATGAATTTTAACTTTGTCAAAGTTCGGAACTTTGACAAAGTTTTTCATTAAGTATACGAAAAAACCATCCCTTAAAAGATGGTTCATTACTTATTCAATAATTTCGGCGTCGATGATTTTCGCACCGGCCGTATTGTATTTCCGATCAGCTTCCCAAAGCAGGAATTTATCAACTTCCCGGATCAGTTTCGGGATGGCCAGCGATAAAACCGCAAGATCATCCAGAACGCCGATCACCGGAACCGCTACTTCCGGCAGAAGATCAATGGGGGAGATCACATACAGCATTCCCAGCAGAGGCAGAATAATATCGAGCGAGCGCATTGGATATTCTCCTCTACGCCATGTCTTCACCATTCTGAAAATATCAGGGATCTTCTGTACAAAACCTTTATGGCGGATGGCTTCTTTCGCCAGGTTCAATTTAGAATACTTCATTTCTGTGTTTGGCTTTAAATACTTTTTAATCCCTGTATATTTCACAAATTTTGTACCAACAAACTGTGAATTTTAGTTAAAGTTATTTAATAATATTATCAATAAACTGATGTGTAGATTCTGTATTCCAGTCTCTTGAAGCATCTTCCTTGATAAGGATCCTGCCGTCCTTATCCAGCAGATAAGTGGTGGGGAAAACTTTTGGAAGAATCTTTTCGGAGATGGGGCTTTGGGCAATATAGACAGGAACGTTATAATTGTTTTCCTTTAAAAACTTCCTTACCGCATCTTCCTGATCATTCATGGCAATCAGTACAAAACTCACATGGTCTTTCCGGGTATCATACAGTTTCTGGATGGAAGGCCATTCCTTACGGCACGGCGGGCACCAGGTTCCCCAGAAATTCAGGAATACCGCTTTCCCCTTAAATGTTTTAAGGTTGGTGCTCGGAACATTGATTCCCTGCAGTTCAATGTCATAGTCCGCATCATCAATATGAACGGCATTTTCGATGGCTGCTATCGGGAAGAAGGCATCCTGAAGTTTTTCTTTTACTCCCGGCACAAAAGCGACAACTGCAATCAGGGCAATCAGGATAAGGTAAATGATGTTTTTCTTCATTTTTACGCTTGATAAAAATTATTTTTAAAAGTAAAGCGGTTTATCAGTACCGGCTTTCCGAAGATCAATTTAAAATAAATTTACAATTAGAGCAATTCCAAGATTTCCTGAACTGCATCTTTTCCTCTGTTTTTAGCATAATACAGCTGCAGGTCATTGTAAAACTGGTCTCTTGTGTAATTTTCAGGATCTGCTTTAAATTTTGCCAGCAGATCTCTTCCATATCGCGGACGCGGGCCCCATGAATTTTTTATACTGAAATCGTTGTTCAGGATCACCACTTTCGGAATCGATTCGGTACCGTTGGTAAGAAACTGGTTAATCAGGCTTTTATCACTTTCTCTAAGAAAGATTCTCACTTCATTTTTCCCTTCGAAAAATTTAACCAAAGCCGGAACGGTGGAGCTTGCATCACCACACCAAACCTCAGAGATAATTAAGATTTTTCCGTCGAAATTCTTAGAGGCGAGTTCTTTCAGCTGCTCTTCATCAGCATTATATTTTTTCAGGGTCCTGCCGATCCGCTGAAGCCCCAGTTCGTAATAAGGTTTATAATCGATTTCCTGCTGGTTGGCAGGATTTTCTAATCTTTGTCTTCCGATCTGCACATAGTTTTCGAAAGAGATGGCTTTATCCCAGTAATTTTCCATTACTAAAAATATTTATATTTAAAAATTATTGATGTTTCTTGTTTTATTGATCAGAAATAAATCGGCCAGCACAAAAGCGGCTAAACTTTCCACTACCGGAACTGCTCTGGGTAGAACGCAAGGATCATGACGTCCTTTACCTTCCACGATTACAGGATTCCCTTCTTTGTCAATGCTTTCCTGAGGTCTTAAAATTGTTGCTATAGGTTTGAAGGCTACCCGGAAATAAATATCCATCCCATTGGAGATTCCTCCCTGAATTCCTCCCGAAAGATTGGATTTTGTGGTGAAATCTTCGTTGAAAAGATCGTTGTGCTCTTTTCCGGTCATCTTTGCCCCGCAGAATCCGCTTCCGTATTCAAAACCTTTTGCGGCGTTGATGTTGAGCATCGCTTTCCCCAGTTCCGCCTGAAGTTTCGAGAAAACCGGTTCGCCGATTCCCACCGGAACATTTTTGATCACACAGGTAATAGTTCCGCCAATGGTATTGCCTTCTTTTTTGATCTCTTTGATTCTCCCGATCATTTTTTCAGCCGTTTCAGCATCCGGGCAACGTACTTCATTGCTTTCCGTTTTGGAAAAATCCAGAGCCTGATAAGGTTTCTCGCAGAAAATATCTCCTACCGACGAAACGTAGGCATTGATTTCAATACCGGACAGCAGCTGTTTAGCCAAAGCGCCGGCTACCACCCAGTTGATCGTTTCCCGGGCAGAAGATTTTCCGCCGCCGCGGTAATCCCGGATTCCGAATTTCTGGTCGTAGGTAAAATCGGCATGGCTGGGACGATATGAATTGGCGATATGATCATAATCCTTCGATTTCTGATTTTCATTTTCAATGATAAAACCAATCGGGGTTCCCGTGGTTTTTCCGTCAAAAATCCCTGACAGGAATTTTACCGTATCGCTTTCTTTTCTTTGGGTAACAATGGCGGACTGCCCCGGCTTCCTGCGGTCCAGTTCATACTGGATCTTATCAAGATCAACCGTTAGCCCTGCCGGAAAATTATTGATGATGCCACCGTAAGCCAGACCATGGCTTTCTCCGAATGTTGTAAGACTGAGAAGATTACCTAGAGTATTTAACATGACACAAATTTAAGGCTTTTTATTCAGATGAAAGTGCTATAAAATTCAGTTCTGTTTATAGGAATCTTTGATTGTATTGATCATGTGATAGGCAGATTTTTCTTCTTCCGGATTTAATTTTTTCCAGATAAATCCTTTTCTCGTCTTTTGAGGATCAATCAGCTGCGGGAAAATGCCGGCTTTCACATCATCAAAAATGTAGCTTTCAGAAATGGCCGGCAGCTCCGTTTCGAAATTGTAGGGATATTTTCTGGAAACATTAAATTTTAGATTCCCCAGTTGGTGGGAAGTATGGCTTTTATAGTGATAGGCTGACGGACGGTACAGCTGTTTTATTTCAAATTTACCCATAAAATTCCCCGACCTGAAACTAGGCAGGTATGTCTGAAGAATATCCGGTAATGTAAGGCACCCGATGAAAATAATACTTAAAACAGAAAACAGGGCAACGGATTTCCGCCGATTAAAATAATCCATGAAAATCACAAAAAAGATTACAAAAAAGACATCAATAAAAAACCGGTACTGGGCGGAAAAAAACAGGACCAGAATGCTTTTAACCAAAATTGAAATGCAGATCAAGTTGACGGTTTTATTTTTTTTAGTCCGACTGAAAATTATAAAACCAAGTAAGCTCAGAATAAAAAGGATATTTATTTTTGATTTGATACCTTCCAGAAAAAGCCAGTTTTTAATATAATCAAACGGTGAAAACTTTTGGATCTCCTGATAGGAATACTGCATATCATAGGTTTTCTGAATGGCAAACTGTGAAGAAGTTTTCAGGATTTCTTGGTGGGGTTTCCAGGCTGTATTCAGATCGCCGACAGCAATAGGGAAAACCGGATAACCAAAAGTCCAGATGTTTTTCATAAAAAACAACAGCACCAGCAGGCAGCCTGGAATCAGAGCGGTAAATCTGGATTTAATAATGAAGACAGAGTAGAGGAAACTCAGCGTCGGAAGCCAGATCATTGTCGGCTTTATAGCAAAAACAAATACTGAAAAAGTAAATAAAAATAGGGTATTTCCTTTAGTCTTCAGAATTTCATTTAGAATAATCAATGAAAAAACAATAACCGGCAGGTCAGGACTCGGAGACTGGGAAAACAACAATAAGACAGGAATAAAACACAGCTGGATCCAGCTTTTATTCTCTACGATATAGAATGAATAAACAACCAATAAAATCGTATTGATCCTGAAATACGGATCGGAAAAATTAGAAAACCCGGCCTGAAAAATATGCCAGAGTGACATTTGTCCCAATGTAAGATCCAAGTTGGATATTCCTTTAACCAGCCCAAATTCTCTTAGCCATTTTATGGTGGGAACATAATACCCGAAATGATCCAGTATAAAAGGATAAAAAGATCCGCAGAATAAAACGATAAATGAAATAAAACAAATTAGTGAAATTTCTTTTCCTGAAAACCGGAAAAACACTTTGTACGATTTATCCTTGAAAAAATAGAGAAGCCCCAATATGATCGTAGGGATTTCAACATATATATTTAAAGAGATAAAAAAGGATAGGATCATCCACAGTATGCTGGTCCCTAAAATTCCCGATAAAATTTTACCTGAGATCCCGTGAATGGATTCTTCGGAAAAGTATTTTACAATATTTCCCAGCCCCATTAAAACCGGAATCAGAAGAATAGTGGAAAGGAGGGTTAACAGCATAAAAAAAGATTGCTTAAAAATAAGCAATCTTTCTATGTTATAATAAAAATATTATCTTGGCTGAACCCTTCCGCTTTTTCTATCCTGTGCTCTACCTAAAGTATAACCGGTAGCACCACCGATTACCCCACCAATTGCAGCACCGGCTCCAGGGCTTTTCTTGTTAACGATGGCTCCTAATGCAGCCCCGCCTACAGCCCCGATAATGGTACCTTTAGCCGCTTCACTCATTCCTTTTTTCTTTGCAGTAGTCTGGGAAGAGGTTCCGTTATTGGCATAAGTCCCGCTATTCGAGCTTGAACTTGATCGGTCTCTGTATACAGTACGTGTTTCTCTGATTACCTGGGGTCTGGCACTGGCTGCAGCAGCTGTTTTAGCCTTCTGCATTTCAGCGATACTATCCGCTTTTTTCTGTGCTTCATAAGCCATTTTTTCTTTTTCAATGGCTAGTTTCTGTTTTTCTATTTCCAACTGCCTCATCTGGAACTCCATTTTCTGTTGTTCCAATGATTGTTGTTCAGCGATCTGTTCATCTTTTTTACAGGCCGTCAGTAAAAAAACCGACATTAATCCTGTCAACACTATATTTCTCATAATTCAAATTTTATAACGTAAGGATGTTAAGCCAACCTGACTTTGATCTTATACTGTTTTCAATTATGACGCCAAAGTTCGTTAAGCAATGTTAAAAAAATTCAAAAAGTATTAATATTCTGTCAGCTTGAATAGGTCTTAAGCATAAATTTGGCCGAAAGGATTTTTATCTGAATGCTGACTATATTTTAAAAATGTAACTTTTTCTTAATTTTCCCCGGCTGTTGAATTAATATGAATTGATTATTTTTGCTTTACCTAAATTATATTAATATGAAAAATCCAGTTGTAAAAATCCTGTTTATTGCAGGTATGATCATGATCGGAAGTTCTTTTTCCACTTATGAACACAATTCCTTGAAAATGGCAAAGCCTTCCAAGGATACCGCAAAAGCGAAGACGTATAAAATCCGTTACGGTCTTCTGGGGCAGAATGGAAGCAAGACTCTTTCCGGAAGTTATGATGTAGGAAGTTTTATCGCCACTAATACGGTAACCGGACAAAGTTATGATACCTATTACGGAGGCGGTTTCCAGACGCTGCCTGCTTATTTTGATAATCTTCCTGCCGGAAATTATACTTTCACGGCGATGCAGGGACAAGGGGGATGGGCAGGATACGGTTCTGTAACTGCTGAGGTATCGGACGCTCAGGTGGATGCAGACGGTTATGTTACGATCTATATTCCGGTTAGCTGGGAAGAATAAAACATAATAATAGAAAAATAACAAGTCCTGCCGTAAATGGCGGGATTTTTATCATTATTTACATGTTAATGATTGGAATCTGTGTTATTTCCTATAGAATTACATATAGCTGTTATTTCTTTTAACAGAGTGCAAAACCTATCTTTTATGATATGGTTGCCCGGATTATATCTTAAATTGAAATCGATTTTCATAATTAAATTTAATTGCTTGAAAATTAAAATTATATCAATATTTAAAGATTTATCTTAACCATATTTACAAAATTGTATTAAATTTAGATAGCTAAAAACTGAAATACTACTTTACTATGGAAAATTTTGATTTTTCTTTGATTTTAATGCTTACTATTTTGCTCATCTCATCAATGCTGGTTATCTTTGGGCTTGCTCATCTGCTTCAGAAAAGAAGCTGCCGATCCGGTTTTTTATATTACAATAATCATCCGCATTGGAAGAAATATTGTAGAACCAAAATATAGCGGATTTGCCGCAACAAGCTCTGTTCAGTACACTCTGAATAGATTTTTTTCATCATTTGTGTTTTTACGGCCTCCTGCAAGGGAGGCTATTTATTTTGATATTTCTTGCATTATGACTTGGCTCATAGAATTCTTATTTTTTTACGCATAATTTTGGTTTCATATTAACATCAAAAAATTATTATGAAAAAAGTAATGCTATTAATGCTGGGAATCAGCCTTTTTGCAGTAAGCTGCAAAAAACAGGAAACACAAAATGACAACACCACAATGACGGATTCTGCCGCTACATCCGGAACGATGTCTGATTCTTCAGCAGCCGGAACAATGTCTGCGGATTCTACAGGAACTGCCGGTGACAGTGCGATGAATCAGGGAAACACTCAGAATAACCAAAGAAGTACTACCACGAATCAAACCAATGGGACAAATGGTACCCAGACGAATGGAGGAACCGGAACGGATTCTGCAAGATAAGCACTTTTTCCAACCCATATACACCTTTAAAAAAGGCGGCCCTAATCAGGCCGCCTTTTTTATTAAATTGTTGAAATTGCTTTTAATTTTAACTTTTATTTTTTTATCAGATAATTAATAATATTGTAATGCCGTTCTTATTTTATTCATGAGCCGGTAAGGTATCTTGGTCTGGTAATTCAAGAGGTTGTAAATATCCTCAGCATTTGTATAGACGGCAGGCACGGAAATTCCGTTAATGGATGTGATTTTTCTCCGCTGCATGGTTTCGTGGATTACCCGGGCAAAAGATTCCTTTGCGCTTTGTTTGGCGCTTTGTTGAGAGATCCCGTTGGAATGAAGCCTGTATTTGTAAAAAACTTCATCTACAAATTTTGCATCGCCGGTTTCCAGAAGCTTCAGGTAAAGATCCTGATCGACAGCATTTTTCAGGTTCGGGTTGATTCCGGAGGTTTTCAGGTAAGCCGCTCTTTTAAAAACAAAAAAGGCATGGATCTGAATAGGGATATTAAAAAAATATTTATCGTTATGAATCTGTTTTATTTTAGAAAAAACTTCTCTTGGCTTAAGATGCTCATCACAGAAAATCAATTTAGAGTATGCTGCTATAATTTTTTTATTCTTCTGGAATTCATCAAGAAGACATTCTACAGCATAGCTGAAAAGTGCATCATCAGGATCAAGAAAGGCGCAGAATTCACCGGTAGCAAGATCCAGACATCTTCTTTTGGTATAACCGCATCCTTTATTGGTTTTGTTCTGATAGAACTTAAAACGGTTATCTCCTTCGATAAGTACTTTAATAAGGTCGACAGAATTATCCGTTGAGCTGTCATCTACAATAATAACTTCCCAATTTTCATAGCTCTGCGAAATAATGGAATCATAACAATCTTTGAAATATCTTCCATTGTTATAATTGGCAATAAGTATAGATATTTTATTCACGTTCATTTGATTTATCATCCGATGCAAAATTACTTAACATAATATTTTAATAACATGACTTAAATCAAGACTTTTTGATAAATAAAATTTGTATTTTATAGAATTATTTCTACAATGCGGTTTGATAGTTTATTAGATTGGTTTTTTTACACTTGACAGTAGCACCTTATAAAAGCCTGTTTAAAATTTCAAAATAATCTTAAATATTTGCTAGAAAAATTTCTATGATTTTTATTGAAAAATTCATTGTTATGATTTCAATCATACCTAAATCATACCTTACCTTATTACTTTTACAACATGGATTAATAATAATTGATTCAATAAAATTTTTTTCATCATTTGTGTTTTTTTTGGTCTCCTTTGTAAAAAGGAGACCTTATTTTTTTAACCGACCGATAAATAATGGTTTTCCTTAATTTCATCGGTGGCTTCCTTATCAAATAAGCCTGCTGATAACTGATCTCTTTCCGAATAATTCGGAAAACAATAAAAAAACCAATTGCACGTTTAACTTATAAATGACCCTATTTGTTTCTTTTTCAATAGATGCCTAGTTGATTTTAATGTAATTTATTTAAAAAATACAGGGATTTATGCTATAAATTATCAAAAAACAGATTAGATTTGTAATGATTAATATTAAATGATAACTTATGAAGAAAATTTCTACTTTTTTAGTACTTCTTCTGTGTTTGCTAAATCTAGGCGCCCTACCGGATGTCTATGGACAGACTCCTGCTCCGTTACCGTATTCACAGAATTTTACTACAGCTAATGACCTTACGTTACTCAACACAGGTCAGACCAATAAGTGGTCCTACGGTACTGTAACGGGAAATCCGGCCGGCTCCCTTTACATTTCAAACACAAACGGGACTTCCAATGCTTATTCAACCAGCGATACCAGTGTTGTACAGGCATACCGGGATATTGCCATTCCGACGGGAGCTTCAGTAGCCAACTTTTCATTCGATTGGAAAGGAATAGGGGAATCCGGATGGGATTACCTCAGAGTATGGATGGTACCTGCGAGCTTCACACCGACACCGGGAACGCAGATTACTGCCGGCGGAGGAAGAATCCAAATCGGAACGGAATTCACAGACCAATCCACCTGGCAGACGTACAGCACGATCAGTTTGAATATCAGTTCTTTTGCCGGAAATACCATGCGTCTGGTATTCGAATGGCGAAATGATGATCTCTTCGGATCACAGCCGCCTATTGCCATTGATAATATCAATATGAGTGTGCCAAGCTGTTTCCCGCCTTCTGCACCAACAACAGGGACAATAACCACTAACAGTGCAGTTCTTTCATGGACAGCACCCGGTACGGTTCCTGCCAACGGGTATGAATATTACCTGAGCACCAATCCTACGGCGCTAACAGCAGCGACTACCGGAGTAGCCAATGCCGGAACCAGTGTCACCGTTGCCCTGGCTCCGAGTACTACGTATTATTGGTGGGTACGTTCCGTATGCGGGGTAACCAATAAAAGTGTCTGGATAGCGGCATCAAGTTTTTCAACACTTCAGGTCCCTACGACGATTCCTTATGTACAGAACTTCTCTACAGGAAACGATCTTCAGCTGACAGGTTCCGGACAGCCAAATATCTGGTTTTACGGTTCTGCAGCAGGAAACCCTGCCAACTCATTGTACATCACCAATGACAATGGGGTTACCAATGGTTACAATACGTCGGCTTCGAGTGTAGTGCATGCCTTCAGGGATATTATTGTTCCTGCAGGAACTACCAATGCTACTTTGTCATTCGATTGGAGAGGTGTGGGGGAAAATGGTTTTGATTATTTAAGAGTATGGCTTGTTCCAATGTCGTTTGTACCGGTTGCCGGGACACAGATTACGACAGGAGGCGGAAGAATCCAGCTCGGAGGCGATTTCAATCAGCAGAGCACTTGGCAGAATTATTTCAATACACTGGTGAACTTGAGCACTTTTGCGGGTCAGCAGGTACGTCTTGTTTTCGAATGGAGAAATGATACGGTTATAGGAACACAACCTGCGGGAGCTATCGATAATATCAATTTAAGCATTCCTACCTGTCAGGTTCCTACCAATATTGCTATCAATACTGTAGGAAGCAGTACAGCTACTGTTACCTGGACTGCTGCGGTACCGGCACCGGCAGGCGGTTATCAATATTATTTGTCTACAGCCAACGTTGCGCCTACTTCCGCAACCGTACCTACGGGATCATCTGCAGGAACAACGCTTAATTTAGCATCTTTGACACCTAATACCACTTATTATATCTGGATCCGTTCCGTATGTGTCGGGTCAGACAGAAGCTTCTGGATGGCTGGACCTACCTTTACAACTACCCAGATTCCAGCTACTATTCCTTATATTCAGCCTTTTACAACAGGAAGTGATCTGGGATATACAAATGGTACTCAGGTAAACAAATGGACTTACGGAAGTGCTACCGGAAATACCGGAAATTCACTGTATATTTCCAATACCAGCGGAACCACCAACGTCTATAATACTTCATCAACAAGTGTTGTTCATGCTTACCGCGATATTACCGTACCGGCAGGAACGACTACAGCTATTTTCTCATTCGACTGGAAAGGAGTTGGGGAATCGAGTTGGGATTATTTAAGAGTATGGCTGGTGCCGGCAAACTTTATGCCTGTTTCCGGGGCTCAGATCACTGCAGGTACAGGAAGAATACAGATTGGTGCGAATTATAACCAGCAGACAACCTGGCAGAATGTCTTTAATCCTACGCTGAATATCTCAAGCTTTGCAGGAACGACTATGCGCCTGGTATTCGAATGGAGAAATGATAGTACGGGTGGTACGCAACCCCCTATTGCAATTGATAATATTAATTTACGAATCTGTAATAATGCAACGCCTACTGTAACATTAGGTACACCAACGCATAACTCGATTGTGTTAAACTGGAATCAGGATATCGGCGGCGCTACCTATACGGTAAGATACAGGCCGATTACTTCCCCGGCTTCAGCCTGGCAGACAGTAAATGTGGCAGCAGCTGCTTCTCCGGCAACTACAAATACAACCACACTAACAAACCTTTTATCGGCTACCCCGTATGAAGTGGAAGTTGCTGCGATCTGTAATACCAATACAGGGGTATATTCACACAGTACATTTACGACAAGGTGTGATCCAACGCCTCCGAATGTAACAGTTACCAATATCACAACAACATCGGCATTGATTACCTGGTCCCCGCTTGCAGCAAGTTCCCATTATTTCCTGAGATACCGGATTGTAGGAAGCGGAAATACGGGATGGAGTGCAAATATTCCGTTACCGCTTGCTCCTGCCAATACTTACCCGCTTTCAGGGCTAAGTGTATTTACTACTTATGAAGTACAGATCGCCAATATGTGCGATAACGAAAATACATTAAACCCATGGTCCAATCCTAAGGTGTTTACAACAGAAAGGACATGCGAAATTCCGCCGCCGGGATTAACGATTACAAATCTTACGACAACGACAGCACAGGTAACATGGGCCCCTTTCCCGGGTGCAACATATATCCTGCGATATAGAAAAGTAGGAATTCCGAGCTGGACAACGGTGGCTTCCAATACCAACAGCATTACCTTAACCGGCTTGCTGGAACTTACTCAATATGAGATGCAGGTAGCAAATATTTGCAGTGGAACACCGGGGAATTATACCCTTCCATATCTGTTTACGACACCAACAGTAGTGTACTGCCAGATGCAGGCTACTGCGACCAGTGGGAACTATATCTCGAAAGTTACTGTTACACCTGATGGTAAGCCGGAAATGAAAAATGAATCAGTAGCATCCAATTATACCGATTATACCGGGGTTACCAACAAGTTTATCCAATTGATCCAGGGATCTGTAAACAACAAAATTACGATTGACAAGAAACTTGCAGGAAATGCAACGGCCGGCGTTGCTGTATGGATAGACTTCAACAGAAACGGATACTTTGATATTGATGAAAGGATTCTTGTTTCCGGGCCCAATACAGATCAGACAGTAAGCGGAACATTTACAGTACCTGCCGATGCCTTTATCAGCTTAACGGACTTTAAGTATGTCGTGATGAGAGTAGCTATATCAAAAGATGCTATTCCTGTAAACTGCACCAACTTCCCGGCAGGTGAAGTAGAGGATTATACCGTAAGAATTTCTAAACTTCCGGTACCTAATCCGGTAAACCAGACAGATATTTTAATTTATCCTAATCCGGTAAAAACAATATTGAATGTGAAAAATATCAGTCCACGAGCAAATTATAAAATTTATAATACGACAGGACAGATGATATCATCAGGAATTATTCTGAATAACAAAATTGATGTTCATGCCTTAATCAACGGGATTTATGTAATTGATATCGATGATGTACAGGGTACTGCCCAGAAAAAGTTTATCAAGGAATAAAATTTGTTGATAACAATAAATCAATAAGCTCTCAGTGTGAGAGCTTATTTTTTTAACATTTTTTAAATGAATATTTAAATTTTTATGCTGTAAAAATGTATAAAAAGATATCCTGAAAATTAGTTAAACCGGCTATAAAAACAAGGTTATTCGGACTTATCATACTTTAAACTATTTTTTAATCTATAATAAAATATGTTAACGGATAAAATTTATAGTACTGATAGATGCATTTAAAGTGAACATTTCATACATTTGCAGTCACTCATGTTTAATTTGAGTTTTCATGGTTATTAGTTTTTTAATCCCTGTAGCAATACGGGGATTTTTTTATTCGAATAACTTCTTGAAAATCTTATAAATGATAATATGCTTGATCGATCAGATCTTATTTTTCGGGAAAAGAAATACTTTAAATCTTGCATTGCTGCTGTAATTTTTACAACTTCCATCAACGAAAAGAGAAGGAGATTTTTTAAAATCTTTCATATATTTTTTGCCTTCTTCCTCTAATGCGGGAATGATTACATATTCATAAAGAGTTTTTGTAAACTCACTGGTATTTCTCAAAATATTTTTTTTCTGTTTAAGTGCTTCGTTGAACGTCATGGTATAGAATTAATTCTGCAAATTTAATCAATATTGTGTGAAAAATAGAATATTTTTTTAGATTGTAATCATACCTTCGATAAAATTAAATCAATACCTTTACGGCGATTCTCATGTTTATTGAGTTTTCATGGTTATTAGTTTAATCTTCATAGAAATATGAGGATTTTTTTTGGTTGTGATTTCGGTCATAAACATCTTTTTGGAATCATTTATATTTTTACAGGAGCAATAACACAATATTTATTCTCAGTAAGTTTGCCTCTCTTTAGGAGAGGTTTTTTTATAATCCGGATCATAGATATCATAGCTTATTTTATGATAGTTTTATAGAAATAATTTCCATTCGTTTTTAAACAGTCCTAAGCTTCTCATAATTGTGAGAAGTTTTTTTTGAATAGCTGCAGAACCTGGCAAATTTAAAAAGTCACTTTCTTTATGAAAAATAATCAACAGTGAAAGAAAAAATGCCGGCAGCACTTTTGCTTTATTTCTAGAAGGATTCGGAATTCATAAATTTTATCTGAACAGACCGGTTCAGGAAGTTATTTATCTTCTGCTTTTCTGGATATTTATTCCGGCGCTTTATTGCTTTTATTGAAGGAATTGTTTATTTAGCAATGGACGAAACTGTTTTCAATGTAAAATGCAATAAAGGATATGTAAAACAGATATCATTTAATTCCTATAATAACGTCGATGAGCTTGAGAACATGGCCAGACTCAGAAATAGCATTGCAATTTCTAAAGCAGAATACAAGACATTAAAGGAAAGAATATTTAATTTATAAAATAAGAATGATTATTAAAATTAAGATCAGATTTAATCAGAAATCGTCAGGTTAAAAAAATAATTATTTTAACTAGTTAAATAAAAAATTTAAAGCGTTGGTACGTTCTTTGAATTTAAAAATACATTTAATCACCACTATATCTTTCAAATTACTCCCTGGTTCCGGCCGGGGAATTTTATTTTAGTGCGTTAATTTCTTCCATCATCTGATCTATAGTAAGATCTCCGCTGTTGATATGTTTGACGTAAAATGAAAGCCCTAGAGACTCCTGCTGAGATAATTTCGAGGTCTCAGGAGTAAGGGCCGCTTTAAACGCATTGCCGGAAGCTATTACTACTTCATGATCCAAATTGAAGTCTCTCTCAAAACGTTCTTTCATCTTTGCTTTTAGCCAGTTCATTATAATCGTTAAAGGTTCTTCCTGATTTTTTGGATTCGTATGTTGCATAATATCTAATTTTATTTTAGAAACAAGAAGAATTGGGCCAACCTGGTTTTTACTGGATCAGCTATAAAAGTTAGGGAGAAAATTTCAAACGCTATCGAGGTTAAAAATAGAATAGATTACATTACAGCTATAGATTTTTCGTTCGCAAAGGTACTTGGACTAGTTTAGCATGACACATTACATTCAGCAATTGATAATTTTGAATATTATCATATTTCAGAAATTATATATTCTGCATATTTTATTTCGGATAATTTCAACTTAAAAATATTTAGAAATGACACTATAGCTTAGTGGAGTAAAAGGCAAATCACTTTTACCATTCAAATTAATAAAACTTTTTCAATAATCCTCAACTTCTCTGTTTGATCCATTTTGTGCATGCACCATTTTATTTCGTTGGAATATGGTTGGAATTTCCCACAAATAAAAAAACCCTAAAATACTATTTTAAAGTAAATTAGGGTTTATATGGAGGTACCTAGCGGATTCGAACCGCTGTAGATGGTGTTGCAGACCACTGCCTAGCCGCTCGGCCAAAGTACCATTTACCATTTTGAGGTGTGCAAATATACTAAAATTTAGTTTTCAACAAAAGTTTTTAAGCAAATTCTTTTGTGTTGGTGCTTTATATATTGCTTTTTGCCTGTCTTTCAGCCTCATAATTTTTAATTATTTTACATTCCGTTTAACACCAGTTTCAAAGAAGCGTTCGTATCAATAACCGCGGTGATACCGTACGGATTCATCAGGATCCGGCCGGGCTTCAGATTAAAGACTTTTCCGTTCATTTTCAGACCTTTGTAATATTCTTTGTTAAAAGCTTCTTCTATACTTTTTTTTGAACTGCTTTCAATGTCCTGCGTTGGAATTCCGTATTCTTCTTCGATCATCTTTACAATCCTGCCCCGGAAAAGCAGGGTCGCCGTCTTTTGGAGAATATTGGCCGTCCTTAGATTAAATTTTGTATCCGACAGTACGATTTTCTTCTTGGCTTCATCATAAACGGGAATTCCGGAAATGAAAGCTTTCCCATTTACATAGCCTTCCGTATCCGCTTCAATCATTACTTTGTCTTTTACACCATATACCTTAATGTCTTTAATTTTTACGGAAGATCCTCCGACATCGTATTCTTTATTTAAAAACAGGTTCCGGGCAATTTCCGTTGCTTGGGTAAAAGGAATATTTGCTGTGGTCTGAATCAGGAACTTACCATTCAAAGCCGATGTAAAGCTGAAATCTGCAGCGGTTTTTACAGGTGGAGAAGAAGCCGGTTTGTTTCCGGTAAAAGTTTCCGAATATATGTCGATTCCCAGATTGGTATTGATCTGATTGCCGTAAAATTTCAGCGGCGTAACATTGACGCTGATCGGGGTTACTTTCAGCCACGTCTTGTATTCCTCCGAAATATTGAATGGATTTGAGAAAACATTCCAGGCGGTTACCACATATTGCTGGAAATTAAGTTGCGTGGCCAGCTGCTGGTCGATTGTTTTGCTGAACTTCTGCTGTTGCTCGATCAGGCTCTTTTCCACCAGGCCGGTAATCGGAATCTGGAGCCTGCCAAAATCGAGAACGGGTTTTACCACCCACCGGAAGCCATTGGGTTCGGTAGTAGTCTTTATGGTCCAGTTGTTCTGAAAATTAAGAGTGGTACTGAAAGACATTACCGTTTCAAAGGTCGTATTCTGATAGGTGTAAATGCCTAATGTTCCAATGCCTTTTTCCGCCCAGATTTTCAAAGGTACCTCAATCAGTATATTCTGATCGGTCCCGCCGACCAGACGGATCGGACGTGTTTTCCAGACTTTTACCTTGAACTGGTCATTGTTGTTATCGGTATAGGAGTCATCCTGATAAATAAGATCCTTTACCGAGGCATTGATCATATTGCTGATTTCCGCTAAGGGAATCGTTACCGGCATAGTGATGCTGGATTTCAGTTTAGGAAAATTATAGTTGGCGGGCTGATTATCGACTATAGTCTGCCCGAAAGTGACAACAGATAAAATTAAAAATAGCAGTTTGAAAATTTTCAATAGTGTAATTTTTAAAGGAATTAAAGCTTGCTTTAATTTCCGGGTTTAAAACTTCGTTCCAATTCAATACTGGCTCCCTGCATTTCTCCCTTCATCGGCGGGGCCGTTTTGGTAATTTTTAGTTTAATGTAATCAACCTGCGGAAACTCCTCATGGATTCTGGAAATAATTCTTCCTGCGACATGTTCCAGCAGTTTAGACTTGATTTCCATTTCATTATGGATGATGTCATTGATATCCGCATAGCTTATCGTATCATTCAGGGCGTCAGACGCTGCCGCTTTCCATAAGTCGGTGTGAAGTTCCACATTTAGAATATAATACGTTCCGATAATATTTTCTTCCGGCAAAACCCCGTGGCAGGCATATATTTTCACGTTTTCGAGAAATATTTTACTCATAGCTTTGTTATCTGTAGCAAAAGTAATATATTTAAATGTCAAACAAAAAAATTAAATTATTATGAAAAATCTAAAAAAACTGAACAGAGAGAACCTAAAGACAATTGCCGGCGGGGCAGGAGATGAATGCAGTGTAGACTTGGATTGCGGACCAAAAGGCTGTGCGTGGTGTACAGAACTTAGAGGTCGTAAAGTGTGCCTGTATTCATATGATTATCCTTTATGTTTGGATCCGAATCCTTAATTGAAAAATCATCAAATCAAAAATTGGACTATGAAAAATTTAAAAAAATTAACAAGAAAAGATCTTTATAAAATCAGTGGGGCGGCTAACTGCACCGGATGTCCTAAAGGCGGATATGGCCCGGGCGGAGCATCCAACGGTTATACCTATTCCTGTGAAGATTATAATGTATTGCCAAGCCGGTGTAAACCATGTGTATTGGTAAGTTCTGAGTGTTTTAATTCCACTCCACAATAGTTTGTATATCTATGAAATTTTAATTTAACCTATTATGAAAAACTTAAAAAGAATTGGCAGAGAAAATTTAAAATCAATCAATGGAGGTGCTACCTGTAATTATGTCTGCCCTCCAGGACCATACGGACCTGGCTTTCCTAAATCATGTGCAGATTATGATGCGCTTCCCGCATGCTGCAAATCTAAGGTATTGCTAAGCTACGAATGTGCTCTTGATTAATGATTGATTTATCACAGATGCTATAAAATTTCAACACCTACACTCAATATTCTTACCTTCTTAGAACTGCCAAAGATGTATAGATGTGAGCACGGATTGTTATGAATAATAGATAAGAGAAAGGCTGCTTGATGACAAGCAGCCTTTGTTTATTAGCAATTATCCGGAATATAATGTCCTCTCGGAATACGAATCAGGTCTCCGTTGCAACCCAACCCGCAGGTTTCGTGAATTTCACCATTGAGGTGACAGGTTTCATTTCCTCCGTTTACTCTTTTAAGACTTTTCCGGTCTAATTTTTTTGAGATTTTTCATATTGAATATTTTAGTCCTTTCAATAGAAAATATTCAACACAAAAGTGAAAAATTACTTAATGCTTTTCGAAAGATCCAGCATCGCTTCAATCGGCTTTAAAGCTTTTAATCTTAACTCTTCATCCATCAGGATCTCGGGAAGTTCGTATTTCATGCACAGATACAGCTTTTCCATCGTATTCCGTTTCATATAGAAACATTCGGAACAGTTGCAGGTTTCATCGAAAACCAAAGCCGGAACCAATTCCTTATGAGGGGCACGCTTCTTCATCTCATGCAGGATGCCTTCTTCCGTGGCAATGATGAATTTCTGGCAATCGTCCTGTTCCACAAAATTCAGCAGGGCAGAAGTGGAACCAATGAAATGGGCCAGCTTCAGAACTGCTTCTTCACTTTCCGGGTGGGCAATTAACTTCGCATCAGGATTATCAGCCAGCTGTTTGGCGATTCTCTCCATGGAAAAAGCTTCGTGAACGATGCAGCTGCCATCCCAGAGGATCATGTCACGGCCTGTTTTCTGAGAAAGGTACCTTCCCAGGTTTTTATCCGGGGCGAAAATAATCGGGCGGTCTTTCGGTAGTGCTTCGATTACGGTTTCAGCATTTGAGCTCGTCACAATGATGTCACTCTCCGCCTTTGTTTCCGCATTACAGTTGATGTAAGTGGCAACCAAAGCATTCGGATGCTGCTCGCGCATTTTCCGCAGGCCTTCTCCTGAGCAGCCGTCTGCTAACGAGCATCCTGCCATCGTGTCAGGAAGGACTACTTTTTTGGTCGGATTTAAAATTTTTGCCGCTTCGGCCATGAAATGCACTCCGCAGAATACAATCATATCGGCATCGGTATCCTTTGCCTGTCTTGCCAGCTGAAGGGAATCTCCAAGGAAATCGGCAATATCCTGGATTTCTCCGGGCTGATAATAATGGGCTAAAATCACCGCATTTTTTTCTTCTTTCAGCTTAAGAATCGCTTTTACGAGTTCCTCGCCTTCAGGAATAATCAGGTCTTTGATATCTAAGAATCCCCTTACCGGAATTGCAGATTTAGCTTTTTCTAATGTTTCGGTACTCATATCCACCTTAATGTTTTGGTTTATCGGAAAATCAAAAGTCAAAAATTAAACTTCAGCTTCCGATAAAATATTGTATTAAACTTTCTATTTCTTTTTTTGCTTTGTTCAGATCGGAATTGATCACGATTTTATCAAATGCTCCGGCATAAGACATTTCTTCTTCTGCCTTGGCAACACGGATTTTGATGGTTTCTGCATCATCGGTTGCTCTGGAAATCAGTCGCCGTTCCAGTTCTTCAATTGAAGGAGGTTCGATAAAAATGGATAAAGCCTGTTCTCCAAAATATTTTTTTAAAGAGATTCCGCCTTTTACGTCGACGTCAAAGATGACCACTTTGCCCTGACTCCAGATTTTTTCCACTTCAGATTTCAGCGTCCCGTAATATTTATCGGTATATACTTCTTCAAATTCCACAAAGGCATCTTCCGAAATTTTCTGCCTGAATTCATCAGGGGTTAAAAAATGATAATCCACTGCATGCACTTCACTGCCTCTCGGTTGCCTGGTCGTACAGGAAATCGAGAACTGCAGTTCACCGAATACTTCCAGAGCGTGTTTTACCAATGTTGTCTTTCCGCTTCCCGACGGTGCGGAAAAGATGATTACTTTATTGTTCAAAGTTTTTGGTTTAAAGTTAAGTTCGTCATTTAAAGATCATTTGTTTTTCAAAGCCTGCAGCCTTGAATTTTAAACATTGAACTCTGAATCTAAAGAACGTTTAACGTTTGTTCTTTGATCTTTTCCAGATCATCCTTCATCATTACCACCAGCTTCTGGATGGCGGCATGGTTGGCTTTTGAACCCAAAGTGTTGATCTCGCGGCCGATTTCCTGGGAGATAAACCCAAGCTTTTTCCCGTTGAAATCTTCATTGTCCATTACTTCCTTATAATATTTCAGATGTTGCGAAAGCCTTACCTTCTCTTCCGAAATATCCAGTTTCTCCGTGAAATAAGCCATTTCCTGATAAAAACGGGTTTCGTCCACATTTTCAAATTCTTTCAGTGATTTCTGGTAACGCTCCTTTACGGCAATGATCCGTTCTTCCTCAAAAGGAACCACCTCGGCAAGATTTTTTTCAATATTGAGAAGGTTTCTCTCCAATTCTTCATGAAGAATATTGCCTTCGGTCTTTCTGAATTCTTCAAAACGGTCAACTGCTGCCTGTACGATTTTGGCCAGCGCTTCCCATTCGCCTTCAGAAAGTTCGTCGGGTCTCGATGTAATCGCATCCGGAAACCGGACCGCCATTTTCAGGTATTCAAAATCGGGACCGTCGGAGGCTACACTTTTAAGTTCGCTGATATAGGAATCAATAAGGCTTTTGTTGATTTTTACATCGGTAGATTCTTCCAGATTCTCCAGGTTGAGGTAGCAGTCTACCTTTCCACGGATGATCCGGTCGTTAAGAATCTTTCGGATCTCGAATTCCTTCTCTTTGTACCGGAGCGGAATTTTGATATTCAAATCAAAGCTTTTACTGTTCAGCGATTTAATATCGATCGTGATCTTTTTTCCTTCAAAAACACCTTCGGCTCTACCAAAGCCGGTCATTGATAAAATCATAGTTTTTTATTGTTGTACAAAGATAAACATTTAAGTCTATAGTTTGCTAAAGTCCATGCGCCGGAAGCTTGAGACCGGAGATAAACAGTTGTGAATATTTAAACCTTTAAGATTCTGATGAAGGCGCTAAGAAATATTAAGTTGAGCATTGCCTTGAGCGTAATGCTTATAAAGTCTAATTGATTTTTCTTAATAAAACTTGACCATTTCACTTTCTTAATAGTTCATTAATGGCCAAAGGTTCAAGGATTATTTTGTAAACTTTTAAATATCTGAAAAATAAAGAAATCTTTCGTTTCTTTTGCGGAAATTGGAATAAACAGCATTTTCGTAAATTTGCCCTGTGAAAAAGAAAAATTTAATTTCTGTTGTAGGGCCTACCGGAATCGGGAAAACAAGACTGGCCATTGATCTGGCCAAACATTTCAGTACCGAAATTGTTTCCTGCGATTCAAGACAGTTTTTCAGGGAAATGAAAATCGGAACGGCTTCCCCCTCATCTGGAGAACTGGCAGAAGCTCCGCATCATTTTATCGGCAGCCTTTCCGTGGAGGACTATTATTCCATCGGGCAGTATGAAGAAGATGCCCTGAAAAAGCTCAACGGACTTTTCGAAAATTATGAAACGGTGATTCTTGTAGGTGGAAGCATGATGTATGAAAAAGCAGTGATCGAAGGATTAAACGACCTGCCGGAAGCTGATGAAGACAACCAGAAAAAATTACAGGCTATTTTTGAAAATCAAGGCATCGCAAAGCTTCAGGAACTATTGAAGGAACTCGACCCGGAATATTTTGCCGTTGTTGATTTTCATAACCACCGAAGGCTGCTGCGTGCCATTGATGTCATCTGGCAGACTGGTAAAAAGTATTCCGAGCAGATTGCCGTTTCACAGGATTCCCGGGATTTTAAAACCATCCGCATCGGGATCGAAGCACCGAGGGAAGAACTGTACGGCCGGATCAACAGAAGGGTAGACCTGATGATGGAAAACGGATTGCTGGAGGAAGCCAGAAGCCTTGAACCGTTCAAACATCTGACCGCTTTAAATACTGTAGGTTACTCCGAATTATTCAAATATTTTGAAGGAGAATGGGATCTGGATTTTGCCGTTTCCGAGATCAAGAAAAACAGCCGCCGGTACGCCAAGCGCCAGCTGACCTGGTACCGGAAAGCGGATGATATTCATTATCTGCCGTTGGGGTATTCGCAGGAGGATTTCAATAGTTTGATTGAATATATTAATGAGCAGATTGATTTGAACCATTAAGATATAGGTCAAGACATGAAAAAATATTAAGTTGAGCTTTGCTTTAAGCATAATGATTAAAATTTATCAGATTTTTCTTAATGAAACTTAACTACTTAATAAATCTTAATTGTTAAACAAAAAATGCAGCCCCGAAAGGCCGCATTTAAAACAAATATAATTTAATTTACTACTTCCAGCCGCCGCCCAAAGCGCGGTATAAGTCTACAATACTGCTTAGCCTTTGTCTTTTGACGGACGCCAGATTCAGCTCAGCCTGTAAGGAATTTCCCTGGGCTGTTATGACTTCTAAGTAATTCGCCATTCCGCCTTTGTACAGCATTTCGGCGCTTTTAATTCCGTTTTTTAACGTGTTTACCTGCTCGGATGCTTTTTGTTCCTGGACTTTTAGGCTTTCATTGGAAACCAGGGCATCAGAAACTTCACCGACGGCATTCAAAACAGCCTGCCGGAAAGCCAGTACGTTTTTCTCCCGCTGGATTTTAGCAACATTCAGATCCGTTTTCAATTGTCTTTTCTGAAAAACAGGCTGGGTCAGACCGCCTAAAACGGAACCGAACAGCGAGGCCGGAATCTGGAACCAGTTGTCGATTTTAAATGAATTGACTCCGCCATTAGCTGTAATCCGCAAGGCAGGATACATATTGGCCTGAGCAATGCCCACCAATGCATTCGATTCCAGCAAGACCAGTTCCTGTTGGCGGACATCCGGACGCCGGCTCACCATCGCTGCAGGAAGCCCTGCCGAAATATCCTGAGGCAAAGAGGTTTCTGACATTTCAATTGTCCTGCTGATCTTACCCGGATTTTCGCCCACCAGAATACTTAAAGCATTCTCCTGGATAGCCATATTCTGCTCGAGTTGGGTAATCAGAAGTTCGGTGGATTGCTTTTGGGCAGTGGCCTGCTGTACGCCTAAAGAAGTCGTATCGCCGCTCTGCCACATCTTTTCTGTAATGGAAAGGGTATTGGTACTTAGTTCCAGGTTTGATTGCGCAATCTGCAACTGTCTGTCCAGCATCAACAGATTGTAATAACCCTGTGCGATGGCAGCCACTACCTGGGTCTGAATGGCTTTTGTGGCTTCATAGGTCTGCAGGTACTGCATTCTCGAAACTTCCTGTTGGTTTTTTATTTTCCCCCAGATATCTGCTTCCCAGGATAAATTGAATGCGGCGTTATAATCTTCCACATGGCTCTGGCCTAAAAATAAATTTAAGCTCTGCCCGTTCATGCTGTTTTTCGACGGCTTTGAAATCTGTGCGGAAACACCGAATCCGATATCCGGGTATTGCAGGTATTTTGCCTGCTTCAGTCTTTCCTGTGAGGCAGCCACCTGTTTCAGGGCAATCTGAAGGTCGTAGTTGTTTTTGATCCCTTTTTCAATTAAACCCTGTAAAATAGGATCGCTGAAAAACTGTTTCCATTCCAGGTCAGCTACGCTGGCGGTATCGGCAGTGGCAGTATAGGTGAATTTTTCAGGCAGCTCAGGTTTCGGTTCCTGGTAAGCCAGTTTCGACACACAGGAAACCGAACCTAAGGCTACTGCAAAAGTGATGATGATATTTTTTATTCTTTTCATAGTTTTAAAATTTTATTGATAACAAAACTTTGAAGGATCCTTTTGTGAGAAATCTGTTTTGCCATTAATCTGAACCGTTGAGAAGATGAATGATTAAGTTTTAGTTAAGAAAAATAAGACAGATTTTGTGAAGTATGGCGCTGAAAGCGCAGTCTGACTTACTATTCTTAATTTCCAAATTAAAATCTTAAATGGTTAAAATCATATGGGTCAAAGTTCTATTTTTTAATTAATGTGCCGAAGCTAAAAGTTCCGTTTCCAGTTTTTGCCTCTGGAGTCTTTTCTTTTTCCGGCTCGGCATTTTTTCATGCAGATACTGGAAGATCACAAACATTACCGGGATAATGAAGATTCCGAATACAACCCCCGTCAGCATGCCTCCCACGGTACTGAAACCGATGGAATGATTTCCTTTTGCGGAAGCACCCTGGGTGAAGACAAGCGGCAGCATCCCGACAATAAAGGCAAAAGAGGTCATTAAGATAGGGCGCAGACGCAATCTAGATGCCTGAAGTGCAGATTCCAGCAGGGTTCTTCCTGCATTCCTTCGCTGTACAGCAAATTCCACAATCAGGATCGCATTCTTAGCAAGCAATCCGACCAGCATGATGAGGCCGACCTGAACGTAGATGTTGTTATCGATTCCGGCCAGCCCTGTAAAAGCAAACACTCCAAAAATCCCTGTCGGAATCGTCAGGATCACCGCAAACGGAAGAATGTAGCTTTCATACTGTGCTGCCAGCAAAAAGTACACAAAGAGGATGCTCAGCATAAAGATGAAGGCGGTCTGTCCGCTGGTTTTAATTTCTTCACGCGTAATTCCGGTCCATTCGTAGCCATAGCCTCTCGGCAGCGACTTCTGTGCAACTTCTTCCACCGCTTTGATGGCGTCTCCGGTGCTGTAACCCGGCTTCGGTGTTCCGTTAATGGTAACGGCATTGAACAGGTTGTTTCTGGTCACCGTTTCAGGTCCGAAAGCTCTTTTTAAGGTCACTAATGTTTTAACAGGAACCATTTCGCCCGATTTGTTTTTCACATAAATACCTTCCAGCGAATTGGCATCGGTACGGTAAGGGATATCAGCCTGCGCCATTACCCGGTAATATTTTCCGAACCGGTTGAAATCCGAAACGAAGCTGCTTCCGTAATAGATCTGCATCGTCTGCATCAGTTCGGTAATGGAGATGCCTAACTGATTGGCTTTATCGTTATCCACCTCAATCGTGAACTGGGGATTTCCGGCGGCATAGGTAGTGAAGGCGAACGCAATTTCGGGACGTTTCATCAGTTCCCCGATGAAAGCCTGCGTTGTCGTTCCCAGCTGTTCCAGAGAACCGTTGGTTTTATCCTGAAGCATAAATTCAAAACCGGAAACATTCCCGAATCCCTGAACGGTAGGGAAATTGAAGAAGAAGGCACTGGCATCTTTCACCTGGGATACTTTACCCGTCAGTCCCGCTGCGATCTCATCCGGATCGGTAACGGCACCGCGCTGATCGTGGTCTTTCAGCTTGATAAACCCGGCAGAATACGGAGAGGCATTGGCATTGCTGATGAAGTTCAAACCGTCGGAAACCCAAAGGTGGTTTTTTGCTTTTTCACCATTGATGATCTTATCGATCTGCTCGGTGGCCCGTTGGGTCCTGTCCAGTGAGCTTCCCGGAGGCGTGTTCACGGCATATAGAATGAAACCCTGGTCCTCGGTAGGAATAAATCCTGACGGTGCTTTTTTAATTAAGAAAATACTGGCGGCAACCAGAAGGGCCAGGCCTCCGACGGCTACCCATTTATTTTTAATTAAAAACTTCAGGCTGTAAATGTATTTTTTAGTCAGGTTATTAAAGCTTGTATTAAAAGCATTAAAGAACCTTGCCCCGAATCCGGTCTTTTTACCATGCTCGCCATGTTCTCCCTGCGGGTCATTTAAAAGCAGCGCACATAAAGCCGGACTCAACGTCAGAGCATTGACTGCTGAAATCAGGATGGCAATTGCCAGCGTAAAAGCAAACTGTCTGTAAAATACCCCTGCCGGACCCTGCATAAAGCCTACCGGAATGAATACGGCACACATGACTAAAGTAATGGAAATAATGGCTCCGGAAATTTCACTCATTGAATTCATTGTAGCCTGTTCCACCGGCATTCCCGTATGTTCCATTTTGGAGTGGACGGCTTCTACCACCACGATTGCATCATCCACCACAATACCGATGGCAAGAACCAGGGCAAACAGCGTAAGCATATTGATGCTGAATCCGAATAGATTCAGGAAAAAGAAAGTACCGATGATGGCCACCGGAACCGCAATCGCCGGAATCAAAGTCGACCTGAAATCCTGAAGGAAAATATACACCACGATAAATACCAGGATAAAGGCAATCACAAGCGTCTCCACTACCTGATGGATGGAAGCATCCAGGAAGTCCTTGGAATTGTACATCACGATCGGTTCAACACCTTGGGGAAGGGTAGTTTTTAACTGATCAATCTGTTTCTCAATTTCCGTTAAGATCTCGTTGGCATTGGAACCGGCAGTCTGCATAATGGCAAATCCGGCTACTGGTTTTCCATCTACCCGGTTAGCGGCAGTATAGGTATACGATCCGAATTCTACCCGCGCCACATCCTTCAGTCTCAGGAAAGAACCGTCGCTGTTGGCTTTGATGGCAATGTTTTCGTAATCTTCATTCTTGTTCAGTTTTCCTTTGTATTTAAGGATATATTCATAAGTTTCCTTGCTTCCCTGTCCGAGACGTCCCGGTGCCGCTTCCAGGTTATGGTCTTTTACCGCATTCAGGACTTCCTGTGGAGAGAGATTGTTGGCTGCCAGCCGGTCCGGTTTCAGCCACAGCCGCATGGAATAATCCCGGGTTCCGAAAACCTGTGCCTGAGCTACACCCGGAATACGCTGGATCTGAGGAATGATGTTTATTTTTAAATAATTCTGAAGGAAAAGCTCATCATATTCCTTAGGATTATTACTCGTTAATCCCATAAACATGATCATGCTGTTCTGGACTTTCTGGGTAGATATTCCGGCCTGCACCACTTCCTGGGGAAGCTGGCTCATCGCTTTGGACACCCGGTTCTGGACATTCACGGCTGCATTGTCCGGATCGGAACCCTGCTTGAAGAACACACTTAAGGTCATTGTACCGTCGTTGCTGGAGTTGGAGGTCATATACGTCATGTTTTCCACACCGTTTACGGCTTCCTCAATCGGGGTAGCTACCGAACGGGCAACCACTTCCGCATTCGCCCCTGGGTAAAAAGCGGTTACTTGGACGCTTGGCGGTGCAATATCCGGAAAGAGGGCAATCGGTAAATTAAAGAGCGACAGGGCACCCAATAATAAAAGAATAATGGAAATGACCGTTGAAAGTACCGGCCTTTCTATAAATTGTTTTAACATAAGAAGTTTATTTTTTAATGTGGTTTAAATCCTGTTCCTGCCACCAAAGGCACAAAGCTTTAAAGCAAGTGATGGATTGGAAACTTTTATGACAGGGATATTTAAACGGTTATAAAGGTCTTGCTCTCAGAAGACTGTCGGATGAAATGGCTTTCGGTTTTATGGAAACCCCGTCTTTCAGGACGCCCAATCCGGTGAATACGATTTTATCTCCGGCAGCAAGCCCTTCGGAAATAAAGTAATAGCTGTCGGTCTTCCCTGAAATTTTCACAGGCTTTCCGGTGACTTTATTCCCTTTTCCAAGTACATAAACATAGGTCTTATCTTGAATCTCATAGGTAGATTCCTGTGGAATAACCAGCGTTTTACCGAATAGCTGAGGCATACGGACCCTCCCGGTATTTCCGGTTCTTAAAATTCCCCCGGTATTCGGGAATACGGCCCGGACACTGATGGCTCCGGTGGTTTTGTCGAATTGTCCGTCAACGATACTCATCTTTCCTTTTTCAGGATAAATGCTGTTGTCGGCGATTACCAGTTCCACCATCGGCATATTTTTCAGCTTTTCATTTAAAGTAGCTCCGGGATATTTCTTCTGAAAAGCAATAAAATCCAGTTCGCTTAAAGAAAAATAAGCGTAGATCTCACTGGTGTCTGATAATAAAGTCAATGGGCTAGGGTCGGTTCTTGAAATCAGGCTTCCTTTCTTATAGGGAATCCTTCCGATATAACCGCTTACCGGAGCGGTAATGGTGGTGAATCCGACATTGATCCTTGCGCTTCCCACCGATGCCCTTGCCTGTGATGCAGCCGCTACAGCAGCTGTGTAATTGGCTTTTGCCGTTCTCAGTTGTACGTCTGAAACTACTTTTGCAGCAACCAGCGGCTCCAGCCGGTCAACTTCCACTTTGGCTTTCTGGATATTTGCATTCGCAGCCTGCAGATTTGCGCTTGCCATATTCATCTGTTCGCCATAGCTTCGGGAATCGATTTTAAAGAGAGGTTGTCCGGCTCTTACATAAGCACCTTCTTCCACGTAGATTTTATCCAGGTAGCCGTCAACCTGCGAACGGATTTCCACATTGTTTTTTCCTTCGAGTGCCGTCGGGAATTCCTGATAAACCGTGGCAGGGGAGGTGATTACGGAGTAGACAGGCAATTCCGGCGCAGGTAAGGCAGCGTTGGAACTTTCTGCCGCCTGGGTACAGTTCTGAAGAAGGATAAGGCTGGAGATGAGCACGATCATCCTCGTTTTTCCAAATATTTTCATGTTGAGTTTAAATTTTAATGTTGTGTTAGATTTAATGCAATTGTTTTTAATTTGACTTATGTTATATTTCCTAACAGTGTTAATATATAAGTTAAAAAATATACAGAATAAATGCTGATTCAGATAACTGGTTTCATGATGAAAAATTTTTAATAAGTTTAATTATGATAGAGATGAATTATAATGTGTTATATTTTCTAACAGTGTTAATTATAAAGATAAAAAAATTAAATTTTGCTTTCTTAAATAATCAAAGCTCTTGTTAATCACTGGGCGTTAATATTCCTAACGGTGTTAATTTTTAATTTAAAAAAAATTTACAAAGATTTAATAAAAGCCGAAACCGTTTCGTCTAAAGTGGTTTTGTTCATTGTAGAAGGAATATCATCGTTACGCATCATCATAATGGAAATCAGTCCGTGTACTGCTGAAAAAAGCGCATGGGAAGAGTGACAGGCATTATCCGGGTTTGATCCTTTCTTCTTAATGATTTCCAGTGTCCCTTCATATAGCATATCCTGAAATGAAGAAAACTCCTGTTTCATCATTCCTTTTCCGCTGCACTGCATCCCCAGCCCGAACATCAGCTGATAATATTCTTTGTTTTTGAAAGCAAACTGCCAGTAAGCATCTACAATCGCCTTCAGTTTGTCTTCAGGTGTGTCGTGAGCCTGCTGGGCCTTCAAAAGTTCGATGTGCAGGCAGTGAAACCCATTCAACGAAATCTCATAAAGGATGGCTTCCTTGTTTTCAAAATGATCATAGACTACCGGCGCGCTGTATTCAATGGCATCGGCAATCTTCCTCATGGAAAGTGAAGCCCACCCTTCGGTTTTAGCCAGGGAAAATGCCGCGTCCAGAATACTGGTACGGATATTTTCTTTCTCTCTCTGGCGGCGTTCATGTAAACCCATGATTTTTTATTTGTCTAACAGTGTTAGCAAAACTACAAACTTTTGAATATAAGTTCCAAATAAAATTTAAAGTTTAACTTTTTAAATAGAGTGGACGCTGGAAGAATGGATGCTGGAAATTTTGACCGTATCCAATTTGTTTAGTTGATTATTGAATAAGGCTAACTGCAGGTTGATAAGTCAGAATTTTAAATAGATTTCATCAGATAGTTAATACCTGATCATAATAATAAGGAGAAACTTCCCGCATCCATCTTCCTTAACCATATAATCAAAGAAATTTTTATCTTTGTGCTTAAATAAAAAAGTTATGAATACGCCTTCAAATATGATTGAACTGGGAACCAAGGCTCCTTTTTTCGAGCTGCCGAACCCGTCTAAAAGCAATGAAATTCAGTCATTGGATGATCTGAAAGGAGAAAAAGGAACTTTGGTGATCTTTATGTGCAACCATTGCCCGTTTGTTCTGCATGTGATCGATAAGCTGAACGAACTGTATGAAGATTATAATGAAAGAGGGATTGAGTTTATTGCGATCAACGCCAATGATGTAGAAAAGTATCCTGCCGATGCTCCGGAAAAAATGATCGAATTCCAGATTGAAAGAAATTTCGATTTTCCTTATCTGTACGATGAAAGCCAGGCGATCGCCAAAGCTTATGACGCGGCCTGTACGCCGGATTTCTTCTTCTTCGATGAGAAACTGGACCTGATCTACCGAGGGCAGATGGATGATTCGAGACCCGGAAACCACAAGGAAGTAACCGGTGAGGACCTGATCATCGCTTTTGAAAATCTTTTATTGGGTGAGCCGCAGGAAGAAATCCAGAAACCGAGCATGGGCTGCAATATCAAATGGAAATAATTCTAATCTTCTAATTAAAATATAGAAAGCTGTTCTTCGGAGCAGCTTTTTTTATTAACAATTACCGAATGTTGAAAACTTATCCACAAACTTATCCACACTGTATTGTGGGTAAGTATTGATAGAATATCAGGTTGGTAAATTGATTTAATTAATTGATAATCAGATATTAATAATTTATAAGTAATTGTTGTATATTAGATTTTTTATATTACTTCTTCAGACTTATCCACAATAGTTTATAAAAGAATTATCAGAAACTCACCTTCGGTTTTATTCCTTTTCAGGGCTCAGATCGGCATTTACCTTATTGTTCAAAAGAGTTTTCATAAACTCGGAATAACTATTTTTAACATGACCGGGCTAAGAGAAGGCGACCCGAGTTCTCCTCTGTTAACCCGAGCAGATATCCGCATGGCAAGACCGGTTATGGGAGCTGCCGTGAGGGCTTCTATTACCTCGGATTTCTAAGACAAATTTTATATCATTGAAAGACCGCCAGAAAAATCCGGCGGTCTTGTTTATAACATGAATGCAATGGTATTTAATTAATTTCAATTGTTTAATAAAATAATAAGCGCTAAGGCTAAAGATTTCAAACAAAAATCATCGCTAATAGGTAATACGATTCGGAAATTAGGGCGGTTGATTATAATATTGATCGGAAAAACTTCCGACCTCCAGCTTCCCCCATCCAATCGATTAATACAGCTGGTTATCGAATAGGCTATGTCCTGTTGATGAAAGCAGATGTTTCATCCTGCCGAATTCCCTCTTACTTTAAAAACGGATTATGTTCCTTTTCAAAGCCGATGGTTGTAGGATTTCCATGTCCGGAAAAAACCTTCGTGTCATCATCAAGAATAAGCAGTTTGGTTTTAATACCGTCGATCAGCTGTTCGTAGTTTCCTTTGTAAAGATCGGTTCTGCCGATGCTGCCTTCAAACAGAACATCGCCCGAGATCATGAATTTCTGGTTTTTGTTATGATATACTATGCTTCCCGGAGAATGTCCCGGAACGTGATAGATTTTAAATATCTCCCCGTTAAAATCCAGTTCGTCCCCTTCAGCTACATAACTGATTTCAACATCAATATGCTCAAGCTGCAGCCCGAACCTCATCCCGCTTACCTGAAACATATCCAGGACTTCTTTATCTTCCTCATGCATGGTTACAGGAACCTGATACGTGTCAAACGCCCACTGCAGACCCAGAACATGATCAATATGGGCGTGGGTCAGAAGGATTTTCTCGATGGTTAATTCTTTTTCCCGGATGAAATTTTCAAGGGCTTTTGTTTCTTCTTCATTTCGGTTTCCCGGATCGAAGAGCCACGCTTTCTTATTTTCGTTATAAAGGACATAGGTATTTTCGCTCGCAAAATTGAATACGAAACCTTGGATCTGAAGCATACGCTGAATATTTTATTAGAAACAAAGGTAAGTACAAATGTCCAGATTGAAAATTTTAATGAACTTTTAATGAATAAAAACGGCTTCTTTTCACGGTTTAAATGATTTTTCTTTATCTTCGTCATAATGAAAACATTGCGAATCCTTTTACTTTCGGTAAGCGGCCTGGTCTTTGGGCAGAACATCCAGAGTATTCAGCTTTTTAATCCTCAGACGAATGATGAAACGCCTGTCATTAATTTCGGGCAGCAGCTGGTTTTGAGTTTTGACGACCTTACTAATGCAAGTGAAATCTACCGCTATACCATTAAGCATTACAACCGCAACTGGGAAGACGATAATCTGTTTTTTACGGAAATTGCCAACGGAAGCATGAACGGACTGCTGGATAAATTCCAGTATTCCTTTAATACGCTGCAGGCTTATACCCATTATACGCTGACGTTCCCGAATGACAAGATCCAGCCGAAGATCTCCGGGAATTTTGAGCTGATTGTCTATAAGGATTCTGCAGAGAAACCCCTGTTTACAAAAAGGTTTTACCTGGTGGAAAGCGGAGCTACTCTGGCCGTAGGGGTTTCCCGGTTTGCTGATGCACGGAATCCCGAAGCGCAGCAACGGGTGGAAGTAAAGGCCGTCCCGGCAGGCGGGGATTTATCATCCAATGTGAATTCCATGACGCTGAACGTTATGCAGAACAACAATCCCAATATAACGGTAAGAAATTTAAGGCCGAGCGCTACTTTGGGAAATCAGCTGCTTTTCCAGCAGATGTCGCTGGTTTTCCCGGGAAATAACGAATTCTACTATTTCGACAATAAAAACATGAACATGGCTGCGGATATGGTCCGTGCAGCCGAGCAGATCGACGGAGTAAACCAGACCTACCTTCATCCGGTTTGGGCTTTCCCTCTGAATTACCAGTATCAGCCGGATGTAAACGGAGCCTGGTATTACCGGAGAAACGATCTGGGCCGCGAAAGGGATGCTGCCCGGGAAGCCGATTATTCATGGGTGCATTTCTCACTGGATTCCGAGCCGGTGGATAAAGAAATTTATGTGCTGGGAGGATTTAATAATTTTTTGCCGGCCAGAGAAAACCAGATGCAGTATGATGAGGCCACTAAAAAATATGTTGCCAGGATTTATCTGAAACAGGGGTTTTACAACTATATTTTAGCAACTAAAAACCCGGACGGAACTTTGAACTTCGGTGAAGTCAACGGGAATTTCTGGCAAACGGAGAACCTTTATCAGGCCTTTTTATATTATGCGCCATTCGGCAGGAATTATGACGGGCTGATGGGCTACGGGGAATTCAGGACGCCGGTCAGGTAATACTAATCTTATAATCCAAACTCATACAAACCTCATAGGTTTTAAAATCTATGAAGCTTATTTTAATATCATACACTAAAAACCTCACAGGAATTTTCCTGTGAGGTTCAATATAATAATAGTCAGAACCGATTAGGTTTTAAAAACAGCAGTGATCAGCAGGTTTTCTTCATCCTCGAAAATGTAGTGGATGTTTACCGGAAAATCCTGCATAGGCATTACTGAAATTTCGCTGCCTTTTGCCTGATGATTTTTCAGAATTCCGTCAATGGATTCTTTCAGGCTTTCCGGGAAATCATTTCCCTTTTTTTCTTTCTCCGCATTAAAAACCCGCATTAAAAGCCTGATATCGTTCTTGGCAATGGAAGAGAGCAGTACCTTCATGCTAAGCACAATATTTTTTAAGCTCTGTTATGTTCTCATAGAAATCCAGCTTGGTGGCAGGATTTTCATTGTGAAACTGAATCCGGTATAAAATTTCATCCAGATGAAACGGAGAGATTGCGATAGGTGTTTTTGATTCAAATTTTTCCATCATTTGTGCAAAAGCTTCCAGCATTTCAGGATTGAAATTTTCAATTTTACTTTTCAGGATTTCGACAGTTGCATTCATCATTTCTGATTTTAAGGTTGATGATCTTGTTTGATGGGGTAAAAATAATGAAAATATTTAAATTTTATAAAATTATTTTAAAACAGAAGGGGTTTGTTTGAAAAAAAACGATTTTTCAGCTAAAGAGTGTTGATTGAAGTGGGGGTAGAATAAAAAAGCCTCCGTTTCCGGAGGCTGCTCTTATACTAAATAAAATTCACTAAGCTTTTCTTCACACAGCGTTTTCACCACTCCGATCCATCGGTCCTCATCATTCAGACAAGGAATGTAATGGAAGGTTTCTCCTCCGGCATGGGTAAACTGATGTTTTCCTTCCACGGAAATCTCTTCCAGTGTTTCCAGGCAGTCCGATACGAAAGCCGGACAGACGATGGCTAAATTCTTCACTCCTTTTCCCGGAATGGTTTCCAGGGTCTCGTCGGTGTACGGTTCTATCCATTTGTCTTTTCCTAACCTCGACTGAAATGATACAATGGTTTTTTCTTTAGGAATACCGAGCTTTTCAATCACTTTATTGGTTGTGGTAAAACACTGGTGACGGTAACAGAACTTATGGCTCGGATTACTTTCTCTTGAACAGCAGTCGTTAAGATTACAGGTTTTTGTAGGATCGGTTTTATAGATATGCCTTTCCGGAACTCCATGATAAGAAAACTGTAAGGCGTCGAAATTTTCGGGAAGCTTTTCTTTAATGCTTTCTGCAAGGCAATTGATATAAATATCCCTGTCGTAGAAAGGCTGAATGTAAATGATCTTTACTTTCGGAAATTTCTCTTTTCTTACTTCCTCCGCTTTTTCAATAACGGTTTCTGTCGTACTCATTGCGTACTGCGGATACAGCGGAAAAAGGACAATTTCCGAAACACCCTGATCCACCAGTTTCTGAATTCCTGCTTCAATGCTCGGCTGGGCGTATCTCATCCCGATTTCCACCGGAACATCCACCACCTTCTGCAGCTTCTTTTGGATTTTCTGGGTGATAACGATCAAAGGCGAACCTTCATCCGTCCACACTGTTTTATAGGCTTCGGCTGATTTTTTTGGTCTCGTTTTCAGAATAATTCCCTGTACCAGCAGCGCACGGAAGAACCAGCGGTAATCGATTACCCGCTCATCCATCAGGAATTCATCCAGATATTCCTTTACATCCTCTACTGCCGTTGACCTTGGTGATCCCAGGTTTACTAATAAAATTCCTTTCATAACATATAAGTAGTAAGCAACCGGATAGTAAGTAATTATGAATAATTACTTACTATCCGGTTGCCTGTGTTTTTATCCGTTTACGGCTTCCACTCTTTCCACAAGATCCGGCACGAATTGTTTTAAGATGTTTTCAATTCCGTTTTTCAGCGTAGCTGTAGAACTTGGGCATCCTGAGCACGCACCCTGTAACAGCATCCTTGCAGTTTTGCTTTCCTGATCATATTCCATTAAGGAAATTTTTCCACCGTCGTTTTCTACCGCAGGAGCTACGTATTCATTTAAGATATCTGAAATTTTCTGCTCATCATCGGTATAATCCCTGTTGATGATCTTCTCCACCGGATTTTCATGCTTCTGGGCTTCGACATTGGAAATTTCGCCACCGTTCTGCAGATATTCTGCGATCAGTGCGCGAACAGCCATCATTACTTCATGCCATTCCACAGAATTGTCTCTGGTTACGGCCACGAAATTATCAGAGATAAAAACTTCTTTGGCAAAATCAAATTCCTTAAAGATAGCCTGCGCCAAAGGTACGCCATCCGCCCCTTCCCTTGATTTTACCTCTACAAAACCTTCAAGCAGTAATTTATTGGAAACGAACTTCATCACATTCGGGTTGGGCGTCATTTCCGCATAGATCTGATACAGCTCTTTTTTCTTCTGAAGATAGATTCTCGGGTTGGCCAGCAATTCGTCTTCAATAACGTTTTTCAGGCTTTCTGCTACATGTTCCCATTCTACCGTATCCTGTTTGGCCACAGCCACAAAATTGGCGGTAATAAATATCTTTTCAACAAAAGGGTAATTAAAAAGTTCCTGTGCCAGGGGAATTTCTGCAATATCTGAATTTCTGTCGAGCTCCAGAGATCCCGGGATCAGGTTATAATCCGCCACAAATTTCATCACTTTCGGGTTTTCGGTAGGCTCTATAAGTATAGTACGCATTTTTTCTTTAAATTTGAGATACAAAAATACGCAATTAGAAATTAGAAGACAGGCATCGTAAGTTAGATTTTTGCTATCGGCATCATTTAAAGGTCGAAAACTAAGGCAAGCCCTGCAAACCGATTTCAAATTAATAAATTATCAAAATATCAAATAAAAATATGGCTCTGATCAAAGAACTTTTAGGAAAATCGCCACAGATAGGGGATAATACATTTTTAGCAGAAACGGCGACCATTATCGGCGACGTGACCATGGGAAGAGACTGCAGCATCTGGTACAATGCGGTCATCCGCGGCGATGTTCACTACATCAAAATGGGAAACAAAGTGAATGTTCAGGATAACGCCATGCTGCACTGTACCTATCAGAAGCACCCGCTGAATATCGGGAATAATGTTTCCATCGGCCATAATGCGATTGTTCACGGGTGTACCATCAAGGACAATGTTCTGATCGGGATGGGTTCCATTGTCATGGACGACTGCCTGGTGGAGGAAAATTCAATTGTCGGTGCCGGTTCTGTAGTAACCCAGGGAACCCATATCAAATCAGGGGAAGTGTGGGGCGGTGTCCCGGCGCGGAAAATAAAAGATATCAATTCCCAGCTTCTTGAAGGAGAGGTAAACCGGATTGCAGACAATTATGTAAAATATTCTTCCTGGTATAAGGAAAACGTTAAGGTGAATGGTGAACAATAGTGAATGGTGAATTTTGCTTCACAAGTGAATTTTACTTAAGATTAATATTCACCATTACTCAATGGAATTGACTATTCACAAAAAAGCATTGCTATTCGAGCAATGCTTTTTTTCCTTAGTGAAAAATCCTGTAGGAATTTTATATAAATTAATGTGTTACGGGTTGATCAGTTCTGCTTTTCCGTTACTGCATCTGATTCCGTTAGGTTCAGTTACCATCATGCAGTCAGACATAACGCCGTACTTTTGGTTAAATGCTTTTACTTTAGCCGTGTAGTCGCTAATCCTTTCCAGAATAGCCGTTTCGATCTTTTTCGGATAGGCAATATACATTTGGGGACCGCCGCATGCCTTCGCTCCCATTGGTGCAAAAGCCCATTCGCCGGCGTTGGTACATTTTTCTTTGGTTACTTCAGATTCGATGGAAGCCCTCAGTTGGTCCAGCTGGGCCTGCTCATATTTCTGGCTGCTTTCATCAACAGGTCTTTCCGATATATCTTTCGGCAGGTTGGCATCCACCTCTTTCGTAGAGCCGCAGGAAGCCAACAATAAAGTAAAACCCAACAGGACAGCGGAAACGTGCGGAATCGTTTTTAACATAATAAATTAATCTGTTTCAAAATTCTCAAAACTTATGCCAAGGTAAGGTTTTTAAGATTCATTTCCGTAATTTTGACGACGATGAACAATCATTTTTTTGAATTAATAGAACATACCAACCGAAGCGTATTTTTAACGGGAAAAGCAGGAACGGGAAAGACGACTTTCCTTAATGATTTTGTAAAACGCACCAGAAAAAAACACATTGTCGTTGCTCCCACCGGGATTGCAGCGATCAATGCAGGCGGCGTTACCATTCATTCGATGTTCGGGCTTCCCTTAAGGACCTTTTTGCCGACCACGGAGCGGATCGACACCAGTATGGCCAACAATATTGCTGACCTGATGCCGCATTTTAAATACCGGAAAGATAAACTGAAGCTTCTCCGCGAAGTGGAGATCATCATTATTGATGAGGTTTCGATGCTGAGGGCCGATGTATTGGATATGATGGATTTCTCCCTGAGGTTTATCCGAAGAAACAACCAGCGTTTCGGAGGCGTACAGATGCTGTTTATCGGGGATCTTTATCAGCTTCCGCCGGTGGTTCGGGATGAGCATATCTTAAAAATGTATTATCATTCCCCATTCTTTTTCGACAGCCACGCAATCAAGGAAATTCCGTTGATCACCATTGAGCTTACCAAAGTCTACCGGCAGTCCGATGAGGATTTCCTGGCGATCTTAAATGCCATCCGTGACGGCGACGTAGCCAATATCGATTTTGAAAAGCTGAATGAAAGATACGATCCGGGTTTCAGTTCGGAAGATGAGCCTTATGTTTACCTGTGTTCGCACAATAAAATGGCGGATGACATCAACCAGGAAAAACTGGAAGAAATCAAAGTAACGGCCAAGACCTATGAAGCCAAGCTGTTCGGGGAATTCAGGGAAAACCAGTTTCCGAACGAGCAGTTCCTAGATCTGAAGATCGGCGCCCAGATCATGTTCATCCGGAACGATATTTCCGGGGAAAAAAGGTATTTCAACGGCAAGCTGGGGGAAATTTCCGCATTGGATGAAAACGAAATTAAAGTGATCCTCGACGGAAGCGAACGGGAAATTACCGTAAAACGGGAGGTCTGGGAACAGAAAAAATATTTCCTGGATACCGATAAGAATATTAAGGAAGAAGTCCTGGGAAGTTTCGAGCAGTTTCCGATCAAGCTGGCCTGGGCGGTAACCATCCATAAAAGCCAGGGGCTTACGTTTGACCGGGTTATTATTGATGCCGGAAAAAGTTTTACGGCCGGTCAGGTGTACGTGGCATTGTCACGTTGCCGGACCCTGGAAGGAATTGTCTTAAAATCCAGAATCACGCCGGAAGTTATTTTCAAAGATAACCGGATCCTGTCATTCCATAGCGATACAGTGGCCAATGATAAAGTGGAAGCCATCCTCAATAACGAAAAATACGATTACAGCATCAAAAAAGTCCTTCGTACGTTGGATTGCTTATGGTTTTTAAATGAAGTGGAGGAGTGGAACAGGCTGTCGGTGGCTACCAAAAGCATCGACCATGTAAAAACCAACCAGCTGTATCTTCAGCTGAAGCATGAAATTGTAAACCTTGGAAAAATTTACGAAAAACTCCAACGGGTCATTTCGCAGAAGGTCAATAATTTTATTGAACAGAAAGAGGAATGGTCGGAGATTGAAAGCAAAACCAAAGGAGCGGTTAATTTCTTCTTTACCGGGATCCGGGATAAAGTCTTTAATCCGCTGAAGGATTTTTACGCGGAGATCAAAGGAACCAAAGGGCTGAAGCAGTATAATGAAGAATTCCGGATATGGCTGGAAGATATTGAAGAGTACCTGAACAGCCTGAAAGATATTCATTTGCTGGAAACCAGATTGCTGGATGAAAAGAACAACCAGGAAGTAAGCATGAAGATTGCCAAAGTTCCGTCCCAGGTTCTCACATTCCAGTTGTTTGAGCAGGGAAAAACCATCGCCGAGATTGCTTTGGAAAGAGGCCTGGTTAAAGAAACGGTGATCGGGCACCTGGCGAAATTTGCCGAACAGGGGGTGCTGGATATTTCCAGAGTGATTACCTCTGATAAGATCGAAGCTTTTGAAGAGCTTTTCTATAAAGATGCAAAGGAAACCTTAACGGAATGGAAAAATGCGCTCCCAAACCACTTTGAATTCAACGAAATCAGGATCTTGATTAATCATTTTACGTATTTGAAGGAAAAGGATCAATAAAGCATCTCTGCTTCTTTATTGACTCATTGAATTTTAAATGATTATTTCCGGATTCGTAAAGGTTAATAATCCAGGATTACCACCCTGTTCTGCTGGGTGATTTTTTGATGCATCATAATGGATGTTGAAAAAAAGGTTGAGGCATAATAAATTGTCTGTGCATCCTGTCCGCTGTTATCGTTTATGAAACTTTTTTTAAGATGCAGGAACTCTTCTTGGACAATATTTTGAAATTTTTCATTTTCTGAAAATTTCAGGCGGATCTTTTCATATATTTTTCTTTCGGGTTCCGTAAAATCATTCACGGTATATGCATTACTGTCAATTCTGCTGTCTAATATCTTTCGGGTAAGCAGGATCATATAAGCATTAAACCCTGAAAAATCTTCTGCAGAGATATTGACTCCGCAATCTGACCCACCGAGGTCTTCAACCGGATAATGATGGGTATAATTTCCATACTGGAACATGTAGCCCGTACATACGGTGGTCGTAGGAAGCTCGTACAGCAGCATTATTCCGTAATCATCAATATTCTTTTCCGGAACAGGAGTGGGGTAAATAATTTCGTTATTGAGAAAGAACATAAGTTGCAGGAAATTGTCAGGCCTGATGAAATTGATATTTTCAGAAATGACATGGGCAAGCTGATCTGCTGAAGTACCAAGGACTGATCCGTACTCTCTTTCTCTTTTATTTAAAAACTGAATAAAGGATCGGTTAGTTAAAACCTGATCACTGATGAAAGGAAGTAAATTTTGCTTTGCTTTTTCCTTGTTAAAAGTATAAATTTCAGTATTTCGTCCCACTAATTTCGATATTTATTTAAATGATATAAAAATTCCCTGATGATCGCTGATCATGTTTTTCTCTGCAAAAACTCCTGTTTCAATCGTAAGATTGGCGAAATTTTCAGGAATCACAATGTGATCAATATTCTGCTCGATTTCCGAACTGATATTCGTCAAGCTTAAATCCCGGAAAAGATCTTTCAGAGATTCCGTTATTTCGGAACTGATCGATAATCTTTCTTCACCTGTTTTAAAGGAAGTATTAAAATCACCGATTATAAAAAGATTGGGATTTTGAGCATGAATTCGTCTGCAATCCGAGATGGTATTCCGCAATTCGTTATCCGCAAAAGGCTGGCGCTTGAACCAGGTTCCGATGATGGTGCAGTAAAAAACAATATTTCCTAAGGCCGTTTCAAACTCGAGGCCCAGGTTGGTTTTATCATCCGTCACCGGATATTTTTTTGAGCAGGGCGTTTTAGAATACAGAATCGTCCGGTAAGCTTTTTCCCCATTCAGATATTCTGTGTAGTTGAGGTTTTCATACACCGTGTTTTCCGGGATAGGCGAGCAGGGATATTTATAGGGAAACCAGTCAAGATCCAGATCAACGACTTCGGTTAGAATAAGGAAATCGAAATCAAACCGGTTTAGGATTTCTGCGGATTTCTGGGGTTTCTTTTTCCTGGCCCAGTCGATGTTTAAGGTGGCGATTTTCAACCGGGATGTTTTAGGTCTGAAATTAATTTTCTTCGGTTGTTGTCGTAAAACGTAACAGCTCGTGCTTCATTTCTTAAAAAAGTTTCTTCATTTTCCAATTCATTAAACCTTGCTTTGTCGGTTTTATCAAAATCAACGAATTCAAAATGGTTTTCATCCAGCACGGTAAAATCAACAAGTTTTAAATATTCAGAAACGGATTTTTTATCAAGCATAATTTTTCCGCTGCCAGCCCAGTGCCGGTCCTGTCCGTTTTTCTTTACGCCCGAAACCCAATATTCTTCACCGGTTTCAATATCGAAATGATTTCCCGAAGTGCCCGGAACTTTAAGTTTTTTCAACGCTTTATTGTTAAAATACACCGTTTGTCCGGATCTTGAAAACTCCACAGACCCGATCCAGGCCGGACCGCTGTGATTACGGAATTTGTTTTCAATGTACATTACTTTTGGTTTCATATTTTCTGGTTAATAATATTTAAATTGAAAATGCTGGGTACATCTGAGGTAAAAGGTATTAATGATTAAATGATTGATTTTATCAACAAATTCATTAAGCTTCCTTATTCTCTCAATTTTCTCTTGAGCGGTTAAAGCTTTGTCAGTTTTCACTTCATCTTCAATTCTTTGTCTTAAAGATTGGATATAAAGCTTTTTTTGTTTTAAAATATCATACTGATCTGTAAAATTATCTTGATCTGAATTAATATAAATAGAATACTCGGCCTCTGCCGGAAGGCGGGATTCCTGATGCCCAAAATAGGTTCCTCCCTGAGAAAGATAGCTGAATATGGAATTTATATTTAGGTAAACGTCCGTAAGTATTCTTCTCTGCTCCGACTTTTCTGCTCCTGTATTTCTTTGTTTTAAAAAGTGCGTATACAAAAGACAGTAAGTATCCTGGCCAGCTTCACTTCCAAAACCTTTTCCGTACATAGGATATAGAATGTCAGGACTTTGGATTACTTCATCGAAAAATTCAGGATGAGCATCAATTATTTTATTGAATTCTTTTTTATCGAATTTTCTTTCGATACCGTTTCCTGTTTTTATAATCACAGTATTTGAATTGGTATAATATTTTAAATGTATAGTATCTGAAGCCTGAACTTTTTCAATTTCAGCAATTTGTGCAAAAACATTTCCCTCAATTGTGGAATCTCTTTCAGAATTTATCTGATGATTTTCTTTTTGTCCACAACTAAAAATCACAAAAAGAGATAGGGCGGAAATACTATTTTTCACAGTTTGTTTTATTTAAGTAAATATACGGAGCAAATGTATAGATTAAATCAAATAGGTAAATTCTACACTATTTGTTTCCGGTTAGTTTAAATAAAAGAAGATATGAATTTTAAAGACTGTCATCAGGTATTTCTACAGAATAAATTTCTGGTATCCAGCCTCTCTCTTCCAGCCTTTTAACTTCATTTCTAGTTTAAGTTAATCTTAAGTCTATTTCCCAATAGCTTTTCCCTTTCCATAATCATCAATCCTATCAATTACAAAAAGTAACTAATGAATTTTATTAGCCTTATCTTTGTTCAGTTTTTGGAACTAAAATAAAATTTATGAAAAATTTCGAAATATCAGTATTGGATCTTGCGCCGGTAAAACAGGGGAAAACGGTTCATGATACATTTCAGGACAGCCTGTCTCTGGCCAACCATGCTGAAAGTTTAGATTATAAAAGGTTCTGGCTTGCCGAACATCACAATATGGAAAGCATTGCCAGTTCGGCAACTTCGGTTCTGATCGGTTTCATTGCCAACGGAACAAAGAAAATAAGAGTCGGATCGGGAGGGATTATGCTTCCGAATCACAGCTCACTGGTTATTGCAGAACAGTTCGGAACCTTGGAATCCCTTTTCCCGGGAAGAATTGATCTTGGTTTGGGAAGGGCGCCCGGAACGGATGGTCTTACGGCTCAGGCATTAGGTAGAAATCCGGCGATTATCAATGAACAGTTTCCAAGACAGATCCTGGAGCTGCAGAAATATTTCTCCAAAGAAAATTCAACGGCACTGGTCCGGGCCATTCCCGGAGAAGGACTGGATATTCCTTTGTACATTCTCGGGTCGAGTACCGACAGTGCTTTTTTGGCTGCCGAATTAGGTCTTCCATATGCTTTTGCCGGGCATTTTGCACCTGAGCAGATGGAAATGGCATTTAATATTTACAGGGAACATTTTGAACCGTCAAATTATCTGAATCAGCCTTACATTATTGCCTGTGTAAACGGGGTAGCCGCAGAAACATCCGGAGAAGCGCACAAAATTTCCACGACTTTATTCCAGGCGTTTATCAATATCATCCGTAATGACAGAAAGCCGTTTGCCCCGCCGGTAGACAATATGGATGACATCTGGTCGCCGATGGAGAGGTCGATGGTGTTGCAGAAGCTTAAGTATACTTTTATCGGGGATCAGTCTGAAATCGAGGACCAGCTGAAAAAGTTTCAGGAAAGGTTTCAGGTGGATGAGCTGATGATCAATTCCCATATCTACGATCATCAGAAAAGGCTGTCATCTTATCATATTTTCAGAAAAGCAAAAAACGCCGTATTTGGCGAATAATAAAGAGTTTATATTAATTGGAAGATGCCTGTTTTTATAAGTATCTTTGTGAAAATTTAAAAAGTAAAAATGTCTGATATTAAGTTAAATACTATTCCCGAGGCCATCGAAGACCTTAAAAATGGTAAAATAATCATAGTAGTAGATGATGAGGACAGAGAAAACGAAGGTGATTTTCTTTGTGCTGCCGAACTGACGACTCCGGAAATTATCAATTTCATGGCGCTTCACGGAAGAGGGCTGATCTGTATGCCGCTTCCTGAAAAAAGATGTGACGAGCTGGGCCTTGAAGTGATGGTAAGCCGAAGCAGCGATCCGAAGGAAACGGCTTTTACCGTTTCAGTTGATTTACTGGGCAACGGAACCTCTACCGGAATTTCAGCAGCCGACCGGGCGAAAACCATTCTTGCTTTGATGGATGAAAATTCCAAGCCGACCGATTTTATGAGACCTGGACATATCTTTCCGCTCCGAGCAAGAAAAGGAGGGGTTCTGAAAAGAGCAGGCCATACAGAGGCAGCCATCGATTTAACCTGTCTGGCAGGTCTTAAAGAAGGAGGGGTGATCTGTGAAATCATGAATGAAGACGGATCCATGTCACGTTTGCCGGAACTGTATGCTTTTGCGCAGAAACATGATATGAAAATCGTTTCCATCGAAGACCTGATTCATTATCAGCTTAAGAAAGGAAACCTGATTGACAGACTTGAAGAAAGAAAAGTGAAAACCGCTTACGGTGATTTCGATTTCTACGCTTTTCGGGAAACTTCCAATGATCAGATCCATTTTGCTTTGACAAAAGGAAGCTGGACGGTAAATGAACCCGTGTTGGTAAGGGTACAGTCGTCCGATTCGTATTTTGATGTACTGACGAGATTGAACAACGGTGAAAAACCCTTGCTGGAAAAAGTAACCGGTATGGTAAATGAAGCAGGGAAAGGAGCCATTATTTTTATCAATAATGTTTCAAATTCTGAAAATACGCTGAAAAAATTACAACAGTTCATAAACTATCAGGACGGACAGCAGCAGCATCCAACCCTGGCGTTCAATTACAGGGATTACGGAATAGGAACGCAGATCCTGAAAAATTTAGGAATCAATAAATTTAAAGTCATCACCCAGAATCCGAGCATCAAGCCTCAGGTTGGAGGATATGATGTTGAGGTGACGGAAATGGTACAGCTTTAAGGTGAATGGTGAATCCGCATTGCCTGTCAATTTTCCATTAGTTTAAAAATTGACCCATCATTTGCAAAGTAAAATTCACAATTGACTTATAAATAAAAATGGCTTGATTTTCATCAAGCCATTTTTATTTGTTCAAAGCTCCTGAATCCGTTCAGGAAATCTCTGGTATTCATTCTTTTTTTTCCTTCCAATTGCAATTCTTCAGGAAAATAAATCCCGTCTGCGGTATAGATTTTAAATTCATTTTTTGAAATGTCCAGGCTTCCGGCTGGTTTTTCATGTACTGAAATTTCAAATCTGCCGCCGAAAATTTTCAGTCCTTTTTCGTCCTCTCCGATTTTTAAGGTGGTAAAAGCAGCCGGATAGGGCGACATTCCCAGAATAAACTGATGGATTTCCTTTGAACTTTTGCTCCAGTTGATTCTGGTATCTTCCTTAAAGATTTTAAAGGCATTTTTCGGATGTTCCACATGTGGCTGTGGTTTTTCGACGATTGCGTTTTCTGCAAGTCCGTCAAGGGTTTTCACCACCAGTTTAGCACCCATTTCCATTAATCGGTCATGAAGGCTTCCCGCATTTTCATCAGGCAAAATCTTTAATTCCTCCTGCAACAGAATATTTCCTTCATCAATTTTTTCATTGATAAAGAAAGTCGTAGCGCCTGATTTTTCTTCACCGTTGATAATTGCATAATTGATTGGGGCTGCCCCTCTATAGTCGGGAAGGAGGGATGCGTGAAGGTTGAAGGTTCCCATTTTAGGCATTTCAAACAATACTTTCGGCATCATCCGGAAAGCAACCACTACGAAAACATCAGCATCCAGCTTTCTCAGTTCTTCCAGAAATTCGGAATTTCTCAGTTTTTCAGGCTGAAAAACCGGAAGGTTGTTTTCTGCGGCAAAAATTTTTACCGGCGACTGGTTGATTTTCTGTCCGCGTCCGCTCGCTTTGTCTGCAACCGTTACAACGCCTACGACTTCGTGGTGAGACTGGTGAATGGCTTCCAGAGAAGTTTTCGCAAACTCCGGTGTCCCTAAAAATACGACTTTCAATGATTTCATGCTGCAAAGATAAACCCTTTAGAAAAAGATTAAAAATTTATTATTAACGATTATTCATTACTTATGTAATAGCGTAAGTCCTGAAATTAAGCATCTTTATTTTCCCGGTATCCAGAAGGAAAATCAGGTTTTCGAGAATATTTTCTTTTGAATGATAGCTCAGCTGGATGGAAAGTTCTTCAATGGTCGCCGGTCTTTTAACCAACAGATTGAGAATCTGATTAGAAATATTTTTTCCGAAAATCGACTGCTTGTTTTTTTCGCATACTGAACACTGGCCACAGTTCTTTGCATTTTTCTCACCAAAATAACTCAGGATCAGTTTCATTTTGCAGTATTGGCTGTCTTCCAGGAAAAACTTCATTTCTTCCCACTTTTGGATCTTGTTTTTCTGGATATGTTCGAAAAGTTTCCAGTAAATGGAATTGTTTAACCGCTCGTCCCTCGGTTTTAAAAATTTGATGCTGGATAATGCCCCATCGATATATTCCACATAACCTTTCTGCTGAAGTTCTTTCAGCCTCTCTTTAATGAGTTCCACACTTACTCCGATTTTGCCGCTAACCTGCTGTTCACTGAACATTACTTTATGAGTGGTTACTCCTGAAATAGTGCGGAGCATCAATTCCAGGAAGTAGGCATCTTTTTTCGGAATCTGGTCGATTTCATCCGCTTCCATCAGGAGCTGCAAAGAGGAGAGGCTTTTATGATCATTAAAATAAATAATTTCCTGATTGTGCAGAAAGCCCAGGACGTTCCTGATTTTTGCATTTGACAGCCGGGTAAAATTCTGGATCCCGTTGAGGTTTAGCGGGAAAACTTTTTCCGGTAGTTCAAATTCAGCCACCTGGAAAACAGAGTAGAGGTAAGTAACAATTTTCAGGAATTCCGCTTTATTGGGAATCTGGTTTTTCAGGATCTGGTCGAAATTGACAATTTCCTGTTTATTCCACAACAGGAAGGCAAAACTCTCTTTGCCGTCTCTTCCTGATCTCCCGATTTCCTGATAATAGTTTTCAATCGAGGGAGCAGGAGAGTAGTGGATAACGAAACGTACATTGTCTTTATCGATTCCCATTCCAAAAGCATTGGTAGAAATCAGGACATGATTATCGCTGGTGTTCCAGATATGCTGCCGGGCATTTTTTTCTTTTGTGGATAAGCCTGCGTGAAAAAAATCAACATGGGTTAACTGATTTTTACGCAGGAATTCACTCAGCTGCTCAGCTTCTCTTCTGGTTCTCACGTAAACAATTCCGGATTCATGGATGAATTTTAAAATATCATAAACCTTCTGGAATTTATCTGAAATTTCTTCTGTGAAAATTTTAATATTATCTCTTTTGAAGCTTTTCTGAAAAACCTTTGGATCTTTTAATCCCAGCTTCAGTTTTATTTCGTCAAGTACTTTCGGGGTAGCCGTGGCCGTCAACGCCAGACAGTGGATTTCAGGATTATTCTTCCTGAATTCTTTTATGTTCTGATAGCTGGGACGGAAATCCTGTCCCCATTCCGAAATACAGTGCGCTTCATCTACGGCAATAAATGATAAGGTAATTTCCTCGATATGCTGGAGAAACTGTTTATTGGTAATCCGTTCCGGAGAAACGTACAGTATTTTTGTTAACCCTTCCTTACAGCGGTCATAAATGGCTTCTGCATCATATTCATCTAATTCTGACGATAGATACTCGGCTTCAATTCCCCGGGATTTTAACTGGCCAACCTGGTCTTTCATCAGGGCCAGCAATGGTGAAATAACAAGACAGGTCCCTTCCCTGAGCAGGGCGGGCAGTTGATAACACAAAGATTTTCCGGCACCTGTCGGCAGCAGGACAAGTGTATCTTTTTCATTGATTACCGAATCAATGATGGCTTCCTGGGCATCACGGAAATGATCGTAGCCCCAAAAATGCCTTAACGTCTTAAATTTTAACTCCTGAAAATCTTGATGGGAAATCATTGATAAAAATAGTAAAAGTAATATAATAAAAAAAGCCACGCATTGCATGGCTTTTTATAATTTAATAATAAAATTATTATTTAGCTTCAAAGTAAACTCTTCTGTTTGCTCTGTTTTTCCATTCAGGACATTTAGTAGCAGGGTCACATTCAGGGTATTTAAGGTCTTTTTTACCTCTACCGATTGCGTCAAGTTTACCGGACTGAACTCCGTTTTTAATTAAATAATCTTTAACGTTGTTTGCTCTTCTTTCAGATAATCTTTGGTTGTAAGCTTCAGAAGCTCTTGTATCGGTCGCACCGATTACAGTATAAGTACCGTTTGAAGAGTTGATATAGTTAACAGCGTTGTTAAGGATCGGAGTGTTAGATGGTAAAATTCTGTCTGAATTCAAATCAAACTCAATTCCTTCCAGTTTTGTTTCTTTTTCATCTACCAATCCTACAGGAGTAGTAGGACATCCCTGATTTTCAACAGGTCCCGGAACCGTTACACATTTGTCGTAAAGGTCGATTACACCGTCAAGGTCAGTATCTAAAGCTACACCAGCACCGTCAACTCTTGCACCTGCAGGAGTATCAAGCTGTCTGTCCCAATCGTCGCAAACTCCGTCGTTATCAAGATCTCCTTTCTTACAAACTTCGATATCCTGGTTTTTGTTAGCCAATACATCAAGTTTGTAATAGATTTCCTGAAGTGGGTCATGCCACATTAAGTGAGATTCGTGCTTTCCAAGTTTCAAGGAAATACCTAAGGTTGCGTTTACAAAGTTATCGGAAACCTGCTCTTCACGTTGGTTGATGGCACTGTATTTAGCACCTCCGCCGTCGAATTCATCATCACCGGTTACTACATACATTACTCTACCCTCGATATCAAGTCTTCTGTTTACTTTGAATTTAAGACCGGCACCTGCCTGAGCAAACATAGATCCCAATTCAAATGGCTTTACTTCAGTTACCATTCTCTGTCCCATTTCATCTTTCTGGTACGCTCTGTAAGATAAAACTCCCACACCCGCATATCCGTGAAGTGCCCATCTGAAAGGTGAATGGTTATCCACTCTTCTTAAAAGGTTTGAAAAGTTGATGTCTCCCAATAAAGAAATCGCATCATACTGTGTTCTTGCTCCTACCTGTTGTGTTACTGATGCATTTGCAGGGGCAGCGTCTTTCGTATTGAAAAAACCTTGTCTGGTTTCACCTCTGTCATACTGTAAATTAAGACCGAAAGCGTGGGTAATTGCTTTATCGATACTTACATAAGCAGAATATCCGAAAAGATTGTTACCGTTACCGTTTTTTATCGATGTTAAATCGGCAGATTGCATCAATGGTACACCGGCACCAATCGAAATTGCCCAATCGTTAAATCTTTTTGATTTATTCGTAAACGGGGAAACGTTCGCAGAACCCGAAGAAAAGGTATTCGGATATTGTCCTGATGATGACACTGCAGTTGAGTCTTGTGCAAAAGCAACTGTAGGAACAGTTAAAGCCAATGCAACAATTGCTAAACTTAATTTCATAGTGTATTTTTTATTTAGTTAATTAAATGATTTAGTTATTTTGTTGTGCTGGTAGGGCAACCTTGGTTTTCTACCGGTCCCGGAACGGTTACACACTTATCGTATAAGTCGATCACACCATCCAGGTCCATATCCAATGCAACTCCCGCGCCATCTACTCTTGCACCTGCAGGAGTATCGAGCTGTCTGTCCCAATCGTCACATACTCCGTCGTTGTCTAAGTCACCTTTTTCACACACGACAAGCTCCATACTTTGGTTCTCCAGAACATTGGTTTTGTAGTAAGCTTCCTGAAGCGGATCATGCCAAGCCAGATGGGTTTCGTGTTTCCCCAGCTTGAAAGAAATTCCCAGGTTCACTGTCCAGGCATTATCAGATCTTCCTTTGCTGATCATATTATACTTTGATACTTTTGAAGAAGGATCATAATCTGCGGGACCTGCGTATCCTCCACCATCAAACTCGTCATCACCACTCATGATGTACATGGTTCTGGCTTCGATGTCGATCAGTTTGGAAACATTGTACTTCACTCCCGCACCAAATTGGTAATAAAAAGAGTTGATTGCCAGTTTCTGTTCGATAAACAACGGAATTCTTTTAGGATCGTTGCTCCATCTGAATTCATTGTTGTCATGCAGAGACGTCTTGAAGTCCATAAATCCAGCACCTGCATAACCGTGTAATGCCCATCTGTATGGAGAATGGTTGTCGACTCTTCTTAAAAGATTCGAGAAGTTGATGTCCCCCATTAAGGCAATCTGATTATACTTGGTATTTGCTGTTGCAACTCCGGCTGCGACACCGGCAGCACCTTCCAACTGAGCCTTCTGATTGGTTTCACCTCTCTGATAGATAAGGCTTAATCCAAAAACGTGCGTAATCTGTTTGTCTAAACTTACATACGAATTGTACCCCCAATTGATCTTTTTATCATAGATGGATTTAAGGTCGGAATGCACCATAAAGGCAGCACCACCCCCCACTGATACAGACCAGTCGTTGAATCTTTTGGCTTTGTTGTTAAAAGGTTGAACATTGGCAGAACCTGATGAGAATGTATTTGGATACTTGTCATTTGAAGTAACAGCTATACTATCCTGTGCATACGTAGCAATAGGCAATGTGGCCAATAATAATAAACCTAATTTCATACAATATGTTTTATGTTTTATGTCAGATAAAATCTTTTAATAATATTCTGGAAAATTCTCTTTCAGAAATATGCTTCTCATGAGGGATTTCCAATCTTTCCGAGCTAAATTTTAAACCGTTGAAGGTAACGATATCTATGTCGATTAATCTATCTGTATATCCGCCTGATACCTTAGAATCGTTTACCCTTCCCATCTCCGTTTCAATGCTCTTGATGTGTTCAAGGAGCCGAACGGGCGAAAGACCTGTAAATATTATCAATGCAATATTACAAAAAATATTGGAACTGGCAAATTCTACGGGCTCAGATGTTAAAAATTCACTAATTTTTAATATTTGATTTCCGCCTTCCTCCAGTTTTCTTATTGCGGTTTCCAGATTTTTTTTTCGGTCTCCGAGGTTACTGCCCAGTAACAAAACGACTCTATGCTGCGACATATTGAAAAATGATTGTTATATGAAAAGTTTTTTTAAAAATGTACTGGCAAATATAGTGGCTATAGTCATCTTATGTGTCGTGTTTTTCTTCTTTTTTATCATAATGCTTGTGTTCAGTGCGATGGGAAGTGAGAAATCCGTAATGGTAAAGAAGAATTCTGTTCTGACCATTAATTTAAAAACCAATATTCTGGACAGCCCAACAGAAGAAAAGAAAGGCATATTTGAGATCAGCGACCAGAATAAAAATGTCCTGATTTATGATGCGATTGAGGCAATCACCAAAGCGAAGACTGACGATAACATCAAAGGGATCAGCATCGAGGCTGATTTTCTGAATGCAGGAATTACCCAGATTGATGATCTCAGGAACGCAATCCAGGATTTTAAAAAAAGCGGGAAGTTTGTTTATGCTTACGGCAATGCCGTTTCTCAGGCTGCCTATTATTTAGGTTCTGTAGCAGACCAGTATTATCTGAATCCGGCAGGAATGATCGAGCTGAAAGGGCTGGCTACCGAAGTGGCCTTTTACAAAGATTTTGCAGACAAATACGGAATCGGGATTGAAGTGATCCGCCATGGGAAATTCAAATCTGCAGTAGAACCTTTTTTAAGAAATGATATTTCTCCTGAAAATAAGGAACAGCTGAGTACGCTGCTGAACGATATCTGGAAAAATACTTCTTTAAGAATAGCTGCTTCCAGAAAAATCGATACGGCACAGTTCAGAACGGTGGTGGACAGTCTGTATGGGATGATTCCGGATCTTGGACTTAAATATAAGCTGGCCGATAAATTAATTCAGAAAACAGAATATGATCGGATCATCCGTTCAAAATTAAATTTGAAAGAAGATGATAAATTAAATAAGATTTCTTTAGGAAAATATGTTGCTTCATATTCCGATGATGAGAAATCCGGTGACCGGGTCGCGGTTTTATATGCTTCCGGGTCCATTAACGGCGGCGATGATTATAATGATATTCATTCGGAAAAATATATTAAATACATCAAAGACCTTCAGGAAAATGATAAAGTGAAAGCTGTTGTTTTCAGGATCAATTCCCCGGGGGGAAGTGCCAACGCTTCCGATGAGATTTTGTTTGAGCTGCAGCAGCTTAAGAAGAAAAAGCCGCTCGTTGTTTCTTTCGGAGATTATGCCGCTTCCGGAGGCTATTATATTGCGATGGCCGCTGATAAAATTTATTCGGAGCCGAATACCCTTACGGGATCAATAGGCGTTTTCGGAGTGATTCCTTACTTTAAGGATATCGCGAATAAAAACGGGATTCGCTCAGACATTGTTTCAACGAATGCCAATTCACAGTATTATTCTTCATTAAACGGGGTGACACCTTACGGAGTGAATATGATCACCAGAAGTGTAGAAGGAACCTACAAAAGATTCGTACACTTCGTAACACAGAACAGGAAGAAGAGCTTTGAGCAGATCGACAATGTGGGTGGCGGAAGAGTTTGGAGCGGAACCAGAGCAAAGCAGATCGGCCTGGTGGATGAACTGGGAACTTTGAATGATGCCATAAAATTTGCTGCTCAAAAAGCCGGACTTAAATCGTACAATGTGGCTTCTTATCCGAAAAGAATGACCCCATTTGAGCAAATATTCAAAGATCTTAACGAAGATGATATTTCTGCAAGGGTTGTACAAAACAAAATCGGAAAAGCCAACTATGAACTTTTGCAGCAAATTGTGGAAGAAAGAAAGCTACAGTCTGAAGTGAAAATGGAAATGCCTTACCAGATTAAAATTAACTAAACTAAATTATATTATATTATATAAAAACGGCGGATTTGAATTTCAAATCCGCCGTTTTAATTTTTTATTCTACAGGTTAAGCTCTTCTGGTAGTAAGCATCCCGTAAATCCACAGAACAATCAAAGCGCCCCCGATTGCCAGGATCCAGCTTCTGAAGTTCCAGAAAGAATCTACGTCTCCCCAGTGTAGTAAGTAAACCCCTATCGATCCTCCGATAAAGGCTCCTATAATTCCTAGAATCATTGTGATAAGCATTCCACCGCCCTGTTTTCCAGGCATGATCGCTTTAGCAATTGCTCCGGCCAGTAGTCCGAAAATAATCCATGTTATAAATCCCATAGCTGCATTTTTTAATGTTAATATTTAATTTGGTTTATTATTGATGTTGGGAAAACATGATAGACATCATCTCTTCTTGAAAAATGAATCTACAAACTCTGTACCATTAAATAATTGCAGGTCCTGCATCTTTTCTCCGACGCCGATATACTTCACCGGGATTTGGAATTGGTCTGAGATGCCGATAACCACACCTCCTTTTGCTGTTCCGTCAAGTTTTGTTACGGCTAAGGCATTCACTTCCGTAGCGGCTGTAAACTGTTTGGCCTGCTCAAATGCATTCTGGCCGGTAGAACCGTCAAGAACCAGCAGGATTTCATGAGGGGCATCAGGAATCACCTTCTGCATAACCCTTTTGATTTTTGAAAGCTCATTCATCAGGTTGATTTTATTATGAAGCCTTCCGGCAGTATCAATAATGACAATATCGGCATTTTGTGCTACAGCACTCTGTACCGTGTCAAAAGCAACGGAAGCCGGATCAGAGCCCATTTCCTGTTTTACGATCGGTACGCCCACTCTCTCGCTCCAGATAACCAACTGGTCAACGGCTGCCGCTCTGAAAGTGTCGGCGGCTCCAAGGACCACCTTTTTTCCTTCCGTGGTAAACTGATGGGCCAGCTTTCCGATGGTGGTGGTTTTTCCCACACCATTTACCCCAACGACCATGATGACGTAAGGTTTTTTGGAAGCATCGATATTTCCTGTTCCGGCGTGCGGGTTTTCAAGCAGCAATCCCGAAATTTCCTCCCGGAGGATTTTATCCAGTTCGTTTACACCCACGTATTTGTCACGGGCAACACGTTCTTCAATTCGTTCGATGATTTTGATGGTGGTAGAGGCACCGACGTCGGAGGCAATAAGTATTTCTTCCAGATTATCCAGTACTTCATCGTCTACTTTGCTTTTACCGACTACGGCTTTCGTCATTTTTTCAAAGAAACCCTGGCTGGACTTTTCCAATCCTTTATCTAACGTTTCTTTTTCTTCTTTTTTAAAAATATTTTTAAACCAACTCATCTTATGAATTACGGAATTTAATTAATAATGGAAGCTAAATAATAGAGACTTGAACCCCTGGCCTTGGGCTTCCAGCTAGATTAAAGCAAAGATAACAAAAAAACTACCCAAAAGCTGAGTAGTTTTTTTATATTGTAAATAAAGCGGAGATTATTTTTTCAAATAACCGTCTACTTCGTCTGCATTCATTACTTTTTCTTCGAAAACGTAAGCTCCTGATTTAGAAGACTTCACCATTTTCACCACTTTAGTCATTTTTTTAGACTGTCCGCTCTGTAGGGTTGCTACTACTTTCTTTGCCATGGTAAATTATATTTTATAAATTACTTGATTTCTTTGTGTACGGTTACCTTTTTAAGAACAGGATTGTACTTTTTCAATTCCAATCTTTCTGTCGTGTTCTTTTTATTTTTTGTAGAAATGTATCTTGACATTCCTGGCATACCACTTTCTTTGTGCTCTGTACATTCAAGGATTACTTGAACTCTGTTTCCTTTTTTTGCCATGATTTAGTTCTTTTTAATCAATCCGTTTCTAGTCGCTCTTTCAATAGCTTCCTCGATTCCAATCTTGTTAATCACTCTCAATCCATGAGCTGATACTTTCAGTGTTACGTGCTTATCCTGCTCCGGAAGGTAAAATTTCTTCTCTAATAAGTTAATTTCAAAACGACGCTTCGTTTTGTTATTAGCGTGAGAAACGTTGTTACCAACCATTGCACGCTTTCCTGTTATTTGGCAAATTCTTGACATATCTCGATGTTCTTATTTGTACTATAATATTTGAGAGTGCAAAATAACGAAGAATTTTTCAGATAGGCAAATCTTTTACAAAATTATTTATAAATAACTTACCGTTCATCACTCTGATTTTAATATCCTCCCGGCTGTTGGAGATGCTGAGTTTAAGAATGATAAAGTCCTCAGGTGCAGATTCCTTCTTTGCAATACTTTAAGATTTAAGATTAAGATTTCTTTGTTTTTTCCTGGAACCATTTAATTAAAAAATAAAACAGCAGAAATCCGAAGGCGAAAATGGAAAACCTGGAAAGAAGATCACCGGCTTTTGTGTAAAAAGTCATCCCTTCATAGAGGTTTACTTTGGCATACAATGCAGTTTTATCGCCGTAAAAAGTATCTTCTATAATTTCTCCCTTTGCGTCAATATGGGCAGAAATTCCACTGTTGGCAGCACGGGCAATTTCCCTTCTTGTTTCTATGGCTCTCAGCCTGGCGTAGGATAAAAGCTGTTTATGACCTTCCGTAACCCCCCACCATGAATCATTGGTCATAATCGCCAGGAAATTGGCTCCTTTATTTACATACTCCCCTGTAAATTCACCGTAAATACTCTCATAGCAGATAATAGGAGCGATTTTTCCTTTATTGAACGGATTTGAAAATGCAGTCCTTTCTTCATCGGTTCCCAAAGAAGCTACGGTACCCCCTAAGTTGATCATTGCATTACCCAAAAGCGGTTTCAGATAACTCATATACGGGAATATTTCAACTCCCGGAACCAGCTTTCCCTTATGGTAAACTTCCACTTTCTGATTCGGGATCACTTGAATGGCCGAATTAAAACGTTCTACCCAAAGCCCCGGATTGATCTGATAAGCTTCCTTCGGCAGGTTGTTTTCCGAAGTATAGAAATGATGGGAAGAGATTCCCGTTGTGAAGACCGAACCCGGATGTTTTGAAAGAAATCCTTTCACATTGTTGATGATTATACTTTTTTCAAAAGCGGTTTCCGAAATGGACCCGTTCCCCGGAAGTGCGGTTTCAGGAGCAATGTAATAATCTATTTTACCTTTCGAATTTTTTTCGGCAAGGCTAAGCAGATCGTTCTCGATCGTCAGGCTGTCCTGCGAATATTTTTCAGCATAAGGATCGAGGTCCGGCTGAAGCATTAAAATATTTACGCTGCCGATGGGTTTTTCATCAAAGCTGTTGTATTTTACTGCCGAAATGATCATCGGAAAGATAATTAACACGGCTACGATGGAGATGTTTTTAATTAAATCTTTTCTCTTTCTTCCCGCCTGCCAGATTCTTACCGTATAGAAGATCAGGACATTCGTCAGCAGGATCCAGAAACTTCCGCCGGTAGCGCCCAGGGTATCGTACCATTGAATCAGCTTAGGATAATCCGAAAAAACGTTCCCCAGGTTAAGCCATGGCCAGGTAAGTTCCCAGCCCAGGTGGAATTTTTCAAAACTCATCCAGATGGCAATCAGGAAGGCTAATCCCCAATAGGTTCCCTGTGCATTTTTATACCAGTGGTAGCATTGGAAAACCAGGGCATACAAAAATGAATTGACGAGCACCGGAAATAAAACTGCCATCATCGAGTGGCTTCCGTCAGGATTTTTGGAACCGTACAGCCAGCCTGTCGTTACGGCATTCCATATCACAAAGCATAAATAGGATAGTCCGAAAACCACCCAGCTTTTTCTGCTGTAATCAGAAAATTTGGACACGCCGTGTTCCATCATCAGGAGAGGAACCAGAGCAAAAAATATAAAAAACGGGACCCCGTAGGTAGGCCAGGAAATGGATAGCAGCATCGCCGAAATGAGCGTAAGCAAAACGTATTTCATGAATTTGTTTTAGTATACAAATTTAATGTTTTTGAAATGAATACATTTGTAAACGATGTTAAAGAAATTGTATAAAATTATTATTTTCCCTTATACTTTGTTCCTGCTGTATCTGATGTTCTTCGGAATGGGCCGGAAGCAGATGGATGATAATCTTCTGACCATGGCACCTATCGTATCGACGATCAACTTTATAGAAGGTTGTGTTTCCTGGAAGGATGCTTTCAGGATTGTTGTAGGAAATATTGTCATGTTCATGCCTTTCGGTTTCTTAGGGTGGCTGTTTCCAGGACTTAGTCACTTTAAAAGCCTGCTGTCTGCTTTCGTTTCCGCTATTACTATCGTGGAAGCGCTTCAATATTTTTCTAGGATGGGAATTTTTGAAGTGGATGATATTATCCTGAATACCTTTGGGGTCTTTTTAGGATTTTTAATTAAAAAAAATATTGAAAAGAAGTTTGAACGTTTTGTGAAATGATAGAATGCCGGAATTTTTGAATGAAATCTTTTGCAGATTATACACATTTTCACGGATGATCATGCTGAAACTTTTGTGAGTGACACAGATCCTGATATAATTATTATGGACACGAATTCATTCAGGAGAAGATGTGTGTACTTATGAATGGTCCGTCGAGCCTTTTGACTTCATCAAAACTTCGGTCTCATTTGCAAAAAGATTCCTAATGTTTTGCGGTTTGATCAGCTCATATTTTAAAACGATTTAAAAAGAAGGCCTATATTTCCGGCATCTTAAATTGCTGTTTCATGCTGGCCTTTTTGCTGAATAATTTTACAATGAATATTGAATTTTTTATTTTATTCCACCGGAAATTCAGGCCTTCTCATTTTATATTTTGTCCCGGAAAGAGCTTCCAGAAAAGAAACCAATGCTTTTTTTTCTTCTTTTGTTAATTGTAAAGGTTTCAGCAGAGGGTCAGTGGAAGGATAGAGCGGATCCTGCTTTTTCTTTTCGTCGGAAGGATCGTTCATATGCATGCCGCTGTTATAAATATTTACAACACCTTCCAGATCATTGAACAGTCCGTTATGCATCCATGGCCGGGTAAGCAGAAGGTCTCTTAACTGAGGCGTTTTGAATTTTCCCACATCTTCTTTATTTCCCGTAACCTGGTATAGGCCCAGATCCTCGTATTTCCTTTTGTAATAGGTTAATCCAATATTATGAAAAGACTCATCGGTAAGGTATTGCCCGCTATGGCAGTTCATACAGCGGGCCTTGGTCCTGAAGATATGCATGCCGTAAATTTCTTCGTCTGAAAGTGCATCGTATCGGCCTTCCAAAAATCTGTCGAAACGGCTGGGCTGGCTTCTCACTGTTTTCTGGAAATCGGCGAGTGCCTTTACAATTTTTTCATAACTTACGGTCTCGTTACCATACGCATTTTTAAAAAGCTGCCGATAACCCTTCACTGCCTGAATCTTTGAAGGCAGAGCTGTTACATCCATTGCCATTTCGTGATGGGTACCGAGCGGACCGGCTGCCTGCTCTTCAAGTGTTTTTGCCCTCCCGTCCCAGAAAAATGATTTTCTTGTTTCGATATTGAATAATGACATGGTATTTCTGGCACCCAAAAGGTGATTATTTCCTAGTGCCACGCGTCTCGAATCCGACCATCCCATCTCAGGATCATGGCAGGAGCTGCACGAAATCTGGTTGGATTTTGAAAGCTTAGGGTCGAAGAACAGCATTTTGCCCAGAATGACAGTCGGCTTTTCCTGTTCTCTGAAGTAAGCGGAGTCTCTCCTGATAGGGGCGAACTCTTTCCATTTTACGCCATAGTCGATCTGAGGTTTCGGCCATTCTGCAAGAGCTTTCTTATAGCTTTTTACAATATCTTCAAGGCTGGGATCCGGAATTTCTATTAAATCCTGGTTCACTTTCGGCACAAAGCTCAGCATGATACATAGAAAAACACCACTCAGCCAATATATTCCTTTTTTCATCTTTTTAAAATGTTATCCCTATGCTTGCGCTGATGAAATTGTTGTTTTTTTTCTGTATTTTCTGAAGCTGATACTGTGTGCTTACAAAAAATGAGGGTAATTTCTTTAATGCAAAATCATACCGGAGCGAAGTTCCCAATAAGATCATATCGCTGGTCTGAAAAGTATAATCCTGCAATACCCAATCGTCCACTGCACCATTTCCCGTAGCAACCAATGCATTAACCGATTTATTTACACTTCTCTTAGAAAAACAGGGCTGAAGGGTAAGGGTCTGATTTTCTTTAACCTGTTGTTTGTAATCTATAGTTACCCCGATATAAGAATAGGTGAATTTCTGCCCTGCATCAGGATACAGTCTTCTTTCCTTGATCTCTTCGTATCCGAAAAAAGGAATAGCTGAAACGGAAAAATCGCCACCGGTGTACTGATAAAAACCTTTTACGCCGGCAGTATAATTTTCTTTCCGGTAACTTGTTCTTTTAAAAATCTGCGTTAGGCTGGCGGTATTCAGCGAATATCCGTATTCTGAACCCATTTTTACAGACGAAAAAAAGTTAGCTGAAATACCCGCCCTGTGTTTTTCTCTCAGATTGAAAAATTTAGCCCCTTCCAATTCGAGCGTTTCGTTTTTTAATTCGGAAAGATCATTGAATACATTGGATGAGGCACTGTTGATGTAAGCTTTAATATTGTTTGAGGTTCCTGCAGCAGCAGAGACATAAAAATCTTTTCCGCCGTTACCTAAAATCTGCAGGCCTCCTTTGTAAGCAAATTCCTCATAAGTTGAATTGGGATAAGTGCCGCCGTTAAAGAGGTAATTGGATGCCCCAAGGCCTGTCATCTGATATGTATACGCCCGTCCTAATGCACTTTGAAAGGTGATGGAACTGTTTTGGGTGTATTTACTGAATTCTCCAAAAATTCCCACTTCGTATTTTTTGAAAATATTATAATTGATACCGGCTCTGATGCGTAAATCCGAAGTTGTACTTTTCAATCGGGGATCTCTTGTTCTATAACCCATCTGGGCCAGGTAACTGATTTCTCCTGCAACCGACCAATGGTTTATTTTTTGAAGATATCCTCCTGCAAAATGGTAACGTTCGGTTTTTAAATGACCTCCTACAGAATCTGCTGCGATATAGGGGGAAATGCGTTCATAATCCAGTGTTTCGTTCCATTTTACCTGATCTGTTTTGAGATTCTGATAGCCTGCTTTGCCCCAGACATAGCGGTTGGGCTTTAGTTTCTGAAAAGATCCTGCTTCTACCGTTAAGCCTCTGTCTCCGTTTCCCAGCTGTTGGCGATATACTTTTTTGTGATCATGACGATATCCGATTCCGAACTCTGAAAACGAATAATCACTATGATTTGCCATAGAAGCGGGGTTGTTATATAAAGTGCCTTTAAAGTTCCTTTCTGTATCATATTGATTGGCTATCGTCTTGAAGAGGCTGAGGCTGTCCTGGGCTCTCACAGAGAATGAACCCAGGATGATCAGCAGTAGAAGGGCAGATGTTTTTATATTCAGCATAATTATTTATAAGATCAGTAGTAATCCCTTAATGTGAAATGCCGTTTTTTAAACTTGGTTCGGCATCTTTCACGAAATCGTTCGAAGAATTGTTTGTATCAGTATAAAGATTCTTGTTTTCGGCCATTTTCCCTGAGACTTTACGTCTTACGGACTTTCCATACCGGGTAGCATCGTTATCCACGGTTCCTGCCGACGCCCATCCTGCATCAATCCCCGGAGCGGTGAGGGTATGGACAAATTTAGTTGGAATGCTGTTGTTCTGGCCGTCGATAATCCAGAAATTGGGGATTGCATAAGCGCTTTTGGATGTTATCGTTCCTGCGCTGTTCTGATAAGTATAATTGTACTTGTTGTTCTGGAGAAAGGTAGTTTCATTTTCCCCAGTCGGAAAGCGTGCGATAACATAGCTTTCAAAACCTCTGTTGTGCAGAAAGAACATATTGTAAGCCATTTGGGTATAAATGATTTTTGCATTGGGAACAGAAGGGTTGTCTACCTGTCCCAGGGACGGGTTGATAGAAGGGAATTCAAAATCAGCATTGTGCAGGTCGTAAGCCGTGCTTGTATTTTCTTTATGATTGATGGCATTATCGGCAATCACGATAAAATCTCCCGGCTGTACAGGATATTGCTGTCCGGATCCTGGCAGCACCATTACCCCTTTTACAGGAAAGTTCTGATTGATATTATACGGCGTAGGATTCTTATCATCGGTGGTAAGAAATTCGGACTGGCCGATGATCAATCCGTCGGCATATAAGGTTTTCGAAGTATTGTTGGTAATCTTAAAGTAACGGCTCGAATTGTAATTTTTGTTATCTGTAGTCTTTACTCCTGTAAAGAAAACTTCTTCAATAATAAAATCTTCACGGAACGTCTTGAGGTATAAAGGGATATTCAGGTTAGTAGCCAGTGTGGTAATGTCTGTTGATCCCAGGCCTGCAGCAGAAACGGTTTCCATCTGTGTTGTTATCACCTGGCCGTTTACCGTTATTTTGTATGATCCGAAAGGGACTTCAATGGATATGGAATTTAATTTCTGCGAGGTTCTGGTAATAGCCGCTCCTGTATTTACTTCTTTAAGTTCTATATTCAGACTATCGTAGGAAGAAATATTCTCCCCGGAAAAGGATAAAGTTAAAACCCCGTTTTGTGAAGCCTGCACCCCAAAATCATCATCCGAGCATGATGTTACGGTGAACGTTGTTGCCATCATGGCTGCAAGGCCTATCATTAAAACTCTTTTTTTCATATTATTTTCTTCTTTTATATTTAAAAATTATAATTCAGTTCCATTCCGAAATACGGGGTATTCATCCGTTTTCTGTATACCGTGACGTTATTGAAGGTGTAAGGCGCACTGTAATTAAAAAGCCTGTTGACAAACATTGAAGCTCTTAGTGTCTTATAAATACTCTTGGTAACTTTGATATTTCCAGTCAGGGTAAAAGTGTATAATGTAGCAAGATTGTCTGATGTGGAGACATTCCTCACCAACCATTGTTTGTAAAGATCGGTCCGGTCTGCGTTCGTAAAAGGATGTACTATTCCGTCTGTTCCATAATAGGAGATTGGCTCGGCAATCCTCAGGTCATTCCTTCTATGATCAAACAGGCTGCCCTGCAGGGAGGCAGAAACAATAAGGTCGAGGCTGGGTAGATAAGTGTCGATCAGTAAATTATAATTTATATTAGAATACACATAACCGAGATCGTTGCTGTAAATTCCGTAATAAGGATAAGGTTCCGTGCCAATGGAGGCTGTAGGCTTTTCAATGACAGGGACAGAATTTCTGTACTGGGTTTTAAAATAGGCTCCCGTAAGGGTAAACCTTGTGTTGATGGCTTTGATCCTCGGAGATGAATAACCGAATTCGATCCCCTGTTTTAACGTCGCGCTCCCGTTCTCGGTAACTGGATAAGCTGTAAAATTATTTTTTACAGTATATGGAACGTTTGTAAGGTCCGGACCTTCCGCCGTCCACTGGGTAAGGTCAACCTGTGAAGCATCGTACTGTTTATAGGTATGGACTACGGAATGAAGCATTTCACGGAAGCCATTTGTCATGTCCTCCTTAAAGTAGGTAATGAAAAGGTTGTGATTCCGGTAGCCTACATCCAGACGGATCTCCCTTTTTATGCTTTTTGCCGCTTCGATCTCTTTGTTTTCTCTGGACTGTACATAAGTCATGAAGTTTACATAGCGGTATTGTGCATCGTTATGATAGTAATTCAGCTGTGTATAATCCCAGTATTGTTTATTAGGATAAAGCATCAGTAAAGTCGGCTGTTTATAAAACATCCCGTAGCCTAACGTTACCTCTGTTTTCACGGGGTAATTATTGATCATCAGATGCGGCAGGCTATACTGGAAATTTACCCGGGGTTCCGTGAAAACTTTTTTACTGATGGTATATAAAGGGTCAATTCCCATATTTTGTGAAAGCCTTACCCCTGCATATAAAGTAAATGTATGCTGGCGGATAGCGTAGCTCATCTGATTTCCTGCAAACGCTGCCAGTAAATTTGAAGCGGGAATATCATTGAAAGATCTCGGTCTTACAATTCCTGATGATGCGGATGGCGGGGTTGTCATATCATAGATAAGCCCGGCTCCGTTATTTTTAGAATACCGCCAGTCCAGTCCGGCCTCGTAATTATTAACAATTCCTGCCGTTTTCTTTGTACCGTTCAGACGGAAAAGTGCTGTGATATCCAAAGGTTTCCCCTCGGTAGAAAAATCGGTCACATACCGCAGAACCGGGAAAAATCCAACATTTTCACCTTGTTCATAAGCCAATGAAAAAGACCTAGGTCCGGATAACTGGATCAGCTTTGTCTGCCGGATCGTCTCAAATCCTGCCCGGATGGAAGTGTTAAGGGTAACCTTGCTGAAAAATGAATTTTTGTCCAGATAATAAGTAAAGTTATTGGCAAAACTTATTTTCCTGTTATTCGCTTCATATTGGTCGGTATCGGCATTTCCATTGTCGGGGTCATATTTTTTCCTGTCGATATTGGTGGAAAAATCAATATTTGATCTCCAATCCAGCGTTTTTAACCAGAGGCGAAATATTTTTTTTGATCGGAGTGATGCAGTTATTCTCTGGTAATTTTCAAAATCGTCGGTAGGCGTTGCTTTGGAGTCTAAGAAATCGGCACTGGCACTGATCTGCCACTTTTCATTTATTTTAAAACCTTTGCCTACATAATACTGCTTGCTGAAGCCGTCAGTCTTAAACCTTGCCTGAAGGGGAGTCTGCCCGATTTTCCGTTCGATTTTTATCAATCCTGAAGTAAGGTCTCCGTAGGAAGCAGAAGGAATTCCGCGGATGACCTCTACTTTTTCAATATCATTCGTAGATATTGTTCTCATATCAATCCCCGAAAAAGCGGTTTCCCTGGACCTTAAGGCATAGTTGAACTGTGAGTTGTCAACGGAAAGCTGCATATCTGCATTTGAGTTGATAATATTGTCATCAATCATGAACTGAACGCCCAGCGATGACGTCTTATATTTGGAATCTGAAAAATTATTAGGATTTTCGCGGATAAAAGGCCTGTTCACCGAGCTTAAATCAGGGGTTTTAGCCAATCCTCCGGGAATCAGTTCCATCAGGTCTGAAAAGCTTGAAGGCTGCAAATGCTGCATGGCCTGCCTGTCGATAACAGATTTTGTAGTAAGGCCTTTACTTTCTCTGGAAAATACCACCACTTCTTCAAGTTTATCCGCAGGTTGAAGATGAAAACTTATATTTTTCTGCAATGATGAGGAAATATCGGTTTCCTTCTCCTGATAATCCGGATGAATAATCTTTACATAATACTTCCCGGATCGTTCCTGAAGGGAAAAAGTTGCATTTCCGTTATTGTCAGTTATTGCAGTAGAGTTCTCTATAATTACAGTTGCTCCTTTAAGCGCTCTGTGATTTTCATCCTGAACATTAATGTTGAGTTGCGGGTTGTTTTCCTGAGCATGCAGCCATGTTGTCCCTCCCAATAATACAGCAACGGATAAATACCTTATCATTTTTTTTGTTCTAAATCCAGCTGCGAAAATATACTTTATTTAGAATAAATAAAAATAAAATGATAAATGTCAGCTGTTAAAAACAAAAAAATATAGTTTTTCAACTGCGGTTATTACAGCGAGAACGGAGGAATATCTGATTGTCAACGATGAATTCAGAAAAGGGTGATTAATTGGAAAAGTATGCCTGAATCAAAATTAATTGTAGAATTTTCATATCTGGCAGTATATGAATCTGTATGGGAAAGGTGGATTATATAAATGTTAGATCAACATTCAAATACCTGATCATTTCAGAAGTAAATACAAAAGCTAAAGTTTATATTCAGGCAGTTTTACCAACTTGTATTTTACAGTAGGGAATAAATACGTTCCAGCGGTATATGTCTATGCAAAGCAAATATAAAATGCTTAAATTAAAATATTTACGAGGATTTATTACATAATATTCACCTCCCTTTCAAGCTCGATCCCGAATTTTTCTTTTACGGAATTAATAATCTCTGTTGAGAAATCAAAAATTTCTTTTCCGGAAGCGTTTCCTGTGGCATTGACGATAACCAGTGCCTGCAATTTATGGGCAGCAACATTGCCGATCTGTTTTCCTTTCCATCCGCATTGCTCGATCAGCCATCCGGCCGGAACCTTTACGGTATCATTGTTCGGGTAGCCCGGCATCATTTGGAATTGTTCGTGAAGAGCTTCAAACTGTGTTAAAGAAATAGTCGGATTTTTAAAAAAGCTTCCTGCATTTCCGGTTTCTTTCGGATCGGGAAGTTTGCTCTGCCTGATACTGATGACGGCCTGGGATACTTCCTGAATAGTCGGGTTTTCAATCCCCGATTTTTCCAGTTCGGTTTTTATGGCGCCGTATTCCGTTTTGATCCGGTGGTTCCTGGTGGTCAGTTTAAAAGTAACGTCCAGAATCACATATTTTCCCTTTCCTTCCTGTTTGAAGATAGAATCCCTGTAGCCGAATCTGCATTTTTCGAGATCAAAAACTTCCGTTTCGAGTGTTTCCAGATTAAGCACGGTACAGCGTACGAAGATATCTTTGATTTCGGTTCCGTAGGCACCGATGTTCTGCATCGGGGAAGTTCCTACGTTTCCTGGAATCAGCGAGAGATTTTCCAGCCCGCCCAGGTTTTTATCCAGACAGAACATCACCAATTCATGCCAGTTTTCTCCTGATTTTGCAGTGACCAGCATCTCATTTTCATCCAAAGGCTGTAAAGAAATTCCTTTCAGGTTCAATTGAATCACTAAACCATCAAAATCGCGGGTAAACAGGATGTTGCTTCCGCCTCCGAGGAAAAGCAGGGAAAGGCCGTTGTCTTTTGAAAAGCTCAGCGCTTCTTTTAATGCCTCAACGGTGTTTATTTCGGTAAAATATTTTGCTTTTGCATCTACCCCGAAAGTATTATAGGGTTTTAGTGAAAAATTTTCTTGCATGATTTAGTTGTATTCTGTTGGAAGAAGGGCCCGCATCTGGTCTTTCAGTTTTTTCAATTGTCCGTAATGGGCAGTGTCTACAAAAGCGTTCACATAAGCGTGGTATTTTTTCGACGTCCTGATCTGAAATGTTTCATCAAACCCGTCGACCGACTGCTGGCTGGGTGAACTTTTGATCCTGTCCAGTGCTTTTACGTCGATATTGGAGATCAGTCTTCTCCAAGTTTGCGGACTGAGGGCTGACTTCCATTCTTTATGGGTTTTGCTTTTGGTAACACCCTGCTCTGCATGAATGGAATCTTCAGTTACTTTTATGATACTGTAGTTACCTAAGGGGCCTCCTATTTCCGAATAGCTGATCAGGATGATTTCATTGGGATCTTTATTGGCGGATCCGGATTCCTTTCGGTTGCAGGAAATAAAAATCAGCAATAAAATAAGGATTGAGAATATTTTCAAACCGGGATATTTTATTGCTGACATATATTGTTTTTAAATGATTAAAGACTGAATTCCACTCTGTATTTTTCAAGAGCATCTTTAAGGATGGCTGCGCTTCTCTTTAAATCCTGCTCTTTTAGGACATAAGCGATTCTTACCTGTTTTTTACCTAATTCGGGATCGCTGTAGAAACCCCCTGCCGGGGCTACCATGATTGTTTCGTTGTTGTTGGAATAACTTTCCAGAAGCCACTGCGCAAACTTTTCGGTATCGTCTACCGGAAGCTCTGCTACACAGTAAAAAGCACCTTTCGGCTTTGGACAGATGACGCCCGGAATCGCATTCAGCGAATCGACCAGGACATTTCTTCGGTGGGTATATTCCTCCCTTACCGATCTGATGTAAGCGCCGTCATTTTTATGGGCTGCCGTTGCTGCGATCTGTCCCAATAAAACAGGGCTTAATCTGGCTTGTGCAAAAAGCATGGCAGCATCATGGATTTTTTTGGAACGGGTAATCAGACATCCGATTCTTACGCCACACATCGAGTAACGCTTGGATTCGGAATCGATAATGATGCAGTTTTCCGCCAGCTCAGGGAAAGCAAGCATGGAGATCTGCTGTTTTCCGTCGTACACATATTCCCTGTATACTTCGTCGGAAATGATAACGATATCATATTTCAAGGCAATCTCCGCTAATTTCTGAAGTTCCTCACGGGTATACAGATACCCGGTAGGATTGCCAGGATTACAAATCACGATGGCTCTGGTCTTTGCCGTTATTTTTTTCTCAAATTCTTCGATCGGAGGAAGGGCAAAACCGGTATCGATGGTTGAAGGAACCGCCACTACATTTACATTGAACGTACTGGTAAACCCGTTGTAATTGGCATAGTAAGGCTCAGGGATAATCACCTCATCGCCGTCATCACATAAAGTGGAGATGGCGAAATTCAAAGCTTCCGACCCTCCGTTCGTTACAATAAAGTGATCCGGGGTAAGATCGGTAAAATCCAGGGAATGATAATATTCCGTAAGGGCTTTTCTGTACTCGATATTTCCTTCTGAAAGAGCATATTCCAATACTTTCAGATCTATATTCTTTAAAGCATTCAGTGCCGTTTCCGGGGTTTCAATATCGGGTTGCCCGATGTTGAGGTGATATACTTTGGTTCCTCTCTGTTTTGCTTCTAAGGCAAAAGGAACCAGCTTTCTTACCGGCGATGGCGGCATGTGTAGTGCTCTGTTTGAAATATTCGGCATTGTTCAAAAAATTTGTGTGACAAAAATAAGATTTAATTTTCCAATATTAAAATAAAGCTTCTAAAGAAAGATTTCCAGGTTGAATCGGATTCATACATGATATGTTAATTTTAGAATAACAGTAGGGTTTAAGGCATATTTGTTTTAATATTTAATTCCAAGATAGGTGATTGGTTTGTGTAATATTTATTATTATTAAATTTTTCGTATAAAATTTTCATAAAATTACTTTTTATATTAATTTTTTAATAAATTTACTTTAACAATAATTAGTAAATATGAAATTAAAATTACTTTTTGGAGCTATTAATACGATGGCTCTGTTTGCTGCCTGTTCCTTGACGGCACAAAACTACCAGCAAATGCCTGTTTCTTCAGGTTTTAACGCAGATGTAATTGCTAATGGCATAGGGTCTTCGGCAATTTCTACCAATAATGATGTAGATGGCGTTTCTTACGCATTCGTAGCCCGTGATTTTCAGCTGACGTCTTCAAGTGCTGCACTTACATATGGTATTCCTGTGAACGGACTCATCAGTTCCGCGGTATCCTCAACTCCCGGGTTGAGTTATCAGCTTGCAAGCTTAAGTGCAAACAACTCTTTAAAATTGCCAGTGGCAAATAATACCGGAACTTTAACGTTTACGACGCAAAAAGCAGCTACTAAATTGTATATGCTTGCCGTTAGCGGAAGTACTGCTTCCACAGTAACTGTCGTGGTAAATTTTTCGGATGCTTCCTCACAGACATTTACAGGCATCAGTATCGCAGACTGGTACGGAGGTGCAAATTATGCCATCCAGGGCATCGGCAGAGTTAAAAGGCCCGGAGCAACACCTGACAATGCTGATGATATTCCTTCGCCTGAAGGTGGTACAAACCCAAGGTTATATCAGTTTGAAATGGCTATCGATGCGGCTAACCAGACAAAAACAATACAAAGCGTAACGATAACCAAGACTGCCGGTAACGGGATTCCGAATATCTTTGCTTTTTCAATGGATGCCTATTCGGATTGTGCGCCTCCGGTGCTTCAGGCACCGACCGGCATCACAGCCGGTTCTGCTTTGATTTCCTGGACGGCTCCTTCCGGCAGTGTGGCAAGTTATGATGTATACCACAGCACTTCCAATACGGCACCTACCGGGACAACCATACCTACTTATCCGGGGGTTAACGGTACCAGTACCACGATCGGCAGTCTCAGTTCCAATACCAATTACTATTATTGGGTAAGAAGCAACTGCAGTTCTGCGACAAGCCAGAGTGTCTGGTCTTTTGGAGGAACATTCAAAACGGCCTGTTCGACTTTCACGGTTCCTTATACTGAAAATTTTGATACCACCAGTACGGGATCTTCAACAAACAACAACGCACCAAGCTGCTGGTCTTATCTGGAAAGTGCGTCATTTGCAGGATACGGGTATGTGATAGCATCAAATCCTTTTTCTTCACCAAATTCTTATTATCTGTATAATTCAAGTGGTACAACAGGTAGCCAAATGTTAGTTTCACCACCCACTGTAAATCTTTCAGATGGAAACAAACGGGTGAGATTTTATGCAAAATCAAGTAGTGCAAATTACACTTTACTGGTAGGGACTTTATCAAATCCTGCAGATTTAAATTCATTTACACAAATTGGGGCTCCTATTGCTTTAACAACTACTCAGGCACAGTATACCGTTAATATTCCATCGGGTTCTGATCTGCAATTGGCGTTTAAACATGGTTTGGGCGGTACAAATCGTGGGATTTATATTGATAATATTACAGTACAGGATATTCCTTCATGTTTTGAGCCTACTGCTGTTACGATCCCAAGTTTTACAATGAACTCAGCAACGGTTAGTTGGACAGCACCTGCTGCTGTGCCGGCAAACGGATATGAAGTCTATTACAGCACAACCAATACAGCCCCTACTTCAGGTACTGTTTTAGATGCTGCTAATTCTGTAACTTCTACTTCACCTACTGCTTCACTGAATGGATTATCAGCGGATACTGTTTATTACGTATGGGTAAGATCCAAATGTGTCGGCGCAGACAGAAGCATTTGGAGTGAGGTTGTTGCTTCGTTCAGAACGGGTTATTGCGTACCATCGTCTACAAATCAGAATTCCTGGGTGTCTGCTTTCAGTTCCACGGGAGCCGTTACTAATATGGCGTACACTTCAAGTGCGGGGATATCCGGTGGATATCAGAACTTAACATCAACAAATAATAAGATATCAAATGCTGCGGGATCAAATACTTCAGTGTCTTTCACGGCAGGAGGTCCAACATGCGGATTTGCAGTCTGGATAGACTGGAATAATAACCTTACTTTTGAAACTACAGAACGAATGTTTGCAACCACCGGTTTTGTAACTTCAACTTCAGGATCCTTCGCAGTGCCGGCCGGAACTGCTCCCGGGATATACAGAATGAGAGTGGTAACGGATTTTAATACCTCATCACCTTCTAATTCATGTGGAGCTATTACAAGAGGGGAGTTCATTGATTTTAAGTTTGAAGTAACCGGTAGTTTGGCTACTGTCGAGACGACGTCAAAGAAAAACGAGATCAAAGTTTATCCGAATCCGTTCACAGATGTTCTTTATATTGCTGAAACCAAAGACGTAAAATCAGTTTCCATAGCGGACGTTTCAGGAAGAGTCGTAAAAACAATTGAGAATCCGGGGAACGGACTTCATCTGGAAGAGCTTAATTCAGGAATATATCTGGTAACGGTAAATTACAATAACGGTACTCGCTCAACAGCGAAGGCTATCAAAAAATAATTTTGAATGTGAATCAATTTAATAATCAGCTGGACAATATGTCCGGCTGATTTTTTTAATGAAATAAGTTTCATTTAAATTTATTAATTTGGTGATTATTAAAATTGACAAAAATGCAGATACTTTCCGCTTCTATTGATGACTATATTTCGCAGATTCCCGAAGAGAGACAGGAAATCTTCAGGAAAATTTTCGATGCCATTAATGATAATCTTCCCGATGGTTTTTCGCAAGGTTCCGGCTATGGGATGATCGGGTGGGCTGTCCCTCTGGAGACTTATCCTGCAGGGTATCACTGTACGCCGGGTTCGCCGTTGCCGTTTATCAGTATCGCTTCCCAGAAAAACTTCATAGCGCTTTATCATATGGGAATGTACGCCAGCCCTGAGCTGTTGAACTGGTTTGTGGAAGAGTATCCGAAATGTTCAAAAAGAAAACTGGATATGGGAAAATCCTGTGTCCGTTTTAAAAAGATGGATGATATTCCGCTGGAACTTTTGGCGGAACTGAGTAAAAAAATGACTGTTGAAGAGTGGATCGATATTTATGAAATCAATTTTAAAAAGAAATAATTTTCTGCGGCACCTGTCCGCTGCAATTCTCCTGTTCAATCTGATTATAAGCTGCAGAAGTACACCGGATTCCAGACTGGAAAACGGAGACCTGTTGTTTGTAACGGCTAAAGAAACCGGGCTTTCGGGAGCCATCAACAATGTTACCCGTAAACAGGACCATGCTTCTTTTGACCATATGGGGATTTTGGAAAAGAACAAAAAGGGAGATTTCGTCCTCCATGCGGCACCCGCAGGCGGTTCCCAAAGGCAAAGCCTGAAAGAATTTCTGAAAGACCAGAAAGATGACGGACAACGTGTAATTGTTTACCGGTTGAAGGCTCAGTATAAAAAGGCTGTTCCTGCTGCGATCAGTAAAGCCAATGCCATGCTGGGAAAACCTTACAACTTTAATTATATTCTGGATGAAAATTCATATTACTGCTCGGACTTTGTCGAAAGGGCGTTCAGGAACGATCATATTTTCAGACTTGAACCGATGTCTTTCACCGATCCGGAAACGGGAAAAACCAATGTGTTCTGGGAAGAATTTTATCAGAAGAAAAACCTGAAAGTCCCGGAAGGCGAACCCGGCTGCAATCCGAACGGGCTGGCTGCTTCCGATAAACTGGAGCGGATTATGAAGCTGGAATAATGGGTAATTAGATAGTGATAGATACTTTATATCTGTAGCATTACATGTTTGAATGTAAATTCGGTACCATTGTTTTCAAATCGGACAGGAGAACCTTCATTCTTCCAGCCTATTAACCTCGGTTTTATTCTGAATTCACGTTTTTTAATCGTATTGAGTTTTTATTCCTCTAGGTTTAAATGTTAAAATTGAAAACTATTATCCTACTAATTTTATAGACTAATAATTTTTTATATTTTTGTCATAGCTAAGCATCAGAGAAACGGAATCTCTCAAAGCTTTAATAATGCTCAATCCTAAAATGCGAAGTATGATAACACCTAATCCCGGGCTTCAGGTTTTACAGAATACCCTGAGCCTGCCCAGAAAAGAACTGATACTGGAAATCGAACTGAACGGAAAAATAAAGTTTGAGCATGTGATGCATGCCATTTACCAGCAGTTCGGGATCTGCCATAAAGTATTATCAGCAAATGTGGAGTATGTTAACGGAAGGAGTTTCGGAACCGTGCAGCTGTACCTCAACGTATGTCCGGCTGATTTTGAGCAGCTGGAATATTATCTTAATAAAAATAAGCTTTTGAATACCACGGTGGAGTATACCTGCCGTAAATATTTTTGAGTGATTTCATATGGTTTTGACTACAGGAAGCGGCCGTCGGTTCATGACGGCCGTTTTATTTAGACCCTTTAAAAAAAATCAGGAGCTCTAAAACAAAAAACCGCCGGAAGGCGGTTTAGTATGATTAATTTAAATTAAATTCTTTCAATATCGGCACCAATGGCTTTCAGTCTGCCGTCGATATTTTCATATCCTCTGTCGATTTGTTCGATGTTGTGGATAATTGATTTTCCTTCGGCAGAAAGAGCGGCGATCAACAAGGCGTTTCCGGCTCTGATGTCCGGGGAAACCATGGTCGTGCCTCTCAAAGGCATTTCCTGATTCAGTCCGATTACAGTTGCCCTGTGCGGATCGCAAAGGATGATCTGTGCACCCATATCGATAAGTTTATCCACAAAGAACAACCTTGATTCAAACATTTTCTGATGTACCAAAAGGCTACCTTTAGCCTGGGTAGCAACTACTAGAATGATAGACAGCAGATCCGGCGTGAATCCCGGCCATGGGGCATCGGAAATCGTCAGGATAGAGCCGTCGATAAACTTCTGGATTTTATAATGTTCCTGGGCAGGAATAAAAATGTCGTCATTGCTCTGTTCGAGCTCGATTCCCAGCTTTCTGAAGGTATTAGGGATTACACCGAGCTGGTTCCAGTTTACATTCTTGATGGTAATTTCAGATTTGGTCATGGCAGCTAGACCGATCCACGATCCGATTTCCACCATATCAGGAAGCATCGTATGTTCGGTACCGTGAAGATATTCCACCCCTTCAATGGTTAATAAATTCGAACCGATCCCGGAAATATTGGCGCCCATCCGGTTCAGCATTTTACACAATTGCTGAAGATACGGTTCGCAGGCCGCGTTGTAAATCCTTGTTTTACCTTTAGCCAGGGCAGCTGCCATCACTATATTGGCGGTTCCGGTTACAGAAGCTTCTTCCAGAAGGATAAATGCTCCTTTAAGCTCTGTTGCTGTTAATGAATAAAAATATTCTTCTTCGTCATAATTGAATTCCGCACCCAGCTCTACCAATCCCTGGAAGTGGGTGTCCAGCCTTCTCCTTCCGATTTTGTCACCTCCCGGCGTCGGCATATACGCCTCACCGTATCTTGCCAGCATCGGGCCCATCAGCATAATGGAGCCTCTTAGTTTGGCACCGTCTTTTTTAAACTCGCTGGATTTTATATAATCAAAATTAACCTTGTCGGCTTTGAAAGTATAATCGCCGTGCGCATTCTTGGTAACTTTTACTCCGAAGTCGCCCAGAATCTCAATTAATCGATTAACGTCGTGGATATCCGGAATATTTTTGATCCTTACTTCCTCATCAGTCAATAAAACGGCACACAGAATCTGAAGAGCTTCATTTTTTGCCCCTTGTGGAGTGATTTCACCTTGCAGTCTTTTTCCTCCCCGTATTTGAAATGTTCCACTCATGCTTACTTCCTGTTTTTATTATGATTGTTATTGTTGTTATTGTGCCTTCTTTTATTGTTTTGGTTATTCTGGTTTCGGTTGTTGTTATTCCGGTTGTTGTTCTGGTTATTCCGGTTGTTGTTATTACTGGTGTAATAGATTTTACTCTTTTCAAGCGTATCGATTCCGGTAAGGTCCAGCCTGTTTTCCGAAAGCTCCTTCAGATGGCGGAAAATCACATCATCCGTTACGTGTTCCTTATTATATACATTATAGGATTTCTTCATATTGTTGGCAATCACTTCGATCAGGGCCTCTTTTTCATCTCCCTGTTCCAGCTCAATCGCTTTTTCAATCAGTTGAAGAATACTTTTTCCGTAAAATTTAAAATCTCCCTGAAGTTTCGGATATTCCATCCTTTTAGGTTTCTCTTCAAGCTCTTCCTTGGTAGGAAAAGGATAAGGAGAATCTACATCCAGGTCATGATCGGCTAAAATATACAGATGGTCCCAAAGTTTATGTTTATAATTTTCTTCGTCTCGCAGCTGAGGGTTTCTCTGACCCATAAAATCAATGATTGCCATTGCCATTTCACTTCTTTCTTCTTTTGAAGGAAGCTCTTTGCAACGTTCAACCAACTGTTGTATAATTCTGCCGTATTCGGGCAAATGAAGCTGAGTTTTTTGGGTATTGTATTCCATAGTCTGCAAATATATGGATTAATAGAAAAATTGTACCGCAAATCTTAAAAGTTTATGATTTTTTAATGAATATTACAGATAATGATTTGCTTGGGTTTCATAGAAATACCAAAAATATTTCTCTTATGTTAGAATTTATATCAATAAAAATGTAATTTAGTTAGCACTTTAATAATTAAAACTTATGATATGAAAAAAACAGCTTACTTACTTTCAATACTCGGGTTGGTGCTGATGAGTTCCTGTCAAAACAATGATGAAATCATCAGCGATAATCTGAAACCCTCTGAAGTGCATGCTGAAACGGTGAATGTCACCCATCATGATGGACGGCCTTTCAGTACCGGAAATTCCTCATCTACAGGGAAATTTGTTGCAGCCCCCGGTGGGAGTGTTCTGATGCAGGGTTTTTACTGGGACGTTCCGGATGGCGGAAACTGGTGGAATACCGTTAAAGGAAAACTCACCGACTGGTCGAATGCAGGCATCGGGGCCGTCTGGCTTCCTCCGGCCTCCAAGGCGCAGAATGGCGGGTATTCGATGGGCTACGATCCGACAGATTACTATGATTTCGGAAATTATAATCAGAACGGCAGTGTTGAAACGCGTTTTGGTTCGAGAGCAGAACTCGAAGCCCTGATTACAAAAGCACACGCTGAGAATATGCAGGTTTACGCCGATATTGTGATCAACCACAACAGCGGCGGGCAGTCAGAATACAATCCGTATGCCGGCTCGAATACCTGGACCAATTTTTCAGGAGTGGCTTCAGGAAAATTTCCAAGGAGCTATAATGATTTTTATAAAAATTCTTATGGGAATAATGACGAAGGGGCATTTGGCGGTTTTCCCGACCTTTGCCATGCCAATCCGTATGTACAGGGCTGGCTGTGGGGAAGGGATGATTCGGTAGGCAAATATTATAAGAACATAATGAAATTTGACGGCTGGCGATTCGATTACGTAAAAGGATTCGGGGCCTGGGTGGTAAATAACTGGAATTCCAATGTCGGCGGTTTCTCAGTCGGCGAATTATGGGATTCTAATGTGAATACACTGGAATCCTGGGCCAATAATGCCAACAGTTCCGTATTTGACTTTGCGGCCTATTATAAAATGGATGAGGCATTCGATAACGGTAACCTCAATATTCTGAACGATGATATGATGTGGAAAAGGAATCCCTTTAAAGCAGTTACTTTTGTAGCCAACCACGATACGGATATCATTTATAATAAAATGCCTGCGTATGTCTACATTTTTACCCATGAAGGCTATCCTACCATTTTCTACAGGGATTATGAAGAATGGCTGAATAAAGAAAGGCTGAACAACCTTATCTGGATCCACAACAACAAAGCTACCGGAACAACTTCGATTCTCTATACCGACAACGACGAATACATTGCCCGCAGAAACGGCTACAACGGAAATCCGGGATTGGTGGTCTATATCAACAGTTCTTCCAGCTGGCAGGAAAGATGGATACAGACCAACTGGGCAAGCCAGCAGATCAAGGATTTTACCGGCAATTCCTCCTGGTATCCGACCACGCAGGGCGACAAATGGGTGAAAATCCAGTGTCCGCCAAATTCCTATTCCATCTGGTCATTGAATCAGTAATTGGTATCCGATCATAAAACAGAAGACTGCCCGTTGAAGGCAGTCTTCTGTTTATCAGATAATATATTGTTTGATTCTAAAACTATAAGCTGTAATATCGAAAAGCTTCCGGCTTCCTTCTTCCAGCCTGTTGTTTAAACCTGAATAAATTTTTTCCTTTCCTCAGGGGTAGGCAGATAGCATTTCTGGTTTGCCAGTTTCATCCTGTTTTCCGAAACTTTATCATACATTTTGTCACTGAGAAATTTCGGAATGATTTTACCGATGGCTGACAACTTGTAAATTCCGCCCAAAAGATTGGCTATTTTCAGTACAGCTGCAGATTTTTCCAGATAATACTGATTCGGTTTCCAGAGATACATCGTGTTGAAAACTTTTGTATTCAATCCTCTTTCAGATAAAAATTCCTGTCCGAAATCCGATTGAAGAGAAGCAAACCTGAACTGATCTCTTTTATCCCTTTCGAGAATCCACTGTACCCAGAAATTGCAGACGCCGCAGTCTCCATCGAAAAATACAATATGCTTATCCTGCCAGTTTCCTTCCATATGTTTGTTTTTAAAGCGACATTTTCCGCTCTGTTTCCTGTTTTTCTCTCTTAAAATAATCCGTTAAAATCTCTCTTTGCGCATCCGTCAGCTTAGCGTCCTGATGACCGATAAAATAAGATTCCAGAGGCATTTCTTTTTTCTCCACCATTTCTATACATTCCTGCAATTTGTGTGCCTGTGTTTTAGGTTCATATACTGCAAAAGTGGAAAAGTTAAGTTCTTTTCTGCCTTCATCGATATGGTTTCTCAGAATCCAGGAAGAAGGAGCAATGTTGGAATACCATGGATAAAGCGTTTCGTTGGAATGGCAGTCGTAACAGGAACGGTTGATAATCTGGGCTACTTCGGAAGGCGTATTTTTGATCCTGATAAAATCCATTCCCGGAGTAGGGGCGGGATTTGTTTTATCGATCGGGAAAAACTGGATGATGATAAATGCAACAAGAACAACGGTCAGTACTTTTTTCATAATTAAAGTTTTAAGCTTAAGTCTGATGTTCAGGATTTGAATTAAGTGTATGAAATTAGTTCTCACATTACAAATTACCGGCAATCAGATGACAATTCCTTAAACAGTTAAAGTTAATAAATTTTTCATAATAAAAAATAGCCCACTGATATGGAAGCCGAACCTAAGAATAAAATTATTCCGAATATGAATATTTAACTTCCTGTTATATTCTATTTTGTATAAAAATGATTAATTTAATCTCATGATTAGGTAGGATTGAGATTATTGTTTTTAACTATTGTAAAAATATTTACGATAGATTGTATTTATGATACAACAATTGTAAGTTTGCCTTATTCAAAATGACAAATTGTTATCAACATAAAAAAAATTAAAACGATATGGAAAACACATCAGGAGACATCAGCAAATGTCCTTTTCACAACGGCAGCATGAAGGAAGAAAAGAAAGAAAATGTAGCCGGTGGCGGTACCCAGAATACAGACTGGTGGCCGGATCAGCTGCGCGTAGATATTCTCCGTCAGCATTCCCGGCTCTCCAACCCAATGGATGAGGGATTTGATTATGCGGAAGCTTTCAGAAGCCTTGATCTTGAAGTGGTAAAAAAAGACCTTCACGAACTGATGACGGATTCCCAGGATTGGTGGCCGGCCGATTTCGGTCATTATGGTCCTTTGTTTATCCGTATGGCCTGGCACAGCGCAGGAACGTACCGGGTAGGGGACGGAAGAGGCGGAGCCGGAGCAGGTCAGCAGCGTTTTGCCCCATTGAACAGCTGGCCGGATAACGTGAGCCTTGATAAAGCCAGAAGATTGTTGTGGCCGATCAAACAGAAATACGGAAAGAAAATTTCCTGGGCCGATCTGATGATCCTTACCGGAAATGTTGCTTTGGAATCGATGGGCTTTAAAACATTCGGGTTTGCCGGCGGACGTGAAGACGTATGGGAGCCGGATATGGATGTGTACTGGGGAGCAGAAAAAACCTGGCTGGGTGGAGATCTAAGGTATTCTCAAGGTTCTGAGGGGGTTGTGGAAAACCACGGCGTTCTTTCGGCAGATGATGATGCGGATGGTAAAATCCATACCCGCGATCTTGAAAAGCCGCTGGCCGCCGTACAGATGGGACTGATCTATGTAAATCCTGAAGGACCGGACGGAAATCCTGATCCGGTAGCCGCTGCCAAAGACATCCGTGATACCTTCGGAAGAATGGCAATGAATGATGAGGAAACGGTTGCCTTAATCGCCGGAGGACATACTTTCGGTAAAACCCATGGCGCAGGGCCGGCGGATCATGTAGGCAAAGAGCCTGAAGCAGCCGGAATCGAAGCCCAGGGATTAGGTTGGGACAACAGCTTCAGATCCGGGAAAGGTCCCGATACCATTACCAGCGGACTGGAAGTGACCTGGACAGAAACGCCGACCGAATGGAGCAATTATTTCTTTAAAAACCTTTTCGAAAACGAATGGGAGCTTACCAGGAGTCCTGCCGGAGCCCATCAGTGGGTAGCTAAAAATGCAGAAGCCATCATTCCGGATGCTTTCGATCCTGAAAAAAAACATCGGCCAACGATGCTGACGACGGATCTTTCCCTGAGAATAGATCCCGAATATGAAAAAATTTCGAGACGTTTCTACGAAAACCCGGAAGAATTTGCCGATGCTTTTGCCAGAGCCTGGTACAAGCTGACGCACCGGGATATGGGGCCAAAAGCCCGTTACCTGGGACCGGACGTCCCTGCGGAAGAGCTGATCTGGCAGGACCCGATTCCTGAAGTGGATCACGCCCTGATCAACCATTCGGACATCGAAGCCTTAAAATCTAAAGTTCTTGAATCCGGCCTGAGTGTTTCCGAACTGGTTTCTACAGCCTGGGCTTCGGCTTCTACATTCAGGGGAAGTGACAAAAGAGGCGGGGCAAACGGAGCAAGGATCCGTCTGGCTCCCCAAAAAGACTGGGAAGTAAATAATCCTGCCCAACTGCAGAAAGTATTGGGCGTTCTGGAAAATATCCAGAAGGAATTCAATGAAGGCCAGACCGGCGGTAAAAAAGTTTCCCTGGCCGATCTTATCGTTCTTGCCGGAAGTGCCGCCGTGGAAAAAGCAGCTAAAGATGCAGGGCATAACGTGATCGTCTCTTTCGTACCGGGAAGGATGGATGCTTCCCAGGAACAGACCGATGTGGAATCCATGAAGTTCCTTGAGCCTGCAGCAGACGGATTCAGAAATTATCTGAAGAAAAAATTCTCGGTTTCCACGGAATCTTTATTGATCGATAAGGCCCAGCTGCTGACCCTTACTGCTCCGGAACTTACCGTGCTGATCGGCGGAATGCGTTCCTTAAACGCCAATTACGACGGATCTTCCCACGGAATCTTTACACAGAATCCAGGCGTATTAAGCAATGATTTCTTCGTCAACCTTCTGGATATGAATACCCGGTGGAAATCCGCTTCCGCAGATGATGAGCTGTATGAAGGCACCGACAGAAAGACCGGGGAGAAAAAATGGACGGCCACCCGCGCCGACCTGGTTTTCGGATCCAATTCCGAACTCAGAGCCATTGCCGAAGTTTATGCCAGCGCCGATGTCCGGCAAAAATTTATTAATGATTTTGTATCAGCCTGGGTTAAGGTAATGAACCTGGACCGCTTTGATATAAAGTAATTTATATTTATAGTGTTAAGTGATAAAGGCAGCCTTTGGGTTGCCTTTTTTGTTTCCTTATAGCTTGATAAGTAAGAGCGTGTGTGGTGTTTGGAGAAAGAGGAAGAACAAAATCAGTCTATAATAAGAGTAAATTCGAAGGTGAAATTAAAATGATTGGCTTTACTTTTATATAATCATTTTATATTTTGCTGATGAGATTAAAATGCTAATATTTTGATATAGATATGAATCTTATTTTCGGTTGTTTAAAGATTTGCGTTATAAACTGATAATGGCGATTTTGGTTGGTCAAAAACCAATGTCAGAGACGAAATCTTACAATTGTGGAGAAATTACGGCTTGCCTGTTTACATGAAGAAACTATTGCAAGAAAAGCAAAAGAAAATCTTTCCAGAGTAGGCAGAGGTGAGAGTGTAGATGATAAAGTTGATACTATTTTGGAAATATCCAAACTGGCTGGTGTTGGTAGAACAACAACAGCAAAATTTAAAGCAGTGATGAAAAGTGGTTTAACTGTTATTATTCAACAAATGCTTAAAGGAAATTTAAGTATTGCTTCTGCGGATCTTCATGTTCGGAAATATTTGAAGAAAAATTTTAGTATCGAAGTGAAAACAGATGTTAAGGAGGAAACTAAAACAGGAACAGAATCTGAGCAAATTTAATCTGAAGCAAAAAAGCCAAAATATGTCAAAGATATATACGAGGGTAAGCATCTTTTAAAAGAAAATGAAGTTGAATATTTAATTATGAAGGATCAAGATAAGTTGAATGATTTTATATCTCAGCGACCTAATTTGGACTACGCCATTTTCATTTTGGAGGACTAAGGTTAAACACAAGTGTACAAGGTTCTTGGAAGGCTGAATCTTTTTACTACTGTACGCTACAGCCCTGCGTACTCGCATGTAATTACGCAAAAAATCAACTAAAAATCTTTTTATAACAACAACTCAAAGGCACAGTAAAACTGCTGTGACAGCCCTTGCTGTGCCTTAATTAAAATACCGAATATGATTGACTTTATAAAAGTATATACAAATACAAAAGAACCTTTGGAAAATAGGATTAAATATGATTTTCTTGATAGTGAAACAAAATGCTCGTATGATTATTTTAATAAAGATCCGAAATATCCATGTTATAGACGTTTTGAAAATATTGAAGTCGAATTACGGAAAAATCAGCATTTGTCAAAACTCCATACATACCTATTTTAACTTTAAAAATGATTGGGGTACTGGCAACTACACCGATTTTCCTTACGGCGATATTTTAACCGCTTTTCAACAGCTTCAGGGCGATCTGAACGAAGATATTTCAGATTACAAAGTAACTAATCTGGAATTTGGCTTAAACATCCGAACCTCTCTAAGCCCTAAGCAAATGCTTGAAAATAACTTTTTAATGTTCAATTTTGATGAATTTAACCAACACTATACCTTTAAAAAGAAAGGATCATACAAACAGTATAACCGTAATGAATAGTATGTAAAAATGTACGATAAAGGTTTGCAGTATAAGTTGGATTATCACCTGTTGCGAGTGGAAATAAAGATAACCGACAGTAAGTTGCTGAAAAAAAGATTTGGAATCTATACAGTGCAGGATATTTACGAGAAAAGTCGGCTGGAATTATTGTTTAAATTTCTTCTGGATCGTTTTGATGAAATAATATCATCGATAGCTTTACTACTCAGGAAATCCGCGGGGAAGAAAAAGATTTTTTGAACTAGGCATAAGCTCTCATTATTGGCGGGAAATAAAAAAACAGTAAATCGTCTAGCTACTATTATGACCTAAGAACAAAGTATAATATCCTACTAAGGAAGTATAACCTTGATACCATAAAATTAGAATTACGAGATTTACTTGTAGCCAAATTTCAAAGTTTGATAGGGGATGGTGATGTGGAGTGATTGAGGGTGAGAAAGGACAAAATCGGACTATATATTAAGAGTAATTTGTACTGTAAATAAAAAAGATTGGCTTACCTTGATATTTCGGTAGAGCCAATCTTTTTTCTATTTAAGAATTACTTGAAATTATTGTTTTATTAAATCAATACGTTTTTTAGTTGGTATTGTTGTTTTAAAATTGCTACAGTCTTCAGTAGCAATATCGTTATCTGGTAAAAACAATACGCCCATACTATTTGGAGTTTCAGGTTTTATTATTAAATAGACATATCCGTAATCTATACAACCTAATTTTCCTCCAGAAAAACGTACCATATATGCTTTTAAATTTGGTTGAAAATTACTCCCGTAAAGGTTTGTCTTATCATCTTCTAAGGAAAAATTATTATATTCAATAATCCCATTTGAACTAGTAATTTTTAACCTCCCAATTAATCTATCTTTTTTTAAACTGTCATCAAAGCCAAAATTTTCTTTTTTTATAAAATTAAACTCATAATTTTTACCATCAAGTGAACCTTTCCATGTTCCTACATATTTGTTCAATAAATTATTAACATCTTTTACATAAGTTGCAACAGGACAGTTTCCTGGTTGACACTGAGCCATTGTTTCAAGTGAAACAGTTTGTCCCATACAACTTGTAAAGACAATAAAGCATATTATACTTAATATATTTTTCATAATTTTTTATTTTAAGTTTTTAACCTGGGCATCCAGATGTCATTTTAGTTTTTTCAGCTGTTAATTTTATTTCATAATTTGTGCCATTGGAATCCATCTTGTATAGATTAGTTGCTTTTACATTCATTTTTTCGCTTATAAAATTTAAAAAGCCAAGTTCCAAATCATTTGAATATTTTTCCATAAATGTTGGGAAGTCTTTCGTGAAATTTTCAATTTGTTGTGCAGTGAAACTTTTAATTTGATATTGATTTCCAGTAAATCTTATTTGATAATTTCCCTTACTTGTAACCATTACTGCGTATACATCAGATAATGGTCTACCTGCTTCTTGTGCATTTTTCAACATATCCATAAAATACCATATATCAGCAGGAGAAAACATCTTTATTCCTTGTCTCATTATTTCTGTTCCGTCAGTGTCTGTATAGGTATAATCATTAACATGTGTATGAAGATATCCCATAATATTTTTATTTTCAGGCAAACTAGCTTTAGGAAGAGATAAAGTGTTTGATGTCTCATTTTGACCTGCTGTATCTTGATATGTATAGTTTCCGTCAGCTCTTTGTATATATCCAGTTTCTCCCTTTAATCCTGTTTTACTTTCTAAATTACCAACATTATTTTTAAAAGTAGTATTATTAGTTAAAGTTTTTACTTTTGCGCAATTATCTGTAAATTCCTGTATTTCAGGAGTATATGGAAATCCGCCTCCACCGCCTGAGCCGCCACCAGAACTTCCACCGCTTCCGCCAGTAGAGCCTCCACAATTAGCATCTACATCTACAGCCTGACAGGGCAGATAAGGTCCAGATGGTAAACAATACATTTCTGTGTAAGTGTAAGTTGGACCAGCACTCCCGTCGTCGTTCGTCCAAGTCCAAGTCGTTTCAATAGTTACACAACCACCTTTTGCTTCAGAACTTAATGAATTATTCAATTTTGAATCCGTAAGTTTCGTTCTATCATGGAAAACTAAAGCAGTAAAGAATTTTTTAGATTCTTCATCTTCTTTTCTCTTAAAAAACACTCTGTCTCCATCTTTATAAACTACAAGTATAAAACTTACTTTGTTGTTTTTTATAACAGGTGCTTCGAGGAAACTTTCACTAGTTCCCATAGTTACAGCATAGTCCCAATAAATACTTCCAAAGTTGGAAGTGAAATAATTTTTGTCAGCGTATTTATCAAAAACGGCTTTTACATTTTTGATATATTTTTCGTCTTCTTTCCAAAGGCTTTTGGATTGGTATTCATTATTGGATTGCTCAGATGCTGAATATACATCGTCGTGAATACATGAATGCATTGAGATTGCAAATGCTATTAGTAAAAATAGCTTTAAAATAGTTTTCTTTCTCATAGTTTCTTTTGGTTTTGTAAGTTAAATGAATTTTTCTTAAAGTTTATTTTCATGTTTTTATAATCGTTTCATGTTTTTATATTTACATTAATGGATAATTTTTTTAGGCGACAATTTAGAAAAAATCATTGATTCATGGCATAGGTATTTTCCCTATATTTTGAATTATTATTTTTCTTTTTACAAATCTATATCTGTATGGCGACAAAACTTGACGTTTTTTTCTCCAAATTTTCCCGATTAGAGTGTTTGGGTTGAGTTTGAGAGTGATTAGAGTAGGATAATATATAAGATAAATTTGTAGTATGTATTGGTACTATCTTGCAGATTTTTCGTTAACCCCTCTGTTCATCGGTGTTTGAAGAGATAAAAAGTAAGCCCGAACCCATAAGGTCAAGGCTTTGTTTTTTCTACATTTTTACCAAGTCAAACCATGTTCCGTTACTGTTATCTTTCCACTGAATCTGAGTTGCTGATACTTTTCTGAACTCAAAACTTTGTGTTGTGGTTGTGATGTTATATTTAACTGTAAAATTATACTGCATACCGTTATTAGCTGTCTCATCAACACTTCCACCGTTAGGACTTGATTTGATTGTTCCTGTCATGCTCTGTTCGTTTACACCTGTTACAAGTAGTATAAAATCATCTGTTGTAAACTTATAGAGCTTGTTTGAAGTTGTTCCATTTGTTACGCCCATGTTCCCTGAATCCACGTTGGTGGGTGAAAATATTGAGTTGTTGCAGGGTTGGTTTGCTGTGTGTTGTTATCGTCATCGTTACTGCTAGAACAGTTTACGGTTGCTAATGTTAGCGATAATGCTACTAATGTAGATTTGAAAGAAAGTTTTTTCATAATAATGTTATGGTTTTATGTTAATGTATCTTGTTCCGTCTCCTGTGAGATTCATAATCTCTAGTCTATTTTTGTTGTAAGAAAAAATATATAGCTTTCCTTCTCTGCTTCGTAAGAAACAACTTACAGATTCTCCGAATATCCCGAAATTGTCACAACTGCTTTGAGAGTCTATTTTAAAAACATAGGGTTTTAGTAATTCTGAATCTTTAATACTTACAGTTTTCTTAGTATTATCAATTCTTATCTTTGCTTTTTTTGGAATAAGATTAGTTATATTTCGATTCTCGACAACCTGGATTATATTATAATTAAGTGTTTTTATCTGTGCGGAAATAGTTTGTACAGCAAAAACCGATATTAGACTTGCTATAATTTTTACTTTCATTGTATTAATTTTCAGAGATTAAAAAACTGTTTCTCTTTTCACTGGCTTCCGTATAGCTGTTGAAAACAAAAGTTTCCTTTTTGGTAATTCTACCATCGAAAACTTGGGCTCCATATGATTTAAGATATTCTCCTACTACCTGATCTTCAACTCTCGCCTTGGTTTCTTCATCAATAGTTTGAAGTTCCTGTATTGGGGATACAATATTGCTTTCTTGAATTTGAGTCATTTTATTTTCAGTAACAGCTAGTCTCACAAAAAGATATTGCATTTGAGGTTTGGAATGTGCTTCTAGTTTGCGGTCAATCTCATCAAACTGTACTTTTTGATTAGCTTTGATTTTAGCCATCATAGAATCAATGTGCGGATCGTCTCCTGTTTTAAATTTTGGTTTTGGATTTTCACATGATAAGGCGCAAAGTAATAATGCCGTGAATGAAAATAGTGGAATCTTTTTCATGAATGAGTGCTGTTGTATCACTCAGTCCCAAAGTGAAAGGTTATTAATGCAGAAAGCGTGGAACTATAACTTAATTTGTTCAAGGAGGTTCTGGTAAACCATACAGCACAAACAAGTATAGCCCACGCCATAAGCGAGGGCATCAACTGTTTATTCTGTGCTGTATTTGAAATTTACCAGATTTCCTTGTACAGAATAAAAGCTAACGCTTTATTTTTTTCGTTAAAAATTTAGCCACTAAGATATGAAATTTTTCAGATTCAAAGATTTTCTGTATGGTAAACTACCTTTTATGTTGTTTGGATATGGAAAATTATTGAAAGTAAATGAAAGGAATTTTGCTAATATATACAGTCCCATTTACCCCATAACCTAAATTTAGTATAAAAACATCCCCCTATGCCGAATCTCAAAATTTTTATATAGGTATCGGGACAAGGGGTACTGATAGAATTTTGACCGGGGTTGTTGGACTTTTTTTGGTTGCACCCTCTGTCAAAGATTTTGTTTTTTGACAGCTGTTTTGTTTTTCCTGCGGTCGGAGTGGTTAAAAAGATTTTAACAGACGTTGATATTTTGGTTAAAAAGTATTGTAAACTCTTGTATTCATGGGCTTTTATTGTATATTTATACTGCTTTTTGTGAGCGACTTACTACTAAAATATATCTCAATATGTACATAAAAAAACCTTGAAGCACTGCAATGCGACAAGGCAAATCAATAAATTTTAACATTACTAAAACTTATTAACATGACAAATTTACGAAATTGTCTAGATACTGCTTGTATCTATGTATCAACGTACGCTAAGTACAACAACGGCTCATTATTTGGGAAATGGCTTGATTTAGCCGATTACTCTGATTATGACGAACTAATTACAGCAATGTATGAACTTCATTCTGATGAATCCGACCCCAAATTTATGTTTCAAGATTATGAATGTCCGATTCTAGAAAAGCTGGGATTATTGAGTGAATGCCACATATCAAAAGATATTTACGATGCACTTGAACAAATCAATAATTCTGGGCATGATTTAGAGGTTTACGAAGCGTGTTTGGATTGTTTTAGGTAAAATGGAGTTTCAAAGCCTGTATGAGAACCTAAACAATTTTTATTACGGCGAATTTAATTCGGATGAAGATTTTGTACAGTATTTATATGAAGATGATACGTTTAATATTCCAAACTGGATTGTAATTGATTGGAAGCAACGGCAAGGAGTATAATGTTTGATTATTTCGAGTCTAATGAACATTATTTTCGTTGTTAAAAATACAATCAGATTCAAATAAATTCAATAGAGTTAATTCCGAGCGTTTTTATCAAAAGTGTGACTAAAAGGTGACCAAACGTCAAAAAGGTGACTGAAATAAAAATGCAACTTGCTGTTATTTAGCTAGTTGCATTTTTTAAGTGGTAGACCCACAGGGATTCGAACCCCAGATGACTGAACCAAAATCAGTAGTGTTACCGCTACACCATGGGTCTGTATTTCTGTACCGCGAAATTAGAAAAATTATTTTAAAAATAAAAGTGATTAATTGAGATTAATTAATGAAAAATTACATGTAAAACTTTTATTTATTGATAGTCAAAGAATTAATTTGATTATATTTTCCCATTGAAACGGCGATTGGTATTGAATTCTAAGCGGATCTCTGTCGGTTGGGCTTGCCGGCAGGGTTATTTGAATTAAATAAAAATCCTATCTTTGCAAAAAAAATTGGGCTCCAAAAGTTGGAGTAACCCATTGATAATCTTGTCCTGAGCTTTGTCGAAGGATTATTAAACATTTTTTTATGTCGAATATTGTTGCAATCGTTGGGCGTCCCAACGTAGGAAAATCCACATTGTTTAACCGTTTACTGGAAAGGAGAGAGGCCATCGTAGATTCCACGGCAGGGGTAACCCGCGACCGCCACTATGGGAAATCCGACTGGAACGGGGTTGATTTTACGGTAATCGATACCGGAGGATATGATGTGAACAATGATGATGTTTTCCAGGGGGAAATTTCTAAACAGGTTCAGCTGGCAGTGGATGAAGCGACGTCTATTATCTTCATGCTGAACGTGGAGGAAGGCCTTACCGATACCGATTACGAGATTTATGAGATGCTCAGAAGATCGAATAAGCCGGCTTATATCGTGGTAAATAAGGTGGATTCATCCAAAGAGGAACTGGCTGCTACGGAATTTTACCAGCTGGGAATTGAGAAATACTATACTCTATCTTCTGCTACCGGTTCCGGAACCGGTGACCTGCTGGATGATATCGTTAAAGATTTTCCTACTACAGAATACAAAGATCCGTTTGAAGGATTACCGAAAATTACCATCGCTGGTCGTCCGAACGTAGGGAAATCCACGATGACCAATGCTTTGCTTGATACCGACCGGAATATCGTAACCGATGTGGCAGGAACTACCCGGGACAGTATCCAGACGCTGTACAACAAATTCGGACATGAATTCGTACTGGTAGATACTGCCGGGATGAGAAGGAAATCAAAAGTTTCCGAGGACCTGGAATTTTATTCCGTGATGCGTTCCATCCGTTCCATTGAGTATTCCGATGTGGTGGTTATCATGGTAGATGCGACCTTAGGCTGGGAATCCCAGGATATGAATATTTTCGGACTGGCGCAGAAAAACAGGAAAGGAATCGTTATTGTGGTCAACAAATGGGATTTAGTGGAAAACAAGCAGACCAATACCACCCGGGATTTTGAAAATGCCATCAGGGATAAAATCGGTCAGTTCAGCGATATTCCAATTCTTTTCGTATCTGCCCTGACGAAGCAGAGAATCCTGAAAGTAGTGGAAACAGCCATGACGGTATATGAAGACCGTAAAAAGAAGATCAAGACTTCCAGGCTGAATGAAGTGATGCTTCCGATTTTTGAAGGAACGCCGCCGCCGGCCAATAAAGGAAAATACATCAAAATCAAATATTGTGTACAGCTTCCGACGCCATCGCCGCAGTTTGTGTTCTTCTGCAACCTGCCGCAATATGTAAAGGAGCCTTACAAAAGATTTACCGAAAATCAGCTGAGAAAAGAATTCGGGTTTACCGGAGTACCGATCGAAGTGTATTTCAGACAAAAATAATTTCAGTCCCTTTCAGATTTCTGAGAGGGATTTTACTCTTTATTAAATTTATATTTTAAATAAAAAGTTTCACATAATGAATACAGTTGTATTATCAGAACAGTTTTCTCTGGTAAATTCCTGGATCAACGAGCTACGGAATGTTGAGGTGCAGCAGGACAGGATGCGTTTCAGGAGAAACATGGAAAGAATCGGCGAAATCGCAGCGTTCGAGATCAGCAAAACGCTTGAATACAAGGAAGTGGAAATTCAGACCCCTTTGGATAAAATCAAGGTAAAGGAAATTGCGGTTCAGCCCGTAATTACTACCATTTTAAGAGCGGGAGTGCCTTTGTTTGAAGGCTTACTGAATTATTTCGATAAGGCAGATTGCGGGTTCGTAGCAGCCTACAGAAAACATGATTCCAACGATTATTTCTCCATCAAGCAGGATTATCTTACCTGTCCCAATATTGAAGGGAGACCTCTGATCGTCGGAGATCCGATGCTCGCCACCGGTGCCTCACTGATCGAAGCCATCAAGGACCTGTTGACGAACGGTAAGCCGTCATCACTTCATATCGTGGCAGCTATTGCTTCCAGGCAGGGTGCAGAAACCCTTCAGAAAGCATATCCCGGTGCAAAGATCTGGGTTGGCACCATCGATGAAGAACTCACATCCAAAGGCTACATCACGCCGGGATTGGGTGATGCGGGTGATCTGAGCTACGGGGAAAAACTGCAAAGGTAATCAGGAAGATTCCGGAAATCTTTCATCAGCTTCAATAACAGGTCCGGCCGTACTTTATCCATCGGATGTTCCGTATCGGGAAGTATGGCCGGATTTGCATCCGGAAGGCTCCTGTAGGCAGCTGTGCTTTTTTCAAGTGTTACCATAAAGTCCTTATCGCAGACCATAATCTGAACAGGAATATTGATGGTGGAGATATTACCTTTGAACGGCGTATTTTAATTTTACATCCTAAATCTCAACCTTAACTTAGCTTTAATCTCAAATTTAATTTTTAAACCTTAAATCTTAAACCTTGAATTTTGAAGCTTGAATTCCAAATCCATTATACATCAACCGCCATGACCAGTACACTCACCTTATTATTCCCGGCGCTCAGGATTTCCCAGGCAATGGTAGCCAGGGTATTTCCGGTGGTGAAAACATCATCGATCAGCAGGATATGCTTTTCTGAAACCTCTTTGTTAATGGAAAAGATATTTTGTGTTTCCAGGCGATGCTGCCTGTCTTTTAAAGCCTGTGCTTTGGAATAATGATTTCTTTTGATCAGCTCATGGTCAAAGGGAATGTTGTAAAATGCCGATAGCCTTTCGGTAAACAGGTGCAGTTGATTATATCCTCGCTCCCTCAGCTTTTTCGGGTGAAGCGGAACCGGAACCAGCAGGTCGGGTTTCTTATTTTGAAAGTCTAACTTTTCAGTCGCCCAGCCGGCAAGGATTTTTCCAATGTTTTCCCTGCTTCTGTATTTTAAATCATGGATAATCCGGCGGCTCACATTTTCCTTTTCAAAATTCATCAGCGCAAAAGCATTTTCAACAGGGAAGAGAAGCCTGCATTTCTGTTTCATAAAGCTGTCTTCGGAATATCCGGTGTGGGTAAAATGAATCTGTTCCATGCAAAGTGGGCAGGTGAGCAATTCGGACTCAATAATCCGGCTGCATGCAATGCAACGGTTCGGAAAGAAGATATCTGCAATCATCTGTGTGGTATTTTTTGCTAAGATAACAACTTTCAGAATAGGTATTATTTAATTTTTAAGTTTTACTTTTGGGTAAATATTGAGGAAGATGAGCCTGATTTTTGAAAAGCAGATGACCGTTACGGAACAACATATCGATGCCAACAACCATGTGAATAACGTTCAGTACGTCCATTGGGTGGAAGAAATCGCTGTGGAACACTGGGATGCCGTAAAGCATATCACCGATTATCCCAAAGACATCTGGATGCTGCTGGATCACCACATTCAGTATAAAAAACAGGTATTTCTGGGCGATACCCTTACAATCAGGACCTACCCCAAGTCACCGGAAGGAATCCGGCAGCCCCGGAAAGTGGAATTTTATTGTCATGATCAGCTGGTGGTGGATTCAACAACGCTTTGGGTGTTGATCGATGCGGAAACGCAGAAAATCAAAAGGCTGGAAAGTGATTGGCTGGATACGCTGTAATGAAGAGCTGGTAACCACTCCGGCGACAGATCCTAATTTACCCGGGCCGATGGGCAATAATTAAGCAAACCGAAACTCAAACCAAATTCCTTATCTTTGCAGGATGATACGTATAACAAAAATTTTTACATTCGAAACCGCCCACGTACTGTACAATTACGACGGGAAATGTAAAAATATGCACGGGCATTCCTACAAGCTGTTTGTAACAGTGAAAGGAAAGCCTGTTAATGATTTGGAAAATCCCAAAAATGGGATGGTGGTGGATTTTGGAGATATCAAAAGTATCGTAAAGTCTGAGATTGTAGACGTCTGGGACCATGCCGTTCTCATCAACGGGCTTTCGCCGCACCGCGAACTGGGTGAAGACCTGGAAGAAAAAGGCCATAAAGTGATTTACTGTACTTTCCAGCCGACTTGCGAGAATATGCTGTACGCCATTGCAGCCAAAATAAAATCGAAGCTGCCGGAAGGGATTTCCCTGGCTTACCTGAAGCTTCATGAAACCGAAAACTCTTACGGAGAGTGGTTTGCAGAGGATAATCAGTAATTATTGAACAAATATTCAGAAGGTGTTAAAGACAACCATCAATTTAGAACTCGGGAAAAAAGTATATTTCGCTTCAGACCAGCATTTCGGTGCGCCGAACCCGAAAGAAAGCAAGGTGCGGGAAGAGTGTTTTATCCGCTGGATGGACGCGATCAAGCATGATGCGCAGGTTCTTTTTCTGATGGGGGATCTGTTTGATTTCTGGCACGAATGGAAGCATGTGATCCCGAAAGGATATGTCCGGGTGCTGGGAAAAATCGCCGAACTGAAAGACCGTGGGATCCACATCTATTTTTTTGTGGGAAACCATGATCTGTGGATGAAGGATTACCTGGAAGATGAAATCGGATGTACGGTTTTCTATAAAAAGCAGTATTTCGAAATGGGCGGCAGACAGTTTTTGCTGGCCCATGGCGATGGATTGGGCCCTGGTGACAAAGGGTATAAAAGAATGAAGAAAGTGTTCACCAACCCGGTGGCGCAGTGGTTTTTCAAATGGCTGCATCCGGATATTGCCATGAAGATCGCCTTATATATGTCCCAGAAGAACAAAATGATTTCCGGGGATGAAGACAAGGAATTTCTGGGCGAAGACAAGGAATTTTTAATTATCTATTCCAAAGAAAAGCTCAAAACCCAGGCGATCGATTATTTTATCTATGGGCATCGCCACCTTCCGATGGTTCTGGATCTGGGAGGTAAGGCAAAATACATTAATCTTGGCGACTGGATTTCGTATTTTACCTATGGGGTCTTCGAACATGAGTTCGAGCTGAAGGCCTTTGGTGACGGCATAAAAAAATTACCTCAAAAAGAGGTAATCTCTGAATGAAATACATTCTTGTTTTTAATCCATATTCCGCCTATTCAAATACAATAAACTGACCAGGATACAATTTAATTATTAAAAAAATATTAAAAACAGAGGTTGTTTTATTAATCAGCTCATCATAAGATCATAAGTTAAAAGAGTTCAGCAGTGGAAAATATATTCAGCATACAGACAGAGCAGGAATTTTTAGCGGCAGCCCTGGAAACCTTCCGTTACCAATATGAAAATGTTGAGGTATACAGGCGTTTTGTGGATTATCTGAACATAGATCCGGAGAAAGTGGACCGTCTGGCAAACATTCCGTTTCTGCCGATTGAAATGTTTAAAAATCATCAGATTTTAGATAAAAATTCGGAAGCCGGCCTGTTTTTTCAGAGTTCGGGAACCACAAAGATGAATCTTTCAAAACATTTTATCGCCGACGAAAATAAATATGAAGAAAGCATCTACTGGAGCTTTGAGCAGTTTATCGGGAAGCCGGAGGATTTTATTTTTCTGGGATTACTGCCAAGCTACCTGGAAAGACAGAATTCGTCGCTGATTTACATGGTTGATTACCTGATGAAGAAATCGGGCAGGCCGGAGAACGGCTACTTCCTATATAACCACGAAGATCTGTTTAACCTTTTAAGTACGCTGGGTGACAAAAAAGTAATTTTATTCGGTGTTTCCTTTGCCCTGCTGGATTTTATCGACTACTGCGGATCCCGGCAAAGCAGCGGATCTCTGAACGCTTCAGAAAACCTGGTCGTGATCGAGACCGGAGGGATGAAAGGAAGAAAAGAGGAAATGACCAAAGACGAACTGCTGAAGATATTGCAGGAAGGCTTTAAAACCGATAAAATTTATTCGGAATATTCGATGACGGAACTTCTTTCGCAAGCCTATTCGTTGGGGAACAATGAATACGAATGCCCGAACTGGATGAAGATCATGATCCGGAATGCGGAAGATCCTTTCAATTACGAAAAAGAAGGCCGGACCGGAGCCATTAACATTATCGACCTGGCGAACATTCATTCCTGTTCATTTATCGCCACCCAGGATCTGGGAAAGGCCGTGGGGGATAAATTTCAGGTATTGGGGAGGATCGATCATTCAGATATCCGTGGCTGCAGCCTGTTGGTGAGTTGAGGTGGATGTGTTTGAGTGGGAGAATCTGAAGATGTGAAAGAAAATGACGGATTCTCCGTTAGAGGTATAATCAATTAAATTTTAATTAAAAGCAAAAGTGTTAAAAATAGAAGAATTGGTGCATGCGTTTATCCATTCTCAATGTAATTTTGAGAAGGAAATGGTGCTTACCAATCATTTTCAGGCCGATTGGGAAGCTGATATTTTATTAATCGATGCAGAAGGCTATAGCCATGAGATCGAGATTAAACTTTCGAAAAGCGATTTTAAGAATGACTTTAAAAAATCGTATACAAATACCAATACCGGCGAAAAATTTTTGAAGCACGATAAGATTTCGTGTGGCGACTACATCTGCAACGCCTTCAGTTTCCTGTTGCCGATGGGGATGGTGGATCATGATTTGATTCCCCTACATTGCGGGATTATCGAGTTTTATCATAATGTAGATACCTGGGATACGGAATTTTACCGGATCCGCGAGCCGAAGCGCGTGCATGAAGACTCGTACTGGAAGCTTAATGATAAAGATGTTTTCATCCGGAAAATGGCACTGAGCCTGTTGCAGAAAAAACTACAGATCAAGGGAAAGCACGAAGAGTTGATTTTCAGAAGTCCTTTCGATATTAAAAGATTAAAATAAAAAAATCCTGTTTGCAAAACAGGATTTTTGATAGGGTTTCATCCGCTTCTGTTGAATGTAGCCGCTTTATAAAATATCATATTTTAAAGTGAATTCGACCATGTTGAGCATGTATTCGGTCGGTTGGTGAAGTGGGGAGTAAAAGTCAGGTTAGTGAGTCAGGATTTTAAATAGAATTGCTCTTTTATAGAAGCGATTTTATATAGTAATCAATACATTTGATCTTAATATGAGCAAAAGGAACTTCCAGCATCCAGCTTCCCTCTTCCGGCCTATTATCTGATTTCTGCTTTGGGTTCATATTACTTTTCAATAAATGACTGAATGTACTTCGTTTTGTCTTATTTTAAGAGCTTTCAATCAGTGAGTTGTAAGTAAAAGCAGCCGCAACACCTCCCATGACGAACTGTAATAAAAAGCCAAACTGGCTTATGGTTTCATCGCCGGCGAAAACTTGCGGGGCCGATATTTCTTGCCGGGTTTACGGAAACACCGGTTACCTTAATCCCTACAATATGGATCAGCACCAGTGAAAAACCAATGGCGAGACCGGAAAAACCGCCGTTGATATTCTTGTTGGAGGTAGCTCCTAAATAACTACACTTAATCCGAATGCAAAAGAAAATTTCCGGAAGTCTGCTTGGATGGTGCCGTCCGCACCGGCAATAACGGCCTTCCGCAGCCCATAAAAACAAGCACCGTTGTCCCAAGCATTTCTGCTACAAATTAGATGCTTTTTGAAATCATCATCTAGGTACGAAAACTAATAATTTAAATTTATTTTCATTTTTTAAAAATAAATAGATGATCTAAAATATATTTTGTTGTTTTTATGTGATTAATTAATAAATTTTAACTAATTATTTGTATTAGTAAAAATTTATGGTTTTGTTTTAAATTAATATATTTGATTAAGATAAATTGCCTGTATTAATTTTTACCTGATTTCTCAGATGAAAAAACTGCTGTACCTCAATATCCTGTTCCTGGGACCGTTTTTTTTTACCCAGAAAGCCAGCCGGGATTTTCCCTGTTATGATCTGAAAGAAGTGGTGAAGATAGAGCCTACCGCATTGTATAAGCCGCATCTTGATGCTGCGAAAAGTTTCGGCATAAAACTCCTGAAAGATTCAAAGACGGTTCAGAAATACATCGATAACGGTAAGCTTCATAAAATCAAGAAATCGGGAAAGGGCTACCGCGTTCAGAAGCTTGATTACAGCAGGGCCTGGATGGTTTCCAAAGGTAAGCTGATGCTGGAAAAAATAGGGGCCCGGTTCAGTAAAGAAACCAAAGGAAGTACGTTTACGGTTTCTTCCCTTACGAGGACACTGGAAGACCAGTGCCGCCTGCGAAAAGTAAATTCCAATGCCGCATTGGGAATCAGTTCTCATAATTACGGCAATTCTTTCGATATTTCTTATGTCCGCTTTAACGATGCTTTGAAGTACAATCCTAAAATGGAAGTGGCTCTGGAAAGAGTACTTAGATACTATTATGATGCAGGAAAAATTTATTACATCAAAGAAAAGCAACAAAGCTGTTTTCATATTACCGTAAGGAACTATTAACAAATTTTCAATTATTCGTGAGATACTTGCACAGATAAATTAGTTTGTATAATTTTGACGCATTAAAACCATGAAAAAAATGAGTATATTAAATCGGGAAGCATGCGAAGCAGCTATTATAGAATGGTCTAACTGCTGTTCTGAGTATGAATTGATCAAGAGACTGATCTCTACGAACTATGTTTTTAATTTCGATTCTTCGGAAATTCAATGGATGAAAGCGGAGAGTAAAAACAACCAGTTCTGTACCGAGATCGGAGTTTATCAGGGAGCGCTGATTGCAATCCTTTATCCAATGGATGCGGAAGGGCAGAAAATTATCATTGATGGCTATCCTTATAGTACATTACAGGAACTGCAGCAAAACTTAATATTGCAAGAGACAGCGGTATATACCGTCGTTAAGAATGCCGTTCTTTCTAAAAATCTGGAAAAAGTGGACGATAGTGCCGATACATCTTTTCCGGTTTCAGGCAAGCCGGTGCTGGCTCAGGATAAAGCTGTAACAGCTATAGAATCATGGAGAAATGAAGGCATGATGTGGTTTTACAGGGAATGTACGGAATTCGGAGGAGACAGGATTTTCAGAAGATTCTATGCACCGGCCCAGGATATTCTTCATTCAACGCGTCAGAAAGAGGAGCCAAAACAAACGCTTACGCATATTATCTGTTCATTCGGGCTGAAGTATTCCGATGTCTATGGACGGGTACTGCCTACGCTTATTTTTATTTCATTCTATGAAAATCTTGAAGATAACGGAAGCATAAAAAATATATCAAATACCTATGATTGGTCGCATGCCTGTCCGCCCTCTTGTGGGATTATATAATTAAAAAAAATTAGATTGTACTGTGGATATTTCCGGGGTAATACTTTATCTCAATAACATTTTACTTGTAATTTGTGTCTTAGTTGGGATTAAAAAATACAGATCTTTTAAAAATACGGAAAAATGGTATGTTTATTATATCATTTTTCTTTTTTTGATAGAATTTACCATTAATATTATGATTCATGGCTTCCATGCAAAAGAGCTGAATCATATTTTTCCGTATTACGTTTCGGGAGAGCTCCTTGTCTTAGGAACTCTTTTTATCCGCAAGCTGAATCTTTCGTCTTATTTATATATTCCGCTGATTTTAACGGCCGGATTTTTCCTGCTGAGCAACGACATTATCGTTAATGAAACAAAAAAGGTTATTTCCAGTATCATGATCATCTGTTTTGCAGGATATGCGTTGCTGATGGAAATCGGCAATTCTAGAATCAATACCCGCTTTATTGTTGCAGACAGCCTTGTTTTCCTGTACTATGCCATGTCGGTATTTATGTTTTTCCTGCTCCGGCAATTGGCTGGCTTTAAAGCACAGGATGCCAACATGATCTGGAACGTTAATAATCTCCTTTGCAGCCTTTTGTACGTCTCACTTATTTATACTTTTTTAAAATTAAAGAAATAACGTTAAATATTACCTTCTTTATTGCACTGCTTGCCGTCATGGCAATCATCATGTCTTTTATTCTGCTGGCCTACAGAAGTTTTATCCGGAGAATTGTTAAAGAAAAGAATGCGCAGTATGAAGCGGAGGTTCAATATCAGAAAACACTGGTTTTAGAAAACATCAAAGCACAGGAATCAGAGCGGAAGAGAATTGCCGTCATGATCCACGATGATATCGGGAACCGTCTTAATATTCTTTCCTTATGGCTTAATAATCTCGACACAAAAGGAGATGAGCTTATCAAAAAAAATATCACAACCCAGATGTCTTCCCTGATTGATTCGGCGCGAAGCATTTCCCATTCCTTGTATCCGGTAAACCTGGAATCGGTAGGGTTGGTGCTGTATATCGAAGAACTGATTGCCAATCTGGCAGGAAGGATCAATATTTCCCTGAATGTAAGCCCGAAATTTCAGAAAAAAGAAATTTTCATAGAAGTCCAGTTATATAGGATCATTCAGGAGTTTACCACTAACGTTCTTAAACATTCGGAAGCAACAAGGGTCTGGATTTATATAAAGGACAATAACACCAATCTTGCTGTCGTCATTTCAGACAACGGAACAAGTTTTGAATATGAAGAAGTAAAAAAGGGGATGGGGATCAAAAACATCGAATCCAGAATAAAATCGATGAATGCGGCGCATAAATGGAAAAATGTCCTGGGACATGGCAGCCGGTTAATTATTAAAATTCCATACAACAATGAATTCTCAGATCAAATTAGCATTAGTGGATGATGAGCAGCTGATCCTCGAAGCGGTAAAAATGCTGTTGTCTTCGGAGCAGGGAATTTCCGTAGTGGCCATGTCTAATAACGGACCCGATTTTTTGGAAACCCTTGAAAATACCTCTTCGGAAGATTTTCCGGATATCGCTTTGGTAGATGTGCAGATGCTGCCGATGAACGGTTTTGAACTGGTGGAAATACTGAAAGAGAAGTATCCGGAGCTTAAAATCATCATCCTTTCTTCACATTACAAGACTACGATTTTAGGTTACATGGTGAAACTGGGAGTCTCTGCTTTCCTGCCTAAGAACTCCAACAGAAATGCCTTTATCGAAGCCATTACCATGGTCTACAAAAACGGGATATTCTTTACACCGGAAGACCATCAGATGATTTTCTCCTATATGAACAGCCCTACAAAGAAAAGAACCCTTTTCGAAATGGATGATGAGCTTTCCGAAAGGGAGAAAGAAGTTGTAAAGCTGATCTGCCAGGAATGTACCAACAATGAAATTGCTGAAAAGCTTTACATCAGCCCGAGAACCGTGGAAAGCCACCGCCAGAGAATTGTCGAGAAGATCGGTGCAAAAAATACGGTTGGAATCGTAATTTATGCCATCATCAACAACATCCACCCGCTTGAAAGAATATGATTCCGTAGAAATACGGAATTTTTTATTTGGTATTTTCTACGCTATCATTCCAATTTTTTTCACCGTTACTTTGGGGAATTCATAAAATGAAGCACTTCATTACCCATAATGAAGAACAGATAAAACCACAAGTGAATGAATTGTAAAATAATCTCTATTGGAGTTTTTTTCGACGGTACCGGAAATAACGGACCGAATGCAGTTTCCCTTCGGAAGCCTGACAAAAATAATGAAAGCTATTATGGTGGGACTACCAATATCTATAAATTATTCAATCTTTTTAACGGTGATGAAAAAATTTATATAGAAGGAATAGGAACCGTTACCGGATCCGAAGACCAGGATTTTACCATGGCCACCTGTAAAAACCCTTCGGGGGTTTCAGGATATTCCTCGGATGATAAGCTGGAGAAGGCTTCTTCATTTGTCAGAAACCTATTGTCCGGCAATGCAGCAGAATATCACTTCTATGTGTATGGATTCAGCCGAGGCGCAATGCTGGCCAGGCATCTATGCTATGAACTGCTGAGGGAATATTCGGAATTTTTGGGCTTTACGGTAAAAGTAAAATTCCTGGGTATTTTTGATACCGTGGAATCTGCAGCTTTCAGCAGCCATGAAGTGGCTATACTTCCGAAGACGGAGCGGGTGCTGCAGATCAGTGCGCTGAACGAATGCCGGTTTTTTTTTCCGCTTACCGGTCTTTCTGAAGATTCAAAAGAAAAAAGCGATACCTGTTTGGTAACGGAACATTCGGTGTGGAAAGAGATTTTTGTGCCCGGCTCTCACGCTGATGTGGGAGGAGGGTATCTTGAAGGATCACAGTCGGTTTATGTTTCGCCGGCCTTTACGGAAGACCGGGAGGTTTTCTATTATATGGAAAACATCAGAGCCACGATAAAAAACGCAGAAGGAAATAAAATCTGGGATGATTTGCTGAGCGATTACGGAATAGATCATGACGGCATTTCCTCACAGGCCTATATTGCCAAAGAGTGGGTCTATAACGGACTGCCGAAAGTTTACGGGCAGCTGATGATTGCAGAAACCAATGCTGAAAAGCCGGTGTTCAGGACTGATTTCAGCCTGTCGGATTTTGAAATTGAGGAGTGCGAGCATCCCTGCCTTATCGAATTATCGCAAGCTCTTCAGCGCTATATACAAACCCTTTCGCCGGATACGAAGCCGGTTTACCATTATGCGGAGCTGTCGGATTATACCCACATTTCGGCCAATTTCGGATTGTACCATGAGGCATTGCTTCAGCATCCGAAAGGTACCGCCTTTGCAGAATTTATCAACAACGGGCTGAACGTTCCGGGTCATTCGAACGATCATTACCATAAAAACGGCTCCAGGTCACAGTTGGAGATCCACCACATCGAAGATTCTGCTGTGGACTATGCATACGGAACCAACATTCCGAATAATGACTATTGGAACCGTACAATTCTAATGAAAGAAAGTGTTTACAACAAATGTTAGTACTTTTTCAGTTTTAAATTTAGGTGTAGAGCTGCCATGATTTTGGCAGCTCTTTTTATTCATGAGCGGATTTTAAAGAAGCATTTAAAATACTAATAATGATAAAGGTGAGAGCAGAAAGCCGGAAATTCCTGTCAATAGTATGCTCTGGGTACATTGGTATAAAATGTTATAGCCGCTATACTGTTTAGACAACTCGGTTTAAATCCTGTCATTATTGAATTAAATGTGTTATGCTGAGCCTGTCGAAGTACTATTGAAACCGAAAAATCTGCGATATAAAGGGATCTGCATCGATAACGTTAAGTGAAAGAAGCTTCTACGGAACCTCTAAAAACTTAGCCTTAGTCTAACCTACTCTATACTCCGTAAAAATACGTAATGTAAACTTTGGTTATTTCTACGATACCGGATCAGCTTTATTTTCCGGAATTTTGTCATTCAACTTATAAGCGTATAAGTTTTCCCCCTTAGAGCTGCTTTTTTAAGCGGCTCTTTTTCTTTATCTTGAATTGCTTTATTTTCCGTATTTTTGCACCCGAAAATTCATTATTCACATTAATCATTATTTAACACATGCTTTCGGTTCAAGGTTTAGGATTACATCATTCGGGAAACTATCTGTTTCAAAACGTAAATTTTACAATTAAAAAGGATGATAAAATTGGTTTGGTCGGTAAAAACGGAGCGGGAAAATCCACTTTACTGAAGATGCTTTCCGGAGAAATTACATTCTATGAAGGAAACGTTGTTCCCGAAGGAAGCATTACCATTGGTTTCCTGAAACAGGATCTCGATTTTGTAAAAGGAAGAACCGTATGGAATGAAACCATGCAGGCCTTCGAGCAGATCAATGCATGGAAGGAGGAACTGGAGGAAGTCAACCATCAGATGACGGTAAGAACCGATTATGAAAGTGATTCTTACACGGACCTGATCAATAAAATGACCGAGCTTAATGATCTTCTGATGCATCACGATGCCTATAATCTGGAAGGTGATGTGGAAAAAGTTCTGTTCGGATTAGGATTTAAAGCCGACGATTTCCAGAAGATCACCGATGAATTTTCAGGAGGCTGGAGAATGAGGATCGAACTGGCAAAGCTGCTTCTTCAGAAAAACGACCTGATGCTTCTCGATGAACCTACCAACCACCTGGATATGGAATCCATTATCTGGCTGGAGAACTTCTTGAAAGAATATCCCGGAGCGATTGTGCTGGTAAGCCACGATAAGCAGTTCATGACAGCCGTCTGCAACCGTACTTTTGATGTGAACAACCGAAAAGTCGACGATTATAAAGCCAACTATTCCAAATACCTCGTCATGCGGGAGGACCGCCGTGAAAAACTGATTCAGGCCAAAAAGAATCAGGATGCAGAGATCAAGCAGATGGAAGACAACATCAACAAATTCCGTGCGAGCGCCACCAAAGCTTCCTTTGCCCAGTCATTGATCAAAAAACTGGATAAAATCGAGCGTATCGAAGTGGATAACGAAGACGTTTCCAAATTCAACATCCGTTTCGTGCAGTCGGTTGTTCCGGGGAAAGTTATTTTTGAGGCGGAAAACCTTGGAAAAGCATACGGAGAAAAACAGATTTTCGATGATGTGGATTTCATTGTTCAGCGGGGTGACCGGATTGCATTGCTGGGACAGAACGGGCAGGGAAAAACAACCCTGGCGAAAATCCTTGCCGGCGATATTAAAGACTATTCCGGAACTTGGAACCTGGGGCACAATGTCAATATCGGATACTTTGCCCAAAATCAGGAAGAAGTATTGACTCCGAATAAAACCGTTCAGGAAGAAGCGGAAGATGCCGCAACGGAAGAAACGAGACCTAGAGTCCGTGATTTGTTAGGATCTTTCCTGTTCCAGGGAGAAGCGGTGAATAAAAAAACAAAAGTACTTTCCGGAGGGGAAAGAAACCGTCTGGCACTTTGTAAATTGCTGTTGCGTCCGTTTAATACCCTGATCATGGATGAGCCGACGAATCACCTGGATATACAGTCCAAAGAAATTATCAAGCTGGCCTTGCAGAAGTTTGAAGGTACCCTGATCGTCATTTCGCACGACCGGGAGTTTCTTCAGGGGCTTTGCGACAAAATCTATGAATTCCGCGACGGAAAAATGAAAGAGTTCTTAGGCGATATCAACGAATATCTTGAATTCAGACAAAAAGAATCAATCCGTGAGATCTCGGCTGAGAAAGCAAAGCTTCACAGTGAGGCTCCGAAAGCTGAGGTGAAAAAAGCGGAAGAAAAGCCTGCCGTTAAAAGCGATCAGTCTGCAACGGTCGTGAGTAAAGAGCAGAAAAATATTCAGAATAAAATTAAAAAGGTAGAAGAGAAAATTTCCGAGCTTGAAATAAAAGTAGAGAAATTTGAAACTTCTTTTACGAAAGAAAACCCTTCTGAAGAAACCCTGGAAAAATACAGTAAAACAAAAGAGGAACTTGAACTGGCTTTACAGGAGTGGGAATACCTGGGATCTCAGCTGAATTGATTTCTGGTTTAATAGTCAGAAATAGTTTGTAATACCTGTTATTACTCGTGATATATAAAGTTTATTGGAATTTTTTCAATAAACTTTTTTGTGCCTGCCTGATAATTCAGGAAAAAACGCTCTCGAAGCCACATGATCATCCGTGAAAATCTGCGTAATCCGAGGAAGATTTTTTTTCGTCGATTCAAAGCTTTTGTAACAAAGCGGACATTATTCCTACTTATCAATTAAAATATTTTAAGAAAACTTTAATCCCGATCTTTTAAAATATTTTTATAATTTTGAAGCATGATTTTTAAAGAAAGCAGAAATCTGAAGAATTTCATTTCCAAATTGTTGTTTGGGATCTACTTTCTTGCGCTGTTTTCCCAAAATTTCCACAGCCACAGCTCGGAGGAGGTCTTTAAAAATTTCAGCTTTAAAAAATCGGAAAATACACTGACCAAGAATACGGCGAAAGAAAAAGCAGCCGACTGTCTGGCCTGTCATTTCTTAGCGACCGGACATACTTTGGTTCCTGAAGAATTCTGTTTATCCTTTGAAAATTTTACCCATGAAGTAAAACAGCGTATTGCTGTTCAGGAAAAAATATGGTCTCAGACCAAATTTACCTTTCAGCTCCGCGGTCCGCCCGCCATTTCATAATTTCATAGATTCTTTACGGCTTTAATCGTTTAAAGTTCAATATTCACGGTTTTATGTTCAATGTTTTTGAGCATGCACCGGCTTTGATATTGAGTGTTTATATTACTCTAAACATTATTCAGCCTACTTATTAAATTTTTTTCGAAAAAAGTACTTGAAAAAAGTACACATCAATCTATTCAATAATGAAATTGATCTATAGTATTATGCTGATCCTTTGCGGATTTGCATTATCAAACGCACAGCAGACGCATGCGGTAGAGGGAACAGTGCAGGATTTTCATGACAAAACCAGACTGGAAAATGCAGTCGTGAAAGTTGGGAATTTCTCTGTAAAAACAGATAAAAACGGGATGTTCTCCTTCAGCAAAATTCCTGCGGGAAAATATACCCTTACCGCCACACATCCGGATTGTAATGATTATACTGAAAATATAGAAGTTACAAAGGATGTGCACCTGACGATCACGCTCGAGCACCATATCCAGGATATTGAAACCGTAACGGTACACGGAAGCCATAAGAACAACGGAAGTATGGTGGTAAAAACCATCGACAATACGGTGATCTCCCGGAATACTTCTGAAAATCTTGGAAACCTGCTGACCAATATTTCCGGTGTAAATGTCCTTAAAACGGGTAATAATATTACAAAGCCCATTATTCACGGGCTGTACGGAAGCCGTGTTTCAATTCTTAATGACGGGGTAAAGCTTGCCGAGCAGGAATGGGGGGTAGAACATGCACCCAATGTAGATGTTAATAATTTTGAGCACATCGATGTCATAAAAGGAGCGTCCGCTTTAAAATATGGAAGCGGGGCTGTGGGCGGAGTCGTGGTGTTGCAGCCTCAGGTTTTGCCGAAAAAAGATACCCTGACGGGAGATGTGTCGCTTTCCGGAATCTCCAACGGAAGAGGAGGCAACCTTAATGTAAAGCTGGCAAAAACCTGGGCAGACGGCTGGGCCATCAAGACAAACGGCAGTTATAAAAAACTGGGGGATCTTGAAGCGCCTGATTACGGCCTCATGAATACGGGACTGGAGAGTTCCGGATTTAACTTCGGGGTCCAGAAGATGACGTTTAACAGAGGCTTCTCTTTCGACTATTACCTGACGAAAAGTTCAATAGGCATCCTCAGAAGTTCCCATGTAGGAAATTCGGAGGATCTGCTGCGTGCTCTTACTGCACCGGAACCGATTTACCAGCGGGATTTCAGCTATAATATTGATAATCCCAGACAGGATATTGAGCACCATATTGCCAAAATATCTGCGTATCAGCGGTTTGAAAATTTCGGAAAGATTACGGCCACATACAGTTTCCAGTACAACCATAGGCAAGAATATGACATTAGACGTACGGAGGAGCTGAGCAGGAGGCCGGCACTCGATCTGGAACTGATTACCAACGATTTAAATGTTAATCATCTGATCGAAAGAGAAAAGTGGAACCTGGAAACCGGAATCAATGCAGGTTACCAGAACAATTATTCCAGCACGCAGACGGAAGCCAGGCGCCTTGTACCGAATTACGACCGGTATTATGCAGGAATTTATTCGGTGCTGAAATATAAGATAGTTCCCAAAGTCGAGCTGGAGGCCGGAGGAAGATACGATTTTGACCATTATGAGGTAACGAAATGGTATGACCTAAGCGACTGGAACAAGCTTTATGCTTCAGATTATAAAAATTTTGTGGTGCGGGTGAACCAAAACCGGATTCTTACGAAGCCGTCTTTAAGCTATAACAACGTTTCGGCAAATGTGGGAATCGTTTACCATCCGTCCGCTTATTTTGATCTGAAGTTTAATTATGCCCGGGTTTCAAGATCTCCGAATATTGCAGAGCTTTTTGCAGATGGGCTTCACCACTCGGCAGCGATTATCGAAAGAGGGGACATGAGAATGAAAAATGAAACCGGAAATCAGTTTAATCTGGTTGCCGATGTAAAAGTGAATGTTTTAAAAGGACTGAACATTTCGGTAAATCCTTATTTCTTCTATACTGAAAATTTCATCAACGAAATTCCTACAGGTTATCAGAATACGCAGTGGGGCGGAGCCTTTGTTGTATATAACTATGAGCAGGTAGATGCCAGAATGTATGGGATCGATCTGGATGTCCAGCTTAAAATATCGGATCATCTCGGATATAAAGGAAGCGGTTCCTATGTGTACGGACAGGATCTTACCCATAATGTTCCTCTGATTCTGATGATGCCGCCAAACTTCAGCAACTCGCTGGAATTCAGCAAAAAAGAATGGAAAAACTTTTATTTCAATGTAAGCAACAACACGTATCTGAAACAAGCGAGATTTCCTGTTTACAATGTTCCGATCAGATTATTTGATTCTGAAGGAAACCCGTATAACCAGGAAGTGGATATTTCCACACCGCCAAGCGGATATTCCCTTTGGAACCTTCAGACAGGGGTGAATCTGTCTAAAAATTTCGGAGTTGATTTTTCAGTCCGGAATGTATTCAATAAGTCGTACAGGGATTACCTGAACCGGCTTCGTTTCTTTTCCGACGAAATGGGAAGAAATTTTATTTTAACTCTTAAATATCAATTTTAATCACTTTAAAAATTTAAAAAAATGAAAAATACTCTTAAAAATACAACCCTTATTTTAGGCCTTTTGTTCTTAGCGCTTTCTTTAAGTCTTACTTCATGTAACAGAAGCGATGACGAATCGGATGATCTTCCTCAGGAAGAACTTTCGGATGTTCTTCTTAAAGTGACGGACCAGGCGACGGCAACCCCGGTTGTATATGATTACCAGGTTAACAGTACTACTAACCCTAATATCAAACTTATCAACGGCCATACGTATAATGTGGAAGTCATTTTCAAAAACGGCAATGAAGATGCTACAGATGAAATAAAAGAAGCAGTAAATGAACATTTTCTGGTCTATAACTTCCCGAATTCCGATATCACCCTTACCCGTACAGATGATCCGGATTTTGTAAGAGGGGATGGTAACCATGTAGGAATAAAAACAAAATGGGTGGTGAATACTGCAATAAAAAATTCTGCGGCACCAAGCCAGCTGGTTCTTACTTTATTTCATGAGCCGGTAACGGTTTCCGAAGCTTCTTCAGTGAGCGGAAACGGAGTGGTATACGGAACCCATACCGGAGGGGAAACCGATGCTCAGGCAAACTACAATATAACCAATTAATATCATTCTTAATCTTGTTAGCAAAACCGCCGGAATTTTCCGGCGGTTTTTTATTTAACAGTATTTGGCTTTTTAAGTTGATTTTAATTGATAGATTTTCATAAAATTTTCATATTTTTGCAACCTAAAATTTTAATCAATAATGAAGGTTACTGCAAAAAACCATGATGATGTAAGTGCATTGCTTACAGTAACATTGGAAAAATCTGACTATAAGGAAAAAGTTGAAAAACAATTGATTAATTATGCTAAAAATGCACAAGTTCCTGGTTTCAGAAAAGGGAAAGTGCCTTTGAGTATGGTTAGAAAACAATATGAAGCGGGTATTGCTTTTGAAGAAATCAACAAGCAGGTTTCTGATGCTTTAAACAACTACGTCAACGAAAACAAACTGAGATTGGTTGGCCAGCCTGTACCACAGCCGGTAAACGAATTCGATTACAATGCGGATCAGTTGGAGGTTGCTTTCGAAATTGGATTTGAGCCGGAATTCACTATCGATTTAGCAAAATATGAAGCGCCTCATTACAAAGTGGAAGCTTCTGAAAAAGAAATCAACAAGAGTATTGAGAACATGCAGAAGCGTTTCGCAGAGCAGGCTCCTCAGGACAAAATCAATAAAGACTCTTACATCGCGTTAGAAGTTTCCCAGGTTGTGGAAGAAGGCGCTGAAGGAGAGCACCACCACCAGCCGAAGAACGTTACCATTACAGCTGAAAACAAAGAAGCTTTCAAATTGGTAAAATCTCTGAAAATGGACGGTTCGGTAAAAGTTTCCAAAGAAGACCTTGCTGCAAACGAAGAGCTTGCTAAAGAATTAGGTTTCTCTAAAGAAGAAGCGGAGCACCTTCATCACAATGAAGTGGAAGTAAAGGTAAAAGATTTCTATGGTCTTAACCTGGCTGAACTTAATCAGGAATTATTCGATAAAGTATACGGAGAAGGAAACATCAAATCTGAAGAAGAACTGAAGGAAAAAGTAAAATCCGAACTGGACGAATACTTCCAGCAGAATGCAGACGTTCACTTTGTGAACAAAGTATTGGAGCAGGTTTCTGAAAAAGAAGAAGTAAAGCTTCCTGAGGAATTCTTACTAAAATGGTTAATGTTCTCCAACCAGAATGTACAGTCTGCCGAGCAAGCAAAAGAAATCCTTGAATCTGAGAAAAACCAGTTGAAATACCAGATCATCGAAGGAAAACTGATGACTGAAAACGAAATCCAGTTGGATTATGCAGACATCTTGGGTCAGGCAGAGCAATTGGTAAGAAACCAGTTGGCCATCTACGGAATCCACCACTTAGGGGATGAAGAGATCCAGAAATATGCCGTTGAAATGCTGAAAGACCAGGAGCAGGTAAGACAGATTTCTTCTGAAGTGGCGATGACGAAACTGAAAGACGTTATCCTTGAAAAAGCAACTAAAAAAGAAACCGCTATTTCTCACGACGAGTTTCTTGAAGAGCTTAAAAAATAATTTATTACACGATAAATATTTAAAAACCACCGTTTATGCGGTGGTTTTTTTATTGGGAACTTTCGTCCATTATTCACCTGATATTCCTATATTTACCATCTAAACTTAATTTATGAAAAAGATCATCATTCCGTTTTTCTGCGCTGTGTTTTGCTCTACTCCGGTAGTTGCACAAACTGCCAATACTGCTGCCGCTAAGACGGAAGCTGTACAATCAAAACTGACCCCGAAAGAAGTGGTGGACAACTATCTGAAAGCTTTGGGTGGAAAAGATAAACTGGAATCGGTGCGTACCGTGCTTATTGAAAATATCATTACCGGCGATGGTTTACCGGGTGAGGTTGGTATGACTGCCAAAAAAATGGGCAATAAATTCAAATCCGAACAGACCTTTATGGGCCAGGTGGCTTCTTCACAGCTTTTTGACGGGGAAAAAGGCTACTTCCAGCAAATGGGTCAGAAAACTGAAATTCCTGCGGATAGACTTGCGGAAATGAAAAAAGGGAAGACCATCGATGCATTGGCTTACAATGCGGCCAATTATTCATCGGTAACTCTTGAAAAAATGGATGGTAAAGATTATAATGTCCTGAATTCCGATAAAGGTAAATTTTACTTCGATGCTTCTACGGGACTTTTGTTTAAAACGATAGGAAAGGAAGGGAACGCAACCATCAAAAGCTATATGACGGTAGACGGAATAAAATTCCCGCAGGAAATTCAGGCTGAAGGAAACGGGCAGAACGTTGTTGTAAAGACTACAAAAGTCATGATTAATTCAGGAGTATCTGACGCGGATTTTAAATAAAAATCATCAATTTAAATAACGGAACCGGGCAGTGCCCGGTTTTTTTATTGATATCATCTTTTAAAAAAGATTTAGTATAAGATGAGCCGGTAGAGATTATTTACAAAGTATTGGTACACGAGCAGGCATAATGATGAAAACCAATTAATAATCAATATGATATTTTAAATTTTTGGATTACTTACTATCTTATTATTTACCTTAAACCACTAAAATTTAACGAAAATTTACGAAAATTTAACTTTAAATAATAAATGAACATTTCCTATTTAAGTGAATAAACCTTATTTTTGACCCATAAAAATTAATAATCAAAACAACTATGAAAAAAATGTTTTCGTCGCTTGCAGTAGTCTTCCTGATATCTGCAAATGCTTATGCACAGAATATTCCGATGGATGCTTCTGTAAAAACCGGTACTCTTCCCAACGGAATGAAGTACTACATCAAAAAAAACACGCTTCCCGAAAAGAAAGTAGATTTCAGACTGGCCATCAATGCCGGATCTATTCTTGAGGATGAAAACCAGAGAGGATTGGCCCACTTCATGGAGCACATGAATTTCAACGGAACCAAAAATTTCCCGGACAACAAATTGGTCGATTTCCTTCAATCCATCGGGGTGAAATTCGGACAGCACTTAAATGCCTACACCAGTTTCGACGAAACCGTTTATATGCTTCCCGTTCCGCTGGATAAGCCGGGAAACCTGGATGCCGGGCTTAAGGTGATGGAAGACTGGGCTTTTAATGCCACGCTTTCCGATGAGCAGATCAACAAAGAAAGAGGAGTTGTACTGGAAGAGCTAAGGCTTGGTTTGGGAGCCGACAAAAGAATGTCGGATAAATACCTTCCAAAGCTATTGTACAATTCCCAGTATGCCAACCGGCTTCCGATCGGTAAAAAAGACGTGCTGGAAAATTTCAAGCCGGAGGTAATCAGACAATTCCACAAAGACTGGTACCGGCCGGACCTTATGGCCATCGTAGTCGTAGGAGACATTAATGTAGATGAAGTTGAAAAGAAAATCAAAGACAACTTCAGCAAATATAAAAACCCGTTAAAGCCAAGGGAAAGAAAGACTTTCGATCTTCCGAATCATAAGGAAACCCTTGTCGCTGTTGAGACGGATCCTGATGCAACCAACTCAATGGTACAGTTTATCATGAAAGATTCGGATGCTTATCAGCCTGATGTTACCGTAGAACAGTACAACCAAAGCCTGGTGGAGCAGATTACCACCACCATGCTGAACAACCGGCTGGGCGAGCTGGTAAATTCTACCAATCCTCCGTTTACTTACGGTTCGGTATACCATGGCGGAACCTATGCCAGAAGCAAAGAAGGTTTCCAAGGGTTTGCGATGGTAAAAGAAGGGAACCAGCTGAATGCCTTAAAGGTGCTTTTGGAAGAAACGGAAAGGGCCCGAAGATTCGGATTTACACAATCTGAATTAGACCGGGCCAAAGCGCAGGTCATGTCCAATATTGAAAGGACGTACAATAACAGGGATAAAACGGAAAGCGATCAACTGGTAGACGAATATGTAAGGAATTTCCTGGAGCAGGAACCGATGCCGGGAATCGCCTGGGAATATGAGGATACAAAAAAATTCCTACCGACCGTTACCCTCGCGCAGGCTAACGACGTGATTAAAAAGTTTGTAAAAGATGACAGCCGGGTAGTGGTAATTACCGGTCCGAAAAAAGACAATGTTCAGATGCCGACGGAAGCCATGGTGATGAATACTTTTGAAGGCGTAAAGATGGCCGACCTTAAGCCGTATCAGGAAAAAGCAACCATCAAAAATCTGGTGAAGCCTTTCAAATCCGAAGGGAAAATCGCCAAAACGGAAAACGATGCCAGGCTCGGAACGACTACGTGGACGTTGAGCAACGGGGCAAAAGTAACTTTTAAGAAAACGAATTTTAAGGATGACGAAATTGTTTTCACGGCAAGAAGCATGGGCGGAAGCTCGCTGATTAATGACGAGGATTTTAAAAAGACCCAGTTTGCATTCCCTGCCTTATCCGAAGCGGGTGTCAACGGATTTTCAAAAGCCGATCTTACCAATTACCTGGCAGGAAAACAGGCGAACGTGAATGCGATGATAGGCTCCTATTACGATGGGATTTCCGGAAGAACCAACCAGAAAGACCTGGGAACGGCAATGGAGCTGATGTATGCTTACTTCACGGGACTGAACTACAATCAGGATGCTTTTAACGCCTATAAAACGAAACAATCTGCGATGCTGGATAACCTGCTTTCGAATCCGCAGTTCTATTTCTCCAGTGAGCACGCCAAATTTATGAACCAGAAGAATCCGAGGTTTATCGGGATCATTCCGATGGAGAAAGATTGGGCCAATACCGATTACAAAAAAGCATACGACATTTACAAAGAGAAATTTTCCAATGCCGGAAACTTCCACTTCTATTTCATCGGAAATGTGGATGAAGCAAAACTGAAGGATCAGGTTATACAGTATATTGCAAGTCTTCCGTCTACCGGAAAAAGTACCAACTTCAGGGATACCGGCTATAGACAGATGACCGGAGATTATACCAAAACCTACAAAAAAGGGAAAGACCCGAAAAGTATGGTGACGATTTCCTACATGGGTGAAGCGCCTTACAACGAAAAAGAAGCATTGGCCCTTGAAGCATTGGGGGAGGTAGCCACCATTAAAGTAATCGAAAAACTGAGGGAAGACGAAAGCGGAATCTACGGCGGCGGTGCAAGAGGAGGAATGTATAAAGTACCGTTCAACAACTACAGCTTCAGCATCAACTTCCCTTGCGGACCTGAAAATGTGGATAAGCTGACGAAAAGTGCCATTACGGAACTTCAGAAACTGATTGACAAAGGACCGGATCAGAAAGACCTCGACAAGTACAAGGAAGGTGAAATGAACGATTACAATACCCAGATCAAAGACAATATGTTCTGGATGAACAACCTCACCAAGAACCAGTTCGACGGTACCGATAAGTACGAGATCCTGAACTATAAAGAAAAAGTGCAGGCACTTACGGTAAAAGACCTTCAGGATGTGGCAAAAAAATACCTGACCAAAGGCAGAATCGTAGCCACCCTTATGCCGGAAGACGGTTGGGAAAATGCTAAAAAACAGGAAACCAAAGCGGAAACAGCCGTAATGAAAGTCGGAGCAGCGAATTGATTTAATTAATTGATATTCGATATAAATTCAAAGAGAAACCGTCCCGTGAATATGTCCGGGACGGTTTTATTTATTTTCTGGGTCTTAGGAACAAAGCCCGCAAAGTATAATGGTAATGAGTTAATGTAAAAGTTTCATAGGGCTACTTCGCTTATAAGAGATCGCACATCCCTGAATGTAAATTAGCGTCGATTTTTTAACATTGCTCATTAATTAAAAAATCTGCGCAATCTCCATAATCTGCGTGATAAAAAAAACAACAGACTTATAGAACGCAAAAAACTCCAACCCAAAAAACCTCAAACAAAACTACGCTCCATACTCCTTCTTCCACTCCTCAGCCACTTCGCTCAGCGTATCATAGAAATCTTCTCCGTACTTGCGGATCAACGGGGTTTTCAGGAATTTGTACACGGGAACCTGCAATTCTTTTCCTAAGGCACAGGCGTCGCTGCAGATTTTCCAGACATCATAATTCAGTGCCTTAAAAGTAGAATATTCCGTAACGCGGATCGGGTAGAGGTGGCAGGAAATCGGCTTTTGCCAGTCTACCGCACCGTCTTCATACGCTTTTTCAATACCGCATTTCGTAATTCCGTTTTCATCAAAAGTTACATACGCACACTCCCGGTTATCTACCATCGGCGTTACATACATTCCGTCCATCGGGTCGGTTGTCCACGTTCCTATGGTTTCAATCGATTTGATGCCTTCCTGGGTAAGATAAGGTTTGATTTTATCAAAAATATTATCCAAAATTTCCAGCTCATTTTTATCCAAAGGAGCACCTACATCTCCTTCCACACAACATGCCCCTTTGCATTTTGAAAGGTTGCAAACAAACTCTTCAGAAAAAATATCCTCGGAGATCAATTTATCGTCTATCTGAATCATAATCTTTAAAATAAATTAAAATAACTTCCGGCTTTAAAACCCACCATGCTGAAAATAATCAGCCACAGGCTTACTTCCTGCATCCAGTATTTCGGCAGAAATTTCAGCATCCGGCTGATGATGATCGTCGAAGGAAAAGCAAGGAGAAGCAGGTATTCATAGCTCTTGTTCATATACAGCACAATGGTAATAAGCTGTGCCACGGAAAAAACCAAAAGGAAAGTATATTTATAACGGCTGACCGGGCTCTTTTTATTATAATTCCTGAAATGGTCATAGATGGCATACACCAGCATCAGGATAACCGGAATCAAGGGTACCAGCTCCATATAATCCTCAGCGGGCCTGATCGTTCCGAAAGGAAAATAATCAACGTTCCAGGTAGTAAAGCCTAAAAAGAACATGACTGAAAAATAACTCAGCACAATCAGGAGGGTTCCCAGCAGAAACCTGAAAATATTCAGCCCGATCCGCTCCGAAGTAGCAATGACGTGGATCATCACGAAAACCGCCATCGGCCAGGTTGTCGGCAGGAAAATAAAATTCAGCGCCACAATCGAACCCACCAGAACATAAGACCGCTTCCGGATATCCTCGTTGGTACTGGTAAGCAGCAGGAGCAGGAAAGAATTGGTAAGCAGCGAAACGGCAATTCCGATATCTAAATGTCCCGGGTAAAGGCCGAAAATAAAAAAAGTATATAAGCACAGAGGCAGGTGGGTCTGGTAATTCAGCGCAATACTGTGAAAGCAGAAATATCCCAAAGCGATTCCCAGAAAAGTTATCCCGGCAATAATAGCCTCATAAGTGTTGAAATTCAATAAATTAAAGGTTATTACGATTAAAAGAAGAAACCCGATGTACACCGGAATTGAAAAAATATTGCTTTCTTTTGAAAGTAATTTAAACATTTTTTATAAATTTGTACAAAGTTAATTTAAAAAAGGAAAATAATGACGTCTTTCTTTCTATTCTTAAGCAAAGTTTTCAAATGGTCTTTTGGTTTCTTTGAGACTTTCGGTAATGTTCTGAACTGGGTTCTGTTTATCGTCTGCTGTGTAATGTTCACCTACTGGTGCTATGTTTTGGTATCCACTCTGGGGAACAATAAAGATAAAGACTACTATTCTCCAACGGAAGGTAAGCATCCTTACTACGATCCTACCATCTACAAAAATGAAGGTTAATTAATTGGTTATATAGTAAAAAGCCGATCGGATTTTATATCTGATCGGCTTTTTTATTAACGATTAAAATTTAATTTTCGCTTTTCTCGTGGATCGGCAGCACCAAAACCGGAATGCTTGAGTCTTTTGTAATCCCCTTGGTTAAGCTTCCTATGAAAACATCATAGATGCCGCTTCTGCCGTGCGATCCCATAACAATGAAATCTGCATTCTTATCTTTCGCATGTTCAAGGATGATGTCTTTCGCCAAACCCTGCTTCAGGATATGTTCGCAATCCACACCGTCGGCAAGAATACGCTGCTGCAGCTTATTCAGCTGTACCAGCTCTTCACGGATTTCGTTTTCCTCAACTTCCGGAAAATACTGGAAGCCCATATCGCCGATGGCAAAACCGATATCGGAAGGTGCCACATGGATCAGATAAATCCTGCCGTTGATCTGCTTTGCAAATCGTACAGCGCCTTCTAAAAGCTGATCGGTCTTTTCCCCAAAATCTACGGGCAATACTATATTTACCATGATTTCTAATTTTGTCTATTAAAGATAGGAAAATTATGCCAAACAGCCTATAAAAAGGCCTACAAAATGCGGATGTCAAGAACTTTTTCTTCTTCCAGATACGCTTCCAGGATGTCATTTTCCTCCACTTTACCTACCCCTTTCGGTGTACCGGTAAAGATCAGGTCTCCAACGCGCAGGGTAAAATACTGGGAAACAAATGCTATAATATCATCGATGGTGAACATCATGTCTCTTGTATTGCCTTCCTGTACCTTTCCTTTATTTTTCAGCAGGGAAAACCCTAGAGATTCCAGGTTGAAATTCTCTTTTTTAAAGAAATTCCCTACGACCGCGGAACCGTCAAACCCTTTGGCCAACTCCCAGGGCAGCCCTTTCGATTTCAGGTCGCTTTGCAGGTCTCTGGCCGTAAAATCGATTCCCAGACCGATTTCCTCATAATGTTTGGCCGCCGCCTCCTTTTGGATGTATTTTCCACCTTTGGAAATTTTCACCACGACTTCAAGCTCGTAATGAACGTCATCCGAAAATTCAGGAATATAAAAATCATTCCCTTTTAGGACGGCAGTGTCCGGCTTCATAAAAATTACGGGTCTTTCCGGGATCTCGTTACCCAATTCTTTTGCATGTTCGCTGTAGTTTCTTCCGATGCAGATAATCTTCATAATTTATTTTTATACTGTTTTTTAACCTAAACTTTCGGCTGGTTCTTCTTTTTTTAGGAGCTTATTCCCGCTTTCCGCTGTATCTTTTGCTCCGCTGCGCTCCACAAAAGGATGCCGCTGCAATCGGGGCTAGGGAATATGTGATGAAAAAGAATTAATGCATAAACTCATTCCCGCAGTAGTAGCACACAAATTTATGGCTCGTCAGGATCGAAATCCCGAAAAAGCTGGTGGCACTGTCATCGCGGTAAATATGGTTGGAACCGCATTTTGGGCATACGAAATCAAAAGGAGGATTTTCAATGGTATGTTCCACCTCCAGCGGAAACTCTTCATTCTCTTTATAATCCAGCAAAGCCTGACGGGCTTTTTCAAGGTCTTCCTCAAACACCTGCAGCTGGATGCCGCCTACCGCCTGGGACAGCAGCCAGTCCGACTGGATCAGTTGTTCGTTCGCTATAAAGCTGTTGATGCCGCTTTCCGCCAGGATCTGTTTGTCGCGGTTCGCCTGAAGCGCCGTTTCGTAGAATTTGAATTTTACCAGTTCGTTCATATTTTAGAATTTACTCGATAACTGGATTTTTGTGAACACCTTCTTGGTGTACAGCGGGAAATCGGCATTCTGTAACCATCCGTAATACCCAAGGTCCTTCTTAAAGACCGCTTTTACGCCCTGCCCTTTGTATTTTCCGAAATTAAAGATCTCCTCGCCCTTGTCGGAGTATCCGATAAACCCTGCCAGATCGGCATTTTTATTATGGAAGGTAAACTCGCTCAGCTGGGCAATCTCATTCGGGATATCATCGTATTTTCCGATCTGCGCATCCAATACTTCAAAGGTAGCCAGTACATCGGCTTCCGCAGAATGGGCATTTTCCAGAGTCTTCCCACAGTAGAACCGGTAGGCGGCACTCAGGTTTCGCGGTTCTTTCTTGTGGAAAATTGTCTGGGCGTCCACCAGTTTAAATTTACTCAGGTCAAAATCCATTCCTACCCGCAGCAGCTCTTCGGCCAGTAAAGGGACATCAAAACGGTTGGAGTTGAAGCCGCCGAGGTCTGCTCCCGAAATCATTTCCATTACTTTGGAGGCGATTTCCTTAAAAGTAGGTGCATCTTTGATGTCTTCATCATAAATTCCGTGGATCTCACTGCATTCTTTCGGGATCGGCACTTCGGGATTTACCCGCCATGTTTTACTCTCTCTGGAAGCATCCGGATTTACTTTTAAGATGCAGATCTCAACAATCCGGTCTCTCCCGATATTGGTTCCTGTCGTTTCTAAATCGAATATGCAAAGCGGCTTATGTAATTTTAAGTTCATTTTAAATTGCTTTTAGCTAATGGCGGTTGGCTGCTCGCTTTCCCGCCTATGTTTTATTTATAATTTTAGAATATATCAATTTGAGAACGGAAACTTCCATCTTCAATCATCTTACTTCAATTGTTTCTGAAAGATCATTGAAATGAAGATATAATAAATAATCACCATCGGAATCCCGACCGTTTTAAAGATAAGTAAAATAAGTACAGCCCCCGCCAATAACGCTATTTTCGGATAATTATCCTCCAGTTTCATTGATTTGAACTTCATCGCAATCATTTTGACGGGGGAAATCAGCAGCCAGGATGAGATGATTGTTAAAATAATTAAATAGATCTCAACATTTAGCAAAAAAGCAAAACCCTGATTTTCTTTAAAAGCATAATACAGTCCAAAGATTAAGATGGTATTGCTCGGGGTATTCAATCCTTTAAAATAATACTTCTGTTCTTCATCCAGATTGAAAATAGCCAGTCTTAAACAGGAAAACAAAGAAATTAACAATCCGAAATATTTAATTTCAAAAGGTAAGGATAGTCCCAGGAGATCGCTTCCGAAAGGCTCAAGAATTTTAAACATCGTCAGTCCAGGCACCAGCCCGAAGCTCACCATATCCGCCAGCGAATCGAGCTGTGTCCCCAGATTGGAATTGGCCTTCAGTGCCCTGGCCACAAATCCATCGAAAAAATCCAGGACCAGAGAGAATATAATGCAGATTGCTGTCGTCTGATAATCGCCCAGAATAAGGTGGATCGCGCCTACACATCCTGAAAAAAGGTTTCCTAACGTAATGGCGTTGGCCAGGTTATTTTTGATAAAATTCATAATTACAAAATTAAAACAATTAATTAATCTAACCAATGTACAATGTCGTAATGTAACAATATAACGGTATGGCAATGTAGCAATATAAAAATACAGTGACTTATTATAATGTGTCAATTATTATAATGCAATCAGGCAAACAGACTGATGTGTTTTATTATTAAACAGACTTTAGAGATAGCCTGCTCCGTAAAATTTTTATTGACTATTATTCTCACAGCAGCTCATCAGATTATCCGGCTATACAATGCTGTCTTGTTTTATTATTGATCCTGAGAGCACTACATTGTTCCACTGTTATGTTAATAAACTGTTACATTAATTTGTAAATTTGCGTCATGAAATTGTTTAAAGAATTCAGAAAACAGGAAGTTCTTGTGCTTGTGTACCGGATCTTTCTGGCGTATTTTTTCTACCAGGTTGCAAGATTCCTGTTCTGGTTTTTCAACCGCGGGCTGATTAAAGTAGATTCCGTTTCAGAATATTTCAGCCTGGCATACCACGGCATTGCTTTCGATACAACGGCTATCCTATATGTCAATGCGCTGTTTATCCTGCTGAGTCTTATCCCGATTGTCGTTAATACAAAAAGAGGATATCAGAAATTTTTGTTCTGGCTGTATTTTATTACCAACGGGATTGCCTACGCTATGAATTTCGGAGATTTCGTATATTTCAAGTTTTCGCAGATGAGGCTTACTTCAGCAGTGCTTCAGGTTGCTAAACATGAAGACAATATATTCAGGGTTTTTATGGCTTCCATTATCCAGAATCCTTTTATCGTGTTCTGGTTTGTGGCTTTGATGGCGTTATGGGTATTCCTTTATAAAAAGGTAAAAGTAAATGAAAAGAAACCGGTAAAACTGGTTCCGTATTTCATCTGGTCTGTTCTTGTGCTTTGTCTCACGGCTGTTCTGGCCGTTGGCGGGATCCGCGGGGATTTCAGGCACAGTACGCGGCCGATTAACCTGGTGGATGCCAACCGGTTTGTAAAAGTGCCTGCCCAGGGAAATGTCGTTCTAAACAGTACGTTTTCCTTTTTAAGAACTTTAAATACCAATAATTTCAAGGAAGTTCATTTTGTTGATCAGCAATTTATTGATGAAAATATACACCCGTATAAATTGTACGAGCGGAATGTAGCGGATAAACCCAATATCGTCATCTTCATTGTGGAATCTTTCGGGAGGGAATATTCGGGTGCATTCAACAGGGATAAAAATATCAAAGATTACGTTTCCTATACGCCTTTTATAGACAGCCTGGCCAATGAGAGCCTGATCTTTCCGAATACTTTTGCGAACGGACGGCAGTCGATTCACGGGATGAGTTCGGTGCTGGCGGGAATTCCGAGCCTGACGGATGCTTTTACCAGTTCACCGTATTCCAACCAGAAAATCCAGTCCATTGTTTCGGTCTGCAACGATATGGGCTATGATACCTCTTTTTACCATGGCGCTCCCAACGGTTCAATGGGGTTTCTCGGTTTTGGGAACATTTTAGGGTTTAGACATTATTTCGGCAAAACGGAATACAACAACGACCAGGATTTCGATGGGATCTGGGCCATCTGGGATGAACCGTTTTTACAGTATTTTGCTAAAAATGTAGGAAGGAAGCAGCCGTTTATGTCCACCGTATTCACCGCTTCTTCGCATCATCCTTTTAAAATTCCTGAAAAATACAAAGGGAAATTTAAGAAAGGTAAAATCGTGATGCACGAACCGATTGAATATATGGATTATGCAGTTAAAAAGTATTTTGAAACGGCAAAGAAACAGCCCTGGTACAACAATACCATCTTTGTATTTACCGGAGACCATACCAACGAAATGTATTACCCTGAATATGAAAAAGCCATGAACCGGTTTGCCGTTCCGCTGATTTTTTACTCTCCGAATCCCGAATACCATTTAAAAGGGGTCAAGGAAGAATTAGCCCAGCAGATCGATATTTATCCTACGCTGGCCGATCTGATCGGGTATAATAAAAAAATAAGGAGCTGGGGAAGAAGTCTGGTCAGCGAAAAACAGTACCAGCCGGTTATTGCCAATTCCGACGGAACCGTAGAGCAGTTCATTATCGGAAATTACATCTACCGGTTTGACGGGAAGGAAACCGTCGGCATTTTCGATAAAAACGATCTGGGACTTGAGAAAAATCTCATATCGCAGCTGAAAGGAAATGCAGAGGCTGCCAGAGGTGAAAAAACAGCCAAAGCCTGGTATCAGGATTATATGGACCGGGTTATCAACCGGAAACTGCATTAAGTAAAATAACAGCGATATTCTTATTTTTTTGGAATATCCTTTGTAATATATGCCCCGTATAATAAAATTTTTTGCAGTCTTGAAATTAATTTATATTTTTAGCAATAGATAGAATTGAAAATAACGTACTAAAATTAAAAGATTAGAATATGAAAAAATTATTGTTAACCTTCGCCCTGTCATTGTTCGGTGTAATGACCTTTGCACAGATCGAAGGAAAATGGAAAACCATAGATGACGAAACAAAACAGGCAAAATCCATTGTTGAAATCTATAAAAAAGGAGACCAGTATTACGGGAAAATATCTCAGTTGCTGGTTAAGCCCGCCAATCCTAACTGTACGGAGTGCAAAGACGACCGTAAGAACAGGCCGATCCTTGGAATGGAGATCATCAGGGGCCTGAAAAAGGACGGTAGCGAATTTACAGACGGAACCATTACGGATCCTAAAACCGGCAAAACCTACAAATGTACCATCAAAAGGGAAGGGGATAAGCTGAATGTAAGAGGGTATCTGGGGATCTCTGCTTTTGGAAGAACACAGACCTGGCAGAAAGTTAACTAACCTGATCAGGATTAATTACAATGAATATGCGGCATTTCATCAAATGAAATGTCGTTTTTTTTATGTAAATAATAAAAAAACATTACTTTTGTACTCTAAATTTTTCAAATAAATATGGCAGAATATACTTTTCGTGAGGTAATTGCACAGGCAATGAGCGAGGAAATGCGTAAAGACGAATCCATCTTTTTAATGGGGGAGGAAGTCGCAGAATACAATGGTGCATATAAGGCTTCAAAAGGGATGCTTGATGAATTTGGTCCTGAAAGAGTAATTGATACTCCGATCGCCGAACTTGGTTTTACAGGGATTGCTGTAGGTGCGGCGATGAATGGAAACAGACCAATTGTAGAGTATATGACCTTCAATTTCTCATTGGTAGGGATCGACCAGATTATCAACAATGCGGCGAAGATTCGCCAGATGAGCGGCGGACAGTGGAACTGCCCGATTGTTTTCCGTGGTCCTACTGCTTCTGCAGGACAGTTGGGAGCTACCCACTCCCAGGCGTTCGAAAACTGGTTTGCCAACATTCCGGGGCTTAAAGTAGTGGTTCCTTCAAACCCTTATGATGCGAAAGGATTATTAAAAACAGCCATTCAGGATAATGATCCGGTAATTTTCATGGAATCCGAGCAGATGTACGGAGACAAAATGGAAATTCCTGAAGAAGAATATTACCTGCCGATAGGAAAGGCGGATATTAAAAAAGAAGGTACCGACGTAACATTGGTTTCTTTCGGAAAAATCATGAAGCTGGCGATTCAGGCTGCTGAAGATATGGAAAAAGAAGGGGTTTCTGTAGAAGTAATTGATCTTAGAACGGTTCGTCCGCTGGATTATGATACGGTTTTGGCATCTGTTAAAAAGACCAACAGACTGGTTATTCTTGAAGAGGCGTGGCCGTTTGGTTCTGTAGCTTCCGAAATTACCTATATGGTACAGCAGAAAGCATTCGATTATCTGGATGCTCCAATCAAGAGAATTACAACACCTGATGCTCCGGCTCCTTACTCGGCTGCTTTATTTGCAGAGTGGTTCCCTAAACTTGAAAAAGTAAAAGAGGAAATTAAAAAAGCAATGTACGTTAAGTAACAAAACAATTATAGAGAAAAACTTCCGAAAGGAAGTTTTTTCATTTATTATATTCATGAAGAAAAGTTCATGGGATTATAATTTTCACTTAAATTTGCGCGTTTAAAAATTAAATTAGCTGTATGGCAGAAGTTGCAGAAAGCGGTCATCATTTTGACATTAAGAAGCTTTCTTTCATTGGAATTTTAGTTTCTCTCGGAATCGTTTTCGGAGACATCGGTACTTCACCGCTTTACGTAATGAAAGCCATTGTAAACGCCAGAGAAAGCGGAAGTACGATGCCTTTCAATGAGTATATCGAAGGTGCGCTTTCCTGTATCATCTGGACCCTGACACTTCAGACCACTATCAAGTATGTGATTATTGCACTGAGGGCGGACAACAAAGGGGAAGGAGGAATTCTGGCTTTATTTTCTCTTGTTAAAAATCTAAAAAAAGGCTGGCTGTACCTGATTGCTATTATCGGAGCGGCAGCATTGATTGCCGATGGTGTAATAACGCCTTCCCTTACGGTAATGTCGGCCATCGAAGGTCTTGAAATATATAATCCACATACTCCGGTAGTACCGATTACCATCGGGATTCTCATTGTTATTTTCGTAGTGCAGCAGTTCGGCACCAGCTTTATTGGTAAGTTCTTCGGGCCGGTCATGGTGATCTGGTTTCTGGTATTGGGAGGCCTGGGAGTATCACATCTGAGCGAAAACATCGAAATTTTAAGATCATTCAACCCTTACTATGCTTATAAGCTGATTGTCAACTCACCGAGTGCCATTGTTATTTTGGGAGCGGTTTTCCTTTGTACGACCGGAGCGGAAGCTCTTTATTCCGATCTTGGACACTGCGGGGCAAAAAACATCAGGGTAAGCTGGGCATTTGTGAAAATCATGCTGATCCTGAACTATCTGGGACAGGGGGCTTGGCTTTTAACCAATTACGAAAAACCCGGATTTTCTGCTGTAAATCCTTTCTTCGGCATTATGGAAGAATGGATGGTGGTTCCGGGGGTTATTATGGCAACGGCAGCCGCAATTATTGCCAGTCAGGCATTGATTACGGGATCTTTTACCATTTTCTCCGAAGCCATGTCTCTCAATATGTGGCCTAACCAAAAGATCGATTATCCTTCCGGGGTAAAAGGGCAGATGTATATCCCAAGGATTAACTGGGGGCTTTTGCTGTTCTGCATCATCGTGGTGTTGCATTTTAGGGAGTCCGGTAAAATGGAGGCCGCTTACGGATTGTCCATCACCGTAACGATGCTGATGACGACCGTACTTTTAGTGTATTGGCTATTGAAACGAAGGGTAAACAAATTTTTTATATTGGTATTTGCGCTGGTCTATATGGCCATCGAGTTGGGCTTCTTCAGTGCGAATGTGATCAAATTCATGGAAGGAGGATGGATCACAGTAGTATTGGCAGGTTCTATCGGAGTATGTATGTACGCCTGGTATAACGGAAGGCTGATTAAGACAAAATTCATCAAATTCATCAAGCTTGATAAATACATCCCGATCATTAAAGACATGAAGCTGGATGAGACCATTCCGAAATATGCAACCAATTTAGCTTACCTGAGCCGTGCGAAAAGGAATGACGAAATCGAATCCAAGATTATTTATTCCATCATCAAAAAGCAGCCGAAGAGAGCGGATCATTATTTTATCCTGAATATTGTCAACCAGGAGGATCCGTACACTTTCAAATATGTAGTCGATGAAGTTTTACCGGGAACGATCTATAAGATTAATTTCATGCTTGGATTTAAGATCGACCGCAGGATCAACGATTATTTCGACATGGTTCTAAGGGATCTGATGGCGGACGGAACCATTCCTTCCCGAAGCAGCCACCCTTCACTGAGAGCCCACAACATTCCGCCGGATCTGAAGTATGTTATCATAGATAACACCTATATCAACGATATCCTTCTTACCGTAAAAGAAAAAATTATCTTAAATATCTATAATTTTGTTAAGTATATCGGTAGCGACGATTTTAAGGCCTGGGGGGTAACTTCCCATAATGTAGTGGTGGAATCTGCGCCTATGACGGAAGACTGTGTAGGAAAGTCAAAAATCCAGCAGTGCGATTTTATCCGCCACAACAGTTAAATTCTTTAACACAGGCAGACCGTAAGTATTTAAATAAAAATCAATAAATTTGTACATAAATTTTTTGATGGATACGATACAGAAAGAAAAAAATATCGCACTTATAAAGGACGTTCTCAGAAACTACCTGTTGGAAAAGGGTTTCCGGAATACGCCTGAAAGATATACTATTTTAGAGGAAATTTACAGTATGGATCATCACTTCAATGTGGATGATCTGTACCTGTTGATGCTGCAGAAAAAATACCATGTTTCCAAAGCTACCATTTACAATACCATTGAAATCTTCCTGGATGCGGGGCTGATCCGTAAACATCAGTTCGGGGAAAAAACGCTGACCTCTTCATCTTACGAAAAATCCTATTTTGATAAGCAGCATGACCACCTGGTGATCTATAAAAAAGATTCCGATAAGGAAATTGAAGAGATCATTGAGTTTTGTGATCCGAGGATCCAGGGGATTAAAGAAGCCATTGAAGAAGCATTCGGGGTGAAAATTGATTCTCATTCGCTGTATTTTTATGGCACTAAGAATGACTAATCCGTCCCTGCCGGTAAAGCTGATATTTCTTGTATTAGCCCTTGTTTCAACGTTTGTCTTTTCACAGGAACAGCAGAAGCCATTCCAGAAAGATCCTTATTTCACGCCTAAAGCACCGCAGAAGAATGCTCCGCCCGCAGAAAAGGTGAAGCATATCCACTCCGATGAATTACGGAAAGATGAGAAATATGAGGGGAATAATTATTTTGTCGGAAATGTGCAGTTTTCTCATCAGGGTTCTTTGCTGAATGCCGATCTCGTGATTGTTTATGAAGAGCAGAATTTCATTAAAGCCATCGGTAATGTAAAGCTCCAGAATGCAGACGGCTCCGTAATCACTGCGGATGAAATGGAGTATGACGGAAATACGCAAAAAGGAATTGCCCGGAAGAACGTCGTGCTTACCGATCCTAAAGGAACGGTAATCAAAACAGAAACCATGTATTACGACAGGGTTTCAAACCAGGCCTATTACAATACCGGAGGTACGATTAATGACGGCAAAAGTACCACGTACTCAAAATCCGGAACCTATTACCTTGCGACCAGGACGATTGACCTTACCGGACGGGTAAAGATTGAAGACAACCAGTATGTTCTGGAAGGAGACAATGTGGTGCAGAATCAGAATACCAATATCGTCAACATCAATGGTCCGACGACGATTGTCAACAAAAAGAATCCTAAGAACCGGATCGTTACCGACAAAGGAAACTACAATACGAACACCAAGGAAGCTTTTCTCTATAAGAACTCCAGGGTGTATTATAACGATAAGATCCTCACCGGTGATGAAATGTACTATAACCAGCTGACCGGTTTCGGAAAGGCTACAGGAAATGTTACGCTGGATGATCCTAACGAAAGAAGATGGATCAAAGGCGGCTACGGGGAAATTTTTGAAAAGAAGGATTCCGCGATGATGACCAAAAATCCGTATGCTGTGAAAGCTTTGGAGAAAGATTCCATGTATTTTGCTGCGGAAAAAATCATCTCTTTCCAGCGTCCGGATTCGGCAGATATCAAAGTGAAGAAAAGTTTCTTAAGGGCATTCCGTAAAGGAAGATTTTACAAATCGAATGCACAGGGGAGAGCGGATTCTATCGCATTTAATGAAACGGACGGTGTCCTTCATATGTACACGAAGCCTATTCTGTGGAGCAACGGAAAACAGGTGACAGGAGACAAAGTAGAAGCTTACTTCAATACCCAGAATGAAAACATCGACTCTTTAAAAGTAATCGGAAATGCTTTTGCCATCAGCAAGGTAGATTCGCTGAATCTGAAAGATGAATTCAACCAGGTAAAAGGAAAACTCATGACGGTATATTATGGTGCCGACAATAACATTAAGGAAGCTAAGGTGATCGGAAATGCACAGGCCATATCCTATTCGGATGATGAAAACAGGCAGACCGGAGAAAAGGAGAGGATAGGGATTTCTCTTACCTCATGCGGAATTATTGATGCGGTCTTCGAGGAAAAACTGCTTTACGTGGTGGAATGTAATATCGGTGCCACCTCGGATACCTATCCGATGAGCATGATCGAACCGGAAAAAAGGAAGTTCCCGGATTTCAACTGGAATACCAAAGACCGCATTCTCAAGTGGCAGGATATTCTCGTCGATACCCCGAATTACGAAGAAATAAAATACGAATCCGACAATACGTTGTACAATAAAGCGCAGGAAGCGGTAGAAAAAGAAAAGGCTAAAGAGGAAGCCAAAAAGCCGAAACGTACCCGGAGATAATTCGTTTTTTACAGATCAATCATAAAAAATACATCAGCTCACCATTTCTTTAGAGGAAATGGTGAGTTATTTTTATGAAATTCCTGTGAGAATACCTTTTTAGAATGCATTTTTAAGTTTAAATCAAAAAAAATATTGATCCATTTATTCAAAAACCGGTGAAGGGAAAAACCTCACTGCATGAGGCTTTTAAGATTGTATAATTCTCATTATATTTTGAATTGTAGCGAAATATCGGTAGGGAGCTAAAATATTTCCTGCCGAATGTATATATTTATCCGGGTTTTTATGTATATTTATCATAGAAATATATAAATCTATATTAATATTTTGTGATTTGGTGTATCGCTTACAAGTTTCATTGTAAGCGATTTTTTTATTCTATCGGGATTATTTCTGCATCTGCCGAATGTTTTTTAGCTTTGCTGAAATTTTCAGGAAATAAAAATGCAAAAAGATTTTTTTACCTATCAGGCCCAGACGACACAATTTGCTGCGGGTTTTGAAGTGGAGCGGGCAGAAGGAAGCTATATTTACGGTAAAGACGGAAGAAGATACCTGGATTTCGTTGCAGGCGTTTCGGCAAATACATTGGGGCACTCGCATCCTAAAGTTGTTGAAGCGATCAAGGAACAGGCAGAAAAATACCTTCACGTCATGGTGTACGGAGAATATGCACAGGAAAAGCCGGTGGCACTGTGCAGACTGCTGGCGGAAGCGACTCCCGATCCGCTGGAAATTACCTACCTGGTAAACAGCGGGGCAGAAGCCATCGACGGAAGCTTAAAGCTCGCCAAAAGATACACCGGAAGGGAAGAGATCGTCTCCTTTAAAAATTCTTACCACGGGAATACGCATGGTGCCCTAAGTGTTTCAGGAAACGAATTTCATAAAAGGGAATTCCGGCCTTTGCTGCCGATGGTTTCCTTTATCGAATTTAATAACGAAAAAGATTTCGATAAGATCACGGAAAAAACAGCCTGTGTACTGATGGAAACGATTCAGGGAGCGGCCGGTTTCCTGGTTCCGGATAAGGACTATTTGATCAGATTAAAAAAGAGATGTGAAGAAGTAGGTGCTTTGCTGATTCTTGACGAAATACAGCCGGGATTCGGAAGGACCGGAAAACTGTTTTCCTTTGAGCATTTCGGTATGGTCCCGGATATTCTGGTCATGGGAAAAGGAATGGGCGGAGGCGTGCCGGTAGGTGCCTTTATGAGCTCACGGAAAATTATGGAAACTTTATCCCATTCTCCGAAGCTGGGGCACATTACCACATTCGGAGGAAATCCGCTGATCGCCGCGTCCAGCCATGCGACTTTAAAAGAAGTACTGGAAAGCGGATTAATGAATGAAGTGGATGAAAAGGAACAATTGTACAGAACACTGCTGGCTCATCCCAAAATTAAAAACATCAACGGCAAAGGCCTGATGCTGGCGGTAAATCTCGGATCCCCGGAATATACCCTGGATGTTGCCAAAAAATGTATGGATAAAGGACTGATTGTCTTCTGGCAGCTGTACCGGAATGAATATTTACGGATCTCCCCGCCGCTGACGATCTCGAAAGAAGAGATTGAAGAAGGCTGTAAGATCATTATTGAAGTACTCAACGAAAATTAAATGAAAACGCTTCGCAGAGAGGCGTTTTTTATGTAAGGCCCTGAAGAAATTCTCAGGGATTTGGTATTAAACACTTATTTAAAAATCGCTGACAAATATCATGAAGATTGTTTAAAAAAATAAATACATTTTTGTGTAATAAAAAAATTAATTTATATATTGCGGGACGATTAAAACAAAGATATATGGCGAAACATAAAGTCCATTACGAATATCCAATGCACTGTTTGTCAGAGATTCTGTATGAATATCTGGCCACGGCAGAAGGGTTGTCTGAATGGTTTGCGGATGAGGTAACAGAGAAAGGGGACGACTTTTTTTTCAGCTGGGGCGGAGGTCCTGCTGAGAAGGCAACTTTGATTAGATATAAGCCTGAGGGGTTTGTGCGTTTCCGGTGGGAAGAAGATGAAGGGACGAAAAATTTCTTTGAAATGACGATCACCATTGATGACATCACCGAAGACCTTTCCCTGAATATTACCGATTTCTGTGAAGAAGGTGACGAAAATGAAAACGCCTTGTATTGGGATAACCTTATTGAAAACCTTAGAATTAAATTAGGTGCTGCCTAAACGTAGGCTGTACTGCATGATAAAACTGATGAACGATTTATCGTTCATTATTTTTTTATAAACAAATCAGAGACAAGTGGAAAATCAATATTTTACATCAGACGAAATAGCGGCAGGAAACAGGGCTTTCCTTTCCGGAGATACGGTGAAGGTTTCCTTTTTTATCAGGGACGGTAATCTGATTATGGATGAAGAATGCTATTTCTTCCTGATGGCTTCCATGCGGAAAATGAGGCTGAACATCCCTCTGGGTTATACCCTGGAATTTTTCCAGTCGCTTTTCAGGAAAGAGGTAATCGATGGAAAAGGCATTAGAAACGGAATCATCAATTTTCAGGTATTCCGTAATTCGGATGGCATTACCCTTTCAAAGTCTTCGGTTTCCTACCTTTACGACATCACTGAGAAAGTAGATGTGCTTGCTGTCCATGAAAGAGCACTGGAACTGGATCTGATTAAGGAAATTAACGTAAATAATAACCTTTTAAGCAATATCCGCGTTCACAGTCCGGAAAATATTTACGGATCGATTTATGCCCAGGAAAATGATCTGGATGATGTCATTCTTCTCAACCCGAATAAAAGGATCGCCCGCACAACTACCGGGAACCTTCTGTTTCTGGAAGGTGATGTCATCAAAGTCCCGAAACAGACGGAGGGTGCTTACATTTCGCCCTTAATGGAAAACTTTGTGACCTTTCTGCACAAGAACAATCTGGCCGATATCCAGGAACATGAGATCATTGCTTTTGAATCCCAGAAAGCTGAAGAGATCCTGCTGATCTCCGATGAAAAAGGAATCTATTCCGTTGGTAAGATCAGGAATAAAACCTTTGGCAATACCCGTTTTAAAGAACTGACGGAAAGCTGGAGAAACAGTTTTTTATAACAAAGAGATTTTACATAACGATTCAATATAAAACCCGGCCTGATTTAGGTCGGGTTTATATTTTATATCAGAAAAAGTAAATAATGCCTACTCTGTAAACATCCCTTTTTGCTTGATAATAGGTTAATATTAATTGATCAAACTGTTTGGTAAACCCTTTTGAAAAGCTTCCTTCCAAAATAAAATGATTTGATACTCTATAGTTTAATCCTATATCTCCGCTGATACCAAACCTTCTGCGGAAATAATAAAAATTATTATACTGCTCATCCGGAATATAATTAAGTTTTGGACCTATTATAAATGAAAATTTTCTGTAAAAATTATACTTATAATATATAGGTAATTCAACGAAAGTCACTGATTCCGTATATGAAACAGTAGGAGCTGCCTGCAAATATGATGTCTTGGAAATTTGCTTTTCCAGCACAAAACCGGCGTATGCTTCATCAATAACATCACTTAGATAGCCTGATGATTCACCGTCTTCATCTACTGCATTTACGTTGGAATAGTTCCAGCCTGCTTTTATACCATATTTTAATGGATATTTTTGAAAATAGGTGAAAACAGCTAGAAGAAAAAATATTGCAATGAAAGATTTAGAAAAACTCATTTTAATTAATAAAATAAATTAATCCAATTCTGTAAACATCCCGGCGAGCGTGATAATAAGTTAACACCAGATCATCATACTGTTTGGTAAACCCTTTTGAAAAGCTTCCTTCCAAAATAAAATGATTTGATACTTTATAGTTTAATCCTATATCTCCGCTGATGCCGAATCTTCTTCTGAAGTAATAAGGCTGGCTCTCTTCGCTGTCAGGAATATAATTCAGTTTCGGACCTGCTACTAAAGAGAATCTTTTGTAAAAATTGTATTTATAATACACGGGAAGTTCTAAAAATGTAACCCGATCAGTGAAAGAAATTAATAAGTTTGATTGAACGTAGGACTTTTCGGAGATTTGCTTTTCCACCACAAAACCTGCATAAGCTTCATCAATAATATCGCTTAGATATCCGGAAGGTTCATTCTTCTCATCTACTGCATTTACGTTGGAGTAGTTCCAGCCTGCTGTTATCCCGTATTTCATAGGATATTTCTGAGAATAAGTGAAAGCGGCTATAAGTAAAAATAATGCAGTCAGGTAAGATTTGGAAGAGTTCATATTTTCTGAAAAATTTTAATTTATCAAATAAATTAATCCAATTCTATAAACATCCCGCTGGGCGTGATAGTAACTAAGTAGTAAATCATCATATTGCTTTGTAAATCCTTTTGAAAAGATTCCCTCTATAATAAAATGTTTTGAAATTTTATAATTCATCCCTATATCTCCGCTCATACCAAATCTTTTACGGAAATAATATGGCTGGCTTTCCTCACTGTCAGGAATATAATTAAATTTTGGACCGATAATTATAGATAAATTATTGTAAATGTCAGCTTTATAATAAATAGGCATTTCCAGGAAAGTTATTGCGTCTGTATAGGAAATAACAAATCCGGATTGGATATATGATTTTTTTGTGATTTGTTTTTCCAAAGCTATCCCGCCATAAAGTTCTCCTCCATTGCTTAGATAGCCTGATGGTTCGCTATTTTCGTCTACTGCATTTACATTGGAGTAGTTCCAGCCTGCTTTTATACCATACTTTACTGGATATTTTTGGGAATAAGTAAAAATGGTAAATAGGAAAAACAAAACATTGAGGAACCTGCCCTCAATGTTTTTATTGATATTAATACACTTCATTTTGATAAGAATTTCCTTCCTGTTTATGAACACTGAAAAATACGTTTTGTTTCACAGCAACATCACCAATGATGTATTCTCTTTTCTTCACTTTCTTCCTTCTTTTTTCTTTACCGGTTAATTGTTCGTTACCATAATCATTACACTGATAAGCTGTTGCCGTTTTTCCGTAATAACCTGTAAAGATCGTTGCTCTAAATGTTTTCCATTTTCCTTTTTTCTTTCTGTATGATCTTGTATAAGTTTTCATTAGTGTATTTCCTGTTGCATTAGGAAAATGAGTGTCTTTAAACTTATGCTTCCATCGAATCTTTCTTTCAGAGCTAAACAAATGTTCACCTTTATCCTTAATCTCACTATGGCAATAACCGCCTTGTGGAGTAGAAACAGTAGCAACAATGGTTACGCCAGAATCTTTATAAGGTTCTACGGCTTGGGACACCTGACCTTGAGTGGCTCCGCCGATGTTAATCGGCTGTTGGGTTGGATTGGTAATGCTGTTTAAGGCAGTCAGAATATCAGTCGCTGTTCCGATATCATTGATAGGAAAACTTGCATATCCCCAATCATATCTTTTATAAAGCGTATAACCGTTTTTACAGTCACCAACAATAAATTCGGCACCTAAACTTAACAATGCCCTTTCTGTTTCATCATCGATGTAATATTCATCAGGAGCGGTATTTAAATCCCAGGCTCCATCAACCTGCTGATCCACCCACGCATTATCCAGTTCTGCCAAGTGTTGCCTAAGCGAACAAAAATGCATATCTTTTTCAAAATCAATTAGCGGCTGATTTTCATCAAAACCCACTGATTCGGCATAATCATCTGCTTCTTCGTCCGTCATACCGGCCGTTTGCTGATCAAAAGCATCATTATAATCTTCAATCTGCTGATCTAATTTTACAATAGCAGTTTCGTAATCCTGCAATGTAGGAAATATTAAGATGTTATTCTGGCATGAAGTCGTGAGACTGTTGTCTAGATTTACAGCCTTTATACCGGGAATGACAGTACTTGCTGTAGAATTCTCAAAAAAATCACAAACGGATTCACGTCCTTTAGCTGATGTTTTTGCATTTGAATTGGAATTTGTTTCAGAGTCAAATTCTCTTTCCGAAGAACAGGAGTAAATTAATGAGCTGGCTATCAGGCTCATGATTAGAGTTTTTTTCATTGTTATTAAATTTTAACGGGACAAAAATATGTAAATTTTTGTGGTACCACAAAATTATTGAGGGATAAATTATTAATTTTTTAATCCCATGCTATACTAAAAATGGAGTTATTCGTTCTAATAAATATTTTGCAAGATACTTTCCAGACAATAAAAAATTCTAAATCAGTTAGATATATCACTCTAAATTGACAAACCCGGTAAACAACCTATTTCAGTCCTTTACCGGGTTTTATTCTGAACGGGTCAGAATTTGTATCTTTAATATTCTTTAAAAACTTCTGTGAATTTCTGTGCAATTTCCTTCTGGCCTTTTTCGCTGGTCAGGTACTCGCGGTCTTTTGTGCTGTTGATAAAACCCAGTTCTACCAGTACCGTAGGAGCTTTGGACGCTCTTAAGATATGAAGGTTTCTTTCTCCAACGATCGGGCATGGATTGAATTTTCGGGAAATTTTTTCAGCAAGTTTCCGGGAAGCTTCTGTATTCTGGATGAAAATTTCCTGTCCGGACCTTTCGGATTCTTCATGGGGACTGCTGTTCATGTGCAGCGAAATAACCATTTCCGGATTCAGTTTGTTGATAACTGCCGTGCGGTCGCTCAGCGGGATGTCGGTGTCATGATCCCGGGTCAGGATCACTTCATATTTATTTTGAGCCGTATTGAATTTCTGGATTTCTTTACCAATAATAAGAACGATATTTTTTTCGTATATGCCGTTTCTGTTGCTTCCCATATCAGTTCCGCCATGGCCGGCGTCGATAACGATCAGTTTTTTATTTTCGGGAGTAAAAGATAAGAATGCTGCTGAAAAAACGGATAAAGCCAAGAGTTTTATTCCTTTCATATCGCCTGGATTTTGGTTTAACAAATAACGGGAATTTCAACCTTAAACTTTGTTAATGGATTCCTAAAATTTGTTAAATTTTTATACAGCTTATAAAGATCTTTTTAGTTCAGTGAAATATCTTCAGGCGAATTGGCCCAAAGCAGGAATTCTCCACCCAGGTTCTGCATGATGGATTTCCATAAGGTCTGGTCGTTCGGCAGGGTATAATCGAGGTTGTAAACATCTACTACCGTCCACACTTTCCGCTGGATTTCACCGTCCAGCTGCAACGCCGTCCAGCCGGAATAGCCTGAGAATATTTTCACATTGTTGATGTCCAGTTCTCCGTTTAAAACGGCACTGATGATGTTTTCGATATCTTCCGTGAGGTAAAATTCAGGGGTGATTTCAGTATAGGCTTCCGTTACCTTTTTTCCTTTTACAATAAAGAAAACCTTGTCGTTTTCTACAGGTCCGCCGTCATATACTTCGATTTTAAAATCAAAGAAATCTTTGAATTTACTGCTCATCTGGCCGTTTTTCTTATTCAGTATCAAACCAAAAGCACCATTCTCGTTATGCTCTACAACGAGGACTACCGATCGGGAAAAAATATCGCCGGAAATGTCAGGTGTGGAAATTAATATTTTACCTTTGTAAGAGTAATTCATACTCAAATTTAATAAAAAATATTTATGGAAAACCTGCACGATAAAAGAAAAGTGTATGATAAATCCCAACTTATTGAAAGTGAGATAAAACAGAACCCCATTGAGCAGTTTCGGGATTGGTATATGGAAGCCGGTGAAAACCCGAGCATTTCCGAAGCCAATGCCATGGCGGTTTCTACAATAGAGGAAGACGGCTGCCCGCGGTCCCGGATGGTTTTGCTGAAAGCGTATACGCATGAAGGATTCGTTTTTTATACCAATTACGACAGCAGGAAAGGACGAGCCATAGAGAAAACCCATAAAGCCTGTCTTCACTTTTTCTGGCCGGGCCTTGAGCGGCAAATCGTCATCAAGGCAGATCTGGAACGCATTGCGGAAAATCTTAGCGACGGCTATTTCCATTCGCGTCCAAAAGGAAGCCAACTGGGCGCAGCCGTTTCTCCGCAGAGCCGTGAAATCCCCAACCGCAGCTTTCTGGAAGAGAAGCTGAAGGAACTGGAACAGAAATATGAGCATACGGAAGTGCCGAGACCTGAAAGCTGGGGAGGCTATATCGCAAAACCTTATGAGATTGAATTCTGGCAGGGCAGGCCCAACCGCCTTCACGACCGGATCGTTTATACATTAACAGAAGATTTCGACTGGAAAATCTCAAGGCTGGCACCCTAAGCCATCAATACAAATAAAAAAACCTCATCGCCGGATGAGGTTTATTTTTGTAATCTGAGTCGATTATTTTTTCTTTTTACCTGTAGCAGGCGCATTAGCAGAAGCTACGGCCGCTGAAAGATCAGCACCTGCCTTGAATTTAGCAACCGTTTTTGCTTCGATGTTAATCGGCTTTTTGGTTGCAGGGTTGATCCCCTGTCTTGCGGCTCTCTCAGCTACAGAGAAAGTCCCGAATCCTACCAAAGAAACTTTTCCGTCTTTTTTCTTTAAAGTAGTCATTACGTTGTTGATGAATGATTCTAAAGCTGCTTTGGCTGCCACTTTGCTAATCCCTGCATCTTTTGCGATTGCGTCGATTAATTCAGACTTGTTCATAATTTTTATTATTAAAGTTAGTTCGTTATTATAGCAAATATAATACTATTTTGTAAATGTGCAATTTTATTGCGAAAAAATAAATAATATTTTTAATTTTTAGTAAAATTGATTAAAATATGATAATTCCATATTTTACGGAAAATCTACGTTACCCGTTGCTAAAATCATGCCAATGGCTTATGTGTATTGACTTTACTAAAATTTGTAATTTGGTTTTGATATTTATTAAATCCTAAATTTGATATCAAGAATTAATGCTTTTAAGGATATGTTTATAAATTTGGTAAGTAAAATCTTTAAAAATTATATTTAAAGAAATTAAGATGCTGTGTATCTGTTAGTTTTAAATTCATTTTAAAAGTCGTTTTTGTAAATTATTATTAATAAATTTGCACCATGTTAATAGAAGTTTTTAAGTCTAAAATTCACAGGGTGAGAGTTACGGCTTCTGACCTTAATTATATTGGGAGCATTACCATCGATGAAGAGCTTATTGAAGCAGCAGGACTGGTAGTGGGAGAAAGGGTTTATATTGTAAATGTAAACAACGGTGAACGTTTTGATACGTACGTCATCAAAGGGAAAAGAAAGTCGGGTGAAGTTTGCCTCAACGGGCCCGCCGCAAGGAAAGTACAGAGGGATGACATCATTATTATCATTGCCTATGCACAGATGACCCATGAAGAAGCGCAGGTTTTCCAGCCGAAAATTGTGTTTCCGGATGAAAAAACCAACCTTTTGACTTAACGGGATGGATAAAAAATCAAAAAAGCCTTTAAAAACAATCCTTACCATTGTAATATCGCTTGCTTTTGCGGGCTTTTTTTTATGGTTCGCTCTAAAAGGGCTGGATTTTAAGGTAATTCAGAAATCTTTGGCGAAAGCAAATTACTGGTGGGTCCTGTTTGCGGCCTGTTTCGGGATTGCAGCTTACTGGTTCAGAGCCATCCGCTGGAACCTGATGCTGGAGCCGATGGGACACCGTATTTCAGATTCCAACGCGCTATGGTCGATCTCTTTTGGGTATTTAATGAACCTTACCATCCCCAGAAGTGGGGAAGTAGCGAGGGCCACCGCCCTGTATGGAGTGGAAAAAGTCCCGGTAGACCAGTCTTTCGGAACGATTATCCTGGAAAGGATAGTGGATCTGGTGTGCATGGTTGTTTTTTTAGGCCTTACTCTGGTATTTAAGGGGGAAGTGATTTATTCTTTTTACAAAAATTCGGGAATAGATTTTAATCCGGATAAAATTTTAATAATTCTGGGGATTTTAATCGCCGGAGCGGTATTGTTTTTTGTATTTAGGAAAAGACTGGCCCACGTTCCTGTTTTAGATAAAATCATCCGGTTTATTGACGGCGTTTTAGAAGGGCTGACTTCCGTATTTAAATTAAAACAAAAAGGAAAATTCATCCTTTATACCATAGGCATCTGGGTTTCTTATTATTTTGCAGCGTACCTGGTTTGCTTTGCACTGCCTGAAACTTCGGATTTTACTTTTGATAACGGTTTCCTGATCCTGGTCGTAGGAACTTTCGGGATGATCATTCCGGCAAGCGGCGGAATCGGTGCTTTTAACTTGGCGATGAAATACGGATTCATGGCGTTATTCATTTCCATGGGAAGAAGCGGCGAATTGGGCAGCGAAGTAGGATTAACCTATTCTTTTATCTCATTGCCGCTGCAGATTGTAATTATGCTGGTAATGGGGCTTATTTCCATCCCGATGCTCGCCAAAGCAAGAAACCGGCTGACCGGAAATACAGTATCTGAATCATAACAAAACATAGATAATTCTGAATCCGGCGTACTGCCGGATTTTTTTTGCCTTAAATTTTATGCACATTTCATTTGGAAAATTGCCGGATGAGTGCTAAATTAGAGGGAACAACACATCATATTATGGCAATTAATTTACAGAAAGGTCAGCGGATCGAATTAGGATTTACCAAAATGACCATTGGCCTTGGCTGGGACCCGAATGAGGGGATGGGATATGACTTCGACCTGGATGCTTCGGCAATTATGATTGGTTCCGACCGGAAGCTGATCGGTGAAGAATATTTCGTTTTCTATAACAACCTGAATTCTCCCGATGGTGCCCTTACCCATACCGGTGATGATCCGAGTGGGAAAAACAGCGACGGTGATGATGATGAAGCTATTATTCTGGATCTTGAAAAAGTAGACCCGCGGGTAGAGGAAATCCTTTTTGTAGTAACGATCGAAGATTTTGAAAGGAGAAAGCAGAACTTCGGGCAGGTAAGGAATTCATACATCCGGATTATCGATAACCTGACGCATCAGGAGATTGCAAAATACGAGCTGGATGAAGATTTCTCCATAGAAACGGGAATCGAATTCGGAAGATTGTACAAACGCGGCGGAAGCTGGAAATTTGAGGCTTCGGGAATCGGCTACAGGGCGGATCTCGGATTTTTTCTTGAAAAATATTATAAAGGACAAATCATCAAATAATTATGGCGATCAATTTGCAAAAAGGACAGACCATCAATCTCCGTAAAAGCGAGCGCGGAGACGAAGTGTACGATCTTTCATCTGTAACCATCGGTCTGGGCTGGGATGTAAAGAAATGCGGAGGGTTCTTCAACCGTTTGTTGGGGATTAACAGCGGACCGGAATATGATCTGGACGCCATCGCTTTCCTTCTCGATCATAACGGAAAGGTGGCCAATATGGGGAAAACCTGCCCCGCAGGCAATGGAAAAGAAATCGTTTTATACAAAGGCGACGTTATTTATTTCAACTCCATGCGCCATCCGAGCGGAAAGATCTGGCTGACCGGCGATAACAGGACCGGTGCAGGAGATGGCGACGACGAACAGATTATTGTAAAATTAGACGAACTCGACGAACGCTACCAGAAGATTCTGTTTGTGGTGTCAATCTACCAGGGACTCACCCACCGGCAGCATTTCGGGATGATCGAAAATGCTTTTATCCGCGCAGTGGATGCGAAAGGGAAAGAAATTACCAAATTCAGTCTTTCCGGTGACGACAGCATGAAAGGCATGTGCTCCATGGTTTTTGCTGAAGCCTACCGCCACAACGGCGACTGGAAATTCCGCGCCATTGGGGAGCCGCACCGGACGGATAATTTTATCGATGTGCTGGTGCCATATACGTATTAGCGGATAGCTCTTGGGGCTGGCTCTATATGCATAAATAATTTTAATCTTCGCGTTTCAGTACTTAGGAGTGCAAGATCTGCGTGCGTATTTACTTTAGCCCGATTTTCAGGCCCATTTCATTTTTCATATGCAATAAAACTTCTGCATTTCCCCGGGCATCATCTACGGGATGATGGGTATGCTCGGTTCTTCTTAAATGCTTCCATTGGGCAAACGTATCTTTTTCCAGTCCGCAATACAGATCGGCCAGTCTTCTGGATGAAAACCCGAATGGGTTCCGTCCGATAAAATGATGGAAATACCAGCAGATGAACATCCAGTCGAAACCGTTGTTATCGCTGATGAAAATCGGCCTTCCTTTGGAATTTTCCTTAATCCAGCCTTCAAATTCCAGCATCACCTCTTTCGGATCATCGAAATTTAAAGTTTCTTCTCTTGCAAATCCTGAAACCGCCAGCGCATCAGGATTAAAATTTTCAGAAATTGGCTTTAATTTTCCGTAAAAGGTCCTGTCCAGATGTTCATCCACCAGGACCGCTCCGAAACAGACCATCGAAAAATCTCCTGGAATCGGCCCGTCCGATTCGATATCAACCACAATATAGCTCATGTTCTGTGTTTTTAAATCTATTTTTTAACCTGACGAATATATCAAAAAATTGTATGTGAAAATCCGGGATTTATAAAAGTTCAAAAAAACTTCTTTTTCCGATTTTGATTTTTGTTCCTTCCCGCAATTCGATTTCTTCCTGAGGATCCGTCTTGATAACAGTATCGATTTTTACACCTCCGTTTTCGATCAGTCTTCGGACAAAAGATTTGCTTTCCTTGTCTTTCAGCCGATGGCATAATTCCACCAGGCTTATTGTGTTCTGGGCTGGAAAAAGGGAATCGATGAAGACCGGCTCAAAAGCCTTTTCTTCGGGATTTTTATTCTGAAACTGGCTCTTGAAAAACCGGTCGGCATTCTCTGCTGCTTCCGGATGATGGTATTGCTGCACAATATTTCCGGCAATGAGCTTCTTGATATTCATTGGATTTTCCCCGTTGCTGATCCTCTGTTTCAGTTCTTCTTTTTCGTCATGAGAAAAGTCGGTGGTTAGATCAATAAACTCATCGATTAAAGAATCGGGAATGGACATGGTTTTTCCGAACATCTCATTCGGTTCGTCGGTTAAGCCGATGATGTTGTTCAGCGATTTGCTCATCTTCTCCGTTCCGTCCAGCCCTTTCAGCAGCGGCATGCACATCACGGTTTGCGGCGGTTTCCCGTGGCTTTCCTGCAGCTGCCTTCCCATCGTGCAGTTGAAAAGCTGATCGGTTCCGCCCATTTCGATATCGCAGCCGATCTGCACAGAATCGAATCCCTGTAGAATAGGGTATACGAGTTCGTGCATGGCAATCGGGGTATTTCCGGCAAACCTTTTACTGAAATCGTTACGGTGCATCAGCTGAGCAACGGTGACTTTAGACATCAGCTGAATGATGTCGGAAAATGGCAATGCATCCAGCCATTCTGAATTAAAAACAATTTTTGTTTTCTCAACGTCGATCACTTTGGAAAGCTGGCTGATGTAGGTTTCCGCATTATGCCGGACTTCCTCAGCGGTCAAAGGCCGGCGGGCCTTGTTTTTCCCGGTTGGATCTCCTATTCTTGCCGTAAAGCTTCCGACCACGATCACGACCTGATGGCCTAGTTCCTGAAACTGTTTCAGCTTTTTCAATACGACGGCGTGCCCAAGATGCAGATCCGGAGCGGTGGGATCGAAGCCCAATTTGATGATAAGCTTCCTGTTTTCTCTTTCAGCCTGTGCTAATTTTTCTTCCAGACCGTTTTCGGGCAGAATGATTTCTGCGTTTTCCTTTAATGTACTGATCATTTTTCCTGAATTTTAAACATGAAAACCCGGACGAATGGTCCGGGTTCCTTATTATTTTAGTTGAATTTTTTACTGAAATAAATTTACAGAAGCTTTCCCGAACCATAGGCCGGGTAATAATAATTGCTGAAAAAAGGCAATCGCAAGATGTTGTTGAGTTGCTTCATTGCTGCAAATATAGAAGTTTTTATTAATTCTGTAAAAAAAATATTCAGTCTAAATAAGTTAGCATTAAAATATTTCCTTTGTAAAACTTGGTGCTATCGTAGAGTTCGGAAAAATGGTGATGTATTTCCGGTGATGGGAGTTCATCTGCTTTTCTCTCCTGAATCGCTGCTTCGGCAATTGAGTAAAGGTCTTTATGGCTGGATTTAAGGTAGTCGAAATGAAAGTTGGTCTGGCTGTTTTCATTGGCCAAACCTGAAAAAAAGATTCCGTAGACCACGAACCGGTTAAATGCTCCGGCATCCGCTTTGTAGCCGAGGCTGCTCCGGAAATATTTTTCATAACCGGACAGCATCTGCTGAAATTCCTGCACTTCCAAAGAACCCGGAATTTCATAAAAAACATCTATGCCATGAGTAAACAGCCGGTTTTTCAATTCTTCCGGATCGAAATGGCACGCGGTATTAAACCATTTGAAAAGATCCTGCAGTTCCTCTTTTGAAAGATGGTCGATATGATCCAGTGCTTTCTTCTTGATCAGTTCCAGGCTTGTCTTCTTATCATCCTTTAAGAAGGGGAGCACCTGCGCTTCTTCACGGCAGAGTTTGTTGTACAAATTGATTTTTGCCACAACCGGATTGGTCTTAATGAAATAGAGTTTTTCTGCCATATTGTTATGTGATGCCTTGTTTTTCAGCTAATTCATTACTAAGATAATGAAAAAAACAGATGTAATGACTGGCTTTCACAATTTCGCAGCTTTTTTAAGAGTTTTCAACCAGAAAAGAATTTTTTAAAGTGAATGATTATTGAGACTGCGGATCGAAATACGCTTTGAAAGTCAGCGGATCTTCCGAATAATGTTCCGCTGTTTCAAGATACTCATGATATTCCTCAGGGTGCATTTCCATATAGACCATGATGATGGCCAGATTGATAAAAAGGTTTTTATCGATTGATCCAAGCTGTAATGCGTGCTGTAAATAATCCAATGCTTTTTCGTTTTCCCCCATATCCGAATATACCGCCCCAATATTTATCAAAGCGGCGGTATTCTCAGGTTCTGCCGATAAAATATCGTCCAGTTCCTGGATCAGCAGATCGTTGATCTCATCCCAGTGGTCTTCATTTTCCCATCGTTTGGCCTGAAGTTTTTTTACGTTTTCCAGTCTTTGGTTTATCGTGTTCATGATTTAAATTATAAAATATAAACGGCTCAATTTAAAAGTTTCTCCATCTTGATATCTGCCCGCTCATACAGACCCGGTTCGAGCGGGATTTCCCGGAACCCGTATTTTTTGTAGAGATGTATGGCAGACTGTAATTTCGTATTGGAATACAGAATCAGTTTTTCGATGGACTGTTCTTCTGCAAACCGGATGCAGTATTCAAGTAAAGCGGTTCCGATGCCATGGCCCTGTGCTTTTCCGGAGACGGCCATTTTACCGAGTTCGAAAACAGAGCCCGATTTTTTCAGTAGGGAAGCAGTACCTACGATTTCACCATTAAGTTTTGCGTAAAAGATAAATCCGCCCTTATTTATTATTTCCTTTCCCGGATCGGATAATGAAATGCGGTCGCCTTCTTCGATGCGGAAATATTTTTCCAGCCATTCATAATTAAGTATTCTTATATGAACGTGAAGATCATCGGAAAAGGGGATGATTTCAATGGTGTTACGCTTTTCATAAAAGTTTATATTTTCCATCGTTTGATCTGAAGTTTTAATTTATTTTCTTTTTTTCTGAAAAGATCGAACATATTGATTTAGTTTTTATGATTTTTATTAAAATAGAAATTCGGATAAAAGAGGTATTTAAATAATTCAAAAACTCTGATATCTTCGTTTAAAATCAGCCCCGCTATCATATTCTGCGGGATTCACAAAAGTGATAACTCCGATATCGGAATTTGTTTTTTGTTTTAAATCATGTAAATAAATTTCAGCCAGCGCAATCGTACCGTCAATTGTCAGGCTGAATATGGTTCTGTTATCATCCGTTATATTGGCGCCAACCAGATTCTATCAGGATTATCAACATATTGGCCCCAATAAAATGTTTGATTTACATGATCCGTATCCACAAAATAATCAATCATTTCTTTATTGCTTTCAAAGCCTTTCTCACTATCCGGTCTGTAGGTGTAATCTAAATTTAACGGCTCATGTTTCGGCAAGTACAAATTTAAAAGATTAAATATTTTTTCGGATGATTTTCCGTCAAAATACACCTGGCAGACAATATCTCTGATAAATTCCATAATTCAAATTTAAAATAAAAAACCATTAAGCTGATTTACTTAATGGTTTAAAAATATTTTTATCCAAACGCCCTCTTCAGCAGGCTCTCCACTTTCGGCTCGCTTCCGCGGAAGCTTTTGTACAGTTCCATCGGATCTTTGGTGCCGCCGGAGGATAGCAGAACTTTATATTTGGCGGCAATTTCCGGGTTGAAGATTCCGTTTTCCTTGAAATACTGGAAGGCATCGGCATCCAGGACTTCCGCCCATTTGTAAGAATAATATCCTGCAGAATAACCGCCCTGGAAAATATGGGAGAAGCTCGGGCTCATCGCCGTTTCGGGATTGGCAGGATAGAGTTGGGTCGCTTTCGTATATTCATCTTCAAACTCTTTTATGCTTTTACGCTCCAGATCTCCGACTTTCGTATGGTAATTCATATCCAGTAATCCGAAACCAAGCTGCCTCAGCGTCTGATAGCCTTCCATGAAGTTTTTCGACTGGGAAATTTTTTCTATTTTTTCATCCGGTAAAACTTCCCCGGTTTTATAATGTTTGGCAAACGTTTTCAGGAATTCCGGCTCATAGCAGAAATTTTCCAGAAACTGCGACGGCAATTCCACAAAATCCCATTTTACCGAAGTTCCGGAAAGAGTAGGGTATTGCGTATCGGCCAGCATCCCGTGGAGCGCATGCCCGAATTCATGAAACAGCGTGGTTACTTCCTGGAAAGTCAGCAGGCTTGGCGTATCCTTTGTGGGTTTGCTGAAATTGCAGACGATCGAGATATGCGGACGCAAATTTTCACCGCCTTTCCGGTACTGGTTTTTATAGCTCGTCATCCAGGCGCCGGCTCTTTTGCCTTTTCGAGGGAAATAGTCTACATACAGCAATCCTTTAAAGGCTTCCGGTTTCTGGCTTTCCGTTTCCCGGACTTCATATACCTTTACTTCTTCATGATATTTCGGAATGTCGTTTCTTTCGCTGAAAGTCAGTCCGAAAAGCTGTTCTGCCAAACCGAAGACGGCATCCTGAACCTGATGTAACGGGAAGTAAGGTTTCAGTTCTTCGTCATTTAAATCATATTTCGCTTTACGGAGCTTTTCCGCATAAAAAGCGTGGTCATACGCCTGCATGTCATCAACCCCGTCGGCTTTTGCCAATGCTTTTAACTCTTCGATTTCTTTGGCTGCATAAGGTTGTGCTTTGGTTAAAAGTTCATTCAGGAAATCGATTACTTTTGCCGGAGATTTGGCCATTCGCTCCTCCAACACATATTCTGCATAGTTCTCATAACCTAAAAGTTCTGCTTTCTGTTGTTTCAGTGAAAGCAGTTCTTTAATTAAATTCTGATTGTCGAACTCGCCGCCGTCAAAAGATTTTTTACCGTTGGCCAATGCCAGTTCCTTTCTCAGCGACCGGTTTTCCGCATACGTCATGAATGGGATATAGCTCGGATACTGAAGCGTTACCACCCAGCCTTCCAGGTTTTTTTCTTTTGCTTCTTCGGCATATTGTTCCAGGATCGCTTCCGGAATTCCTGCCAGGTCTTCCTTATTGGTAATGTGCCTGAAATAATGATTCGTCGAAGCCAGCACATTTTGCCCGAACTGGAGCGACTTTAAAGATAAATCCATATTGATTTTCTTTAGTTTTTCTTTGTCTTCCTCATTCAGCAGGGCACCGCTTCTTACAAAACCTTTGTAAGTTTCGTTTAAAAGCATCTGCTGTTCTCCGTTGAGGTTGTATTTTTCCTTTTCGTCGTATACTTTTTTAATCTTATTGAATAAAGCTTCGTTCTGGGAAATTTTTGAAGAATATTCTGTCAGGATCGGGGAAACTTCCTGGGCGATTTTCTGCAGCTCATCGCTGGTTTCTGCGGAATTCAGATTGAAGAATATGCTGGAAACCACATCCAGCTGCTCTCCCGAATAAGCCAGTGCCTCAATTACATTTTCAAAAGTAGGTACTTCCGGATTGTTGACAATGGCATCAATTTCTTCTTCCGACTTTTTAATCAGTTCTTTAAAAGCAGGAAGGTAATCTTCATTGTTAAGCTGATCGAAGGGTGCCGAATGATATGGAGTATTGAATTTTTCTGTTAAGATCTTCATTTCTGATAATTTTTAATTCCTGTAAATGTAACGATTCTGCCGAACCGACAGCGAAAATGCTCAAAAATAGTGCCTGACCGGGATGATGTGACAAAATTGACGGGATTGCATAATCTTGTCATATGCAAAGCCGTAACGTGCAGGAATTGATTACATTTGACAGCATCCGGATCAAATTCTTCTAAAAATTAACTTATAAAATACTGTAACTATGAAAACCATCTTAAAAATTATCGGTACTGTTATTCTTCTCATTGTCTTATACGCCGTCATTGCCATGCTGGCTTTCGGTAAAAATTATCATTATGAAAAATCGATGGTCATCAATGCACCTCAGAAGAAAGTCTGGCAGCAGATCAGTTCGATGAAAGCGTTCAATCAATGGAATCCGTGGATGAAACTGGATCCCGGAATGAAGCTTGTGTATTCGGGAATGACGGGACAGGTCGGAGATAAATACTGCTGGGAAAGCAAAGATGACGATGCAGGAGCGGGCTGCCAGGAAATCAAAGAACTGGTTCCGTACCAAAGGCAAAAAACGGAAATGATTTTTAAAAAACCGTTTGAAGGACAGGCAATGTCCGAAATGATCCTTTCCCCGGAAGGAAATGCGACGAAGGTAACCTGGACCATGGATACCGAGCAGGATGCCATGATGAAGATCCTGAGGCCGATGATGGATTACCAGATGGGAAAATCCTACGAAGAAGGTCTCAGTAATCTGAAAGAATTAGCTGAAAAATAAAACGAAAGCCTTGTCCGCAGACAAGGCTTTTTATTAAGCTTCTTTTTTACCGATTTCATTAATCGAATTGTAATTTCCCTGGCCTTTCGGATTCGGTCCGTATTCATTGGGCCCGTTTTCGCTGTCTGCAAACAGCATCCACAGCCCATAGAAAGGAATCAGCTGAAACCATCCGGAATTGCCGCGGTCGTGGCATCTTTTAGCGCCCTGCGCCAGCATAAACCATAAGAAAGGAATAAGCAGGATAAAGAAGATCACCAGTACGGTTCCTGAAGGCCCGCCGTAAGAATTTTCAGACATTCTTAAATAAATATTGAAAGGAAGGGCGAATACAAGGTAAATAAGATAAGACAATCCGTACTCCAGTCTTCTGATTCTTCCATCAAAGGAAAATGGTGCTTTAAACATGATTTTAGTTTTATAATTAAGGCTGTAAATGTAGAAATAATTTTTAAAAATCGAAAAAATAAATCAAACTGTTATTTTATGTTAAGCTGAATAGAGATTATTTAAAAAATATTATCTTTATATTAAAGATTCGATACATGGAGAAGATAGTATTTGAGAAAAATAACATAAGAAATTATGTAAAAGACGTGATTGCCGGAAAAATTGAGAAGCTGAAAAATTTTATGGAGTTTACTCTTGAAGCAAGCCGCGAAATAAAAAAGACCCCGAAATATGACAGCATAAGAGAGGAAATGCAGGAAGAAATCTATCAGATGCAGCGTCAGCTGGGTGCTTTGCATGACCTTAGGAGAAATATGGCCAAGGTCCTGAACAATTCTACCGATAGGGTGCAGCTGGGTTCGCTGGTGATCACCAATAAAGCCCGGTTTTATATTTCGGTATCTTTAGGGGAATTTTTCTTTGAAGGCGACCGGTTCTATGCCATTTCCTCGGAAAGCCCGATGGCCAAAAAAATGATGGGCATGAAGCCCGGCGATGAATTTACTTTGAATAAAATCCATCAGAAGATTGTAGAGGTTTTGTAATAGCTTATGGCTTCCGGCACTCATCTTCCGGCATCATCATCCAGCAAAACATTAAACTTCCTTCATCCCGTTTCGGGCTTCCATCTTTTTTGTAATTTTGTTGCATGAATAAAGCAGAAGTTTTAAAAGAAATCATAGAGCAAAGAAGAAGTATTTTCCCGAAAGATTATACGGATACAGAAATTCCTCAGGAAATCCTGGATGAGATTTTACATTCGGCGACTCTGGCTCCCAATCATAAAAGAACCAAACCTTGGCGTTTCAAAACCTTCAAAGGAGAAGAAAAGGCTAAGCTTGCCACTGAAATGCAGGCCATCTACAAGGCTACCCAGCCTGAACAAGTATTCTTAGAGAAAAAGTACAACGATATTGGCTTCAAAATCAATAAAGCGGATGCTGTGGTTTCCATTGTGGTGAATTTCAGCGGGATGGTTCCGGAGTGGGAAGAAATTGCCGCAGTATCGATGGCTGTCCAGAATATGTACCTTACCTGCACCGCTAACGGAATCGGCTGTTACTGGAGCTCCCCGAAGCTGGTAGACCACCTTAAAGAATCCCTTACCATTGAAGAAAACCAGAAATGCCTGGGATTGTTCTACTTAGGAAACCTGGAATAAAATAGCCCTGATCGAGCGGCCTGTCTGAGCTCTTTTTCTTTGCAGAAGAAAAAAGCGAGTAGTGAGAGCAGGTTCCCGGCTCATTAAAGAAATAGCCTAATGTGTAAAACTTTTTACCTGGGTGTTTTTACTTTGAACTTTTTTATTATCTTTGCACTCTTAAATATTTAACTGGGACGAGTTCCCGTAAAATTCAAACATTATGTCAGTAAAAATCAGATTACAAAGACACGGATCTAAAGGAAGACCTTTTTTCCACATCGTGGTTGCCGATTCCAGAGCTAGAAGAGATGGTAAATTCATCGAGAAATTAGGAACATACAACCCAATTACAAACCCTGCAACTATCGATTTGAACGTTGATTCTGCTGTAAAGTGGTTAAACAACGGTGCTCAGCCAACTGATACTGCAAGAGCTATTCTTTCTTACAAAGGGGCCCTTTACAAAAAACACTTACAAGGTGGGGTAGCTAAAGGAGCTTTTGACGAAGCTGAAGCTGAAAAAAGATTTGCTGCGTGGGTAGAAGCTAAAGATGCTAAAGTACAAGGTAAAGTAGAAGGTTTGGCAACGGCTAAATCTGATGCTAAGAAAGCGGCTTTGGATGCTGAAACTAAAGTAAACGAAGCAAGAGTTGCTGCTGCTGCACAAGCTGAAGCCGATGCTAAAGCTGCTGAAGAAGCTGCAAACGCACCTGCTGAAGAAACTGCGGAAGGAGAAGCTGCTGCTGAATCTACAGAAGAAAACACTGAAGCTTAAGAAAAATCCGGTATGCGTAAAGAAGATTGCTATTTGTTAGGAAAAATCACACGCAGACACGGACTTGCGGGAAACGTTATCCTTAAACTGGATACCGACCAACCCGAGCTTTACAATAAACTGGAATCAATATTCGTTGAAATCAACGGACTATTGGTTCCTTTTTTTATTGCCAAATCCTCATGGAGCAAGCTGGATGCCCTGAATATTGCTTTCAAAAATTCCACGGAAGCGCTCGTAGACCAGTCTTTAGGAAAAGACGTTTATCTGCCGTTATCCACATTGCCGAAATTATCCGGCAAGCAGTTTTATTATCACGAAATCATCGGATTTACCATTTTCGATGAAAACGACAACGACTGTGGCGTGATCCGGTCCGTAAACGATCAGACGGCGCAGGTATATTTCGTTACGAATCTTGAAGGAAAAGAAGTCGTCATCCCGATGATCAAAGACTGGATCCTTGAAGTGGACCGTGACGAACGCTTCATCAAAATGCAGCTTCCTGAAGGGCTCATCGATGTTTTTCTGGTACCTTCCAAGAAAGACGAATAACTTTTGGCCTTAAAAGCCATAGGCTTATCTTAATTTCTCTCCCAGATTTTCAATCTGTTCATACATTTTATTGAAAAATATTTTCCGGTCCCGGTTTCCGGAAGTATTCATCGATTTTGAGTTTTTAATCTGATGCTCAAAATAATTCTGCGTTTCGCAGCAGGTTTTTTCATCATCAATCAAAATATACCCAAGCATACTGGCGGAATTGGCGAATTCTACCATAAGTAATAAGGTAAAGTCTGTCATTATTCAATAACAAAAGTATGACCAGCTTTATGGAACGTATGGTATTTTAATTATATGGAATATCCCGTTCCTGTAATAAATTTTTCACACAAGAAAATTAAACCATCAGAAGTATTTAAGTCTTAAAACGTTTTTTGTACCTTTGCGAACGTTAATTTTTACACAAAAATTTTAATCAACAAATGAAAAAGCAGACCATTAAGGAAATCCTACAGGATTACAAGAAAGTATTACATCATGACATCACGGTTTACGGCTGGGTAAGAACCTTCCGTGCGAATCGCTTCATTGCGCTTAATGATGGTTCTACGATTAATAATTTGCAGATTGTTGTTGATTTCGAAAATTTTGACGAAGAGATTATTAATAAAATCAGTACGGCAGCTTCTCTAAAGATTGTAGGTGAAGTGGTGGAAAGCCAGGGAGCAGGACAGGCCGTTGAAATCGTCGCAAAGAAAATTACCATTTTAGGGGATAACTTTACGGAAGAAAGAGACAAAACCATTCTTCAGCCAAAAAAACATTCACTGGAAACACTAAGGGACCAGGCCCACCTGAGGTTCAGGACGAATTTATTCGGAGCGGTTTTCAGAGTGCGTCATGCGGTGAGCTTTGCCGTACATTCGTTCTTCAATCAGAACCAGTTTTTTTACATCAATACACCGGTTATTACCGGGGCTGATGCCGAAGGTGCGGGTGAAATGTTCGGGGTAACGAACTTTGATCTGAACGCCATCCCGAGAGATGAGCAGGGCGATATCGATTTTTCCCAGGATTTCTTCGGAAGAAAAACAAACCTTACCGTTTCCGGACAGCTGGAAGGCGAAACGGCAGCCATGGGATTGGGTAGAATCTATACCTTCGGACCGACGTTCCGTGCGGAGAACTCCAATACAACAAGACACCTTGCTGAATTCTGGATGATCGAGCCGGAAGTGGCTTTCAATAACCTGGAAGACAACATCGACCTGGCAGAAGATTTCCTGAAATACGTGATCCAGTATGTGCTGGATAACTGCAAAGACGATCTTGATTTCTTAGACAAGCGCTTTGCGGAAGAGCAGAAGTCCAAGCCTGAAAAGGAAAGAGCGAAAGAAGGATTGATCGAAAAGCTTGAAAATGTAGTGGCTAAAAGATTCAAGAGGGTTTCTTATACCGAGGCAATCGAAATCTTATTAAACTCAAAAGAAAATAAAAAAGGAAAATTCCAGTACCCGGTTGAGAATTGGGGAGCCGATCTTCAGTCTGAGCACGAAAGATACCTGGTAGAGAAACATTTTGAAAGCCCGGTAGTGCTTTTCGACTATCCGAAAGAGATCAAGGCATTCTACATGAAGCTGAATGACGACAACAAGACCGTTGCGGCGATGGATGTGCTTTTCCCTGGGATCGGCGAGATCATCGGAGGCTCCGAGCGGGAAGCCAGGTTGGATGTGTTGAAGCAGAAAATGGCCGAAATGCACGTTGACGAACATGAGCTTTGGTGGTATTTGGATACCCGTAAATTCGGTTCCGTGCCACATGCCGGTTTTGGATTAGGACTGGAAAGACTAGTGCTTTTTGTAACGGGAATGACGAATATCCGGGATGTAATTCCTTTCCCGAGAACACCGAAGAGTGCCGAATTCTAAAAAGCAAGCTTAAACCATATCAAATCCTTCTGGAAAACCGGAAGGATTTTTTATTAACTTTACTAAAAATTGACAAATGAGCACCATTACGTTCCATACGAAAAAATGAAAACCTGCTCAATCTTCCGAAGCCCTTCTGAAAGAATTAAACATCAGTTTGATATCAATAAAGAGGCAAGTCTTACGGAATGGAACAGAAAAAATGCTGGAAGGTATTGGGCAGGCATACCGCGGAGATTTTTACTGAGGATGAAGTTAAAGAAAGGCTGGATAAATGTTTCAAATAAAATGGACCAGAAAAGTGCTGAATTCTTTTGCCGATACTTTAATGTATTGGAATGTTCATGATCCTTCGGAAAAATATTCGAAAAATTAAGAAAGGAGCGGAAGCTGATCTCTGAAAATCCGGACATGAGTTTTATTTCTGAGAAAGCGTATGATTTATCTTAATTGATAAAATTTTTCAATTTATTACGGGCTCACTAAAGATGCAGTAGAAATTCCCGCTTTATAGGACAATCGGCGAAATCCTAAAAATCTGGATTTTTAAAGATCAGACTTTACTTTTTCCCCCGATTTCCCCCATTTTTTTATTCCTGTCGTAATTTTAGATATAAATGCAAAAAAGCCCTGACCATCATGCTTCAGGGCTTTTTCTGTTTATTTTAAATAGCTTATTATGTGGCATTGAATACAAAAATCGTGCTAAAACTTATTTTTGTCAAAATATTTTATTAAATTCGTAGAATATGTTATGTTAAAACACCATCCAGTAATATGCTAAAACAACACTTACAACTTAAATTAGGGCAAAAGCTGGCACCCCAGCAAATCCAGCTGATGAAGCTGATCCAGCTTCACACTTTGGAATTTGAGGAGGAACTTGAGAGAGAATTAGAAGAAAACCCGGCATTGGAAATTGCAAAAGAAGATTCTAAGGAAGATGAATATGCTACTCTTGAAGATTCATATGAGACCGAAGGAACTGAAAGTATTGAAACGGATTTCGATGTAGACCAGTATCTCTATGACGACGAACCAAGCTATAAAACCGCGTCCAGCAATTATTCTTCAGACGATGAGGAATTCGATAACGAAAGCCTTTTAACGGAAGGACAGTCGTTGTATGATTATCTGCTGGAGCAGATCCACCTGGTAAACATCAGCGAAGAGGACGAAAAAATTGCAGAATATATTATCGGGAATCTTGATACTGATGGTTATTTAAGAAGAGAAATCAAATCGCTTGTTGACGACCTGGCGTTTTCACAGGGAATTTATACGACCAAGGAAAATGTAGAGGATATTCTTGAAAATTATGTGCAGAAACTGGATCCGCCGGGCGTGGGAGCAAGAGGACTTCAGGAATGTCTTTTGCTGCAGATCGAGAAAAAAGTGAGTTCCGATAAAGCTGTTTCCCTGGCTGCCAATATTCTGAGGCATCAGTTTGATGCTTTAACCAATAAGCATTATAATAAAATCATTCAGAAATACGACATTGAGGAAGAAGACCTGCGTGATGCTTTGGATGAAATTTCAAAATTATCACCGAAAGTCGGCGGAAACTTCGATACCCAGACCATTACCATCAATCAGGAGATTATCCCGGATTTTGTGATTCAGGTAAAAGACGGACAGGTAATCCCGATGCTGAACAGCAAAAATGCTCCGACCTTAAGAGTGTCGGAGGAATATAAAGATATTTTATCAACGTATTCACATGATAAAAATTCTTCAGAGCACAAACAGGCGGCTTTATTCATCAAGCAAAAGCTGGATGCTGCCAAGTGGTACATCGATGCGATTAACCAACGTCAGAATACTTTATTGCAGACCATCACTGCGATTGTAAAATTCCAGAAAGATTATTTCCTTACCGGTGACGAAAAATCATTGAGGCCGATGATCTTAAAAGATGTAGCCGATATTACCGGTTTCGATATTTCAACGATTTCAAGGGTAGTTAAAAGCAAGTACGCCGATACACCGAATGGAATCATTTATCTGAAAGACCTGTTCTCGGACAGTCTGACGAATGATGACGGTGAGGAGGTTTCCACAAAAGAAATCAAGACCCATCTTCAGGAAGTCATCAGCAAGGAAAATAAAAGAAAACCGCTTACCGATGATGCTTTGGTGGTCATCTTAAAAGAGCAGGGCTACAACATTGCCCGAAGAACCATTGCCAAGTACCGCGAGCAGCTGAACATTCCGGTTGCCAGATTAAGAAAAGAACTTTAAGTATAACAAAAAAGCATTTCAATCTGAAATGCTTTTTTGTCTTTTGATAAACGCTATATTAAGCTTTTATGTTTTCCAGCCCCAGTTCTTTTATCGAAACTTCCCGCATTTCCACTTTCCGGATTTTTCCGGAGATGGTCATCGGGAATTCATCCACAAATTTCCAGTATTTCGGAATTTTGTAATGGGCAATTTTTCCGTTGCAGTATTGTAAAAGTTCTTCTTCAGTTACTTCAAAGCCTTTTCTCACTTTTACCCAGGCCATGACGTCTTCTCCGAATTTTTCACTCGGCACACCGATGATCTGGACATCTAAAATATTCGGATAGGCATACAGGAAATCCTCAATTTCTTTCGGTAAAATATTCTCTCCGCCACGTATGATGAGGTCTTTTATTCTTCCGGAAATGGTAATATATCCTTCCTCATCCATTACCGCCAGGTCTCCGGTATGCATCCATCGCCCGTCGTCGATGACTTTCCCGGTATTCTCAGGATCTTTCCAGTATTTCAGCATAACTGAATATCCCCGTGTGCAGAGCTCCCCGTCTTCTCCACGCTTTACGATCTTTCCATCCTTATCAATGATCTTTATTTCCAGATGATTCTGAACTGTTCCTACAGTGTTTACCTGTTTTTCAAAAGGTGTTCCGATCAGTGTCTGGGTAGATACCGGTGACGTTTCCGTCATTCCGTAGCAGATGCTCATTTCTTTAATATTCATCAGGCTTTCTACCTTTTTCATAATTTCCGGCGGGCAGACGGAGCCGGCCATCACACCGGTCCTTAAATTTGAAAAATCGAAAGTATCGAAATTTTTCACTGCCAGTTCGGCAATAAACATTGTAGGAACCCCATATAAAGACGTGCATTTTTCATCTGAAACAGCTTGTAGTGTGATTTCAGGATCAAAGCTGTCATTAGGGATTATCATACAGGCGCCGTGAGTCGTACAGCAGATATTGCCGATCACCATGCCGAAGCAATGGTAAAACGGAACCGGAATGCAAACCCTGTCTTTTTCGCTGTATTTGAGACGGATACCTATAAAATACCCGTTGTTTAAAATGTTATGGTGGGAAAGCGTCACGCCTTTCGGAAAACCTGTCGTTCCGGAGGTGTACTGAATATTTACCGGATCGTCAAATTGTACATATTCTTCAAAACTATGCAGGGTATCGTCGGAAATTTCCTGTCCGGTATTCAGGAAGTCTTCCCAGTTGTCATCAAAGAAAATTTCTGATTTCAGGGTAGTGCAGAATTCGCGGGCATCCGCGATCATTTTTTTATAATCGCTGGATTTAAAGGTCAGCGAAGAAAACAGATGGGAGATCTCCGATTGGTTAATCACAAAAATCAGTTCACTGGTTCTGTAAGCCGGATTGATATTGACTAAAATAACCCCGATTCTGGCGGTGGCGTATTGCAGCAGGACCCATTCATACCGGTTGGCTGACCAGATTCCGATACGGTCGCCGGCTTTGGCTCCGAGAAAAATTAAAGCTTTGGCTACTGCCGTCGTCTGATTATAGAATTCCTGATACGTAGCGCGGTAATCCTGATGTACACAGACCAATGCTTCGTGATCCGGGAATTTTTCAACGGTGCGTTTAAAATTATTTCCGATGGTTTCACCTAATAAAGGAATATCGGAAGCCCCGTGAACATAAGATAATTGCATAGAATGAAAGATTTGGTGAAATAAAATTAGCAATAAAATCTTATATTCCTGCTTTACCTTCTAAATTTCCTGCGAATCGATCTCTCTGAGCTGGGTTAGGTTACGGTCGAGCTTTTTTATGATAATCCCGTATACAACTCTGTAGTAAAGCCATACCATCAGTACTGTAAAGACTGTGCTGATCACTGTTCCGGCAATAAAACCAGCCAGCGTGGAATTGGTGATCTCTATATTCTGGGTGTTCAGGATGTAAACGATGAATACCGTAAAAATAGAAGTAAACGTAACCAATAAGGCAATATTGATTAAAATAAAGGCATTAACCGTTCTTTTAAACTGTATAATTTTAAGAATGAATTTTTTCAGGTTTTCTTCCACCTTAATGCCTCTGTAATTCAGGTAAAACCGGTAGACAAAATAAGCCGTCACCAGAAGGCTTAATATTTTCAGAACAAGATAGATATTATCGAATGTAAGTTCCAGTTCAGGGGTTTTCTGTACCCCAAGCCTGTCAAGAATATTAAGAAACGAATTCGCTTCTTTTCCCTGTATAATGTAAAACAGCCCGATCAGGGTAAAGAACAGGAATTCCGCTGCACTGATCCAGAAAATATATTTCACATAATTCCGTGACTTTCTGTTGAGCATCTGAAGAATTTCATTGCTGCCGTATTTCTGCTGAACAGGTTGCTCCTGCCACGTTTTCTTAAAACTGTCTAGATCGAATTCAGGCATATTTCTCCATCTGTTCTTTAAGGGTTTTCTTTAATCTGTTCATTTTCACACGCGCATTCACTTCGGTGATCCCGAGGTTTTCTGCAATATCCTTGTAAGGCAGATCATCAAGGTACATCATCACGATTGCCCGCTCTACGTTAGGCAAGGTCTTGATCACAGTATACAAAAGTGATACCTGCTGCTGCTTTTCATCATCATCTTCGATAAAATCAGCGTGATTGATGTCCAGTTCATTGGTAGGCAGGCTTTTGCTTTTTTTTCTGAAAAGGGTAATGGCTGTGTTCAGGGCCACCCGGTACATCCATGTAGAAATCTTTGAATTTCCTTTAAAAGAATCGTAGCTTCGCCACAGCTGTAAAACAATTTCCTGGAAAAGATCTTCTTCATCCTCCAAGGAATTGGTATAGAGCCGCGAAACCTTGATAATCAGGCCCTGATTATCCTTGATAAGCTGTGCAAATTCTTTTTCCTTTGAAGCCAATGCAGATGTTATAAATGGTTTCACGAAGATAATAATAATGTAGGAATTGTTGAAGGTTATGAATTATAAATTATGAATGGTAAGATTTAGTGAAAATTTACAGGATCCATAACTTATAACTTTCAACTCATAACTAATTTGTATCTTTGCAGCCACGAGAAAATCGGCCTGTTGATTCTTATTTCGGTAAGGGTAGGAAAGTCCGGACACCGTAGAGCAGCAAAGCGGATAACATCCGTCACCCGCGAGGGTAGGACCAGTGCAACAGAAAGAATGTACAGTTCGGCTGTAGTGAAACCAGGTAAACTCTTTGTGGTGCAATGATAAGTATATCGGTTCTTTTCAGCAATGAAAATAGGGGCGGCTCGCTCTGAAAGCCGAGGGGTAATCAGCTCAAGTGGTGCAGCAATGTACCACGCAGATAAATAACAGGCACTTCTTTAGAAGTACAAAATCCGGCTTATAGATTTTCTCGTGATTTATCTGAAATTTCAGGTAAAAAAAGCGGAGAACAGTCTCCGCTTTTTTTATCAGTAAATATTAAAGTAAGTTACAGGTTGCGGTCCCGATGTAATGGTAAACCATTCTGCAAATACTCCGGAAGTGGAACCCGTTTGTGACGGATTTACCGTAATATTTGCAGTACCCGCTACAGCAGGATCCCCAACTTCGAAATAATCGTACATATTTCCCGAGGAAATATCCTGAAGCTGGAAAATAAAGCCAGCCCATTGATTATTGGGTACCATAACAGAAGTAATAAAAGGATCATTATAACTATAGGTTCCTGAATTTGCGGGATTGGTATAATCACTCACATACCAGGTATCGATATCCATAATATTGCCCAAGCCGCTGGACGTGTCAAAACTTCCATACTTGTGATAAATACCGGAAGGCATCGTAAAGGTTCCGTAGCCGGCATTGGGTGCGGCAAACATAACAAGAGGATTGCCGGCAACCGGTCTTGAGGTGAAAAACCGCCCTACGGCATCAAAATGCGTATTGAAATTGTTCATAACAAACACTGAGCTTTGTGAATAGCAGAAAGCTCCTAAGGATAACAGCAGAGCCGATATTGTTTTTTTCATAAAAATTGTTTTAAATCGAGTAAAGGTTAAAGATTAAATAAGCATAAGCAGCTTTAGTTAACTATTTCATGCTTTAAAACAGGTTTAATGCTGAGACTTTAATTTACCTGCGATTTCGCTGTTTTTCTGTTGGTAAATTTTGGTAGCCCAGACAATAATGGCACTCATATCCCCATTGGTCTGTTTTATCAGCTGTGCTTCCGAAATACCTGTTGAAAGGACCAGATCTTTACAGGCAGGCAGGAGCAAGGCTTTTCTGCGGTCACTCAATTCAGCGGTTTTACTTTTTCTTTCTTCTTCGTTAGGACGGTTCTGCGGCTCTCCCAGGCTTCTGAAAGCTCTGTCATAAGCCTGCATTTCCGGCGTTTTCATACTTTCGGCCGTGTTGATGAGCGTATTCTCATTAGAACAGGAAGAGAAACCTAAAACAATAAAAACGGATAGTAATAATTGCTTTTTCATAATTAAAATTCAATGATTGGTTGGTTAAATTTAATTTCTCATAAATATAATCAATTATTCAATACATAATTAATTTTTTTCACCAAATGGTGTATTTTATGAAATGCAATTATTTAAATGTTGTTTTATTCCTTAAAATGATAAGCGGTTACTCGCTTTCCAGAATTCTTTTTGATTCTTCCAGGCCTTGTTTTTCTTCTTCCGAGAGCTCAGGATATTTCAGATTCATCTTTTCCAGGGTATCAATAATAATCTGGATCGCTGCAATCCGGGCAAACCATTTATTATCTGCAGGAAGTACATACCATGGTGCATTGTCTTTGGCAGTTTCATTGATCGCGGTCTCATAGCATTCCATATATTGATCGAAAAGAGCACGCTCCGGAAGGTCCGCAGAAGAAAATTTCCAGTTTTTATCAGGCTCATTTATACGGTCCAGAAGTCGCTTTTTCTGTTCGTCTTTGGATACATGAAGGAAGATTTTTATGATGGTCGTTCCGTTTTGTGCCAGGTGCTTCTCAAAATTCCTGATGCTTTCATACCGGTTTTCCCAGAATTTACCATCAAAATCTTCCACGGATTTCCAGGTTTTTTCGTTTAAATTATATTCGGGATGCACTTTGCAGACAAGTACGCTTTCATAATGCGAACGGTTAAAAATCCCAATCATTCCTTTTGGGGGAAGCGCAAGATAATGTCTCCATAAAAAATCATGGGAGTATTCTCTGGAGCTAGGGGTCTTAAAACTTGTCACGTTGCAGCCTTGCGGATTCACCCCACCGAATACATGTTCGATCATGCTGTCTTTCCCTGCTGCATCCATTGCCTGAAGCACGACGAGAAGCGATTGACTTCCATCCGAATATAACCGTTCCTGCAGTTCACGAAGCTTTTCCTTTTCCCGAATCAGCAACTGGGCACCTTCTTCTTTGGTCAGTTTCCCTTTATATGCCGTTGCTGTTTTTTTTATTGAAAATTTCCCTTTGATTAAAAAGTCATCTGAAAAATTGGTATTCATATTTTATTTAAAGATTAATGTGTACTGGAAATCATGCCAAAAGGCTGGAAGAGGGAAGCTGGATGCCGGAAGTTCTTCTCTCCATATCACAACAGGCAGCCTTAAATATCAAATGATCTGGTCAAGGTCAATGCTATTTTAAATTCATGATCTCTCCAGCTTCCATCCTCCGGTATCCGGTTTCTCTTACCTAAATATACAAAAAAACCGCCTCTTTCGGAGACGGTTTTTTTATCTGTAGTAGAAATGTATTATTTCGCAGCAGCTTTAGCTGACTTTTTTGCCGCTTTAGCGGCAGCCTTTGCTTCAGCTTTCTCAGCCTTTTCCTTAGCTTTAAGCTCCTCCGGAGTCAATGGCTTCGGTTCAGGGGCATTCGGATCTACATTTCCTTTGATATAGATTACGCTTCTGCTGTTCACCGGGTCATTGGAGAATACCTCGATCATTTTGTTGAAACCACCATTGATCGCCGTATTGTATCCTACCTTAATTTTAGCAGATTTTCCCGGCATAATAGGATCCTGGCTGAATTCAGGCGTTGTACATCCGCAAGATGCTTTTACGTTTGAAAGGATAAGAGGCTTATCACCGGTATTGGTTACGGTGAAAAATCGGATACCGTCTGAACTAGGTTTTACAGTACCGTAGTCGAAGGTAGTTTTGTCAAACGTAATCGTTTGTGCAGATGCAAGAGCGAATGTTCCGAATAATGCAATTCCTGCGATTAATTTTTTCATATTCTTGAATGTTAAATATGTTGTTAGATAAATTTCGGGAACAAAGTTAAAAATTATTTTAATTCATACTTAAAATTTTTTTTCTTTAGACTATTTTTGCAAATTGTAAAGTAAAGAAACAGAATTTATGCAGATTTCAGAAAAGTACAATCCACAGGAAACAGAACAGAAGTGGTACAATTACTGGTTGGAAAACAAATACTTCCACTCAGAACCGAATGATAAGCCGCCGTACACTGTTGTAATTCCTCCGCCAAACGTAACGGGGATTTTGCACATGGGGCACATGCTTAACAATACCATTCAGGATGTTCTGGTCCGACGTGCGAGAATGCAGGGTTTTAATGCCTGCTGGGTGCCGGGAACAGATCACGCTTCCATTGCTACGGAAGCGAAAGTAGTTGCCAAACTGAAATCGGAAGGGGTCAGCAAGTCTGATATCACCCGTGAAGAATTCCTGAAGCATGCCTGGGACTGGACCGATAAATATGGCGGAACCATCCTGGAGCAGCTGAAAAAGCTGGGCTGTTCCTGTGATTGGGAGAGAACCCGTTTTACGATGGAACCGAAACTTTCCCAGCAGGTAATTAAATCTTTTGTGGATCTCTATAACAAAGGGCTGATTTACCGCGGATACCGGATGGTAAACTGGGACCCGGAAGCCAAAACCAACATTTCGGATGAAGAGGTAATCTTCAAAGAACAGAACGGAAAATTATATTTCCTTAAATATGCTGTTGAAGGTTCGGAAGAATTCCTTTCCGTGGCAACCACCCGACCGGAAACCATTTTCGGCGATACGGCCATCTGCATCAATCCGAATGATGAGCGATATGCCCGCCTGAAAGGGAAAAAAGTAATCGTACCGATTGTAAACAGAACAATTCCGGTAATCGAAGACGAATATGTAGATATCGAATTCGGAACAGGAGCTCTGAAGATCACGCCGGCGCACGACGTAAACGATTATGAAATCGGAAAGAAGCACAATCTTCCGATGATCGATGCTCTGGATGACGATGGAAATCTGAATGATCACGGATTGCATTACGCCGGGAAAAACAGGTTTGACGTAAGAAAACAGATCGCAAAAGAACTGGAAGAAAAAGGTCTTTTGCTGAAAGCGGAAGATTATGTAAATAAAGTAGGAACTTCCGAAAGGACAGGTGCGGTGATCGAACCTAAAGTTTCAGTTCAGTGGTTCCTGAGAATGTCTGAGATTGCGAAGCCTGCTCTGGATGTTGTAATGGATGACGAGGTAAAATTCTATCCTGAAAAATTTAAGAATACCTATAAATACTGGATGGAAAACATCCGCGACTGGAATATTTCCCGCCAGTTGTGGTGGGGGCAGCAGATTCCTGCCTATTACTATGGTGACGGCGAAAACGATTTCGTAGTAGCTGAAACCATTGAGGAAGCATTGGAACTTGCAAAGCAAAAAACCGGTAATGATCAGCTGACAGCAGGAAACCTGAAACAGGATGAAGATGCGCTGGACACCTGGTTCTCCTCATGGCTTTGGCCGATGTCGGTTTTTGACGGATTACTTGATCCTGAGAATAAAGACATCAATTATTATTACCCGACGTCGGACCTGGTAACCGGTCCCGATATCATCTTCTTTTGGGTAGCCCGGATGATCATGGCCGGCCTGGAATATCGGAAAGAAGTTCCGTTTAAAAATGTTTATTTTACGGGAATCGTAAGAGATAAGCAGAGAAGAAAGATGTCAAAATCTTTGGGAAATTCACCGGATCCGCTGGAACTGATGGATAAATACGGAGCTGATGGCGTTCGTGTAGGAATTTTATTAAGTTCTGCAGCAGGAAATGACCTTCTTTTTGATGAAGATCTGATGTTGCAGGGAAGAAACTTTATGTCTAAAATCTGGAGTGCATTCCGATTAATCAATCTCTGGAATCATGAAGATAAGCCGGCAAATTCTACAGAAACTCAGGCCATCGAATGGTTTGAAAACAAATTGAATAAAACCATCGTTGAGATCAACGATCAGTTTGATAAATTCAGGATTTCCGATGCGCTGCATCTGATCTATAAACTGATCTGGGATGATTTCTGTTCTTGGTATCTTGAAGCTATCAAGCCGAACTACGGTGACGGGATTTCCAAAGAAGTTTACAACAAAACGGTTGAGCTTTTTGAAGAACTGATGAAACTGCTTCATCCGTTTATGCCTTTCTTAACAGAGGAACTGTGGCAGACGATTTCTGAGAGAAGTATGGAGGAGGCCCTGATTATTGCCCAGCAGAAAAAAGCGGAAGCATTTGATGAGACAATCATTAAAAACTTCGAGACGGCATCGGAATTCATTTCCGGGGTAAGGAATTACCGTCAGACTAAAGGGATTTCCCCGAGGGAAACCGCTGAAATTTATACGAATGCATCGGAGTTTGCCAATGAAGCCGTTATCCGTAAACTGGCCAACGTTTCAGAAATTCACTTCGGAACAAAGACCGATAAGCCAAGCTTTACCTTCCTGGTAGGAGCTACGGAAATTTCAATTCCGTTAAGTGAGAACTTAGACCTGGAAGAAGAAAAGAAAAAGACCGAAGAAGAAGTAAAATATCTGAAAGGGTTTCTGATTTCCGTAGATAAAAAGCTGTCCAACGAAAAGTTTGTAGCGAATGCCAGACCGGAAATCGTAGAGGTAGAACGTAAAAAACAGAAAGATGCGATGGATAAAATCGCGATTCTGGAAGAAAAACTGAAAAGCCTGTAAATTTTTAAACCGGCAGTAGATTAATGGAAGACGACAGAGGCATTTTTACATTAGATAGTGATACCGTAGCTTCCAATCCGGGAAGCGTACGGATAATGCCTTTCGTGTTGATGAGGTACATGCATAAATCCGTTTTGCTGCTGATTCCTCTATTGGCTTCGTTGGTTATTGCTTGTGAGGTTTCCTTGTTGTGGGGAGGATTATCTTCGGTCATCTTTTTTGTAATCAATTATTTGTACTGGAGAAGAAAAAGAGAGCATTTTGCCTACGGAGATTCCAAAGGTGGAATTGTGGTTTCGGAAAATCCCAAACTGATTGCCGTTGCAACCGACCTGTCAAAAGGATTTGCCGGAAGCTATCCGGTGATAAAGATCGTGCCTTACAAAGGAAAAGGTATGCTGAACGAGAGAATCGGGACCGTTGCCCTGTATGAAGGGACTTCAAGCTGTACCCCTCACTGGAACGATTTTTTTCCGGTTCCGGTGGAATATGTGAACAGCAATAAAGCCGAATTAAACGCTGTTTTGCGTTCCTATTCCGAAGAAAGCTGGGAAATATTGGAAAACAGGATAAAGCAGATCAGTAGACCCTACAAGGAAGGCCTGATTAAAATTTCTGCAGAAAACAGCAGCTGGTAATACCTGTAAGATTTATAATATTGCCTAAAATTTATGTTATCCAGAAAGCTATTGCTTTGAGACATGCAGATTAATTAAAATTAAATGACACATATAGAAAACATAAAAAAACTATTTTCTAAAAACTTCGTTGAAAATCCTTTGCTGGAAAGCTTCGAAGTCGGGAAAATTTATCTGTCCAGCGGAAAGCTTGTGGCCTGTGATCCTGTAATCACCAGCGATATGAATCCGTTTACCGTAAAATTTCCGAAAGGGGATTTTTCTGTTTTACTGCATAAAGAACGGGAAAGCAATTGCGTGGCTTATACCGAGATTATTTTCAGCAATGCGGAGGTGGCAGACTGGAAACTGGCTGTAACGGAAGGGCAGCATATAAAAGATCTGCAAGAAGGGGAAATATTCGGGTATCCTGTGGAAAGCGGCATGGGCTGCTTTATGGATGCCGATACGCAGAATGCCCTGAATGATCTGGAACAGCGGCTGTACCGTAGCAAAGGTGTAGACTTTATGGGGATTTATGAAGAATTTTTTCATGAATATTTTTTTGATGAGAATGGAGCCATCGACCAGTTTGCTTTTTTAAAACCGTCAGACCGGCATCCTGGAACCATTTTTGCCTTTGAAACCGGATATGGTGAAGGCTTTTATGCAAGCTATATTGCTTATGATAGAAATGGCGCACCGGTAAAAATCGTTACTGAATTTATCGAAATTAGTTAATTAACGTTAATTGTCTTTGAAACACAGCCGCGAGATGATAAATTTGTCCGAATCACAAAATAATAAAAAGCTAATTAAAACTCAATGAATTTTTCCTCAGAACAGCCGAAAATCATCGTTGTAGGAAGCTCTTCGATCGATCTTGTTTTAGAAACAGAAAAAGTTCCCTGCCAGAATGAGACGGTCATGGCCTACAATTCCGAAAGTTATTTTGGAGGAAAAGGGGCCAACCAGGCAGTTGCTGCCGCAAGGCTGGGAGCCAGCGTATATTTTGTAGGCTGTGTGGGTATGGATCCTCTGGGTCAGCAGATCATGAGAAACATGGTAAATGAAGGGGTAAATGTAGGCTTTGTATTTGAAACCGACCAGGAAGCAACGGGAACGGCTTATGTTACTACGTCAGACGGAAGCTCTGCAATTGTGGTGGTTCCTGCTGCCAATAATTATTTAAGCATCGAGCATGTGGAAGCGGCAGATAAATATTTCCATACTGCAGAACTTATTCTTCTCCAATTGGAAGTTTCTATGAAAGTGGTCGAGTACGCTGCACGGAAAGCCAAAAAATACCGTAAAAAAGTAGGGCTTTATGCTTCTCCGGCCCAGCCATTAAGCAATGAGGTGATTGACAATGTAGATTTTATCATTGTAAAAAGCAACGAGCTGCACATCGTTTTTGGAGAAGAACAGAGGGAAGAAATCCTTAAAAAGTACTTTAACAAAGTTTTCGTAAGAGATGATATTAATTCCACCGTTTATTTTGACGGCACGGAAATGAAGTACTGCAGAAATGATAAAGATAAAACCGTCTATAAAATGGGAATGGGTGATGCATTTACCGCAGGGTTTGCGGTAGCATTGTGTCATGAAAATCCTATTGAAGATTGTGTAAAATTCGGGAATGAGGTTTCCGCCAGGGTTTCCGGTAAAAAAGGTTCCCAGACCGGGCTTCCGAGAGTGTCGGATTTTCTTTAAAGTATTTGCTGCATATCGAAAAACAGGATAAAACCTAAATATAAAATGTAAAATTTCCACTTTTATAGTGGATTTTTTCTTTTACTTATGAAAGAGTTAAAACTTACGACACCGGACCGTTTTTCAATTACGGCTCATCTTTTTCTGCCTGAAAAAAGCAATGGCCGACTGTTGCTCATCAATTCGGCTACAGGCGTAAAACAGCAGCTTTACTTTTTATTTGCCAGTTACTTTTCGCAAAAAGGGTTCACCGTTATTACTTATGATTACCGCGGCATCGGTTCTTCCAAACCTGCCCGTATGAGAGGTTTTAAAGCTTCAATGAGGGTTTGGGGAGCTATGGATTATAAAGCAGTAACCGATTATATTAAAATTCATTTTAACAACTACAAAAAATATGTTCTCGGCCATTCAGTAGGTGCTTTAATCATGGGAATGAATGAGGGCTCGGGGATCTTTGACGAATTTGTTTTTGTCGGGACACAGAATGCTTTCATCGGGAATTTAAAATTCAGGACCAAAGTAGAAGCCCTCCTGGGATTTGGAATTATTCAGCCTTTAACCACAGGATTGCTGGGATATTTTCCTGCGCAGTGGTTCGGACTCGGAGAAAGTCTCCCGAAAAATTGCGCATCTGACTGGAGAACCTTAATTTTAAACAGAAAATCAACCAACCGGTTGCTGGAAAAAACAGAGGACTATTCTAAAGATCTGAAACAGCGTGTATTGGTCATCCGGGCAGAAGATGACGGATGGCTGACGGAAAAAGGGGTAAAAAGCCTGCTGAATAATACGTATCCAAACCTCAGACCTGTATATAGATTAGTTAAAACTTCAGAATCTGAGCAGGGAGAAATCGGCCACGTCAATTTTTTCAGGAGCTATAATAAAAATCTTTGGGACATTATTTTAAACGAATTGATAAGATGAATAAACTGATCGGAAACACGGTAGAATTTGTAAAAGAAAAATTGAAAGGTGCAGAAGCGGGACACGACTGGTTTCACATCGAAAGGGTGTGGAAGCTGTCTGAAAAAATTGCCGAAACGGAAAAATGTAATAAAGAAGTGGTGGAACTGTCTGCCCTGCTGCATGATATTGCTGATCCGAAGTTCCATAACGGGGATGAAACCATTGCTCTGAAAGTATCCAGGGTATTTCTGGAAAGCCAGCAGGTTCCGGAAGAGGTCATCGGGCAGGTATTATTCATCATTAAAAATATTTCCTTTAAGAACAGGGACGAGGTTCCGCAGGATCTCCCGGTTGAACTTAAAATCGTACAGGATGCAGACAGAATCGATGCCATTGGGGCCATTGGAATTGCCAGGACATTCAACTTCGGAGGCTTTAAAAACAACCTGATGTATGATCCGGATATTGAACCTAAACTGAATATGTCCAAAGAAGAATACAAGAAATCAAACGGGACAACCATCAATCATTTCTATGAAAAATTATTGCTGCTGAAAGATCTGATGAATACGGAAAAAGGGAAGCAAATGGCAGAGGAAAGACACGGTTTTATGCTGAAATTCCTCGATCAGTTCTATAAAGAATGGAATGTTGACTAGCATTCCCGATAAACCCTTTTAAATAAGTATCTTTGCAGTATGGTATTTATGGTCCTGCTTATTTTCTGGGCATTGGTTTTTTCCCTTATTCTTTTCAAAATAAAGAAGGGAAGGGGCGCGGAATGGGCGAAGATCTTCAGGATCCTCACGCTCGTTTTCTCCATTTCTTTTTTTACCTATTGGTTTATTAAAAGAAGCTCGGTGGGAATCGTGCAGGATTCTGTAGCTTTGCAGGTCATCAACAAACTTCCGCAGCCTATCGATTTTTATGTGATCAATCTCAACGATCCTGAAGCCGGAAAGGCAATTGAAACCAAGCATATCGGCAATATCCGTTCAGAATACTACAGAATTGAATATTTGAGAATGGATAGATCCGATGAATACTGGATCGTAGGATATCTTGGAAAAAAAAACCTGGTATATTTTTCCCAGCACGCCGTTCCGAATAAGAACATCGACCAGATCATTGAGATCAATAACTATATCAACCAGAGTGTGAAACTTTCGGAGATTGCCAAAAAGCAGGTAGAAGCCTACAATTATGAAAATACAAAGGTGGGCATCTGGGTAACCCTGGATTTCCTGCTGTTGTTTCTCAATCTTGTATTGCTGACGAGAAAACGTAAATAATGAATTCCGGCCTGTTCTATACTTGGCTGGAATTATATTTAGATAATCTGATTTATTTTAACGTTTAAGAGGCTTCCAGCCTCCAGTTTTCCCCTTCCGGGCTTTAACGTTAAAGTCTTCCGCTGTTTAAGGATAATCCAGAATCAGCATAACCGTCTCCTTGAATTCTTCCGGGCAGTTCTTCACCAATTTATCTTTATTCTGCTTACTAATCTGTTTCTGCTCAAGCCACTCGGTTTTATCGGAACTCAAGCTGTTGCTGTCATACGTTCTTTTTATTTTATGGTCCTCATAAAAAGTATATTCGTCGCCCAGCCAGTTAGTGGCGATGCTGATGGTGCAGATTTCATTTTCCATTGCTTTTCAATAAATTGTTAAACATTCCCCTTAACGGGATATATTTTCCTAATGTACTGATTATAAAAATACGAATACAGAATTGCACGGAATTTTTTTAATAGTTAAAAAAGTGGATTATCTTCGTTAAAGTGGTAGCTTTTGATGTAATTTATTTCACTAATTAGCGAATAAAATTTAAAGTCTTAATTTTCTAAAACAGACTTCCGATGCTTTCCGTTGCCATTTTTGGGATGTGAAGGTCTGTTTTCCAGATTTCATTGAGTTTTTTGACGAGATAGGACGCTAACAGAGGACTGTCTTTTTCGAAACCCTGATGGACAAAAAAATAAATATTTTGCAGGCCTTCTTTTTTCCAGGCCGTAAGCCGTTCTACCCATTCATCCAGCCGTGTAAGGTCTATTTCCGTACCGGCTGCCACAAAACGGATGAAAGTAGTGGGAGTGGTAAGCCGCATATGAAGCATATCTCTTCTGCCGGGCGTATCTACAATAATATTAGTGATCTGATGTTCTTCAAAAAGGTCACAGGTTATATTGAAAATTTCCTCGTTGTTATACCACTCGCTATTTCTGAGCTCGATCGCCAGCGGAACTTCTTTCGGCCATTCTTTTACAAACTTTTCGAGCCTGCTGTAATCTTTTGGCTGGTAATTATCATGAAGCTGTAGAAAGACCATGCCCAGTTTTTCTTCAAAATTCAGGACGGAGGTGGCAAACTGCGTGACATGATCCGTAACGTCAATCAGCCGCCTGTAGTGTGAAATCGTACTGGTGATTTTAGGGAAAAATTTGAAGTTTGCGGGCGTTTTGTCTTTCCAGGTAAGAATCTGTTCCGGAGCCGGCATTCCGTAAAATGTACCGTTAAGCTCAATTGAATTGAACTGGGTAGAATAGTACTTCAGTTCGTCTTTCGTACCTTTCGGGTAGAATCCTTTCATTTCGCTTTTGGTCCACTTGGCCGCCCCGACTGAAATATTCTCAAGCCCTTCTGTATTCCGGCTTAAAATTTCCTGTGTTCGCGGATGGTCTTTAGGCAATGTAAAATTAATCTTTGAAGGGTCTTCCACTTTTCCGAATTTCATAACTGGATGTTTTTTTGATTAGGCGGCTGAACAAATATAAGATAAAACTTACAGAAATTGTTTTCACAGCACTATGCAATTTTTATATATATCTGGCCATAAAAAAGCACGCTAAAAAGCGTGCCGAAGTGAATATGTATTGTTTATTATTTGAAAGTCTTATGCTTCACAAGCTGTGCAGGTAACAAAATTTACCATCATTTCTTTAGAAACAGAAGAACTTCTTTGATAATAAAGGGTTTTTACACCTTTCTTCCATGCTTCGATGTAAAGGTAGTTTACATCTTTCACAGGCATTGTCGAAGGGATCTGCAGGTTCAGGGACTGCGCCTGATCGATATACTGCTGTCTTTGGGCAGCCTGGGAAATAATTTCCATCGGAGAAATTTCCTTGAAGGTTTTAAACACTGCTTTCTCTTCATCGGTTAGTTCCTTCAAATGTTGTACCGAACCGTGATTCAACATGATGGTTCTCCATGTTTCTTCATTGTCAAGCCCTTTTGCTTCAAGCAATTTAGCCAGATACTTATTTTTACGCATGAAGTTTCCTTTGGCAAGCCCGGCTTTGTAATAGTTGGATGCAAACGGTTCGATTCCCGGAGAAGTCTGTCCCAGGATCGCAGAACTTGATGTCGTAGGAGCAATAGCCATCGTCGTGGTATTTCTCAATCCGTATCCTTTCAGTATTTCCGGTTCCCCATAGATGTTTGCAAGCTCTCTTGAAGCCTGTTCAGATTGTTCTTTGATAAGCCTGAAAGCCCTTGCGTTGAACTGTGTTGCTTCAAAACTTTCAAACGGGATCATATTTTTCTGAAGGTAAGAATGGTATCCTAAAACCCCTAAACCTAAAGCCCTGTGACGCATGGCGAAGTTTCTTGCACCCTGAAGGTAATAGTTGCCTTCCGTCTTATCAATGAATTCGGACAATACGGCATCCAGGAAGTAGATGGCCAGTTTTACGGCATCGGTATCTTTCCACTCATCATACAGTTCCAGGTTCATGGAAGACAGACAGCAGATGAAAGATTCTTCCCTTGTGGAAGGAAGCATGATTTCGGAACAAAGGTTACTTGCGTTTACCGTCAGCCCGAGATCCTTATATACCTGAGGCTTGTTTCTATTTACGTTATCCGTAAAGAAGATGTAAGGAAGCCCCTTCTGTTGGCGGCTTTCCAATACCCTTGCCCAGATTTTACGCTTATCCATATCGCCGTCGATCATATCCTGCATCCAGTAATCCGGTACACAGATTCCGGTAAACAGGTTCTGGATCGGGCTTCCGATATCTTTAATCGATAAAAATTCTTCAATATCCCCGTGGTCGATGTCCAGGTAAGCAGCAAAAGCTCCTCTTCTTACACCGCCCTGGGAAACAACATCCATTGCCGTATCAAATAATTTCATGAAAGAAACCGCGCCTGAAGATTTACCGTTGTCCGTTACCGCTGTTCCACGGTTACGGAGCTCTCCGAAATACCCTGAAGTTCCACCCCCGATTTTCGTCTGCATGATCACCTCACCCATTTTGTGAGTAATACCTTCGATGCTGTCCGGAATGTGCACGTTGAAACATGAAATTGGAAGCCCTCTCTGGGTTCCCATATTGGCCCAAACCGGCGACGAGAAACTGATCCATCCTTTGGTGATCATTTCCTTGAAAGCTGGCTGAAGCTCCGGCTTGTATAATCTCTTTGCCGCAGCAGTGGTAATCCGGTCAATGGCACCGTCTACCGTTTCCCCTTTCAGCAAATAGCCCCTGTTCAGCATTTGCTCAGACTCTTCATTGAGCCACCATATGTTGTTGTTCTGTTCGTCCATAGTTGTTGTATATTTTCGAATTCCCGAACGGTTTTACGGCTCAGGAATTTCGTTGCTTTAAAGTAAATTTTTAATGATTCGGTAGGCTAACATGATATTTGTAGAGACCAGTGCCTTATCATGATTTATTCATTTAGAATAAATCGTTCGCTGTAATACTCTTATCGTGCTTCGTATAATCCACCGGTCTTTTCGCAAAGAAATCATCCATAGAATTAGCGAAAACCTCTTCTTCAAACCAAACCATTGGTCTGTACTGCTCGGCAGTAACATTGTACCTCGGCTGCATGTCGATTTTCTTAAGGCTGTCATCAACACGGTATTTCATGAAATTCAAAAGGTCTTCTTTAGAAACATGGTCTATTTCGCCTAATTCGAAGATCCAGCTCAGGATATCGCCTTCTCTTTCGATAGATTCATCCACCAAAGTATAAATGTCTTCTATATCACTGTCGGTTAAAAGTTCCGGCTGCTCCTCCCTGATTTTGTTGATCAGGAAAATTCCGGCATTGGCGTGGATCTGTTCGTCAATGGAGGTCCAGGCAATAATGTTGGAAACGTTTTTCATGAATCCTTTGAACCTTGTGAAAGAAAGGATAATGGCAAACTGAGAGAAAAGCGATACGTTTTCTACCAGGATACTGAACAGCAGTAAAGCCGAAACATATTCTTTAGGTGTTGCGGAATTGGCATGTCTCAGGGCATTTCCCAGAAACTCGATTCTGCTTTTTACAGCAGGAATTTCAACAACGTTAAGGAACTCATCATTATATCCCAACACCTCAAGAAGACGGGAATAGGCTTCTGAGTGACGGAATTCACATTCGGCGAAGGTAGAACCCAGCCCGTTGAATTCAGGTTTTGGAAGATGCGTGTATAGATTTCCCCAGAAGGTCTTTACAGACACCTCAATCTGTGCAATCGCCAAAAGCGCATTTTTCACAGCATGTTTTTCATGCGGCTCCAGCTGCGAATGAAAATCCTGAACATCTGCAGTAAAATCCACTTCGGAATGTACCCAGAACGATTTGTTGATCGCCTCTACGAACTGAAGAACTTCAGGGTATTCAAATGGCTTGTAACTTACTCTCTTATCAAAAACTCCCATGTTAAAATGTCTTTATATTTAATTAATCGGATCAGTGTGGAAAAGTCGCTTGAAATAAACAAGTAGTTGACTGATAGTTACTTATTGGTAAAATTTATTCACAATCAAAACTGTTATAGATCCCGGACCATTTATGTACAAAGTTAGAAAACAAGAACTGTAATTGAAAGGGCAAAACACTAATTCGTTGAGTTTTAACAGTAAAAGTTTTCCACATTTGCACGGAAAGCCTTTAGATATTGACTTCCAAACCTTTATCACGGAGAAATAGGGGATATTACAGAATTTTTATTAAACAAAAAAGTATAAAGCCTTATAAATAAAGGATTATTTTGTTAAACATTAATTTATGGAAAGAAATTTCCATTCGCCGTAACAAATTAAAAAATGTACCTACTTATTGAATATAAAACATAACATCACTTCATGTTACTAATTCAGGATTTACACAAATCGTACGACACGGGAAAGAGCAAACTGCACGTACTCAAGGGAATCAATCTCAGCATTTCCGAGGGGGAGTTTGTTTCGATCATGGGAAGTTCCGGATCCGGAAAATCCACACTTCTGAATATCATCGGTATTCTTGATGAAAAAGATTCCGGGATCTACGAACTGGATAGCGTGCCGATCGAACATTTGTCTGAAGTAAAAGCGGCAGAATACAGAAGCCGGTTTCTGGGATTCATTTTCCAGTCCTTCAATCTGATCGGATATAAAACCGCTCTGGATAATGTAGCCCTTCCGCTGTATTACCAGAATGTTGCTAGAAAAGAACGTAACCAGAAAGCGATGGAATACCTGGAGAAAGTTGGGCTGGCCCAATGGGCAAACCATTTGCCGAATGAGCTTTCAGGAGGGCAGAAGCAAAGGGTGGCCATCGCCAGGGCATTAATCACCGATCCGAAAGTAGTACTGGCCGATGAACCGACCGGGGCATTGGATTCCAAGACTACCCACGACATCATGAAGCTTCTTCAGAACATTAACAATGAAGGGAAAACCATCATTGTCGTGACCCACGAGCCCGACGTTGCCGCACAGACCAAAAGAAACGTCGTACTCCGAGACGGAATCATCGAAAGTGATGAGTTTATTAAGCAGCTGGTGTTGTAAAGTAGGATGCTGGGTGCTGGGAGAAAGGATGTTATAATAAATTAGAATTAAATCAGCGGAAAGATGGAGACTTCTTTCATCCAGCTTCCCGCTTCAAGCCTAAAAAATATGTTTGATCTAGATCGTTGGCAGGAAATATTCAGTTCGATCCGCAGTAATGTATTGCGGACAGTACTTTCCGGTTTTACCGTGGCGTTGGGATTGTTTATTTTCATTGTGCTTTTCGGAATAGGATCGGGATTGCAGAATGCTTTTACCCAAGGCTTTGCCCGGGATGCCCAAAACCTGATTTCGATTGTTACGGGAAAAACAACCATCGCTTACAACGGGCTGCAGTCTGACCGGCAGGTGACAATGAATAATGATGACTACGATTTTCTCGTCAATATTGATAAAGAAAAAGTGGGGAGTTCCACTCCAAGATATACCTCAAACCTATTGGTGAAATACGGAAAGGAAAGCGGGAATTACCAGATCAACGGCGCCACGCCTGAAGAACAGGTCATTGAAAACCGGAAAGTACTGGAAGGCCGCTACCTGACCCCGACCGATCTCGAGCGGAAACAGAATGTGGCCGTGATCGGCAGAATGGTCCAGCGTGACCTTATCAAAAACGGAAGCCCTGTTGGTAAAGAGTTGAACATCAACGGAACCATGTTCAAAGTGGTCGGGGTATTTTCGGATGATGGCGGCGACTGGGACGAAAGGCACATTACCGTTCCGATTAGCACGCTGCAGCAGATGAAAAAGGGATCCGATACAGTAAGCATCAATTACATTGCCTATAACGAAAAAATGACGCCTGAACAGGCCATCAAATACGGCGACAAGCTGAAAGAACGGCTAAAAGCCCGTAAAAACGTGGCTCCCGACGATGAAAACGGAGTCCGGATCTGGAACAATGCCCAGAATATGAACGACACTTTCGCATTCATGGCCGTTCTTACCGGAATCGTCGGATTTATCGGTTTGGGAACTCTACTGGCGGGAATCATAGGGATCAGCAACATCATGGTCTATATCGTAAAAGAAAGGACCAAAGAAATCGGGGTGCGGAAAGCCATCGGGGCGAAACCGCGGAGCATTGTAGCCCTGATCGTTCAGGAAAGTGTAGTTATCACCGTGGTTTCAGGACTGATCGGTGTAGGATTGGGGGTGTTGGCTTTGTATTTAATCGGAAATAACCTGGAAGAGTATTTTATTAAAGATCCGAGTGTAGGCTGGGGGCATATTATTGCGGCATTCATCGCGCTGGTTTTTTCAGGATTGGTGGCAGGATTCGTTCCGGCATACCGGGCATCGAAAATCAAGCCGATTGAAGCCTTGAGGACGGAATGATAGAAGGTGAAAGATGAATTTCACTTCGCGAGTAAAAAATGAAGCTTATAACTGAACTGAAATTGAAAGGCATAGCGAACTGATCCGAAGGAATACCATTGGTAAAGACGAAAGGTGAACCTTGCTTTCAAGTGAATTAAGGTCACAGAAAATTCACCATTGACTTGAAGAAATTGACGATTGACAATATTAAAAAACTGACAGTTTAAAATGAACATAATATTTAAAAAAGATACCTGGCAGGAAATTTATTATTCGTTGCGGAATAATAAGCTCCGGACATTCCTTACCATGATCGGGGTAGGCTGGGGTATGTTTTTGTATGTAAGTTTGCTGGGAGCGGCAAAAGGAATGGAAAACGGTTTCGATAAATTGTTTTCCGGTTTTGCTACCAACTCGATTTTCCTTTGGGCACAGAATACCTCTATTCCATATGAGGGGTTTCCAAAAGGAAGGCAGGTGCATCTTCACCTTCCGGATATCGACATGCTGAAAAGGAAAATCCCGGACATCGACTATATTTCCCCTCAGAACTCACGCGGAAGCTTTACAGGAACTCCGGGAGAAGCCATGTCTAAAAACGGTAAAACGGGAACCTATTCCTTAACCGGGGATTATCCGATAGGAAATAAAATTTCCGAAAAAAAGCTGATTTTCGGAAGATACATCAACGATGCCGATGTTTCGGGAAATAAAAACGTGGCCGTCATCGGAGAAGAGATTTACAAAAATTTCTTTGATGCCAAAAAGAACGAGAACCCGCTTGGGAAATCCATCAATATCAAAGGGATCTTTTTTAATGTGATCGGGGTTTTCCGGGTGAAGAAAGGTGGCGGTTTCGAAAATGACCAGACGGTTTTTATTCCGCTTTCCACCTATACGAAAATGTATAATGCCGCAGACCAGATCGATATGTTTGCCATTGTGAGCAAACCGAATGTGGATGTGAATTCCGTGGAACAAAAAGTAAAGCTTGAACTGAAAGCCCAAAATAAAGTTTCCCCGGAAGATACCAATGCGTTCGGAAGCTTCAATTTAGGGAAGGAATTTAAAAAGCTTACCGGCTTTCTGACGGGAATGCAGCTTTTAACCATTATCGTAGGAACCTTAACCATCCTCGCCGGAGTCATTGCCATTTCCAACATCCTGCTGATCACGGTGAAGGAAAGAACCAAAGAAATCGGGATCCGGAGAGCATTAGGCGCAAAGCCTGCCGAGGTACGGAACCAGATCCTGCTGGAAAGTGTGGTCATTACACTCTCATCGGGCCTGCTCGGCTTTATCTTCGGGATTTTTGTGCTGATGATTCTGGATATCGCCACCAAAGGCCAGGACTCGTTTCCGTTTTACAATCCGACCGTAAACTACGGGAATGTTTTTGCTGCCATGTCGGTCATGGTAATCCTTGGATTGATTATCGGGCTGATTCCGGCGCAGAGAGCTGTAAAAATCAGACCGATCGAAGCATTGAGAACCGAATAATTGAATGAATTTAATTTAACAGAATAAAAAAATAAACTATACAATGAAAAAGAAATTCACCTGGAAAAAAGCCGTTTATATCGTCCTGGGGCTTTTGTTTGCCGTGGCCCTCTTCGCAGGAATCGGGTACCTGGTAAAATCCAATTCAAAGGAAGATGAAGCGTTCCTAACCCGAAAGCCTACCGTTCAGAACATGGACGATAAAGTAATGGCTACGGGGAAAATTGTTCCGAAAGAAGAAATTGAGATCAAGCCGAATATTGCAGGGATTATCGATAAAATCCTGGTGGATGAAGGAGACAGGGTAGAAGTGGGACAGCTGATTGCCACAGTAAGGATTGTTCCCAATCTTTCCGAGGTGAACAACGCACAGCAGAATGTGAGCAACCAGCAGCTTCAGATCAGCAATGCCAAACTGAACGTCGATAACATGCGCAAACAGTTTGACATGCAGGAGCGTCTTTATAAGCAAGGGGTAGCTTCCAAGCAGGAATACTTAAATGCCCAACAGCAGCTGTACTCTACGCAACAGGCCCTCAGAAATGCCCAGCAGCAATTGGTAACGGCCCAAAAGGCTTTGCAGATCGCCAGAACGGGATCTACTCCGGAACTGCAGGGGCTGGCTACCACCCAGATCCGCTCCAAAGCATCAGGAACAGTTCTTGAGGTGCCGGTAAAAGTAGGAAGCCAGGTGATTGAAGCCAACTCATTCAATGCCGGAACCACCATCTGTTCGATCGCTAACCTGAATTCACTGATCTTCCAGGGAGAAATCGATGAGGCCCAGGCCGGAAAGCTGAAGCAGGGAATGGACATGAACATCGTGATCGGTGCTCTTCAGAACAAAACATTTCCGGGAAGGCTGACGATGATCGCTCCGAAAGGAAAAGACAACAACGGAACCATTAAATTTCCGGTAGAGGGTGATGTTTTCAACCCGAATAACGAGTACATCAGAGCCGGGTTTTCAGCCAACGGTGAGATTGTACTGAATTCACAGAAAAATGCTCTGCTGCTGGATGAATCTTTAATCCAGTATGAAAAAAGAAACGGAAAAGACGTTCCTTTCGTGGAAGTAAAACAAAAAGACGGCAAGTTCAAGAAAGCGTACGTAAAATTAGGCGCAAGCGACGGAATCAATGTTCAGATCCTGGCAGGGCTGGATAAAAATGCGGAAGTGAAAGTCTGGAACCCTTCTGATAAAGACAAAGAAGAATTAAAAGACAAAGCGAAAAAATAGTAAGCAATCACTATATTTTTTTTAACACAATCCCGGGGTATACCCGGGTTTTTTGTTTTATCGGGTCTTCATCTCTGTTCCGGATATTTTTCAGGAGCTGTTTCCTGCTTTCCACTGTATCTTTTCTGTTACGGCCTCCACGCTGTTCCGCCCGCAACAAAAAAGGATGCCGTTCCAATCAGGGCTAAGGCTGAAGGCGTTTTTCGACAGCCTGGAATATTTAGATTCCCGGATCTGTTATGATTTTCAGGTGGCTTAACCAATCAAACTTAACTTTAGGCAAACGCTCTACTTTCATTGAATACGCTGATTCATAATTTTATTATTGAAACATTGTTGCATTAATAATTTTTGTTTTACCTTTGCGACAGATAACGGTGCAGTACTTGTACTTACTACCGGCAAACAGACAGCTAATGGAAAATAACTTTGATGTAATCATTATAGGAGGGAGCTATTCGGGACTATCGGCGGGAATGGCTTTAGGAAGATCCTTACGGAAAATTTTAATTATTGATAGTGGAAGACCCTGTAATCAGCAGACCCCGTATTCCCATAATTTTCTTACCCATGACGGAAAAATACCGAAAGAAATTTCTGATCTCGCTAAAGAGCAGGTGTCGAAATATAAAACCGTACAATTTTATGACGGACTCGTAACCAACGTATCAAAGCAATCTGAAAATTTTGAAGTAAGGACTGAAAACGGCGGTGTATTTCATGCCAGAAAGATAATCCTGGCTTCAGGCGTAAAAGATATAATGCCGGATATTCCCGGGTTTGCGGAATGCTGGGGAATTTCAGTGATTCATTGTCCTTATTGCCATGGATATGAAGTTCATGGAAAGGCCACCGGCATTATGTCTAACGGCGATATGGGTTTCGAATTTTCAAAGATTGTTTATAATTTAACCAAAGAACTGACCCTTTTCACCAACGGTAGTTCAACACTCAACGGTGAACAAACCGAAAGATTCGGCAGAAACAACATAGGAATTACAGAAACGGAGATTGAAAGGATTGATCACGAGAACGGGCAGATCCGTAAGGTTATTCTCAAAGGTGGGGAAGAAATTTCCTTGGATGCCCTCTATGCCAAAATTCCTTTTGAGCAGAATGTCAACACCGATGATCTGGGACTGGAGCTTACGGAACATGGGCACATTAAAATAGACCACTTCCATAAAACCAATGTAGAAGGTGTTTTTGCCTGCGGTGACAATACCACCATGATGCGTGCCGTAGCAAATGCGGTAGCTCAGGGAAATTTAACCGGAGCGATTGTAAATAAGGAGCTTGCTGATGAAAGTTTTTAAACTTCATTTATATATTTATTTTGCTGCCTCCCGGTTTTTCGGGAGGTTTTTTTAGAGAAATTTGGCTGATCAAGAATATTTATCGTAATATTGCGATAAAGTTTTGGATATGGGTGCTACAAAAACAGATTTCTTTACCGAACGCCAGAACCGGATTGCGGTTATTGCAAAGGCATTAGGCCATCCTGCGCGGATTGCTATTATAGAATACCTCTTAAAAGTAAACGAATGTATTTGCGGAGATATCGTGAATGAGCTTCCTCTGGCGCAGCCTACCGTTTCCCAGCACCTTAAAGAATTGAAAAATGCAGGCCTGATCAAAGGAAATGTTGAAGGAAATTCCGTTTGTTATTGTATTGATGAAAAAGCTTTTGAGGTATTGCATCTGTTTTTTTCGGAGGTGATTGCCACCGTTAAAAATCAAAGTTGCTGTTGAAAAAAATTAAAATAAATTATCGTAATATTGCGATATTACAATTAGAATAGAAGCGTTATGACTCTTGAACAGATTAAAAAAATCCTTCCTGGACTAAACAATATGGAATTCCAGCTGGAAGACGGAACATTTGTACCGGAACATTTTCATGTGACTGAAATCGGAAAGGTTACCAAAAATTTTATCGACTGTGGCGGAACCTTAAGGACAGAGGAAAAAGTAAACTTTCAGCTCTGGAATGCCGACGATTATGAACACCGTCTGAAAGCCGGGAAACTGCTCGGTATTATCTCGCTCGCCGAAATACAGCTGGGAATAAAAGATGTCGAAATTGAAGTGGAATACCAAAGCACGACTATTGGAAAGTACAGTCTGGATTTTAACGGGAAAAATTTCATTCTCAAAAATACTTTAACTGCCTGTCTTGCCGAGGAGGCCTGCGGAATACCGACACAGAAGCAAAAAGTACAACTGAGTGAACTTACAAAACAAAATTCAGGCTGCTGCCCTGGGGCCGGATGTTGCTGATACTATGGAAAACCTTTTGATAAAATACAGGAAGCCTCTCATGATAACGGCTTCCGTCATTCTTCTGCAGCTGATTTTCGGCTTCGATCCGAAGTTCTGTATTATTAATATTATTTGGTTGCTTGTTTAAATATGAAAAAGAAGATATTTGTTCTCTGCACGGGAAACAGCTGCAGAAGTCAGATCGCAGAAGGTTATCTGCGGTACTTTGCCGGGGACAGAGCTGAAATCTATAGTGCGGGAATTGAAACCCACGGCTTGAATCCAGAGGCTGTTGCAACCATGAAAGAAGATGGCATCGACATTTCCAGGCATACTTCCAACCACATCGATGAATACAGGCACCTCGATTTTGATTTTGTGATTACTGTTTGTGACCACGCTAAAGAAAATTGTCCGTATTTCCCGTCGAAAACGAAATCCTTTCATCAAAATTTTCCCGATCCTGCCAAAGCAATGGGAAGGAAGGAGGAAATCTGCCATGCCTTTAAAAATGTTCGGGAAGAAATTAAGAAATATTGTGAAAATTTCATTAAAGAAAACCTCTGATAGGCGAATTTGATAATTTTTCCCACTAAAAATCATATTTTCTAATGCTGAAATCTCGCCGGAAATTTCGTACTTTTGGCATGAAAAATTTCTAAAACTAAAAGTAAAATGGACATTATTTTCGACCTGATTGAAAAAGAAAGACAAAGACAGACTCACGGCATTGAGATGATTGCGTCAGAAAACTTTGTTTCTGATAATGTAATGAAAGCTGTGGGAAGCGTATTGACCAATAAATATGCTGAAGGATATCCCGGGAAAAGATATTACGGAGGATGTGAAGTAGTAGATGAGGTCGAAACCCTGGCAATTGAAAGAGCGAAAGAACTTTTCGGAATCGAGTATGTAAATGTTCAGCCTCATTCAGGATCCCAGGCGAATGCAGCCATTTATCTTGCCGTTTTAAAACCCGGTGACAAAATCATGGGAATGGACCTTTCCATGGGAGGGCACCTGACTCACGGTTCAGCCGTAAACTTTTCAGGGATCCAGTATGATGTGGTTTCGTATGGCGTTCAGCAGGAGACCGGCCTTATCGATTACGATCAGATGAGAGAAGTGGCATTAAGGGAAAGGCCGAAAATGCTTATTGCAGGTTTCTCAGCATATTCCAGGGATCTTGATTATGCAAAATTCAGGGAAGTTGCCGATGAAATCGGAGCTACGCTTTGGGCCGATATTGCCCACCCGGCAGGTCTTGTTGCCAAAGGTCTTTTAAATAACCCGTTTGAGCATTGCCACCTTGTAACCACAACTACGCATAAGACTTTAAGAGGCCCGCGAGGAGGAATGATCATGATGGGCAAAGATTTTGAAAATACCTACGGTCATAAAACACCGAAAGGCGAGACCAAAATGATGAGCCAGGTTCTTGACGGAGCTGTTTTCCCTGGAATCCAGGGCGGCCCGCTGGAGCACGTTATCGCAGGAAAGGCAGTAGCCTTCGGTGAAGCGCTGGATGATAAGTTCATGACGTATGCCAAGCAGGTACAGTCCAACGCCCAGGCTCTGGCCAAAGCAATGATCGACAGAGGATTCGATATTGTAAGCGGCGGAACGGATAACCACCTGATGCTGGTAGATCTCCGAAATAAAAATGTGAACGGTAAAGAGACCGAAAAAGCATTGGTATTGGCAGATATTACCTGCAACAAAAATATGGTTCCGTTTGATGATAAATCACCGTTTACAACTTCCGGAATCCGTTTGGGTACTGCAGCCATTACGACAAGAGGATTGAAAGAAAACGATATGGATACGATTGCCGGATTGATTTCCGACGTGGTGGACAATATCAAAAATGAAGAAGTAATTGCTTCCGTAAGAAAAAAAGTAAATGAATTAATGGAAGGTAAAGCCTTGTTCAATTACTAATCTTATTATAAATAAATGAAAGAATGGGCACACTGTCCATTCTTTTTTGTATCATTACATATGGAAAAGAAGTCTCTGACTTTTGCTGAGATCAAGCTGAAACTCGTGAATTATTGCGTGTATCAGGACCGTTGCCATGCAGAAGTTGAACAGAAAATGAAGGAGTTTCTTTTGATTGATGAAGCAAAGGAAGAAATCATGCTTTATCTGATGAAAGAAAATTATCTGAATGAAGAGCGGTTTACCAGAAGCTACATCCGCGGCAAATTTTATATCAAGCACTGGGGAAAGACAAAAATCAAAATGCATCTCAAGCAAAAGCAGATTACCGATAAACTGATCAGCAAATGCTTTGATGAAATTTATGAAGACGATTATCTGAAAACCATAAAAAAGATTTATGAAGATTATTACGCAAAACAAAGCGGACAGGAATATCAGAAAAAATCCAAAACCATAAAATACCTGATGAGCCGGGGTTTTGAATATGAGCGAATAAACGATGTTTTTGAATAAAATTAACATTTGGTATTGGAACTAATTTGGCTTTCACCCTCCTATATGAGGGTCAGCGAGCTTCAATATCTACAGGAAGCATTTGATGCCAACTGGATTTCGCAGGCCGGCCATAACATTACCGAATTTGAAAAAAGCCTTGAAAATTATTTGGGTGAGAATTCATTTGTCACTGCTTTATCTTCCGGCACCGCAGCCATACATCTCGCGCTGCAGCTTTTAAATGTCGGGGAAGGGAATTTCGTCATATGCAGTCTTTGACCTTTGTGGCTTCTGCTAATCCCATTCTGTATTTAAGGCGAATCTCATTTTTGTAGACGGTGAGCATTTCACGTGAAATTTATGTCCGGATGCTCTGGAGGAAGCGATTAAGTTTTGTATAAAAGAGGGTAAAAACCCCCAAGCAATAATTTTTGTGTCTTTATATGGAATGCCTTTCATGGTAAAAGAGATTATGGATATTTCCAGAGAATACGAGGTTCTTGGTATCAAAGGTAGCGCAGAAGATCTGGGAAGCTGTTATAAAATCAGCTTTGCGGAACGTTCGGTGATTTGTCGGTTATAAGCTTTAATGGAAATAAAATCATTACGAAGTCGGGTGGCGGTATCTTGATTTCAAGAAATCAAAGATAAAAACAGGACATTATACCTGGCAACACAGGCCAAAGAAGAAAGATTATTACAGCCATTCTGAAATAGCATACAATTACCGCCTTAATATTTCCGCAGGAATCGGGAGAGGACAGATGCAGGTTCCTGAAGAAAGAATTCCTGAACACAGGAAAAATAATGACTTTTATCAGACCATATTAAATGATTCTGAAATATTTTCTCTATTTCTGATCCTGATGAAAAATATTATTCCAATTACTGGCTCAATACCATCATTAAACATCCTGATTTACAAAAAGAAAAAATTGCAAAACAATTTCTGAAAAAATATAGAGGTCCGATATTTATGGAAACCGATGCATTTACAGGATTTGTATAAAGATTATTATTTCTTTGGTAATAATATATGTGGTATGCTTTTTGATAGTGGTCTATGCCTTCCATCAGGAAGCGAAATGAGTAATAGATGCAGATACAGAATATCAGAATTGCTATTCAATATTAAAATTTAAATTTATTTTGTAAATTTCAACAACAGTTGAATTTTTATTTTAATTTTGCACTAATGCTTCAACCATCAATGCAGGATCGGGTTTATGCTTTTAA
>NZ_VTSX01000029.1 GCF_008329705.1 Chryseobacterium sp. SN22 | reverse complement strand
GCCCCCGATAATAAATAGATCAGTAGAAATCATCACGATTTGTTTAAAATCATAATGTGCTGAAAATAAATGAAATGAACTAAATAGAAACGAAGCGAAATATTGTTAGTAGTCCCTCCGGGGTCACTTATCGCACGTATTTTAGGGGCTTTACGCCAGGTTAACCCCCAAAACAACCCCCAAGCGGGGGTAATGCAAAAACAAATAAGGAGCTTATCGGCTCCTTATTTTTTGTTTAAATACTTTATGTATTCTTTTACCCCTCAGATTTAGATTTTTTCCAGATGCTTGATTTGGTAAAGTAAAACTTTATCCCAGCAATGTACTCGAAGTAGTTTTAAAGAAACAGTCTTCTCATAATATCAAGCCCCGACATCCGGGGCTTTTTTTATTTTAAGTTTATGATCTGGGAGAATTGTATGTTGTCAGGATTTAAAATATCAAGAAAAAGATCTTCTGGATCATCGGATGGATCCCATCGCCAAGTCCAAAATTCTTCACCATCTAAAGTAAAATAATCAATCCAAACTAATTCAGGATCGTCTACTTCCGTCCAAATAACATAATAATAACCATTTTCCCGCGGCCTTTCAGTAGTGAAAACTAAATCTATCATAAGTCCTAGTGTTTTTTTAAAAATCCAATTACAATTTCCTTTCCCTTTTCATCTTTCTTATAAATAGGTTCCAGGGTTTCCTGCTCATCTTCAATAATAAGATCAGATATTTTCACATCTAAAACCTTTGCGATCCTATCCAGGGTTTCAAGGGTAGGTTTTTTTAAATTATTAGTTATCGTACTACGGGTAACGCCTAATTCTCTGGCAAGTTTCACATTATTAAAACCCTTAAGGTCCATCAGTTCTTCAATTCTAAATTTCATATTTCATAATTATGAAACAAAAATAGTATATATATCAATTAAAGTTTTACATCAATAAAACATTTAACATATTTTAACATAAATTAATTTGTTTCATATACCTGAAACATTATATATTTGCTGTATCAGAAAAGTAAAACAAATAAATAAGACAAACGATATGAAAGCAATTACATTAACTCAGACACTCAATTATACACAAGTAAGACTAAACAACTGGTATGAAAATGCAAAAGAAGATTTCAATATTGACGGTTCTGCAGAAGTTTTTTTCAAACCAGAAAACGAGGCAATCATTATCACCTACACTGAAAATGGTGTTACTGGTCAATTTGAATTAAAATACTGGCAAGATCAGGCTATTGATTGGGTCTTCGGTGTATGGTCTGAAGAAGCAAACATTGAAAATGATAAAGTAGCTTAATATTAACCCTTAATAAATAATAAAGATCATGAATAGAAAATTAAACAAAATTAAAGCTCAAAACGAGGCACAGCAGAAGAAAACAGAAATATACTTAATGCAGGCGATTGCCCTCAGTAATTACTGCAATTTATTAAATCAGATTAACGAAGTGCCAAGGCTTGATCTGGTGCAGATGATTTCAAACTGCGAAGATCTAAGCAAGCTAATCGAGTCAAACAAAATGTTTTTAGACCAAATTAAAAAATCAGCGGGGTAATACCCGCTTTTGGTGGTAAAAAACAAAATTTTCGCAATATGAAAACCTCTTCAATATCTTTCAGAAAAACAGTAATGCTTAGAGCATATCACATAATGAACGAAACGGGTAAAGAGTGGGCAGATTGCCTGCGTAAGGCTTGGCAGCTGTACCGTATCAATAAAGAAATGCATCAGGGTGAAGTGACTTTTTATTTCGAGAAAAAAGACGGTGAAATAAGAAAGGCTACCGGCACGCTTAAGATCGATTATGAATTTAAGACCCAGAACCAGCCTAACCCGAAAGTATTCACTTACTTTGATATTGAAGCCGGCGCCTTCAGGTGTTTTAAGATCGAAAACTTTATAATGATCGAACCGGCCCGAACCCCAGAGAACAGAGCCGCTGCAGTTTTGAAGAAAACACCGGCCAAACTTATTAGAAAAAGATTTAAATTCGTAAAAACAAAATAATTATGATTACCATCGAAAAGAGAAAAATTGAAGTCTCTATACCCGAATTCAAAGAAGAGGTAAGAGAACTATGCAGGCTCATTAAAAGAAATAGTAAAAATACGATAGGTATTAATGAAAAGACGCTAAATAGTCATTTCAAAACAAAACTTACTACAACCGATTTTTATATTTTAACAGAGCAATTAGAATATAGATTATATTCAACAAGCAAAGGTAAATATTGGTCACTAGAATATATTCTTAAAGAAGATAAAGCATGAAAAACACCGCCCTACGCCGCCGTATGATCACTAAAGTAGTAAAACCCGCACAAATATACTCGATAGACGAAATAGAGCAAAAAAAGCCGCTTTACTTAGTCATGCAGTCGATCTGGTTTAATGCTATCGAAAACGGCTCGAAAACCGACGAATATCGCGACGGCACCGATTTCTATAAATCGAGGCTTTGCAACATCGACAAAAAGACCGGCCAGATCATCAGCTTTAAAAATTACCGCACCGTAATACTTCAAGAGGGTTATCACCCCGGCGCCCGGCGTATGGTGGTCGAAATAAAGGGCGTTACGCTGAAGCGTGACTTTACAATACATTTAGGCGAAATAATCGAAAGAATAAACTTTTAAAAACAAAAAAAAATTATGACCATTAAAATTAATGAATACGGCAAAAAGTATATTGATTATAAAAATGATTTATACTTTATCAGAATTGACCGAAATGATATTAAAATATTCGGTAATGAAGAAAATGACAAGCTTTTGATTTTAGACGATAAAAATATCTTAATATCAAAAGTAAAGGCCAAAAAAGGCTCATTAGACGAATATTTAAACAAGTCAAGAATTTAAAATACCGCTAAATATTATTGCGCATATAGCAAAATTTAACCACCCTATTTTATAGGGTGGTTTTTTCATGTAATAAAAACGGTTTTTAAAGCGTGAAATATTGAAATAGGCCAATGTGAGCAGGGTTTTATATTGCAATAAATCAGGTCGTTAAATATATTTGCCTTTGATGATTACCGATGAAATAAAGAACCGATATAAGGGCCGATCTATTTCGTGGCTAGAAGATCGGTTGCAAGACCTGATAAACGCCAAAATAAGACGGCGTGATAGCGTAAACGGGTATTTCATCTGTATTTCATGCCAAGAGCTGAAACCGGCAAAGCAGATGAATGCGGGGCATTACTACCCGAAAGAACCGCTTGCGTATCGGGCGGTGAAATTCGACCTCGATAACATTCACGGGCAATGTATCAGGTGCAACCGGCATTTAAGCGCGAATTTGATACCGTACCGGGCTAATTTACTGCAAAAGATTGGCGAGCGTCGGTTACTTCAGCTCGAGCAAAAAGCGGCATTATCTGGCTTTAAATACAGCCGTGATTTTTTAATTGAACAAATAGAAAAACTGAAATATGAACGAACGTAAAGAGCTGTATTTAATTCTTACTAAAGAGTGGTTTTTAAAAATTCTAAGCGGTGAAAAGAAAGAAGAATATCGTGATTTTACTGATCGTTACATTAAACGTCTTGCAGTCACAGACTCTAAAGGTGATTTAATTGATGTTCAAAAATATGATGTAATCAGATTTCAGTTAGGTTACTCAAAAAAGCAAATGATTGTAGAATGTAGAGGTATTCTAGTAGAAGCAGATAATAAAGACGATGAAGAGTTTACTACTGACAATTGCAATTTTGTAATAGAGCTGGGCGAAATCATCGAAAAAATAAATTGTGAAAGTCTCAATATATAAGTTTAACCAAAAAAAATGAAGCAATGAGAGAGCCTAAAAGTGGATCTAATCAGTCAAGAGCTGTAAGAGCTATCAATAATTCTGGTGGTTTTCCAATGAGAAGCCGCGTGAGAGTTGGAACCGTTAGAAGATAATGGATTTAGCAGCAACCCTAAACTGTATTAAAACTCTATCCGCAAAAGTGGATAGAGTTATTCTGTTTCATTCTGGTGCAGGAAAAGATAGCATTTGTCTTCTAAATATGTTGGCTCCACATTTCAAAGAAATTGTCTGTGTGTACATGTATATGGTTAAAGACCTGGAACATATCAACCGACATATCAATTGGGCTGAAAAGAAATATTCTAACTGTAGATTTATCCAGACACCACATTATGCATATTACAACAATAAGAAATTAGGAATGTACGGAACAGATTCTGTAAAGTATGCCGAATGGAACGTTGCTAAAATCAATGATAAAATAAAAGCAGAAACAGGAATTGAATGGGCGGTAATGGGATTTAAGAAAAACGATTCTTTAAACCGTAGATTGATGCTTAATACTTATCCTGATGAAATGACAAGTGATGCCGGGAAAAAGCTATACCCGCTTTCAAACTGGAACAATAAGCAGGTTTTAGCATACATTAGAAAGGAAAGGCTTATTGAACCAATCAATTACGGGCAGGCAAATAGAAGATCATCAGGAACAGACATTGAAGATATTGCTTTTCTGCTCTGGTGTAGGAAAAATTACCCAAATGATCTAAAAAAAGTAATTGCAGAATTTCCAGATTGCCAACGAATACTTTTCGAATACGATTATCAAACAAAACAATAAGCATGGATAATAAATTGAAGCAATCAGAAACGATCGTTCTGAAGCGTTCACAGATCAAACCTGCCGACTACAATCCCCGGAGCATCACCAACGAAGCAAGAAAAGCCCTGAAGAAAAACATAAAGGAAAATGGCATCATTGGGGGTATGGTTTGGAACAAGCAGACCGGCAACCTGGTATCAGGTCATCAGAAACTGAACATTGCCGATGAGGTGAACAAGTATGAAGCCGGGAATGACTACGAAATCAAAGTAGAGGTGATCGATGTGGGCCTGAAGAAAGAGAAGGAATTAAATGTTTTCTTCAACTCTAAAGCAGTTCAGGGCGAAATGGACTACAAGAAGCTCGCTCAGATTTTTCCGGATATTGATGCAGTACTTGCCGGGCTTGATGATGTGGATGTATCCATGATTGAAGTCGAGCTACCGCAGACAGATCATATCGAAATACCTTCATTCGAGCCTCAGGAAGAAAAGAAGATCAATGCAGAATACGAGAAGTCAATCTCACAAGAATTGAGCAACGCTAAGCATACCTCTGAAGCCAGCATACATCAAATGGAGCGTAAAGATGCCGAAGAATTGACGCCGGAGGAAAAAAAAGCAAAGATCAAAGAGATCAAGGAAAAGGTCAAGGAAAACGCCGTATTGCAAGGTGACCCATATTTTACCGTCAGCTTCTCAGATTATGATGCTAAAGCAATGTTTCTCGAATACCTGGGATTTGATCCGGAAGATAAATTCATCAAAGGCGAAGAACTTCAGGAAAAAATGGAAGAAGTGTATGCGGGTTGATAAGCAAGCAAGTACATGCAGCAAATTCATGTACACCACAGAGAGAGAAGCAAGCGACGTCATTCATAAATGCAAGCACGCAAGCAGCCGAAGCAAGATACCGAAACGGAAATATTACTGCAAAGAATGCGGTGGATGGCATGTAACAAGTCAAAAGAATAAATCAAAATTTCAATAGTTATGAACAATTTAAGCAAAGAACAGTTAAAAGAACTTTTAGAAACACAGGCACAAAAACACTGTAAAGAAGTGCTAGGAGAAGAGCAGTATAATGACGAGGAATTCGTATCAGCTAAAGATGCTATTGCCGACGACTTTAAAGCAGGAGCAATGTGGCTTTTCGATTACCTTAAGGAAAATTCACCAGAAGTATAAAATATGGCAACAAGAGGTAGAAAGACAAAATACGATCCGGATTTACATCCTAAACAAGCATTGAAGTATTCTTTGCTTGGATTGACAGATGTACAGATGGCAGGTGCCTTAGAAATAAATCCGGATACTCTCTACCAATGGCAGAAGAAATACCCAGATTTTTCCGAGTCCATAAAAAAGGGAAAAATCGAAGCTGACGCAAATGTGGTATCCACGCTCTACAAACGAGCACTAGGACATACCCAAAAACATAAGCAGGCATTTAAGCTAAAAAAGGTAGATGAGGAAAGCGGAAAGCTATACGATACAGTAGAAGTGCATGACGTTGAAGAATATTTCCCACCTGACATGATTGCAACAATATTCTGGCTTAAAAACCGTCAGCCGGAACATTGGAGAGACAAGAAGGAAGTGGAGATTGATGATAAGCGAAGTGTTAATCTGGATAGTCTTTCGGATTCCGCTCTTGATGAATTAGAAAATGCCTTAAAATCAAATGAGGAATGATAAAATTAAAGTTGCACAGATCACAACACAACTCTATGAAATTTACGTAGCTAAATTTAAAAGAGGAAATTTTGATTTTATAACTATTCATGAGGGCAAAAAGCACTTAAAGCAAGAGGAAGCGTTAAAAATTCTAACAGATAAGAATACCAGAGAATTTTTGTATGGTGGTGCAGCAGGCGGTGCTAAATCTTGGACAGGTGTTGCTTGGGTTTTGTTTTCATCTTTGGCTTATCCTGATACTAGGTGGTTTGTCGGACGGGAAAGCTTAAAAAGTCTTAGAGAATCGACATTAAAAACGTTTAGTAAAGTTTGTAAAGCGTACAATATTCCTAGAAGCGAACATAAGTACAACGGACAAGATAATTTTATTGAATTTAAGAACGGTTCTCGTATTGACTTATTGAAGTTACAATATTTACCAAGCGACGAACACTATGAGAGGTTCGGATCCCTTGAATACACAGGAGGATGGATTGAGGAAGGTGGAGAGGTAAATTTTGGGGCATTTGATACTTTAAAAACCAGGGTTGGGAGACAATTAAATGATGAGTTTAATCTGGTTCCAAAAATCTTTGTCACTTGTAACCCAAAGAAAAATTGGATGTACTCACATTTTTATAAGGCCTCAAATGAAAATCGGTTACTTCCTACACAGATATATTTACCAGCATTCGTGCAAGATAACCCGTTCATTGAAAGTTTTTACATAGAACAATTAAGAAGTACAACAGACAAGGCAAAAAAGGAAAGGCTTCTAAATGGAAATTGGGAATATGATGATAATCCGTATAAACTCTGCATCTATGATAAAATACTCGACCTGTTCCGGAATGACCACCTAGTAAATGAGAAGAAAAAGTATATCACAGCCGACGTTGCCCGGTTCGGATCCGATTTAGCGGTCATTGGTGTATGGGAAGATTGGGAATTGATCGAAGTACATGAGTTTGAAATCAGTAAGACAACGGAAATCCAGGCATGTATTAAAGCCCTGCAGCAAAAGCACGGGATTCCGAAAGATCAGTGTATCGCTGATGCCGATGGTGTAGGAGGTGGAGTAGTAGACAATCTGGATATCATAGGCTTTACAAACAATGGTAGGCCGTTCGATGAAGACCTGGGAGATGAGAAGGATACGCCGAAATATAAAAACGCGCAAACGCAGCTACTGGTTTATCTGGCAGAAAAGATAATCAATAAAAACAAAATGTACATATCTGCTGAACTTAGTACAAAACAGGAAGAAAGAATAAAAGAAGAACTCGACAGCATAGAGCAAGACCCTGAATATGACACAGTGACTTTGGTTACAAAAGCAGTAATAAAAGAAAATACAGGAAATTCGCCAGATTATCGAGATATGATCTTGTTACGAGGATATTTCGATTTTAATAAGCCAATAAGAAACAATTTGAACAGATTAGCATCAATGATATAATGGACGAAAAATTTAACAACCTCAACACCATCGGTGAAAAAATAGCATACCTTAAGGATAACGGTCTACAGCTTCCTAATATTGAGCAATTCAATAATGAATGGGATGAACACAAGCACCGTATAATGACCGATCTATATAATTATCCGGATAGGATTGTTGATTATGACTACATCGATGAATCAGGACAGAAAAAAGAGGGAAAGCGCATAGAGAAATTAAACCGTATCCCGCTTGCTTACCAAAAAGAGATCGTCACAATAGCAGTTACTTTTCTTTTCGGTAATCCGGTGAAGTATACTAACAATATTGAGGACTCAACCTTATATGACGCTTATCTGAAAATACTGGATAAGGAGAAAATTATATTTGTCGATAGAGAAATAGCAAAAAGCAACGGGAGATTCACTCAATGTGCAGAATTATGGTGGACAGATGAAGAGCCGAACAATTATTATGGTTTCCAATCACAATACCGTTTGAAAGTAACATTGCTTACACCAGATAAAAACAAGCTATACCCCTATTTTAATGATCAGGGTGACTTGATCGCGGTACTAAGGGAGTACGAAAAACGAATCAATGGCCAGAAAGTAAAATATTACGAAATCTACACCGCTGAACGTATTGCAATCCTTCGTGAGGCCAACGACGGGATCGAGCTTCTATCAGAGACAGCAAATCCAATCGGCAAAATTCCTATAGTTTGGTATTCATTTGATAATGTTGAGTGGTCAAGGGCGCAGAAAGCGATTGAAAGGCTTGAGGAAATCACAAGTGACACAGGAGAAGTTAATAAAAAATTCTCAGCACCTATTTTAGCTATTAGCGGTAAGGTTAATGGCAATTCATCAAAAAACACAGGAAAAGTTTTTGAGATGGAAAAAGATTCAAGCTTGGAATTTGTTCAGCCTCCAAATGCAAGTGAGAATTTAGCTGCAGAGAAAGAGAACCTAGAAACAATTCTCTACAAAATGACGAATTCCGTCAATATTTCACCTGAAGCACTCGAAGGCCTCGGAAATATGCTGGCCACTGAAAACGCTGCTTTTCTCTTCATGCTGCCACACCTGAAGGTGATGGATAAGATGAGCGTATATGTGCCGGCCCTGAAGCGCAGAATGTCGATAGTGAAATCATTTCTTCAATTAATGAATACGGGTTTCCGCAATAGTGATTTGGATGCTGAGCCGGTAATTACCCCATACATCATCAACAATGAAGCGAAATTCTATGAAATGCTGATGACCGTGAACGGAAATCAACCACTTTTCAGTCAGAAAACAACAATGGAACGGGCCGGGGTGAAGGACGTGGAACAGGAACTTGAAGAGATTAGCGCTGAAATGGAAAAGAAAGCAAGTAACGATTTAATATAAGCAAAATGAAAACAGATACAGTTATTGGTAAAGAGTACGACGGAGTATGACCCCAGACGAAAAGCACCTTCTACGGATAAACAAATACCTCAGCTCAGTAAATGGGCTGTATGACAATTTAGTGCGGGAAATAGCCTTACTGGTTGTAAACCTGAAGGTATCAGACAAGATGTTCCGGTGGAAGGATTATGGACGGATCACCAAGCAGGTGAATGAAGCTTTGATGACATATAATAATGGTCTGCTTTCCAGGATCAAAGTCTACACAGAATATGAATGGGATTTCGGAAATGCTAAAGTCAATGATCTGCTTGCCCAGAACCTCAACCAGGTAAAAAACAAGGTGCCGGCCGCTGCCTATGATGCACGTATGCGGAAAATCTCCACGCAGTCGGCTAATAAAAAAGCACTCGAAGCATTTCAAGAGCGAAAGAAGGGGAAATTCACCGTTTCCGAAAGAGTTTGGAATATCACAAAGCAGACTAAGGAAAACCTGGAAATTGCCGTGGGTGATGCGCTCAGTGAAGGTATGTCAGCGAAAGACCTTGCCCGAAAGATCAAACACAACCTCAACGAGCCCGATAAGCTGTTTCGCCGTGTGAGAGATAAGCACGGAAACCTGCAGCTCAGCAAAAACGCCCAGGCATACCATCCGGGCCAAGGCGTTTACCGGTCCGCTCATAAGAATGCCCTGCGATTAGCGGCCAATGAGATCAATACCGCATACAGAGAAGCCGAACAGATCCGCATCATGGGAAACAATGACATAGTAGGGCAGAAGATCAACCTAAGCCCTCAGCATACGGTTCCGGATATGTGCGACGAGCTGGCCGGATCCTACCCGAAGGATTTCAACTGGTCCAAATGGCATGTGTCATGTAAGTGTTTCCGGACTATGATCCTCAAATCACCGACTGAGCTAATCACCGAAATAAACAATGGGCAAAACCTATCCCCGGAAGCATCGGCAAACCATGTCGCTGAGGTGCCCCGGAATTTCTCTGCCTGGATTGCGGAAAACCGTGAAATGCTTGAAAGAAGGAAAAGTAAACCATATTTTATTCAAGAAAATACTAAATTTGTTAAATAAATAATCACAATAAAATATGGACAATTTAAATACAGAAAAGCGTGTAGAAAATTATGTTTATCTTATAAAGAAAAACTCAGAATTATTTGAAGGCAAAGATCATGTCAATACTTCTGAATTTAATGAAAAAGATGAACTGATTGCATTTATAATAATGTTTAAAATTCAAGGAGAAGAAGATAATTTTTATAATATTTACACAACTGAAAAAATCGCGCGATTACGCGATTTTTGTGGTAAGATTGTATTGATGTCTGAAATAGAAAACAATTCTGGTAAAATACCTATAATCTCTATTTAAAAGCATGATTTTTTAACTAAAGGAAATATGTAAAATAGTCTATATTTGCGCTGATCATTATGACGTCAGCAGAACACGCCGAATACGACCGCCTCACCGAAGGTATGGAAATGGACTTTATCGTCCTTACTGAATCTTTCATGGGGTACTGTGAAGAAATCATCTTCGGCCAAGACTATCCGGAAATAAAGTACTTCTGCTATCACCTGTACAATGATAATTATACATGCCGGATATTTCTCAGGCTTTCATGCCGAATTGAAAAGCTCTATAATAAAATAAATCCCGACCGATATCCGGAATTATCAAATGGTTTCGCAAACCTGCTTATTTATCTTAAAGAACCGATAGCCCGGGAAGCTGATCAGGACTACATAGCCGAAAATCACTCATACTGGCGCGGTGAAATCGTGAAGGATCCAGAGCTTGCTTATTCTGGAAGTTTTAGGAAGTATTTGTCTGCGTTATAAAAAAATCTTATTATTGTGAACTAACAAATAAAACTTTTAATTATGTTCATGACAGTTTTAACCGTTTTAGGAACTGCATATGTTAATATTAACAATATATGCACTATCGAAAAAGCAGGTAATGGTACTAGAATCAAAACAAATGATGGAAAAGAACTTCTTACTAAAGAAGAATTTGATGTAACAATTAGTAGATTAAAGAGAATTATTGACTAGTAAAAAAGCCTCAATTAAGAGGCTTTAACTTTTATAATTTCTGAGATTGTAATTGTTTTTCAATTTCCGTAGGTTCAAAAATTATGACGCTGTTTCGTAATAGTTTAGCTGGGAAAAACTTTAGAGATCCATCGTCACTCGTGGCGGTAAGAATGTCCCTTTCTTTTTTTAAACATTGTATTATTAAGTTTTTACAATTCTCAAAATCTGTCTCTGATACGCTTAGTATCTGCTCGCCAGTTACGTGTTTAATTTTAATAATTCTATCCATATATTAATTTTCCTTCAAAGTTAATTCTTTTCCGGTAAGCGCAAAATATAAATTTTGGAATTGGTGAACGTATTGTAATACTAATATTTCAGATCTCCCTGAAGATATAAGATACTCGTAATAGAAATGCTTATTATCATTATCGTATCTTATTTCTAAGATGCCATTCGACCAATAATTTTCAATCGTATTTATATAATCAAAATCCAGTAGCCATTCTTCTGTAAGGAGAATTCCGGCGATTTCGTCTAAATTGGGATTTTGACTTTCTGTATATGCAGAATGTTCTTTAATTACTGTTCCTAATTCAATAATCACGGATTTCTTTCCGATGGTTGTTATTATGCTGTGGCAGCCATTGTAATAAACATAGTTCCCTATTCTCAATTCTTTAGCGTCCATAATTCAAATTTAAGATTAAAAATCCCGACTTACTATTCTTCAGTCGGGAAAACACAATATATGAAAAAAAAGGTAAATCAGTTTTTTATGAAGTTTTCGATTTGCTCATAAAACCATTCTGTTAGGTACGCCTGGTGTTCATCATTGTAGAAGTCTGGTCGAAAACCTTTGTCAATGGATAGCAGGTTTACCAGATGAACCGATTCATGGGCTATTACTGAGCCATCAGGCGGACGATTGAAAGCTACAATATACTCTGTGCCCAAAGAGTCCGTTTCAGGCTTAAAAACGACGCCATCCATGTTCGGCAAGACTTCAATGCTGTACTTATCATTTACCGCTTTCCAGTCAGAGCAAAGGATCATCGTCAGCTCACCATGGTAGATCGGTATTTTAATCGTCTTCTCTTTCATCAGGTACCTCTTCAATAAGTTTCAATAAATTTGCTGCGTCTTCTGCAGATGCCGGCTGAGGTCGCTGCTTAAATACCAATCCGGATTTCGGAGACGCTCCGGTGATTGTCTTATCTGCGTGAACCGTAAGAGAATTCCAGATGTTTTCGTCCAGCTCTTTCTGATAGTTCGTGCAGAATGTCGTTCCATCGGCTTTACGAATGGTTTCTTTTTCGTAGCCTTGCTGTTCTAGGAAGTTGTAGAAATTAAAGTTGCTCATATTATAATTTAAAAAATTCTTTTTCAACACAAAATAGAACATGTTCTAAAGAATGTTCCATTTTGGTATTCATGCCTAAGATGGATTCTTTCTGTTTAATATAAAGCTCAGCATGATATTGTTTCAGTTCATCCAAAGAAGAAGTGTGCCAGCATTCATCACAAGTGGCAAAGCTCCCGCCGTTGCCACTTGTTTGAACAATTTTAGACTTAACCAAATTCCAAGGCTTACCACAGCATAGGCAATAAGAGTATTCGGGGTTTGCATCTCGTAGATGTTGGTTAGAATTGAATAGGACGCTTTTCATTTTAGTTAATTTTCGCTATTACTTTTGTTTTCGCAGCTTCCAGGGACTTAAATTTTATTTCCGGCGTACGGTAAATCAGTTCGTCGGTTCTGGTCCAGTTGGACTTTATTTCGTCTAAACTCATGACTATTATTGGGAATTAAGAATTAATTCTGTGTTGGTTAGGACATAAATGAAATTTTGTAATGAGTGAAGATCATAAATATCCGCAATTCCGTCAAACCTCAAAAAAGGCTTAGATATTATTTCGTCACCTACAAAAGATTTATAGACGATCCATCTACCTAACAATTTCAAATCTTTATATCTATATCCGTATGTTTTCTGAAAACCTAACCTTAAAAGTAAATCTTCGGTCAATTCGACGGGTTTGTATCTGTCAAAGAATTTTTTTTCAGCAATAAACAATTCTTTAAAATGCTTCGGTTCGATTTTAATGTTTTTATCTCTTACTGAATCATAAAGGGTAATTCCAACTCTTAAATCTTGAATATTCATCGTATTTTATTTTTAGGTTTAATAAATTTAGGTTTAAGGTTTTTCTTTCCGCTTGGGAGGATGCCGTATTTCTTCATGAATATGTATATTTCGTACATGCGTATTTATTTTGATGAATTAATAGTTTATTAATTTTTAACCTCTTCGAATTCGCCAGATGGCGCAAAATATTCTCTGCCGTCTGGAACTCTTATTACTGTCACTTCTCGAAAATAACCCATTCGCCTTTCAATAAATATTGCAGTAATTCCAGTTAAGATGTGTCTTAGCTTCATATCCTTTATTGTTTAAGCCCAAAGAGTCCGCCTTCGCAAGTAAGATGGATAATACTTTGATCCAAGTTTGAAATGTTAATTTCTCCATTTGAAACCATTTTCATTATGTCATAGTGAGATTTATTTAAAACCTTACCTAGGGTCATAACGATTGGAACTCCTATGTCGTGCCAATATTGTATATCGTAGGAATCCATAGTTTGACTTTTTACTATCCGATTATAAGCATCACTTAATTTCTCGATTGGAAAATTTGTTTCCTTTGAAAGGATTTGTAATCCATCTTCTACTTTTTTATTCATAAACTATAATTTTTATTAATCTTCTGAAACAAGCCATTTATAAGTCAATTCCCTTTTGAAAAGCGCAAGCTTAAAACCTTTCTTACGATATTCATAGCCTCCCCGGATCAGTTCTTCGGGGAACAGCTTGTTTGTGATCATTTTATTGATCTTACGTACATCTACCCGCATGAGTGAGGCAAGTTCATTTTTATCTATCAGCGGACGGCGCATTATGTCGTACAATTCCGCATATCTAAGGCTGTCTTTTCCAAGAAAATCAGCATGACGTTTATTAAAGATTTCATCCATATATCAAAAAACAGTTTATTAAACAGATACTTTAAGTAACAGTGCTAAATTACTTAAAACAATATTGTTATCCAATAGTAATTAAAATATTTTTGAGGTCAGTAAAATAATAATTAACAATCTAAGTAATGTTTGAAAAAATCCTAGCAGAGCTTAAAACCAAATACAAGAATTTGGGGTTAAGCGAAACAATTTTAAAAGCCAAAGCAAAACAGATTGAAAAGGCGGTTAAAACAGAAGGAGAAATTGCAGACGCAGTAGCAGGGGTAGAAGATGACCTGGCAATATTCCAGTCATTCGCTGACCAAAACAGAACGTTGGCAAAAAAGATTGAAGATTTGGAAAAGGCGAAAGGCACAGACCCGAAGTCGGCTGATCCAACGGACCCAAAACCAACAGATCCGCCAGCAAATCCGAATCCGGCACCAACGGGCGACGTTCCTGAATGGGCAAAGGCTATCATTGAAAGCAATAAAACGCTAGCGGAAAGCCTTACAGCCATGAAGACAAAGGAAGCACAGCAAACCAATGCTCAAAAACTGCAAGCAAAATTAACAGAACTGAAAGTGTCTCAAGCATATTTAGACCTTTTGCCGCAATCACCGACTGAAAGAACATTTCAAAATGATGAGGAAATTGAAGCTTTCGCAACAAGCCTAAAAGCCAAATCAGAAGCCTATGATCAATCGGTTGCAAACGGGGCACTGAAAAGCAATGCAACGCCATTATTCGGAGAGGCTAAAAAAGAGGGAGATGTTTCGCCTGATGTTCAATCTTACCTGGATTCTAAAAAACCAGCAAAAACCAATGAATAACATTAATACTGACTTCCAAGCGGGCCGGCAGATTGTTGTTTTCGATCAAATTGACGCTACCTACCCAGGCGGCGTGCATGTATCGAAGATAGATGCTGCAGCAAGGTTCACAAATGGAGTCATTCCAGCAGGAACCGTAGTAGTTCCTGATGCAGATGGAAGATACAAAGTGCTTAATGCAGCTTTGACAGCATCAAACCTTTCCGGGGCAATCGGGCTTGTAAGCCACGATATTAAAATTGATGATTACCCTTTAGCGGCGATTATCATGTCCGGAACCGCAAGAATTGACGCTTTGCCTGACCTTGAAAAGACGGGAATTGCCCTTTTGGCAAAAGCATTACCAAGAATCTCCTTCATCTAAAAAATAATAAGCAATGATTATTAACGCAAATAACATCGTACCGGAATTTTCGCAGCCAAATGCGCAAGCGATTATTAACGGTTATACATTGGGAGATTTAAAGTACAGAAACTATTTCCCTCTTCAATATAATACGGATCTATCATGGTCCAACCTGGAAGCCAATACCACCGCCAAAATTATGGCCGCGATGGTTTCTATCGGTTCAAAGGCACCAAGAGCGGGCCGTGAATTCGTAGAAGCTATCAAGGGAGAGTTGCCAAAGATTGAAAGAGCCAGAGACTTGGACGAGCATGACCTCATCAAGATTCAGCAATTGAGAAATGCAGTTCAATTAAATCCGAACAATCAGGCAATTAAAAACCAAATGATTGAAAAGATTTACGGCGACTCATCATATGTTCTGGATGCGGTAAACGCCCGTCTAGAATGGACAGCTAAGCAACTTTCTTCAACTGGAAAATTCAAAACCACTGTTGATAACAATGCCGGAGGTGTAGCGGATTTAACCATTGATTTTAAGGTTAAAATGCAAAATGCCATTAAAGACTGGTTTACAGCAGCAGACGCAAATCCTATTGCGGATATCAAAGCCATTCAAAAACTTGCCACTGATAAGAGCTACAGGTTTGTAACCATGACTATGGACCAAATGACAGCAAATCAGTTGGTGGAACTTAAAGCAGTGCAAGAGTTTGTATATGGTGTAGCTAACAACGGAGGTACTACGCAGTTCTTCACGCCAACGCTAGAGCAGGTAAATACTAGACTAACATTATACGGTTTGCCAACAATCAGAGTGTGGGACAGTGCTATTGCCCACGAAAACAAAGCCGGCCTGGTAACGTCAATCAATGGATGGGAGCCTGGAAATGTGCTGTTTTCCGTATCTACTCAGTTGGGTAACACTCAGTATACTACAACGCCGGAATTCAGTATGAGTTTCGGAGATACAACGGCACAGACAGTAGCTGAAGGTTTTACCTTGGTAAAAACATTCGGCGTTCAGGATCCTATCCTGGTTTCAACGAAAGCTACTGCTTTTGCACTTCCGGTGCTGAATGACACGAAGAAAAACGTAATTCTTAAAACGAAATTAGCATAAAATGAATATCGGGGAGTACATACAGGAAAAAATGTCTCTATGGTCGGTCGAATATTCCGATAGTATGATAGCCATCGAACTTTCTCGTATAGGTCTGTCTGCATCCGAAAGCATGTCCGGTGAAATAAACCTTGATCTTTTCTGGTACAATGTAATCCCCGAAATCATTTTAATGCCAAATTCTGTTTCTGAAGGTGGTTATTCCGTGAGCTACGATAAAGAAGCTTTACTGAAATACTATTCACTGATAGCCGGAAATCTCGGGAAGCCTGACAGATTTGCATCTAATACCATTACAGATATCACAGCAAAATGGGGGTAAAGCAATTTCCTTACATGATGAAAGTCTTCAAAAAGACTGAATCTACATATAATCCGGAAGACGGCAGCTGGTCCAATGGATCCGAAGGCTGGGAAACGGTGAGTAAGTGCCGGGACGAAGGAAATGGAGGCGGAAGCAAGATCGTAACAGAAGACAGTGAGGTCTATGTATACGGTGCTGTAGTTTACCTACCAAAAAGCTGTCCAAAAGTAGCAACAGGCGAAAAGATCCAGGTGATTGACAAAGATGGCAGTGTCCGACTAGAGGGAAACACCAAGCTCTTCAAAAAAGAACAGATGCACGCAAGATTATGGCTCTAAAGTTTAAAGGTGATCCAAGCGCAATCAATAAAAAGTTTCTCGATGCACAAAAGGAAATCAATGAGAAATTTATCCGGGTTCTACGGTATTGTGCAGAAGCAGCAATCAATGAAGCAAGAACGAATGGGTCCTACCGTGATGTTACCGGAAATCTCCGAGCCTCGAAAGGGTACGCAATTATTCTGGACGGGAAAATAGTAGAGGAAAACTTTACAGGTGCATCAGAAGGTGTTTCAAAGGGAAAATCTTTAGCACGTGAACTGGTAAGCCAGCAGCCTGAAATAGCCCTTGTAATTGTTGCCGGAATGAAATACGCCGCTGAGGTAGAAAGCCGCGGGAAAAATGTGCTCACCAGCGCAGAACAATTAGCAAAGACCATGGTGCCTAATCTACTAAAGCAGCTAAAATGAAAAAGACAGTATTCGATGGGAAGCAATGGATTTTTGAACTAATCTCACAGAGCCAGGTAAAAGCAATGGTTTCCGGATCCATCTATAAGGACAAGCGGCCGACCGGTAGTACCAAAGAAGATGTCGTTATCAATTCGATTTCAATGGACAATTCGTTTCTTCAGGATGGAGTTTTCAATGTTAATTTTTACGTGCCGATGCTTTCGGTATCAATTGCAGGAAGCACTCAGTACATGCCGAATAATAATCGGATGGCAGAGATTAGCAAAGCCGCAAGCCAGGCACTGGACAATGTTTTCAAGCCAGAATACAATCTTACAATTGTGAATCATAACACCTTCGAGGTGGAAGCAGAGAATGCAATATATATCAATTTCAGAATCAATTTAAAAGCATATAACTAAAAAATACATACAATGGCAGGACTTATTAACATTGGGGTAGCGTCCATCGCAATTGGAGCAATTGCTACTGATGGCGGTATGGGAACCACATTAGCCCCATTAGGTTTCACCGAAGAAGGATCCGCACAGATCAATATGGATGATCCTACGGAAACCGAATTCAATGTAGAAGAATTGGATACGCCAATCTGGATCGAATCAAAAGCCGGGAAAATTGCGGTTGCCTTCAAAGTAGCCAATCCTGACGAAGACACTTTAGTAAAGGTTTTCGGAGGAACTAAAACCGGTACCGGCGCGACAGCTGTCTACACATGGCCGCTGATTTCACAGGTTATCGAAAGATCAATCAAAATCACACCTAAACAGGGAATGGGTATTAACATTCCGAGAGCAAAGATCACCGCAAAATTCTCTTCTGAGATCGGAAGGGGTGCATTGTTAGGTGTTGAGGTTACCGGAACGGTACTACAGCCGACCAAAGCCGACGAACCGGCCCTTTCTACATTCAGAGTTTAATCAAAACCTAAAGCCTACCTCATGTAGGTAGGCTTTTCTCTTTAAAAAGCATGGAAAACTTAGAAAAGCAGGAATTAAACCTGCTGACCGGCGAAGGATACTATTTTGAAACCAAATTATTTGGCAAAAAAAAGAAATGGACGATCGGGAAAATTTCAATCGGGAAAATGCTGAGGTTATCAAAGATTTTCATCCGGATTAAAGTCGATGAAGAGGCTATTTCAAACGAAGATCTTTCTATACAAATACCCGCACAGTATGAAGCCGTAAGAAATAACGCTGAATTATGTGCCCAGGTAATTGCAACAGCGGTCGAAAGTAGGTATCCGAAATGGTTTTTGAAATGGCATTTCATGAACCATCTAAACAGTCAGGAAGTAAAAGACCTGGCATTTGAATTACTGAAATTTTCAGATTATCAAAATTTTATGATCTCTATGGCATTGATGAACGGAAACCGACCGACCAAAGCGAAGCCGATAGAGAAAACGGTCTAAAAACCATCTACGGGGTAATGGGGCAAATCTGTCACCACTTCGGATGGACCTTAGACTATTTGCTTTGGGAAGTGGACTGGCGGATAGTGCAGCGTATGCTGATCGATTCACCAACCTACGAAAGTGAAGAGGACAAAAAGAAGAAAAAAGACAAAAAACAAGTCATAAACCTTTCTGAACAAACATCAGAAGATTTCCTAGAAAACCTATTTAAGAAGAAATGAATACCAGTCAAGGAGCTTTATATTTCGGCGCAGGAATAGACCTAAATCAATTTAACCGAGATCTCGCGTCAATGCGAGCCGGAATTGCAGGTCTAACCCAAACCGCTGCAATAGAAACGCGTAGCATTGATGGGTATTTTAAAAATCTATCGGTGGGAATTGCCGGGTATTTCTCTGTTGGCGCGCTGAAAAGTTTCGCCATGGAACTTATAAATGTTCGTGGTGAATTCCAGAAGACAGAGATTGCCTTCTCTACTATGCTCGGAAGCGCGGACAAGGCAAAAGCCCTGATGGGGCAGATGGTCGATTTGGCCGCTAAAACCCCGTTTGGTCTTGATGAAGTATCTGCAGGGGCTAAACAGTTGCTCGCATTTCAGGTTCCTGCCAATGAAGTGGTAGACGTTCTCACCCGTATGGGTAACATTGCGGCTGGATTAGGCGTGCCGCTATCCAGAATTAACCTTGTTTACGGGCAGGTTAAGGCGAAAGGCAAACTGATGGGCGATGACCTTCGTCAATTTACGGAAGCCGGTATCCCGATGGTTGCCGAACTTGCCAAAAAATTCAATAAGACCACCGGTGAAATCACAAACATGGTTTCAGCTGGGAAAATTGGATTTAAAGACGTTCAGGATGTTCTCTTTTCAATGACGAATGAGGGAGGAATGTTCTTTAATCTAATGGAAAAACAATCAGCATCCCTTTCCGGTAAAATTGCCAACCTTGGCGATTCATGGGATCAGATGCTCAATAAAATAGGAGAAAGCAACGAAGGGGTAATATACGGCGGAATTGAAGCCCTGAATTACTTGGTTGAAAATTATAAAGACGTTTTGGATATCATCGAAACGTTGATCGTGCTTTACGGAAGTTATAAGGCAGCCGTTATCGTCACTTCTGCAGCTCAGACTTTTGCGAACAAAACAATTCAATCGGAGATTGCCCTTTTGAGCATTTCGGAAAAAATGAAGCTGGGCCGGGCAATGGTCACTCAAAGGCAAGCAGAGGCAACAGCCCGGGAAGCCGCCGCTGAGGTAGTAAGCACGCAGGAAAAGTATCGTGCCCTTCAAATAGAAGTTTCAAGTTTAGCGGCAAAAAAACAGACTTTAAGGCAATCCGGATTAAATGCGCTTGCAAAATTACAGGAAGCTAAAGTACAATTGTCTTTGGCGCAGCTTGAGCTTTCATCTATGCAGGCAGTTGGATCAGCCCGGGAAATTGAGATTGCACAGAAAAGAGTTTTAACGGCTCAAAATGCAGTTATTGCAGCACAGGAGACGGCTACCATTGCTAAAAATGCATCGGTCGCAAATTCTATTGCCTTCAGAACTCAAAAACAACTATTGGAAAACACTGCCAGAGCTATTGGCACAGCACAAGGGACCGCAGCGGTAGCAGCAGAGGCAGCCCAAACAGCTGCAAAGAACGCTAACGCAATTGCAACCACAAGGCTAACATTGGTTACTACTTTCCGAACTGCAGCTACTCAATTGGCCACACAGGCGCAAGCGTTGTTAAATGCTACGATGCTTAATAACCCAATCGTTATCGTTATTGCAGCGGTTGCCGCTTTGACTTATGCGTATTTCAAATTAAGAGATACGTCGACAGCTCTTACTATTGCGGAAAAAATCCTTAACGATGAGAGGGAAAGATCGACCAAAAGTATTGAGGAATTAAGATCGAAAACACAGGAACTGACATCTGTTATCAGTTCTGATACTTCAACCAAACTTCAGCAAATTGAAGCGTATAAAAGCCTTACTGATATTTATCCAGCGATCTTAAAAAACATGGACCTTGAGACGTTTAAAAAACTGAGTTCTACAGAAGCTCAGAAAAAATTAAACGCGGAAATCGATAAATACAGCACTCAAAATCTCCGTGATCAGGTTGCAAGGGCTAAAAGCAACATCGAAGATATTACAAAACGAATTGATGCCCTAAATGAAAGGCTGAAAAAAAGAGACGGTGATGCCGGAATATATCTTAGCCAACTTGAAAATGCTAAGAAGAATCTGGAAGCTCAGCAGATCGTATTAAGCAAATATAACGGCGAACTTGACGAAAGGTTGCATAATGAGAAGTTAGCATCAATGAGCCTGATTGAGCAGAAGAAATACTGGGAACAGCAGATTGACGCTATAAGCAGACAAATTTCAGCTCAGGAAAAAAGCAATAAAAAGAAATCTGAAGCTTTAGATAAATTGAGCAATATAAATTCTATGGTTAAAACAACCTCTTTAGAATTTATCAATTGGAATATTACTCCGCTTTTATCTCAGCTTAATAAAGCTCAGCAGGAAATCAACAAAATTAACAATGCTCAAAGCGGAAACGATGTCACCAAGAATAAAGCTTTCTGGGAAGAACAAAAGAAACAGGCATCAGAAGCTAATGATGCAATGTCCGGCAAGCAGATAGGCAGTGCTGCATGGAATGAAAATATCAAGAAGATCCGCGAAGCTACTGAGCAGCTGAAAAAATATGACTATTCGGATCGTGATTTATTAAAAGCACAGAAGGAAAGGGACCGGGAAAGAAAAAGACTTGAAAAAGGTGCAGAAAAATCATTTATCGAGGGATCAATAAAAAGATATGACCAGCAAATAAACTTGCTTGAAGAAGCAAAAGCAAGATCAGATGGCAAATCTGTTCGTCTTCGTTATGTTGACAAATACGGTAAAGAAAGGTATAGTGCAGAAGTCATTTCCGTTGAAGAAGCAAATAAAAGAATTGTAAAGCTGAACGAAGAGCGTGCTGCACGCGAAAAAGCGATCCGTGCTTATTCTTTTGAAGAGCAGATTACCGAATCTGAGCGTCAATGGAATAACTATTACAAAATGGCCGAATTCTATGGCAAGCAGTCGGCCGATGCACAGTATAAAGACCTTTTTAAAGGTTCTCAAAGTTATTTAGATTACTTGGAGAAACAAGCGCAGGCTTTAAAAGATTTGTCTGATCAAGGAATTCTTTCTGACAAACAAAAACAGGACTTAGTACTCCTTCAAGCAAAAATTCGTGAGCTTGATGGAACAGAAACCCCGCTAGAAAACTTCAAACGAGGTCTTGATAACGCTTTGAAGTCAATGCCTTCTTTAGTGGATCAGCTTGATTATCTGAATACAAAAGAATTTGAATTAGATAAGAAGGGCCCTAACACGAGTTTATCACTGGAAAGCAGAAAGGCTATTGAAGAAAACAGAAAAGCTATTATTCAGCAGCAAAAAGACACCTATCAGGAATTCATAACCGAACAAAGATCTTTTGAGGAAAAGAAATTAAGTATTGAGCAGAAGTATAATGATATCCGGAAAAAGATCGGCGAGGACCAAACATTAACGGATGAGCAAAGATTTAAGAAACTTGCTCAGACTACCAAAAAAGAAAATGAGGAAATAGGTTCTGCATCTTTAGAATCGATCAAGAAAACCGATCTATGGGTTAAAGCTTTTGGAGATCTGGAAAGAACCGGACCTAAAACCCTTGTTAAGCTGAAAAAAGGGCTTGAAGATTATTTGAAAACTACGGAAGGCAAAGGATTGCTACCTACCGAAATGAAGGAAGTTCAGGATCAAATAAAAAAACTGAACGATCTTATAAATTCTAACAATCCATATAAAGCTATAGGTGTCGCTGTAGATGTTTACAGAAAAAAGCGTGAGGAATTAAATGCAGTTGAAGCTAAATCCGGTAAAAGTAGCGATGCTTATGGGATTAAGCTAGAAGAAACAAAGCAGGCTTTTGTAGGTATTGTCGACGCTTCGGGTAATGCTGCAAAAGCAACCCTAGAAACCATTGGATCTATGAGTGATGCATTTGGTGGTATGACTGACGAATTAAAGCAAACGCTAAATGACGTTGAGCAGCTTACCGCAGGTGTAATTAATGCTGTAGCTGGATATTATTCCGGTAATACAGGTCAGATGATTTCAGGTATCATATCTGCAATTGGAGCCGTTGTGAAATTAACAAATGGTGATTCTGAAAGAGAAAGAAAAATCAAACAATGGAGCAATGCGATAGAAGATCTTAAATATCAGTACTCTGAACTACAAAAAGCAATTGAAAAGACGGCTGGTGAGTCACAGTTGAAAATGCAGGAAAAGCTTATTGATAATTTGAGAGAGCAGCAAAAAATCCTCGCTGATATTAGATCAAAAGAAGCCCAGAAGAAAAAGGCTGATCAAGACAAGATAGCATCCTATACACGGCAGATTGAAGAAATAAATTCGGCTGTCCAGAAAATTATTGATGACTTTAGAACCAGTATTACTACTGTAGAAGTTGAAGATTTGGCATCCAATATAGGTGATGCGATTATTGATGCATTCAGTAAAGGGGAAGATGCTGCCAATTCATTCGACAAAGTAGTTGATGATGTCATGCGGAATGCAGTGGCTAATGCTTTAAAAATGAAATTCCTGCAACCAGCCGTTGAAAAAATGGTCGATCAGCTTTACTCGTCCATGGGGTTTGGCAATACAGGAGGAGCTACACCTGAGCAGATTAATACGCTTAAGACGTACGAACAAGCGATTGCTAATATTAACGAAAAATTAAAGACTGCAAGCCCTATAAGTGCATCATCGTTAGAAAGTCAGAAGAAGTACTATCAGGAACTCATTGCCCAGTTGAAAAGTCAGATTTCGACAGCAGAAATTACCGGTTCATTTGATGGCTTAACGGAAGAAGAACGTAAGAAGATTAAAGAACTGGGAACAACGGCGATGCAACAGTATACAGATGCATTGGAACAATACAAGGATCTTTTCGGTGAATCTGCGGAAACAGCTCAGGGACTTAAAGGAGATATCAAAGGAATAACAGAAAAAACAGGCGGAGCATTAGAAGGTCAGTTTAACGCTGTACGGATTAATATCGGTGAAGTATTAAAGATTATGCAGGGTAACAAGATCCTGGATAATGCTAAAATCAATCTTCTAACACAGATTGAAGTGAACACAAGAAGACTGCATAATATCGACAAGAACATGCAAGAATTAAACTCTAAAGTAAAATACGGCGCTGCCGGAATACCATAATGAAAGAACAGATATTAACAATGGCTAGAGAGGCGGGCTTATGTCAGCCATGGCAGGAAAAGATAGTGCAGGATTCTTCTATTGAAAATCTTTGCAAGATGTATTTCGCCGGTGATGATTGGGCAATGGAGAAAGATTTTCCCTCGCTTGAGGTCCTGAGACATTTCCGGGGACAGACAGAAGTTTACGGGCTGTTCACAGATTATACCGGAATGCCGAACAATCTATCAAAGGCGGCTTTTTTCGGGTCTTCTAATGTTCAGTTGACATATACCGCCTTTTCGGTTTCGCAGCTGATTTTAAGACACCAGACAGAAGCGAAGATCCGGGTTTGTGATAATGCGGTTTTGATCATTAATATTCTGGATGCGGCAAAGCTGAATATTGAGTGTATTGACAATGCCAGGGTAGAGGTTTTTGCATACGGAAATGAAAATATAAAAATGCTGGGTGATGTGAGAATTCACAAATCAAAGTTTTAAAAATGAGTGAAGTAAAATATTCTTTAAACGGTAAGCAATTCAAGGATTTCGGAGTCTATGTTTCGGAGTCGTCAAACCTTGCGGGCATGCTGGAAAGGAAACAAATCACTCAATATGACTGGGCAGAGTATCACGGTATCTCACCGGATCTTTCCCGTCCGCGATATAAGGAAAGGGAAATTGAATTGAAATGCTTTATCCGGGGCGAGAACTGGGAAGATTTATTTGCAAACTTCCGAGATCTGGTTATTTCAGACTTTTCAAAGGCCGGAACACAAAGACTGCAGGTTCAGCCTATGGGCTTTAAAACACTGGCTTATGAGGTATTCATGAAGGATGAAGTGCAGATTGAAAAGCAGTTTTCACAAGGCGAAATGTTCGCTACGTTCACCCTGAAGATGATCGAGCCAAATCCGATTAAAAAGATCTTTAAAACCTCGCTGGATTCTTTTCGGTTAAAGTACGATTCACCTTCTGAAACAGAAATCTTCATTGGCGATGGAACAAAGCTGATAGGCCGTGGAAATGTGAACTTTCTTTTTGACTACTCAGAACCAACTTATCAGCCATCCGGGATTTCTCTTGTTCAAGGCAGTGCATTTAACAATACGTATTATGAGATGTACACGATACCATCCGGAGAATTGGTCTATCAGTTTTCGGTAAATGTAACGTTATCGACGGCAAAAAACATCATTCTATACGTGATCGGACGGAAACCGGATAATACCTACGGTTTGGTGAAAGCAAGCGCAATCATGAACGGCAACACCGGCCTGAATACAATCAGTACAACCTCGGAAATAAATCTGGACGATTATGCTAAATTCTTCTTCAAAGTTCTGGACAGCCAAGGTGCAGAAATACCCGGAATCGTTTACTCAAACCCGTGGATTGAAACCGCTGAGGTCGTCGGAGAATGGCAAAACATGCTCGGGAAAGAAAAAATCATCATTATAGCAGGTGATATTGATGATGTCAAAAACGTAGAGACGCCTGCAGAAATCATTTGGGATAAAATTTAAAATATATACAATGTCAGGAACAGTAAACGGGAACAATAATCAGGTTACCATTAATATAACCGACACGATACCGCCAGATAATATGGCCACGATTGATAAAAATGGTCTTGTTGGTAATACTTACACCAAAACTCAATTTGATCAATCTTTTTCAGCGAAAGCTAATGAAATCGATACCAAAATTGAGAACATTCAACAAATGGTGGAGTCTGACTTTAAAGGCACTTTGAAGCCTACAGATACAGCTCCAACAGAGGATGGTTCATATAAGCCGGAAGTATCATCCAACGATGATAAACCGGCTGATCCAAACAGTACGGCCGATTGGGGAAAGGTCTATGCAAACGCCGGGAACCTGCGGGCCAAAGAAGGATATGATACTATGTTCTATAAAAAAGGTATTACTTGGAAAAAATCAGAATCAAAAATGCCGAATACCGCAGCAAAGATTTTTAATACCAATGATAATGAAAATCCATCAACGATGAAGGCTGCAGCGGATCGATACGATCCCGCTATCACTGCGCTTGGTAATTTTGCGATTGCCCCTGGTTCTAACACGATCAAAAATTATGCTTGGGCAGATTCTGAACAAATACTTTTTGGAATTGCTCCACAATCAGGGCTTCTAAAAAGTAACAATACTATTGAATCCTACTCATCTCCTGATTATGGTTTTAAGATCTGGTTAAATATCCCGGTTGTAACATTTGACTTTTTGACTTTAAATTTTACCCGAATCGGTGGTAGTGTTTCTAATCCAAGTTATGTTAATTTAATAGGCAAAAAGCCTAATGGCTCATTGGATTTTATTGTTAAGCCAGATCACGATCCCGCGACGGGTCAATTAGAAAATGTAAGCGTAGATGTTACGGGCTATTCATCAATTTCCATTATGCTTACAGCGAAAAATACTGATACGGTAAAACCGTCTTTGACTTTTATTAAAAAAAATGGAGCACTAGAATTTGACGCGGTAAAAAAGTATATTGATTCAAAGACTGCCACCAGCTCACATACGGCAAATTACATTGACCTTATAGACTATGGCTGTAAGGGTGATGGTGTTACAGATGATACGCTTAAATTTAATGAGGCTATTGTAGAAGCTTTGTCTTCCGGCCGTGCCCTATATGGTAGGTCTAATACTTTTAAAGTGAGTACGCTAAATGTGCCTGCTGTAAACACTTGGAAAAAATTGGAGATATTTGGCGACTTTATGCCTATACCTACTTATGGTACTATTGGTAATATACCCGATTATGCGCAGATACAAAAAGGAATGCGTATTATTTCCGGATGGGCAGGCACCACGCAAAACATGGGCGTTTTGCTTGTGCAAAACAATCCTAACCTATTTGATAACTTTAACTTCATAACCCTTGTTTTACGTAATTTGGTTATTTCAACTTACGATAATCCCAAATTAAGCGGGGTTCAGGCTTATAATGCTCAACAATTGATTATGCATAATGTGTTAATTGACACAGGTGTATATAATGTGGCTAGTTTAGAGCCAACGTACGAAACAGCTGCTGTAGTTACGCCGCATAACTCTAATGGAGCAAAAAATACACTACGTAACGTAATGGCATCGGGATATTTCACAGGGATTTCTATTCATGAACACACTGACGGGGATGATATAGCAATTCATAGTTGCAAGCACGCACTACGATTTAGAAATGCAGATCATGCCAGCTATTTTGGCCGGGTATTGTCTCAGCGGAATACTAATGTCGTAACTGTGGAAGGTCAACATCTCTTTACTATAGCTCAGCTTAATATGGAATATGTTGGGTCAAATCAATCTGATAGCACTAATGCGTGGCAAAAGGTGCAATACGAACTCAACGATCCGAGTAATTTAGCAATGGGAAGCATTACGTATGCCAATGTACGCGGAGGAGTTGGGAAGGTTCCTTATTTTCGAATTAACGGCGGATCTGGGGTTATTGTAAAACGCGTGGGTAGTGATACAAGATTAACAGGAGCCGGCATTGCTGATCCTAACCCTGTTACTTAACGGTCACGTAAACGCATAAAAGGCTGTTCTACGTATTTGTACATCAATATTGAAGCTGTAATCGTCGCGACCCAAAATAATATAAACTTAATCCATATATTCAGAGTAAGAGGTTGCAATATCAAAATAGAGATTACGGTTAAATTGAGAAGATACATAGAATAGGAAATAAGACTTCCTTTTGTAATAATGCTATTTAAAAAAGGAAGTTTTGTTTCTCCCATATAATAAAATTTTGGAACCATTAATAAAATAGAAAAAGGGCAAAGAATAAAATATAGAACGCAGGTATAAAAGTTATATGAAAAAAAGTAGTCGCAATATATTTTGTTAGCAAAAAATGTTATCACGCCAATTACGAATAAAAATGATCTGTTTTCAGTGAAAAAATCTTTCTTATAATGGTAAAACCATGCGCCCAAAACACCAACGAATATACTGTCTAATCTGGTAATAACAGGAGATCGTAATAATGTATCCCACTGTTGTATAGAGGCGATATTGTTACAATGAAAGATGTACGATCTAATGAGCAAGGAGAAAATTAATATTATAAAAAAAGAAATCAATACGATTTGTTTAATGTTTTTACTTAATGAAACTGAAAGCAAAAAAATCAGAAGCGGCATTAATAGATAAAACCATTCTTCGATGGCGAGAGACCATGATTCAGCGAAAAAATTATATTTGTGTATAACAAGATTCTGAGCGAAAAATAATGATTTAGTAAGGTATTCTCTGTTAATGTAATTATGACTAATCAACGATATAAATATGATTAGTAAAATAGTAAAATAATATGCGGGTAAAGTTCTAAACCAGCGTCGTTTCCAGAAGGAGAGAATATTAGAAAAGTTTAAGGTATGTTCAAAATCTCTGATTAATATTCTTCCAATAAGAAAACCTGAAAGGACAAAAAATATTAGAACACCATCGGTGATGAATTTGTGAACAAAATAATAACGTTCAGGCAATACTGTTATAGAGTGACTAACAAGAACGGTAAATATTGCAATAAATCGAAGCAAATCAAGTCCGAAATTACGCTTTTCTGGAATTTCGAGTTTAAATAAATTCTTCATGATCATTATTTGAGCCTCAAAAATAAATAAAAATGAACAACATAACACTATACAGAAACGGAAATCCTATTTTCAATTTGATTGAGAACGGAAAAAGGACGGTAGACAGCGCATCCATTAACCGGGTGCTGCTGTCTGACGATTCACTTTCTATAAAGCTGAATTCCGTTTCTGTATTGGATATACGGATCAATGATTACTTTGTTGTGTTCGGGTCGCTGTACAGGATCAACGTGCTGCCATCTGTGGATAAAAAAAGTAATTCACAGTACGAGTATAACATCACGGCGCAGGGCCTCATGTTTGACCTGCTGAGGTGTAAGTACTTCAACGCTGATGCAACCGGCTTTGGGTCTAATTTGGAATTTCCGCTGATCGGGACGATTGAGACTTTCCTTGTTGCCCTTCGCAATAACATGAAGCGTTTCGCATCAAACTGGGAAATCGGCACCTTTACCAATGGTGAGACCAAAACTATCACCTTTGGGGATGATACATGCCTTTCCGCCCTGCAGAAGATCTGCTCGGAATTCAAAACAGACTTTTGGATCAAGGTGGAAGGCGACAAGTTTGTGATCCATACGGGTAACTTCGGTAAAACGGTGCCTATTCAGTTCGAGTACGGAAAAGGCAAGGGCTTGTACTCGCTTTCCCGGACCAATGTTGATGACAACAACATAGTGAACCGGCTGTATGTTTTCGGCGGTTCTGAGAATATTCCGAACGAATACAGCAATTTCAGCACAAAATTAAAACTGCCAAATTCTGATTTCATCGAAGATCAGGCTTCTGTACTGTCATTCGGATTGAAAGAAGGATCGATTAATTTTGATGAGGTATACCCGCACAGAACTGGCAAGGTAACGGCATTGGGTGGTAGCAAATTTAAGTTTGTTGATAACACCATGGATTTTGACCTGAACGCCAAAAATACGGATGGCTCAACGAAATATCTGGTTGCCGGCACGTCCGCTAAAGTTCACTTTAATACTGGTAATCTGGCAGGTTATGAATTCGAGATCAAAAAGGGCGGGTATGATCATGCATCTAAAACCTTCGAGATCATTCCTTTCAAAAACGATCAGGGCCAGAGTTTTCCGGATGAGGCGGCCGCGGCATTTCAATTTGAAGTAGGCGACGAATACGTCATCCTGGATATTGTAATGCCTGAAAGCTACATCACGGCCGCCGAAAATGAGCTTCTGCAGAAGGGTTTAGAACAGTTTGAACTGAACAAAACCGCTAAGGTCTCTTATTCAATGGAAGTAGATCCGGAATACATGAAGAAAATCGGCGTCGGTAAATTCGACATTGGCGATTATATCCGGATCGTTGACGAGCCGCTAAAGATTGATAAGATTTTGAGGGTAAATCAGGAAACGGTAAACTTTATTGAGGGAGGAGAATGGAATCTGTACCGAACAAAGATAGTGATTGCCGATTCATACGAGATAAATTACGCATCGCAGCTGATTCTGGATATTAAGGAAATTAAGAACGTAATGTCAATCACCAACCTTGGACAGATTAATTACTCTAAACTGGGCCTGAAAACCACGCAGGAACTTCAGAACCTGGTTTTTGATACTGATGACTATTTCAACCCAGAAAATATCCGTCCGAATTCGATTGAAACCAATATGCTTTCCGTGGGGGCAAAATCGCAGCAGATCAGCTGCTCGGTGGTTTTCTTCGTCATGTACGAGAATAATCCGAATAAAATAAAAGCAAATGCCGGCAAGATCTACAGCCAGACGATGGATAAAGAATGGGATATAGCCGAAAAAATCGAGACCATCCCGGACAATGACTACCGATACGTCTACGGAGCATGCAGTAAGACCGGCACGACCGGCACCATAGTTTTCACGAAAGAGCAAATCAAATTCGATTCAGACCCGAATGATTATTATTTCCTGATTGGGATACTGCATACTGTTGTGGATAACGTCCGGGTGCTTTCTATCACAGTCGGGACTACTACCATCAACGGCGGGCTGATCCGGACCGGGATAATTTCCTCGCTGGACGGGCAGATGACAATAAACCTGGATACACAAGAAATCAAGGCTAAAATCAAATTCCTTGGCGGCTCCGATGGATTTACGTCGATTGATGGCGGCGTGCTAATGTCTGAAGTGATAGAAGTTGGTAACGGAGCAGTACAGAATGCATTTATATCCGGTAAAACCGATGCGGGTGATACTACAGGCACGAGTGTTCGATTCGGAGCCGGCGCAGATTACGACGCCAGGAACACCGCGCCTTTCCGCGTCCAACATAATGGTAAAATGTATGCTACAGATGCACATATTGAAGGTTATGTGAAAGCGGTAGACGGCGAGTTTACCGGAACAATAACAGCTCTTTCAGGCTGGTTTGGAACAGGCGACAAAGGCTTTACGGTTTACAGCGATGGGATCAAAACAAGAAATGGCTTTATCTGGATTGGGGATCAAGCAGGTTTTGGACAAGACAATGGGCAGGCTTTGCTTCTAACAGATGGAAATGGGCAACCATCAATAAATCTCCAAAATGAACGAATATCATCTTTAGGTAAAACCGGAATATCTATATCTGTAGATCGTGGCGCAACCAATGTTGCACTTCAAATCAAATATGGCGGTGTAAGAGTGTATAGTAATTCAACTGGTTGGCGCGACGGATTTACAGGAACCAAAAATGTCAACGGTGTATCAATGCAATTCATTAACGGGTTCTACGTAGGATAACAAAAGAATAATTATATAAAATGAACAAATATAATGAGGGCGCTAAACTGATTGAAGGGCGAATGACGTTTGTCCAGGAATTCCTGCAGAAGAAATACGGGTTCGGCATTCTCTTTTTCTTTCTGTTGACAGGTGCCGGATTGGGATTTTGGTGGTTTAATGAGCAAGGAAAGAAAGAAGGGGCAAAATCATCTCAGATTGAAATTGCAGCGCGGAAAGCTATTAGAAAAAACGATTCATTGACCATCGAGAAATTGAGATCTGACATAACTGAAAAAGAAGTTGAATTGGTAACATGCCGATCCGAACTAGAAAAGAAACAGGATTTTTCGCAACTAAAAAAATCACTGCAGCAGAAGATCGAAGAGGCCGACGAAATTAACCGGATGTTCCGGAGGGAAACCATCCCACAAACTAAGAAATTGAACAAAAATTTAAAACAAATAGTAAATCAATAAGCTATGAAGAATTTACTTTTTTTATTGATAAGTTTTTTCTGTCTAGCCGGAAACGCGCAGGAAAAAACAGATTCGCTGAAGGTTGTGGAGCTTGCAAAAGTTCTTCAGGAAAAAACAGAACAGAATAAAAAACTGATGGAGGAAAATAAAAAAATTCAAAAGGAAAACGAAAACCTTTTGGAGATTGTATTCCTGAAGTTTAAAAAGCTAATCAGCAGAACAAAAGTTGAAACGCCGGATCGGACGGACTACTCCCGAAACAAGGTCGGAACTAAAGCGGAAAACCGCACGGAACCTGTCGAAGAGATTGAAGTGTACGACGGGGCGGATACTGTGCGGGCAGGGTGGATTTACCGGCTTTTCCACAAAAATGACTACTATTTGAAACGCTATAAAATCGTAAATAATGAAAAAGTGTATCTGGATTAGCCTGGTTGTGTTTCTAATGGCCGGTTGTGGCTCCCGAACAAGAAACTTACAGCAGGAAACTTCTCGAACGGAAACCGAAAGTGTTGCTTCCGGATCTGCAAATGTATCAGTGAAGAACAGTACGACCGGGGAAATGACGCTTGCGGACTTCCTAGAGAACCGGAACTTGAAGATCACGTCTAATGGATCGCCTTATTCGCTGCAGTACAGCGGATTAATCCTGACCGGGGCTGCCGATCTGGAATTTTCGGAAAGCAAGCAGGAACGGAAATTACTGTATAAATATATCGTTCAGACGATCTACCAGAGCCAAACGACTTATTACCGGCATACCGACTACGTAACACAGACCACGTTCCGGACGGTAGACGTCCAGCGGGCGGGGCTGTCCTTTGGTAACATGATCTGGATCATTGTTGCGGCATTCATTGCGGGCTCGGTTGCCTGGCCGCTTTTAAAACAATACGTCCCGATTTGGTTCAGGAAAATCTTTAAACGAAAATGACAGCACTCTTAATGCTCACCACCTACTCAATTGGGGCGGTAACGGGGGCGACAGCTTTTTACATAATTAAAAATTACATCGACAAATGACAGCTTTAGAATTATCAAAAAACTACAGGACGTTACTCGGAAAGTACGGGATCAATACGCCGTTACGTTTAGCGCATTTCTTCGCACAGCTGGCGCATGAAAGCGCGAATTTTACCCGGCTCAAAGAAATAGGCAGAGATTCCTACTTTGCAAGATATGAGTTCCGGAAAGATCTAGGAAATACTCAGAAGGGTGACGGACTGAAATACAAGGGTCGCGGCCTTATCCAGATCACCGGACGGTACAACTACACGGCACTATCAAAAGCAACCGGCATTGATTACGTGAATAACCCGGATTGGCTGGAAAGAGAAGCCGATGCCATGACTTCTGCTCTTTGGTTCTGGAATAAATCCGGCTTGAATAAATACGCTGATCAGGACAATGTAGACGCAATATCAGATCTGATCAACAAAGGCAAACTTACAAAAGCAATCGGCGACGCCAACGGTTTTTCAGATCGGGCGGCCAAATTGAAGCAGTACAAAATCCTTTTCATAGCGGAATAATCTTTGCAATTGAAATTACAATCAAATCTTTACGCAAAAAATATCCCCGCTTTTTAGTGGGGATTTTGCTTTACTCAATTGTCAAATCGGAAATACTTCCATAAAGGGTTTTTAACGCCCCTAATGCCTTTTCGGCATCCTTCTTTGTGAAGGATCGTTTCGCAGTGCCGTTTAGCTTATTCGTAAGGTATAAGGCAGCTGTCTTATTGTTTGGAAACATCAACTTTGCCACCTCTGAAACGCTCACCGCTTTATTTGTCTTCAAGTATTCCTCTACTGTCATACAGCAAAGATAAAATAATTTTTAAATAAGTACATAAAAATATGTATATATACATAAAATTATGTACATTTGTGTTTATAAAATATACTTATGGAAATTTTAAACTGGATAAAAGTAACAGATAGGCTCCCGGAGGAATGCGAAGAATTATTAATTCAGCCAGAGGATGATGACTTCCCGTTAATGACAAAGAAAATACTCATCTATACTGATACGGACGATGTTTATGATAACTCAAGACTTAAAATGATGGTAGGAGAAAAAGAATGGACATGGTTTATGGGTGTTGAAGGACACATTACGCATTGGGCAATCTTTAATAAACCAAATCCTTAACCCATGACACCAAAAGAAAAAGCTAGAGAGATTTATGAGAAGATGTTTTCTGCACATTACAAAATGGATCATTACCCCACTGTTGCATGTGCCGTTCAGGCCGTTGAATTGATTATTACTGAATCTATCTTTAACGAAATGTCGGAAAGTGTAAAATTTTGGGAATCAGTAAAAGCAGAACTTAAAAAAATATAACCCATGAAGCTTATCCCCCTATCGGAGTACGTAGAAAAAGAATATAGTAGATCGGTACCGACTGAAACTGCTATCGATGAACTCGCTGCATCAATGCGCCGTGTTATCAATTACACCAAATTCCTCAGGCAGCCTTTGACGCTCGGAATGTTTGTGCCGGTGTGCGGAGACGGCAAACCTTATGATTTAAACGAAGTTGAAGCATGGAAAAACCATAAGCATTATTCAAGATTATATAAAGAGGAATTAGCCTTTTTTGAAGACGCCAAAGAAAGGGTTTTGTTTGAAGGGTTTGATCTTGAATGGCAGAGCAAAATAATCATAGGCGTAAAAAACGACTTTGAAGTAAGTATTGCATTCGATAAAAAGACAGGTCTGCATGGTGTTAAGCAGAATGTTGAATGGCTGTGTAGTTACGGATTACCCCTCACGGCCTCGGCCTTAAAGCTAATAGGGGTTAAAGAATAGGATATGGAAGACAAACCAAAAGTAATAGTTATTGGACATCCGGGAGTTGACATTTCGCTTGAATTAATGATGCTAGAACAAAAAGTACATCTTGTAACGCCTGAAAAGTTTGAAATTAAACCCAACCCGCCTTTGCCGCCGTTGGACTTGGCGAAACTGATTCGGCCGATTTATGATGCTGAACGCTATACCCCCGGTAAGCATCGGGCCGGTAACAACTCCAAACGCCCGAAGAAACGAAAGAAAAAGAGATAATTAAACAATAGAGATATGTACAAATTTTCATTTATTGACATAGGTCAAAGAGATTTTTTAAGATCAGATGATGGCGACGTTATTGAAATCGAATGCAATGATTTTTATGAAGCAGAAGAATGGCTTTTAATGCACGGAGATGATTTCGGATGGATCAATAAGGGGACCAAAACATTGTGTTGGGAAGTTGAGAACGGCGACGTGGATATTGATGATATATAATATTTTTTTTCATGGTTAATATTTTATCCCTGGATTATTCCGGGGATTTTTTGAGCCCTGAAACGCCCTCTAAGAGCGTAAAACTGCATTTTGTTACAATTTTGAACGCGATTTATTTTTCCGTTGTTGCAAAATGTAACAATTTTACAGCATGGAAATATTAGGAAGAGTTATTGAAGTTACTGATCACTATATTAGATTGAAAACTAGCCGCAAAAAACAGTTGATTGATGTGTTCTTTCCCGAAATTAAAAGAAAGTCTATAAACCGCCTTTATGAGCGTCATATGTTGGCTTTGATAGAAGTCGAAGCCGAAAGTTTTGAGATGTGTGGATGTAAGTTTGCAAAGATGTGGTTTAAGTTTGTTATCTGGCCAGAATATAGCGAACCAGATAGGATCGATACGGAAGCAAAGAAACTTCTTTTTGAGGAGCGGAAAAAGCTGTACCGAAATATTCCGGGATAATCATGGTTTCTTCGGCATCGTGATACGCATGTTATTAAGGCTCTGGAATATCCGGATCTTGCCCTCTTTGGCCATGCGCTCAATGAATTCGTTGCGTTCATCCCTCGGGAGCTGCAGAATGTGATCGAACGAATTGAAGGTAACACCGTTATTTCCGCCGTCGCGCTTGAATTTTTCCCGAACGATTTCCATTATTGCTTCTTCTTGCTCTTCTTTTGTCATACGCAAAGTTAATGTTTTCGCAAAGAAAAAAGCCCCTATGTGTAAGGGCTTTCGTTTAAATGATTTTTCCGTGTTTGATTACAAAATAAATTTTTCCAGGCTCAGCACCCCATTCGGGATTACCTTCTCTGATTTCGATGCCTCTGTGTTCGAGGGATAGTGTTCGTTCCGGATCGCCTTTCTTTGGATAGCCTAAAGTCATTGTGTTTGTAGTATATGATCTAAATTTCAAATACCAATTGTCTAAATGATATTCCAAATGTTCTGTAAAATCTGATGATGATTGACACGCCGAACGAATATCGGAGCATGCTTCTTCCCATTCACTATTTGTTAAAGTAAAACTACCATGAGAAGAATAAAACATCAATCGCTTTAACCAATAAGGAGTGATCTCTCTATAATCTTCGGGTTTAACTCTAGCTTTAGTCATGTCAAACCATTTCTTTTTTAATGAAAGCTGTAGATTCATCCTTCTTGTTTTACGGTTAATTCCTCGCCTGTGAGCGAGTGTACAAGGTTCTGCAGCTGGTGGACGGATTTGACTTTAGGATACCCGAACGAGTAACCACTCTTATTGCCTAATTCGATTTCTACTTCAGGCTTATTGGTATAGGCATGAATGATCCCTCTTTCAAAAATAAACTTACGAAAATTATGTTCCGCCTTTTTCTCAAAGCCTATTTTCAGCAGCCACTCCTCAGAGAGAGGGATAGGCTCGTAAACAACACTGCCATTATTTATTTTCGCTAAAACACCCAAGTCGACAGTTACTGTTTTGCCGTACTTTTGAACTTTGTTGCCCAATCGTAATTCTTTTGCTTTAATCATTGCTTTTTTTTAGTGGTTATTAAAATAGTCATTGAGGGACTCCAAAAGCTCTTTAAAACCATGCAGGTTGCCGTATGTCTCGTCAACTTCACCCTGTTCTCCCGCGCATATTTCCTCAATATCGTCGTCGGTCAGCCTTTCCGGATTTGCATCAAAAAAAGCTTTCGCAAGTGGTCCGATCTTGTTTATCCACTTGGCATCATATCTTTCCAGTTCCCATCGGTTAATGAAACCGTTATCATATGCAATCTCTTTCATTAATGAGACTGCTAACTCTTGTTCTTCCTGAGAAACTGTTATTGTGCCTTTAATCATTGCTTTCTGTTTTAATTGTTGCTTTGTCTATGAAGTCCCCGGCAGGGATGCCGAAGACGTTGAAGTGCCAGGATATTAACCGCTGTACGACCTCAAAAGGCAGAAACTGAATATCATAATATGAGCTGCTTTCTGAGATGGCTTTCAGTCCTCTAATGAGCTTAATATTCCCATGATCATATTCTACTGAGTAAGAGTCATGATCGTCGGTGATTTCGAATACGTCGATCGGAGTGAAAACCCGCCCTTCGTGTTCTATCTCTTTTGTGAGGTGTGAGAGGTCGTAGAGGATGGGTTTAATGTGGGTCAAAGGCACAATATGAATTTCAATAGTATTAACACCATCGCACTGTACTTCGCAAATATTTAAATGTGTAATTTCATAAGTACCTACTTCATCTTTTAATTCGCAATGTAATTGATACGGCAAGTAGGCCGCGTATATATTTAGTTGTTCTTGTGTGGTCATACTACGTAATTAAGAGATTTTGCTTTATTAATAATTTCTTGCATGTCTTGTTCACTGTATCCCCAATGTGGACTATACAAGCCTCCGTAACCGTTTTTACCATTGGATATTTCGCCTGTCTGGATATAAGCAATAAAATCCTTTGTCAAACCCCAAAGAGTTCCGCCATGGGTCCATTTCTTAGGTGGGTAGCCGTATTTTGTATGTAAAAACATATCCACCCCTGAGTATTCATTAAACATATACAGCCTATTGTTGCGTGATAAGATTTTTGCAACACCGTGTTTACCGGAGAAGAATTTCCGGCCTCTACCAGCTATTTCTTGAATGATTTCATTCACTACTTCAATTCTTTGTTCTTTTGTCATCGTTTTCTTTTTTAATCTCCCCCGGCATTACCGGGGAAGAGGGGTTAAATGTATCCTAATTCAGTTGCTGCGATTTCTCCAATGTCGACTAAATCGCCTTCGGCATCATCAAAGTAGAATTCTCCAATTTTTTCATCAAGCTTATCCCATTTATCCGCCTTTATCTTATTCAGTGCCGATTGCTTTGCGATTGTTCTAAGTAGATCAATAGATGACTGAGAAAGCGTATTTGCCGGATTGTTGATTATAATTTCTATTGAATTTGTTTCGGTATTTTCCATTGTTATTTAATTAGATTGTTTTAATTTTTAGAATGTTGTATTTTACTTGCTGAGAACTCAATCCATTCACCGAAATACTCAGCGCCAAATCTGGAGATATAACCTAATTTATCAGCTGTATCTTTAAGTAGCTGCATATTCTCTATTCTTACGGGAAAACCATTATTTGTCACATAATCTTCACCGCGTTGCATTCGGTCATAAAGGCGTCCGTATTCTACTCCTGACGTAAAGCTTTGGCTTTGATCAGGAAACTTTATTAAAAGCTCCATAATGGTTTAAAAGAGGGCCGAAGCCCTAGGTCAAGGTTTGTTTTGTAATTCGTTAAGTAGCTCGTTGATTTCTTCAGGAATGATAGATCTGAATATTTCAGAATTTTCGTCAATATCTCTGAGCTCTGTTAAAGCACTGTGCATTCTTTGCAGCATCTCCCTCATCTCTTCCTCTTTGTCGGGTACTTCTAAAAAGCATTCATCAGCAAGTCTTATTTTTCCTCGTAAATTATAGAATAACTCTGTTTCTTCATTGTAATTCAACAGTCCTAATTCAGTGTAGTATTTTCCATCTTCCTCCGGCGGCCGGTCTGCCGTATTTACTTTAATGTATTTAGTCTTCATTTTCTTCGCTTTTTATTTCGTTTAGAATTATTACCTTTTCTATATTTTTTATAGGTCTTCTCCCACGGTTCAGAAAATAGCTTGTTACCATTTCTTTTATAATCTTTTATAATTTCTTTTGTTGTGATCATATTTTTATTCTTTAAAGAGCCGGCCTTAACCGGCTCTGGTGTTACTTTTTGATTTTAATCCATCCGTATTCTTCGAGCCGCTTCACTGATAATCCCATCCAAGGTAATGCGTATCCTTTGGAGCGCAGGTAATCAGCAAAATGAAATATATACTGAGGATGAATTTCATTTCTAGCGACTTCCGAATTAATATTATCGACAATTTGAATTATCTCTCTGCCAATTTGTAAAGAACCCAATTCTGTAAATTCATTATTTGAATCCAAAATTTGAATTGCTGTTAGAAGTAATTCATCTGTAATTGATGAAAGAGGTTTGAGTTCTAAATATTCCTGATCGATGTCTTCAGGCTCCGAGTAATCGAAAATATAAGTGTTATCTACTGGGCTAGGAGATAAGACTGGATTAATAAAAACTTTTTGCCCCCAATATTGGGCAAAGAATTTTACTTTGTTGATTTCTGTATTTTCCATTTGATTAATTTTCAAGATTTTTAAAACGTCACACTCTCGTAGTGACCAACGCCCTTGCGGAATTTATGCGGTGATTCTAAAGTAACAACCATAAATTATCCAGGTTTTGGTCAAACATACCTTGTTGCCAGTTTGGGCATCGGCCATCTTTGTCTATGTTCAATACTTTTGTCTCACCATTGACGGTAAATTCTGCATAATAACCTTCTACTTGAGCATCTTTTATCTGTACTCGGAAATCAGTGAATTCTAAATCGTTTGCTACGCCTATAAAAGTTACTAAATCATCATTTTTATGATAGATTTTACAAACCTGAGGTTCAATTTTTTTTAATTTCATAATATTATTTTAAGATTTAAAAAGGGCACTCGGGGCCACCGCTGCAAAACCGCTGTGTTTTAGCCAGCCCTTGGGGAATGTTTAAGACCAAAGTCTTTTTGCAAGGTCTAAGTTTTTCTGAGCTTCGTTAACGTCTTTTTTGGCGTACTGCAAGCTCATTGAGTGGCCGCGTTCGATCGTGCCGGCTTTCATACCTTCATGCTTCATTTTTGCCGCTTCTAACTTGTATTCGTAGAACTCAATACTTTCAGGCATTGATAGATTGATGGTGTTGGCCTTACTTTCCCAATATTCTGCTTTAGTAACATGCGCAACGGCCTTATCAGAGAATTCTACACTCTTGCCCACTCTTGCCCAATTTCTATCAATCAATGCTCTATGTCTTTTCTCGCTATGGTGGCCGATTTTAATAGGTTCTGCAAGTGCTAAGAAGTCTTTACCTTCTTGTGACGCTTCATAATACTGGTTGCTTTTGTTTTCGGCGGCTGCAGCCCATGTATTATATCTTGCGGCTTTTGCTTCGGCCCTGGTCTGAGCGTTGGTGCCGTCAGCTCTGATCACAGAGTAAAAGAAGAAACCATCTTTCTCGTAAATCAGGTTGAAGACCTCACTTTCATTTTCTTTACCGTATTTTGTTGATACATTAATAATGTCGCCTTTAGCGTGTCTCTCTGTACATTTCGCTAAAAAAACGTTAGGGCAAAATTTTGAATATGTGTTCATGATTTAAATGTTGTTATAATTTCTGTTTTCAAATGTACGTACTTTTGTACGTACTTGCAAATTATTTTGAAAGTTTTTTGTACATTTGTACGGACAATAAGATTTTATGAAAGAAAAAAATAAGACAGAACGCTTTGAAATGCGCGTCTCTCCGATATTCAAGCAGCTGATAAAAAAATTAGCAGATGCTCATAAAATGTCTGCACCTCAGTACCTGGAGTACATTGTGCGGGTTGAGGCTGAAAAAAATCAGATCAAGGTCGGGGAGTAATCACTTCAGGATTGACCCTCAGTCGGTACAAAAACCTGCTTGGCAGCCGGAGCCAGTCCCGAAATTAAAATCCAATTGAATTCCGAGTTTAGAAATTGACAGCATGCTGTTATTTTCTTTAAAAGTGTGGCCAAATAGATCCTCCTGGATAGCTGACCAAAACATTATCTCGGGATTTTTATCAAAATTCTTCCGCAGCTGCTGCTCTGATTTCCAAAAACAGTTTTGGCAATTAGAATCCTCCGGAAATTCCAGATCAAATCCTTTCCAAAATTCTACTACATGTCGGTGAGAGACTTTATTATCAATTAAAATAAACTCGCCTATCCTCCAGATAATCTCTTTCCATCGGTGGATCCATGTGTCTGATTTTGGCCTGTATTCGCAATGGGTAGCATATTTCCACATATCTGAAAATCTGTACATCCTTTCCATTTCGTCGTATCGGTAACCAACCCGCATTTTGACAGGTAGTGAGTGGTACAGGAACAAAAATTCAAAGATTGGCCACATTTTCATGATCGTAGTACAGAATCGTTTATTCATGTTTGGAATTGCCTTTTTCAACATCATCATCTGTTCCCAGCCCATTCCTCGCAGCCAGATGATCTCCCGGCCTATCAGCTGTTCTAAATCAAACATAGTCTTCAATATGATCGGGTCTTCGGATGTTGCAACGAATTCATTTTGGTGACCGCAGTATTTTTGCAGCTTATCATTAGCCATCTGAACCAGCTTTTTATCCAGGGAACGTCCGGCGTTGTGGCTATCTATGCAGACCAGACTGAATATTTCCAGATCCGCCGGATAATGATATGCCAGATAACTGCTGGTTTTACCTCCGGAAAGAGAATTGACGGTTTTCATCCCTCCACAATTTCAAAGATTAAAACCCTCTCCGGATGAAAGGTGCGGGACTCGGCGTTCAAAAATTTACATTCTTCTTTACTCATGAATCTAACCCATTTATTTTTATCTGCAATCTCTTCTGCGGGTGTCTTGACATACGTCAATGGGTTCTCTCCCCAATACCAGCCCTGAGCTTCAATGACTGAGATGAAAGAGTCGAGGGCAGTGTAAGTCCATTGACCGTTCTTGTAATTCTTGAACACAGTAATCCTCTGTCCTTTTATCTTTGTGATAATCTCTCCTAAGACGGTTCCGGATAATTTTGAATCCACCATCCCGGCCGCTATCTCTTCGTTGAGATCAGAGCCCCGGCAGATGGTGTGTAGATGTTTTCCTATTGTGAAATCTATAACATCATCATAAGGATTTGCTTTGTCCAAATTAACAAATCCTAAACGGGTGTCTCCATACTTGAAGTGAACTAATGAATAATTCTTTGGCGGCTCCACAATGAGCAGCCTTTTGTTTGTTGTTATTTCTAAACTTTTCATTTTTGATTTTTAAAATTAATTTGTGATCTCTCTTTGTATTCTCGCCTTTCTAAATCCCGGTTCTTCTGGTAAATCTCTTTGAGACTTTCAAGGGCGTCGGGATTACTGCTCTTTTTTGTCTTTTCTGAATAGCCGGGTCCAGTGCTGCATCCAGACATCTTCTGAGGTTTCATGTAATTTCATGTAGATTATATAATTTCCGATCATTTCATTCTGGAATTCCACATATGCATCTTTCTTAACAATCTTCGGCAGAGAGGTGCCGGCAGCAGAAAGTTTACCTTCGGCGACTTCCGGAACAAAGTTTTTCAGAAAGTTCTCTACAAAAATCAGTTTGACTTTCTCAACACCTGTCTTTTTCAGCAGATCATAAAAGATCGGGGTTGCCATAACTTTTCCATCTGCTTTAAACCGATGATAATCTTTCCGAACGTTCTCGAAAGTCATCGCTTCATACTCTTCAGCGGTTAATTTCTTTTCAGGCGGCGCAATTGCTTTCCTGATTTGCTCTTTCGCATTCTGGTATTTCTGATCCCGGGTTTTAAATTCTGTGTAACCCATTTCATACTGGGCAAAGTGCGCCTGGTTAATTTCCCGGAAGAACCGGACTTTTTCGCCATCAACCTGCAGAAGTCCTTTTTGCGCCTTGCTGATTGCAAGCATAAATTCGTTTTCGGTTAGATCTGATCTTTTGGCGTAATCCACAACACGGTTTAAAGCAATGTTTGTTGGATTAAAAGGGTCATTTGGATCGTCATTTTCGCTTTCTTCAACCTTTGCATCGATTGTGAAAACAACCTTATTTGCAAAGCGCATCAGCGAATCCTGATCGGAATATTTAAGTTTCGCCTGTGAAATTTCCGCTGTAACCGTTTCCGGCAGCCTGGTTACGAGCTCGCTCGGCAAGTATGGCAGCAGTGGACTTTTTCCCACCTTGGCCCATTGAGGTATTTCCTGTACGGTTGCCAAATCCGTTGCCTGAGTTGTTGTTATTTGATTTTCCATAAATCGGTTTAAAGTAGGGTATTAAGGTTCTGAGTTTGTTTTTCCAGTTTTCAATTGGTTTTTTATGACCATCCTTCCATCCGGCATCGATCCAGCTTTGATATTTTGCCCGCACAGCGAATTCGTATAGGGAAAAATCGAGTTTTAATTCATTCTGATATATTTCCTTGCCGAACTCTACGAAAGCGTCTAAATCGGGCGGCTGTGCCTTTTCTTTTTTTGGCGCAACTTTTTTTCTTTTTTCTGCATCAGGTTTTACCGGTTCAGAATCAGAAAACAATTCTTCAGAATTTTCTTTTATTAATTTTTCTTCTTTTGTTTCTTTTTCTAAAAGAATATCATTAACAATTACATTAACATTTACAGCTTCGTTTTGCTTCAAAAACGAAGCAATTGCTTCGTTTTGCTTCATGTTGCTTTCGTTTGCTTCGTTTTGATCGGATTTGCTTCGTGATTCTCCGCTCTTAACGCCTCCATTACGTCCTGCTTCTGATCTCTTTTGGCGAACTTCTTTATACTTTTCCAGATCTCGTTCTAGTTGGTTTTTAATAGGCTCAAAAAGAAGCTCAGTTATTCTGTCTGGTGCTTCCGGATTCAAATCACTGACAAACGAAAACATCATTTTTGCTAGTTTGCCGGCTTCCTCGTCGGATAACTTTTCAAAAGTTGAATTCCAATCTGAGTAAGCCACAAATGATTTTTTATCTTTTGCCATATCTTAATTATAATTTCGTTCAAAGCTTTACCAGGTCTCTATACCTGTATGTGTTACCCCTTTTAGGTTTATTTTCATTATGACTCAATGAAGTCAAATAATGTTGGCATATTCATTTGGTAATTAATTGCATTAATATAGCTTACTCCGTCATTGAAATATTCAGGGTTTAGCTCTACAGCTTTCGCTTTTCTCTTTAATTCCAGTGCAACGTACGGTGTAGAGAAAAGACCTCCGAAACAATCGTTTACAGTATCACCTTCGTTCGTGAATCTGTAAATCAATCGTTCGATAATATCTAATTGAAGCGGGCAAATATGCTTTTCTTTTTTGGAAGAAACCTGTTTTGCATTCAGGGTTTTCATCCGGTTTATATCGGACCACACACATTCCTGATTGCTATGAGGAGGCAAAGTCATAAAAAGCTTTGAAAGCTTATCTTCTTCTTCCAGCATGTTGCAGGCTTCTAGGTGTTTTTTATAGTCATAAACCTCACCTGTATTGTGTTTTTTCCAAGCGCGGTAAATCTTATCCATATCGAATTTCTTTATTTCAGAAGATGATAAAAAACGGTTCCCGGATGATCTCCAATAAGAATGAGCATCCAGCTGCCACATGGATAAAAGATATTCATCAATTCTTTTTACCACCGGATCATCGGCATAAGCATTCTTTGTGTGGGACGGTGGTTTTCGGAAAAGCAGAATATATTCCGGGATTCCCACACCCATTTTTGAGGCATCTTTTCGCTGCTCTCCCCATCCTAGGCGGTAAGTTTGATTGTTTTCACGTACAACGTCGGTAGTAATGGTAATACGGCCGATAAAGTGAAACCTTTCCGCATAATCTGCTTTAAGTTCTTCCAGCCTTTTCTTTCTCACTTCAGGTAGTACACCGTCATCATCGGTAAGATTTTCCCAGATCTCAATTTGATCTTTTACCTTCTGCTTTGTGAAATGCCTTACAGTAGCATCGGAAAAAGGCTCTATGGTGAAAAACTGAACATCTGTTTGGTGGGAATAACGCGGGCGGTCTTTTACGTGAATAGCGGCAACCCTGCCAGGTTTAAGCGTTCGGTATAGTTCCGGTGTCAGGAATTCCATCTGATTAAAGAATGCCCCGTTTCCGTCGTTGTGCCCGAAATCGTTGTAATTGTCTGAATATTCATAATGATCACCGAAAGGGATGGAAGTAAGATGCAATCCGATTGAATCATCCGGATATTCTGAATGATCAGAATGAACAGTTACTGTATCGTTATTGTAAAGGGTTGCATCCCCGATGATCATTTTTTTACCGTTGTTAAAAACTTGTCTTTCCATTTGAGATTTTATTAATTCTGAGTTAAGTCCATATTCCCGGACAAGGGCAATCATTTCAGATTGCAGTTCTTTATGTTTGGTCCATTTATCAAAGAGGGTTTTTAGTACTTCCCTTTCGTTTTGAGTGAAAATAATGTAGATATCCACTTCCTGATCCTGCATAAATCTATAAACACGGTGGATAGCCTGGATGAAGTCGTTAAATTTAAAATCGATCCCCACGAATATCATCTTGTGGCAAGCGTGCTGGAAATTACATCCGGATCCTGCAATCTTTGGTTTTGTGGAAAGGATCGGAAATTTACCCTCTGAGAAATCAATCAATAACTTTTCCTTTACTTCGTTAGGCTGTGATCCGTAAACGGAATGCACTTCGATTTCTTCCAGCTTCAGCTTTTTTTCAATTGCCATTCTTTCGGCTTCCAAGTGATGCCAAAAGATCCATCTGTCATCTGTTGTTCCTTTGTCCCAGATTAGCTCAAAAGCTTTATTTACCCGCAGGTCCACGGTTTGCGATTTTTCCCGGGAAGTGTCGATGAGGGATTTCGTATTGTCTTTAAACAGGATCGGCTTCCCGTACTTATCTGTTATCACCTCATCTGTGAGGTTTTCCACTTCAACCTCGTGAATGTTCAATTTTGGCAGATCGTACTTTGAATCATCGTAACCCAGATCAGAAGGTTTATTGATGAAAACCGCCCAGGTCGCAACCCATTTCCAGAACTCACTTTTTTTATTTTCCAGAAGTAACAGGTTTCCGGCCTTTGTGGAGTCTCTTTTGAAAAATCGGGTTAACAGGTGCCCCCGGTCAGCTACTCCCAGGTATTCCGCATAATTCAGGATCTCAATAAAATCATTCGGCGTGGGTGTAGCTGTGGCAACAAATCGATATGGAACCTTTTTAAAGTGGTTTAAAACGTAGTTCGTTGTTTCCGTTTTCAGGTTTCGTAGGATTGACGCCTCGTCAAATGATACCCCGGAAAACCTGGAAGGATCAATATCTCCTTTACGGACGCGCTCATAATTGGTAATGTAAATTGCATTTTTGCATTCCGGAACCTGATCAGAATCAGTAATGTAAATTACTTCAAATCCGGTTTCCAGCTTTTCATTGTCCCGGCGAAATTCTCCGATTACTCCCAGCGGGCAAACAATCAGGAAAGGCTTATTTTCTTTTAAAATACATTGCTTCGCAATTTCCAGCTGCATCATGGATTTACCCAGTCCAAAGGAAGCGAATATAGCCCGGCGGCCGCCTCTCAGAGACCAGCGTACAATATCCGGTTGGTGAAGGTGAAGTTTTGGTGAGATGTCATCTACCTCAAATCCAAATTCTTCGCTAATTATTATTTTTTTCTTTAGAAATTCTTGATAATTCATCGTTTATAATATCTTGAGCTTTATTATGTGCTGAATCTATTGTTTTAACTTCAAGTACTTTGAAGTAGTCTTTTATTGCCGGAATCGAAATTGTCAGTTTCCCGGAACATGATCCTATGTGGTAATCAATACCATTGTAATTAAATGCCATATCACAGCCTATTAAGTGAGTAACCCATTTCTTTAGCCCAGCTTGGATTCTCTTCGATCTGCCGGTGGCCTTCTCTGGAAACCGCCAACCAAAACCGGGTATCGAGTAAGAGAGTTACGTTATTGATACGTGCCCAACTATCTGCGAAACCGACGCGACCCATTTTATGATGGATATCTGTTGTCGGCTGCCCAGTTACCGGGCATACTTTATTTTCCGGCTTGCCAATGAACTGAATTTTGGACACGGTATACTTTGCGCTCTCAACAGCTCTCTTTTTGGATATCTGCGAAATAGGTTTGCGAGGCTTAAATTCTTTGGGCTTTTTTTCAGCATTAACGCTTGCCCGGTATGCTTTATAGTGTGTCTGGCATCTTTTCGCAATCAATGGCCTATAAGGAGCATCAGCCGGACAATCCACACATTTACCTGTTTTGATTTTAATCGTGCTGTTTATCATTTTTGATTCGGTGACAGATTATTTTATTTCTCTTGGATATATCTTCTTTTAATTGTCGAAGATTTTCTTTTTGCTCTTCTATTATTGCATAGACAATATTGAAGTTGTTGGTATTGCCGCTATTCTTGTGCTTAATGGCTGTAACCTGCAGTTGATCTATATAAGAGATTAACTCTTTTTTTCTCAAGTATAAATTCATACACTTCAGGATTAGCAGTTAAAAAACCGTTCTTTGTTATTGTCCAGATCAGAAATCCTGTAAAATTTATCACCGATCTTGTTTTTAAAAGATGGGATACCCAGCTTTGTAATTCTTCTGCAAAAAGCACTATATGCAATACCAATGTGCCTAGCCGCTGACCTACTGCCGATCATGTCAGAGGTAATTCCGGCTTTTAATTCTCTCGAAAATTCGTCGTCGCCAGACTTTGTATAGACCACTTTTCTATTAAGCAGTTTAGCTTTTTCTAAGGCTTGCTGAGCTTTTGCAAGGTCCGCTTTAACAGCAGATCTGGATCCGATTGCATTCTGTTCTTGACTTACAGATAAATCTATTTTTCTCATGATATTTCTATATTTTTACTAGGGTTTGGAAGTTGGAAGTAATAATCCATGTCGTATGTAAAATTCTTTCGTGTAAGATCCATTTCGGAATTCGTGAGCTGTTTGTGTAGCTTCTCTAAATACCACTTTTGGAAATTGTGATGATCTTCTATGTCGTAGACTTTTGGAATCATATTTTCTCGGTGAAATTGAATGGCTGTTCTCTGAAAGTCCATCGTTAGTGATTGGTTTAAGGTCATTGTTTCGCATCTAATTTGTTAAGTATAGAATACTTGTACTCTTTGCCATGGTTGGCTTTTTCCAGTAGTTTTTTGATGTATGCTTCATCTCGTGGAATTTCAACAGTATGATAATGGTTCAGCGGATTGTAATACCGGTCATCAAAACTTACAAAAAGGCATTTGTCTGTTTCTGTCAAAAACATATTCAGCTGCATCTGACCATAATACTTTTTCAAGGAATCTTTCGACGATGGAGACTCGGATTTGCTGACAGAGAAGAAATCATCCAGTGATTTAATCATCAAGTATTTCAGGTGGGTTTTTGACTTCGGGCATTTTACTTCACATATCATATTGTTAAGAATAATTACGTCCGGGGTACTGCCTAAATCGTATTCATCATTGTAGAAGAAAATTCTTTCACCTACAGATGTGTAAATAAAATCATCGTCATTTACTGTTTTACCTAATTCTTTTGCAATCCTTTCAGCCACACGCGGCTCAACTTCATTACCACGTTCCATGGCAGAGTTATAAAATTGAGGCTCACTGGGTGCAAGCATTTCAGCGACACACTCTAAAACATAGGATTTAGCTCCAACAGATAAAGATTCTGTCTTGTCTTTAGGATCTGATAGAAGTTTGTAAATTTCGCTAGCAGTAAAGTAGTTTGCACGGAAAGAAAGCCAATCTTCATCATTTTGAAAGCCTTTATAGTTTGCCATGTGCTGCCATTTTTTCGGTGTTAGACTTACCTGATGGTATATTTTCGTCAATCTTATATGGTAATACATCTTTTCGATTCAGGTTTGCACCGAAGAGGCTGCCAAAATGATCACATGCGTCTTTCACCGCTAAAGATTTAGCTATTGGAAAAGCCATTGACAATGCACCGTTGTTAATATTAATAAGATCACTTGGGCTAGTACCAGCCTTTGTTTGAAGTTGGCAGGCGCCAATACCATCATAAAAGAGCCAATCGCCGGACGTTGGAGATTTAAACTCAACCCTAACGGTTATCCATACACCATTGAATGCAGAACCCTGATTAGTGATAGATATCTTATACTCTTTAAATATCTTTCGCAAAAGGTGTTCGACCTTATCAATTGGCAAGTATTTATGACCCTTTATATAAGGGTGTTCTTTGACCCATTTTGCAGGGGGTTCTTGATTAAGAAGCAGATTTAACTGGTCATTTTTCCATGCTAATGATAGGTCAGTAGTTAAATCTGCTAATGTTGGCAATGTGTTTTCAGCCATTGTTTTAGTTTTGAGATTCTAATTCGGCGATTTTATCCTTTAAAAGCTGGATGGACTTTTCTTTAAAATCTTGATTGAGGTATTGAAGAGATTGAATAATACTTGACTTTTGCTCACTGGTAAAAGCAATAATAGAATCAAATGGTATCATTGCATTGTCTTTGACGCCAAACCTGAAACGATTATCGTCAATGATTAACTCTGCTATTAACCAGCCGTCAACTTGAATTTCTGAATTTAACAGGGTGTATTCTTTGTTCTGGATTTTCTGAACGAAGTAATTTTGTACTTCTAAAATTTGCTGTTTCATATATTGTGAATTAAAAATTATTTAAGAGTTTTCTTTTAAAAGTTTGAGAGCTAAATCAGCATTGATAATTAGCTTTTTGCCGTTTTGAATGATAGCGTCATTTAAAATGCCTGAGTTCTTAATCTCTTGTGCCTTTGTTTTACCGCAACCTAAAAGCCTAGCCAAACCATCAAGCCCATATACGTGCTTTTCGTTGGTGAAATCATTGATGACCGGCTTTTGTTCTACTGGCATAATTGAAGAGAAAAGCTCAATTATTTCGGCCCCGGTCATAGCAAAGAATTGCTTTTCTAGTATTGAACTATTCATTGTATTTTCATTAAGTAGGTTATAAATTCTTTGTAGTAAATTCTGAAGAACCCAAAAACGATAAGACAGAAGATAGAACATATCGAATCGGTGTAGTCTAGGGTAGTTCGGCCCGCATTAGCCTCGCAGTCTGACATTAACATTAACAATGACGCTGCAATAAGAAGGTTTAAAGAGATTTTCATATTAGTATTCTTTATTCATTTTAATTTTTAAGTCTGCAAAATCATAATCAGCCTCAGTATCAACAGTAGAGTAGTTGTCGCGTAGGTAACTTTCAATAGCTTTTTCAAGATCTGGGCTCAAATCAGCTATTTTTTCACCTTCATCAGCCAGGCAAAATCTTGAATCTGTAAAATCAATACAGATATTAGAAGTAATCTGCAGATAGCCTGTATACGCCCCATAAGTCGGGTTATAATCTACTTCACCGGTGATGAAGTTGTCATTAGCCAGCCTTTGAAAGGCCAATGTTTCAATCTGTGGTATTGAGGAGATTGTTTGCATGATAATTTTTATTTGAAGATTTTACGATCTGAAAGTCCCTTTTCTCTTAAGTAGTCAGCGATAATAGAAGAGGTTCTAACTACTTCGCTTTTTCTCTCTAGTCTTCTGATCAAAGTAGACGGCTGAACGCTGATCTCTTTGTTAGAATTCATTCTTTTCAGTACCTCAGCAAATTCAAGCGGGTTTGATCTAATGCTTTCTAAGTGTGTATCTCGTATCATTTTGTTATATTTGTTTCGTATTGTTCAACAACTATAAAGCAAATATACAACCTTTTGGGTTGTTTACAAATTAATTAACAACTATTTTAGTTGTTAAAGTGTAAAAGCCTGAAAGTCAATTATAAAAATTTAAATAGCTTTTTATAGTAAATTATTTTCGATTAAAAAACCGTATAAATACTATTTTAAGCGAGATTGATTGAAGGTACATTTGCGAAATATTTTATAAGGGAAAAGTATTTTTAAAATGAATTGCATGAATATGGAAGGCGAAAACAACCAAAATAGTAGTTATCTTAAGCTAGAATTAGAAAGAAAAAATATCAGCCAAAAGCAGTTACAATCTGATTTGGGTGTATCTCAGCAGTATGTATCTTCAATAATTAGTGGAAAAAAAGCGGTAGGAAAAAAAATGGCAAAAAAGCTGAGTGAATTGTATGATCTTGATGAAAGCCGAATTATATTAGGAGACTTGGGTGATCATTTTCTCAGCGGGTCTTTCAGTATGCAAACATCTGTGAAAATAATTAAAAACAAGCCACATGACGAACAAATGCAGCTGCTATACAATAAAATCGACGATTTGGAAGAAAAACTTTTGATGTATCAAGAGAGAGACCGACAATATTTTGAAGCAATAACGGCTAAACTAAATATAATTACAGAGAGTACAATTTCAGAACCTGGTAAAAAAGAAAAAAGCAATTCTTAATTAGGAATTGCTTTTAATACTGATACACTTAACTTAAATTTAGGAAAACTAAATTCGTCATTTATAAAATTCCGGATTGTTATTCGGTCACTTTCTTGTAAAATGACATCTATCTTACTGGCAAATAATAAGCAATTTTCAGCATATTCATATTTTTCAAGCATTCCATTTTTATGGAAGTATTCATTTTTACTTATGAGCGCTTTGATCGCTTTAAAATCCTTTCTCATATTACTGATTAATTACTCCTGTAACGGATTCAATTAATAATTTTTCACGTTCTTTCATCATCTGCAAATATAAAGAAGTATAGTACATGACAGATAAGATCACTAGAACTATGCTTATCAATGCAATAAAAAACCATACATTTTCATTTGGTACATACCCAAGAAGGGGTAAGAAATAGAAAGAAGACGAATATAATGAAGCAAATAATGCAGGAGCATAGCTTATTAAATAGGGCTTAAGATAATTAGCAATTATCAACAACGTAGCTTGAAAGCATATAGCTAGCGACCAAAGAACAGCGGCTAGATTATTATTTGCAGCACTAACATGAATAGTATTTATTTTAGGGAATGGTAATGCTATAAAGTTATTTATAAAGGGAAACGTTGCAGAAAACAACACCAGGGCAGAGCCTAGTGTTGATAATGTTGAATATTTAACTTTATTTTCCTTTTGGAGGTTTAACATCTCCTGGAGGAATGATCTCTGGGTCATTTGGATCGGATGGGTCTGTGGGTTCTAAGCCTGTTCCTATGGTATTTGATCCTTTAGGACCAATAATAGTATCTCCTATTTTGGCAGTTCCCTGGTTATTAATTTCTTCTACTTTTAGGGGTTTCAATTCCAGCACAGCAGCCGGTTCTGTTTTTACCTCTTCATCTCTATCACTAGAGCAGGAATACACTGTTAATGCTACAATGGCAGCGCTTAGAATAAATTTAACTGTTTTCATAAGAATTTATATTTAATAATTCTCCGTAAAAATACCTAATTTCTAGCACATTGCACTTTAAAAGCCATTCAGTTTTCAAATATATTAAAATATTTCATACCACAGGAGAAATAATAAAAATGTGGTATATTTTTATTTTACGGTTTTCCGTAAAATTGAATATGATCATTTCTTATATTTGGGAAAAATAAATTTTAATCATGAAAAAGTCATTTTTTTTATTTTCAATTCTATTGTCATCTGTTCTGTTTTCTCAGGAATTAAAATATGAAGAGGTCGTAAATGTAGATTCTTTGACAACCAGAGATGAGCTTTTTAATAGAGCTAGAAGCTGGATAGGTAAAACATACAATGATGAAAGATATGTCATAGCTACTGAAGATCGATCGACGGGCGAATTATCCGGAAATGGGTCATTTTTATATGATACAAAAAAATTATACTTTGGAGTATGGACTGTTATCGGCCATATTGACTATAAGGTTAACATATTTGTAAAGGATGGAAGATATAAATATATAATACATTCCTTTAGGCACACTGGAACCAGTATTGACGGCAATTCGCCTACAAATTACGGTTTGATAACAGAAGGTTCTGATGTACCACGTCCAAGCAGGGGCGGTCCCAATAAAAAAGCATGGAACGATATTAAAGAGATGGCTAAAATAAAAGCAGAAAGACTTATAAACTCTCTAAAAGAAGCAATGAATAAAAAATACGCAGCAACAGATAACTGGTAACAATTAAACCCCAATACAATATATGTTAAAATACTCGGCATCATTTTCTGTAAAGAATAATGCCAATGATTCAGCAAGCCCGGTAAGGCTCCGGGTATCATTCAACAGCAATCGGCCGGAGCTATATACCGGCGTGCTGGTTAAGCCTTCAGAGTGGGACAAAGATTCCCAGCGACTGATCAATAGAAAAGATCCCCGGAATAAGGATATCAATCACAATGAATCAATCATTGAAGAGATATTCCGGGAATTTGATGTAATCGAAAAGAGATTTCCAACAGTAGAAGAGTTAAAAAGGATTTATGCGGAAAAGAGTGGGAGAGTAAAGCCCGGAACTAAAAAGGACGAATTTACTCTGGTAGAACTAATCGATTTATATGGCGAAGAAAAAAGCCAGTCAAAACAATGGACACCCGGAACCGAAAAGAAGTACTGCAAGCTTCGGAACCATGTGATTGCATTTAATAAAAATTTGCTGGCCAATGATGTCGACGAAAAAATGATCCGCCAGATGATGGATTACTTCGGAACTGCTCCTAAGGACTACAGGACAGGCGAGGTAAAAGAGCCGCATAGGAACACTACGATCCGACGTAATATAGAAGATTATATCCGGATCTTAAAATGGGCGTCAAGAAAGGGAATGTATTCCGGACATGTTTTTGACGAGTTTGAGCAAAGATTTAAAGGGACTCAGCAAAAGCTTTCTGAGCTCGTGTACCTGGAATGGGACGAACTAATGGAATTAATGGAAAAGGATTTCGGAACCAAACGATATCTGAACCGATGCCGTGATGTTTTCTGTTTCTGCTGTTTTACATCGTTGAGGTTTTCAGACGTGAAAAAACTTAAGAAGACTGATATCCGCGGTGATTATTTTTCAGTAGTGACAAAAAAGACTGACGATCCCTTAACTATTGACCTCAATAAATTTTCGCAGTCAATATTAGATAAGTATAAAGATGAAGATTTTCCTGATGGATTGGCCTTGCCGGTAATTTCCATGACAAAAACAAATTCTCATCTAAAAGAAATCGGTGAGATCATGGGCTACAATACCCCCATAAAAGATGTGTACTTTGTTGGAACAACAAAAATGGAAGATGTCTATCTAAAAAAGGATGTACTTTCCACGCATGCCGCCAGAAGAACTTTCGTTATAAACTCTCTACGATTAGGAATTTCCACGGAAGTGATCATAAAATGGACCGGACATAAAGACTTTGAAGCTCTGAAGCCTTATGTGAAAATTGTGGATAGTTTGAAGCGTAGCGAAATGGATAAATTCAATACTGCCCCCACATTTGCCCCCGATAATAAATAGATCAGTAGAAATCATCACGATTTGTTTAAAATCATAATGTGCTGAAAATAAATGAAATGAACTAAATAGAAACGAAGCGAAATATTGTTAGTAGTCCCTCCGGGGTCAC
>NZ_VTSX01000028.1 GCF_008329705.1 Chryseobacterium sp. SN22 | reverse complement strand
GAATTTTCATTTTCTAAACCTACAGCATAGCTTCCGCTTAAGAGAATACCAATAACATATTTTTTATTCTTCCAGTAATTGACGAATTCTTGTAACGCTTCATCCATTTTAATTTTCTTTAAAAATAAAAAAATCCCGGCGAATTGCCGGGATTTGTAGGTATAAAATCTAATGTTTTTATTTGATTAGAAGTTAAATGATAATGTTGCAGCCCATGTTCTTCCGAATCCGAAAAATACACGGTTTGACGTATCAATACCTTTGAAGAAATTATTAGGGTTATTGATATATGTATTATACTGTTGCTGCGCAGTGGCTCCTCCTGCAATATCTTTGAAGTCACCTTGCTGCTTAACAAAATTGTTGGTAGCTCCGTCCTGAATATATGTTTTATCAAACAAGTTGTAAACGTTTGCTCCGATGGTAAAGAATTGAGAAGGATTATTTAATCTTATTCTATACGATACACCGACATCCGTTAGGTTGTAATCAGGTAATTTCAATACTCCTCTTTCCTGGTTTACTGGATTTGAGAAAGTAGCAATATCAATAGATGAATAGAGTTTTCCTACATAACGCCATCCTGCATAAATACTCAAATCTTTTACTGGCTTAACGGTTGCTCCTAAAGCTGCGGTCATTTGCGGGATACTGTTGTTGCTTGTTCCTCCTACTTTTACTTTGTCAAGATAAAGAGTAGTAGTGTTGGAATCACCTGCAACAGTTAAAGGATTGTTGTTCCCATCAAATGTTGTACCTGTAGCATTTCCTTTATAATAGTAATCGCCCCAAGAGAACATTCCGTTAAATTCTACAATGTTATTAAGTCTATAAACTGCATCTACCTCAACTCCTTGGTGGATTTCAGTAATTCCGTTCATTTCTGCATAAGCATCCGTTACGTTTGGAACCGTAATTGTTCTTCTTAATGCTCTGTCTTTCCACTCTGTTCTGTAAACATTCACATTTGCATTGAATTTCGCAGATCTAAAACCGTATCCAAGTTCAGCAGAGAAAATTTTCTCATTCGTTAGCTGAGGGTTAACCACTTGCTGGTTACTAGGGTATACCGTATTCATAAACGGCTGCTTACTGTAATAACCAATATTTGCAAAAACATTATTGTTTTCATCGATGTTGTAGTTTACACCCCCTTTAATGTTATATCCAAAGATATTTTTAAATCCGGTCTTTCTGTTTACAGTCTGGTTTCTCTGTACAGTAATACCATCCTGAACGAACTCGTCAATCCTCTGATATCCCTGATTTGAAACGGACCCTTGAATGAATGCAGATAAATCGTTTTTAGAATACTCGATTTGTCCGAATCCACTATACCATAGTACTTCACCATCATTGCTAAATCCTACTCTTTCATTTAATGGAACCTGGCTTCCACCAAAAGGGTTCCAATTTAATTTTTTATAATCAGAAGTGGCTGTTACTATGTTAGGAGCTATATTTTTATTGGCATTATCTTTATATCCTTTTGCTCCATAAAGATCTGAAATAACCTGGTAATGATAACCATAATAATATCTATTATCTGTACCTATTGAGAAATTCCAATTATCATTCAATTTGTGTTGGAAATTTGCTAAGATACCATACCAGTTGTGAGAATTAATACTAGCTCTGCGGATTAGTGTACTTCCTGCATTGGCCGCATTAACATTAACAGCAGCATTTTCAGCAAATAATTTATCGTAGTTATACAGACCTTGTGCATCTCTGAAATATGGCACTCCATTTACAGATGCTGTAAGGTTTCTTCCGTTTACCCTACCAAGATCACCTGTTCCACCACCTCTACCGTTGGACATATAAGCGACGGTACTTAACTTTGATTTTTCATTAAATGTCCAATCCCAGTTCAACATCATTACAGGCTTGTTATAATAGTTGGATCTATTAGATAACGCAATCCTTCTGCCTTCTGCATTTGTATAATACCCCCAGTCACTGTTATAAGTTCTGTCCGGCGTTCCGTCATTATCCGGATTATATTTAATATAATCAGAAATGGTAGGTGCGAAAGATCTTTGGTCATGCCACTGCGGAGCTCCTGTTATCGTAAATTGTAAATTGTGCTTTTGGTTTACTTCCCAACCCAAAGCGAAGAAATAAGTATATGCTTCGTAATCTGTATTTTGAATATAAGTAGATCCTGATTGTCTACCCATTAAGAATGATGAAGACCATCCCTTATCAGATTTTCCGGTATTATAAGCAAATGAAGTTTTTAAATAATCATTGTTACCAACTCCCAATCTTACAATACCGCCCTTTTTCATATCGGCTGATTTTGTAATAAAGTTCATCGTACCTCCTACAGATGCAATGGCCAGTTTAGAAGAACCAAGACCTCTCTGTACCTGGATAAAGCTGGTTACATCAGAAAGACCAGTCCAGTTTGAAAAATAAACAGTACCTCCTTCCATATCATTTACAGGCATACCGTTTACCATTACTGCAATATTTCTGGATTCAAATCCACGCATTACAATCTGAGAGTCTCCGAAACCACCACCACCTTTTGTAGCATAGATGGACGGTGTCGTATTAAGCATTTCAACAAGCTCCTGATTTCCTTGTCTCTCAAGAATTTGTGCTGCTTTAATAGTAGATACCGCAACTGGTGTTTTTCTATCTTTAGCGATATCTGTAACACCTCGCAGGATTACCTCTTCAATGTCTTTGGACTTTGCTGCTGTGTCCTGAACCTGTTGAGCGTAATAGACACTAGCTGTAGATAAAGTAATTACTGCAGTTAGAATCGATTTGTTGATTAATTTCATAATCGTTAGTAATAGTTAGATTAAATTTTCTGCAAAATTGAGGAATTATATTTTAACTAATATTAACTGTATGTTAATTTTTAATCATTCTCAATAAGGTTTAAATTTCTGATTTACAATGCATTGAATAATAATTGGAATTTCGTATGAAAAAAATCACGTTATTGAATTTTTAACAGAATATAGTTATTTTTATTGAAAATTAAATCCCTATTTAACAGCTTTCAGACTTAAATCCATATTGCCGGCCGAGTGTGTCAGGGCTCCGGCTGAGATATAGGTCACACCTGTGGAAGCAATTTCTTTCAGCTGGTCGCGGGTAATTCCTCCGGATGCTTCGGTTTCGCAGGTGCCGTTGATAAGCTTTACCGCTTTCTTCATGGTCTTTACATCCATATTGTCGAGCATGATCCGGTCGACTTTTGCATCGATGGCTTCCTGGACTTCCTCAAGGTTTCTCGTTTCAACCTCTATTTTCAGTTTTTTCTTATTCTTCTTGATATACTCCTTGGCCATCTTCACAGCATTGGTAATGCTTCCGTTGTAATCGATATGGTTGTCTTTCAGCATGATCATATCATAAAGACCGTACCGGTGATTGGTTCCGCCACCGATGGCCACTGCCCATTTTTCACAGACCCTGAAGTTCGGGGTGGTTTTCCGGGTATCCAGAAGCTTGGTCTTTGTTCCGACCAACCTGGAATCCCAGTCGTGGGTCAATGTTGCAATACCGCTCATCCGCTGCATACAATTTAATACCAGTCTCTCTGTAGAAAGAATTGACCTTGCGCTACCTGTTACGATAAAAGCAGTGTCGCCAACTTTTACAGCGTCCCCATCTTTTACGAAGGTTTCAACTTTCAGGTTTTTATCAAAAGTTTTAAAAATAATTTCGGCCAGTTCCACTCCGGCAAGAATGCAGTCCTGTTTTACCAGAAGCCTGGCGCTTTGTTCCAGGTCTTTCGGAATCGTGGAAAGGGTAGAGTGGTCGCCATCCTGGATGTCTTCCTCCAAAGCATTTTTAATAAATTGTTTTAAAACTTTATCGGTAACGTATATCGGTCTTTTCATATTTTTTAATTTAGTAATAAAAGGAAGATTTTTTTCCAAACAAGAGGTCATGAATGATAAAGAGTAAAAGAACTTCATTATCTTTTGCATCTATTTTTTCAAAATCTATATTATCTTTTATTTGAATGTTATTTTGATTAATACCTTCAAATTGAAGTACGGATTTTTCCTGTTTCCCCTGAGAAACGATGGTGTGCTTCCATTTAAATGTATTCCAATCATATTCTTGGGTGAAATAAGTAATTTTATTTTCTTTAAAAGTCAGGATCGGATACTGAGGATTATTAATATAATACAACGTTAAACGTAATCTATTATCCTGAATAATATTATTTAAGTCAAATTCTGTGTTTCCATAATATTTTGGTTTCCCTAGACCATTCATATTACATAGAAGATTCAGTACCAATGGATATTTTGATCTTGGAACTATGATTTTCTTTAATAAATCTGCTCCAAATATTCCGCCGATAGCACTTAACAGAATTAATCCCATCATAGCAAAGCCATCAAAAGAGTTGGTTATCTTAAAATTTTTATCTGAATACAAATACATCAACACACAAGCGCAGATCAAAGAAAAAATTATTCTTGAATAGAATAAAACATTAACTATTGTAAGAATATTCAGATTCAGAGTTTTCATGATTAATAAATTAAACCAAGTCTTTATTATAAAACGCCCCCTTGTTTTCCGTCATTTCCATCGACTGGGTAATGATGAGGTGCGCCACGGTGGTTAAATTTCTCAGTTCCGATAATTGCGGTGAAAGAATGGAGTAGTGGTAAATTTCATCCACGGCCGCTGCAATTTCCTGGTGTTTCTGCAAAGCCATATTCAGACGGCGGTTGCTTCTTACGATACCCACCAGGTCACTCATCATTTCCTGAAGCTGTTTCCTGAGGTAAGAAACGATTACCATTTCGTCCATGATCTTCATGCCTTCTTCATCCCATTCCGGAACCGCTTTCAGGTCATCGAAGTTGAAATTATTTTCGTTCAGGAGATCTACGGTTTTCATTGCCGCATTATGACCAAAAACCAAACCTTCCAGTAGAGAATTGGATGCCAGTCTGTTGGCGCCGTGAAGCCCGGAGTTTGTACATTCTCCCACACCAAACAGGTTTCGGATGGAAGACTGCCCGTCCCGGTCGACTTCGATTCCCCCCATTAAATAATGACAGGCGGGAACTACAGGAATCAGCTGGGTAAAAGGATCAACGCCTTCATCCCTGCACTTTTTATAAATATTAGGAAAATGTTCGAGGAATTTTTCGCGGTTCATTTCACGACAGTCCAGTCCTACATATTCGTCACCGGTCACTTTCATTTCGGCATCAATTGCTCGGGCAACAATATCCCGGGAAGCCAGCTCTTCACGCGCATCGTATTTGTGCATGAATTTTTCACCTTTTTTTGTCCTTAGCTTGGCCCCGTCTCCGCGTACGGCTTCCGAAATGAGGAACAGCATCCCGTCGATCTTGCTGTATAAAGCCGTCGGATGGAACTGGTAATACTGCATATTGGAAACTTTTCCTTTCGCTCTGGCGACAAATGCAATTCCGTCTCCTGTGGCAATGGTCGGGTTGGTGGTGTTTTTATACACATGGCCTGCCCCGCCGGTGGCTACCAAAGTGATCTTAGAGGTGATTTTTTTTATTTTTTTAGACTTTTCATCCAGGATGTAGGCTCCGTAGCAGTGGATATCGCCTTCATTCAGTTCTTTTCCGGGAACATGGTGCTGCGTGATGATGTCGATTACATAATGATGATCCAGGATCTCAATATTTTCGCTCCTGTTGGCGGTTTCCAGCAAAGCCCTTTCAATTTCAAACCCGGTAATGTCTTTATGGTGTACGATCCTGTTCTCGGTGTGCCCGCCTTCTCTTCCCAGCGCAAATTCACCGTTTTTCATGTCAAAATTCGCACCCCATTCCACGATTTCATTAAACCGGGCGGGAGCTTCGGTAACGACCATTTCCACAACGTCGCGTTTGTTTTCCCCGTCTCCGGCGCGCATCGTATCTTCGATGTGTTTCTGGAAATTGTCGTTTTTAGAATCCGTCACTACCGCAAGGCCGCCCTGGGCATATTTGGTATTGCTTTCATCTTCGTCCGACTTTGTTACGATGATTATTTTGGCATCAGGAAGCTGCTCAGAAACTTTTATGGCATAAGAAAGTCCCGAAATTCCGGAACCGATTACTAATACATCCGCTTTTATCATATCCTTGGTTTAAGACAAAACTGTCTAAATAATTAAATAAATTTAAACAATTTTTCGTTTGGTTTTCTCACTTTTTTCATGTGCTGAAAATGATCTTCCTCCGAACGGTAGCCCAGTGCAAGGGTAACGCTTACTTTTTCGGTTTCAGGATTGATGCTTAAAAGCTCTTCAATAAGTTCCTGGCGGAAGCCTTCCATCGGGCAGGTATCTACATTTTCGATCGCGGCGGCATACATGAGGTTTGCCAGAACGATGTAGGCCTGCTTTTCTGCCCAGCTGAAGATTTCATCCTGGGTTTTTTGATTAATGTGTTGATTGATGCTGTTTTTAAAAAGATCCAGTTTTTCCATTGGGGTTTCCCTTACTTTGGAAATATGCCTGAAATACCCGTTGATGTAGTTATCGTCCACTATTTTTTTAGCCACAATAACGATCAGATGGGAGCAGGTGGAAATCTGTGACGGATTGTAAAAAGCCGGAATTAATTTTTTCTTCATTTCCTCACTTTCCACAATCAGGATTTCGTAAGGCTGAAGACCGAGGGAGCTTGCCGATAATTTTCCCGATTCGAGAATATTATGAAGGGTTTCCTGAGGGATGATACCGTTGTTAAATTTCTTTACAGAATATCTTCTGCTTAAAGCTTCCAAGTAATTCATAAGACAAATTTAATCATTGAATGCGAATTAAATACCGATAAACGAAAATATCTTATTCTAAATTAGACTAAAAAAACAAGAGTTCGAAGTGGAAATCGGATGAATTGGCCGGAAGAGGGAAGCTGGATGCCGGAAGTTTCCCCCCGTCGACTTTACAGTCAGTGATGTTTATTAACAAATGATACTGGCTGATAGCCTGTTAAAAAAGATCACCCCGGAATAAATCCGGAGTGATCCTTTCATATATAGGGAATGGTTATTTCGCTAATCTCTGTTTTTTACCAGGATCCATCCGGAGTACTTTACCGGCGTATTCTTTTTGTCGTTTTCATTCCATGAAACGGAATACCAGTAGTTTCCGGTAGGCATTTTCCGTCCGCCCACGGTTCCGTCCCACTTGTAGCGGTTGGATTTATCGGCTTCATGGATTTTCGCACCGTACCGGTCATAGACATTGAATACCATGTTTTTCTTCCCGGCAAGGGCAGAGTAATCGATGACATCATTTACGCCGTCACCGTTCGGGGTAATCACATTGATCAGATTAGGCACCACGATGGTAACGGTGATCGGATCACAGTCGTAGGCATCTTTCAGATATACCTGGCTGTCTCCTCTCGGCACATTCTTAAATTCATTGGCGTCCTGCCAGTGAATCCCGTCCATGGAATATTTGTAGGGGGCCGTTCCGCCGTTTGCAAAAATGGTGACCGTGGTATTGGCAATATCAACCCCGGTGATTACAGGCTGTTCCGAAGCGTATACTTTTATAGTTTGCCTAACGGTACAGTCTCCCGTTTTCAGATCTACCCAATAGGTTCCTACCGTTACGTTGCTGATGCTCTGGCTGGTGGCTCCGGTACTCCATTTGTAAGAAGTGAATCCAGGTCCTGCATCCAGGGTCGTGGTATCTTCCATACAGATAATCTTATCCTCCAGAAGTGTAGAGAAAACCTGTGGAATAACGATCAGGGTAACTTTTGCGATGGCATAACAGCCGTTGGTATTGGTTACTTTAATAAATGCGGTACCATTCGGAGAAGTATAGGCAGCAGGCATCGGAATCGGATTAGTTCCGTTCTGTGCATCCGTTAAAGACGGGTAGTAAGTTTTTGTCCCGGGTTGGGAAGTAACTAAAGCGGTAGTGAGGTCGAACAATCCGGTTGAAGGGTTGGTCGCGATTGCACAGGATCTCAGGGTAGCATTCTGCACAACAACGACAGGAGCGATCGTCAAAGTGACGTCGGCAACATCCGTACAGCCCTGCGGTGTGGTGACTTTAGCATAGATGGTGGCTGCCGGCGAGAAAAATGCCGAAGGATTGGCAATCGGACTAAGGTTGTTGTTCAGGTCGTACATGGAATTGTAAAATACCGACGTACTTCCCGGGACTGAAGACACCGCAGCATTGGTAAGGTTGAAAACAGCGCCTCCTGCATTATCATTGTTACAACCCGTCAGCGTTGCATCAGTAGCTGCAAACGGGGTCGGAGTAAGTATGATTTTTCCGTCGCCGTTATCGCAAAGGGTAGACGAAGGGTCTTTTACAACGACCGTAATAGTTGTTGTTCCTGAAGGATAAACGTAATTTGCCGGATTGGTAATCGGTGTTCCTCCCGGACCCAAATAAGTAAATACATAATTGGCCGGGTTGGTCACAAACTGGTTCTGGAAAGAAGTTAAATTTACCGTTCCACTGCCTGTCGCAGGATTTGAACATACGAAAGGGGTGATGGTATTGGTAAGGATCGGAACTTTATCGATATAGATTTTAGCATTTTTAATCGAATGTCTTGCGCTGGCCCCTCCTGTGGCAGCAGAAAACCCGAAGAACCCGGTCGTCATCCCGACAGCACCTCCGGAAGCGGTGAACGGCTGGTCTGCCAGAACCACCCCATCCAGCTGGATTTTAATATTCCAGATATTCGGATTCACAGGATCTATGGTTCCGTTTACGATAACGTGTCTGTAATTCGATCCTACAAACGGCTGTGTAGGATTAAGGTCGGCTGTGTGGAAGGTGCTTCCCGGCGTATTGTTGTATTCGATGTTGTTGTTCCCTACGGGTAAATTATTGGTCCCGTAAAGAACGTGCACCTTGCTCATCTGGCCTTCCGTGGAATTGTTGAAAATATCAAAACCCACCATCAGTCCGTTGGCGTTGGAAGGAATGCCAAGACCGCCACCGCCGGTAAATCCGGTTGGTGGATTACTCAGATACCAGAAAGTAAACCCGTCACCGCGGCCGTAAGTTGCTGTTCCGTTTCCGTCGATCCTGAAATCGAATTCTACTTTCCATTTGTCGCAGTATTTAAGGTTAATGGGGGTTGACAGTTTTACTACCCCGAACTGGTTGGTAACATCCTGGGTAAGCTGTACAAAATCCCCGCTTACGGATGCATTGGAAACCAGATCCCACCCCGTAGTGTTTACCGGGCTTCCGGTAAGCTGATAAGTCTGTGCGGAAAACCTTCCGCTAAAACAGAGGAAGATGATAAAAAAATTAAGGAGTAATTGTTTTTTCATTTGAACAGATTGAATAATGGTTAATAGAATAAACCGATTCCCAGCGCTATCTCTTTCCAAATGCAATCATTTTTAAAAGTCGGCATAAAGGGCAGGAAATGGATTTTTGGTTGATTAAATGGGGAAGCTGAAAAATAAAAAAGATCACGCCGCCCGGCGTGATCTTTCATATATATTATTCCCGGTTTTTCACCAATACCCAACCGTTATAAGACGTTTGCGTATTGTTTTTGTCGTTTTCATTCCAGGTAATGGTATACCAGTAAGTACCGGTCATTATTTTTTTGTTTCCGGAAGTTCCGTCCCATTTGAAGTCCCTGATTTTATTGGCTTCATACAGTTTGTTTCCGTACCGGTCATACACAGTGAAAACCAGGTTTTTCTTATATGCCAAAGCTGAATAATCGATAACGTCGTTTACATTATCTCCGTTAGGCGTAATGGCATTGATCAGATTAGGTACGGTGATCTGAACGTGAATCGGCGTACAGTTGTAAGAATCTTTCACATATACGGTAACTTCGCCTCTCGGAAGTCCGGTAAATACATTTGAATCCTGCCACTTTATTCCGTCCAGGGAATACTGGAAAGGGCTTTTTCCGCCTTTTACATTGATGGTAATGGTATTATTGGTGATATCGATGCCTGAAATCACCGGCTGGCTTGCCGCGTTTACCTTTACGGTCTGCAAAGTGGTACATCTTCCGGTTTTTAACTGCACCCAGTATTGTCCCGGTGCAATATTCTGGATAGACTGTGTAGTTGCTCCCGTGCTCCATAAATAGGTGTCGAAGCCCGGCCCTGCATCGAGACTGGTCTTGGCGTCAATACAGATGGTTTTGTCTTTCAGGACAGAAGAATAGATGGGAGGGAGAACCTTCAGTGTTATTTTAACGACTACAAAGCAATTTGTTACATTGGAAATTTTTACATAAACCGTTGATGAGGTTGCAATATAGGCTGTCGGATTTAAGATTTCATTGGTTCCTGCCAGAGCGTCAGCCTGTGTTTTGAAATACCTCTTGACCACTCCGGTAGCTGAGGTTACATTGGCCTGTGTAAGATTGAATAAAGCCGCCGTCGGTGCCACATCGATATAGCAGGATTCCATAGCCGCATCCTGGGAAGCGATCTGCGGGTAAAAAGCTAACGTGATAGGGGCAGAGCCCTGGCATCCCTGTGGTGTTGTTACTTTTACATATACGGTTCCGGCTGCCGAAACATACGCCGTCGGATTTGTAATTTCAGGGGTTCCCGCATTTAGATTAGCCATTGTTGTGTAAAACTTCTTGGTAGAACCGGCCGGTTCATTTACATTGGCAAGCGTCAGGTTAAACGTTGCCGTTCCGGCATTATTGTTATTACATTCGGTAAGAGTGGCAGCTGTTGCGGTAAAAGGAGACAGGGTCAGCAGGATCTTGCCGTCCGGATTATCGCACAAGAGCCCGGAATTGTCTTTAATGCGTACTGAAACCGTTGTATTTCCGCTGAACTGGAAGTTCGCAGGATTGGCAACCGGAGTTCCGCCAACGCTGTAAGTAAAGGTATAGTTTGCCGGATTTGCTACAAACTGGCTCTGGAATGTTGTTAAATTAATGGTTCCCTGTCCGGTAGACGGATTCGGGCAAACACTTGCAGAAACAGTCGGTTGGTTAATAGAAACTTTATCCGTGAAAATTTTGGCATTTTTGATTGAGTGCCTGGCACTGGCTGCTCCGGTAGATGCGGAAAAGCCGAAATACCCCTGTGTCATCCCGACTGCTGCTCCCGAAGGGGCAAACGATTGGTTGACTACCGTAATTCCGTCGATCTTGATGCTGATGATCCAGTTGGCCGGAGTTGCAGGATCTACCTGCCCCAATACTTCCACATGCTTATAGGCAGCTCCTACGAAAGGCTGTGTCGGGTTAAGATCCGGGGTATGAAAGGTACTGCCGGGCGTATTGTTGTATTCAATATTCGATCCTGGTGTATTGTTGGTTCCGTAAAGAACGTGCACCTTGCTCATTTGCCCTTCCGTACTGTTGTTGAAGATGTCAAATCCTACCATCAGTCCGGTAGAGTTGGCCGGAATCCCTAAGCCGCCGCCTGAAGTATAAGCTGCGGGAGGATTGGACAAATACCAGAAAGCAAAACCATCACCGCGGCCGTAGCTGGCTGTTCCGTTTCCGTCGATCCTGAAATCGAATTCCACCCTCCATTTATCACAGAATTTAAGATTGATAGGAGCGTTTAATTTAATACCGCCCACCTGGGAAGTCTGGTCCGCAGTAAGCTGAATGAAGTCGCCGCTGACCGTTGCAGAAGGAACTACATCCCATCCCGTAGTAACTACAGGGTTTCCTGTAAGCTGATACGTCTGGGAAGAGAATTTTCCTATGAAGCAGGATAAAAGCAGGATAAAAAAAGCCAATAGTTTTTTATTCATATAGTATGATACTTAAAATTAGACCTGTCAAAGATATTAAATCCTAACCAATAAATATGTATTCAGTGTTAATTTTGCCGGAAATGATGGCTATTCGTTAAAGAATGATAAGTTTAAAAGGTAAATTATGAAAATTTTGGATCGGAGTGGTAGACGATAAGCTAACTTAAACTTAAAAAGAAATCGGATTAATAGGATGGAAGAAGGAAGCTGGACGTGTTTTATGTTAATATAACAGTAAAGGATTCTGAAATATTGAATGGTAATGTTTGTTATTTTAAAGAATGTTCTATTTAAAATATTTATTTAACCGGGTGAATTTCAGTGTATTAATTATTGAAAATAAATTTAATATTATCAGATCTTAAAATAAAGTATTGTTTTCCAGGCTTTCAAAATAATAATCTGTTTCAAGATCCGGTGAAGCGGCTGCGGCTACAGCCAGTTTATCGCACAGCTCATTTTCAAAATGCCCGGCGTGGCCTTTGATCCAATGCATCTTAGGTTTGTGCAGGTTGTACAGGACTGCAAATTTCTGCCATAGATCAGGATTCTTTACATTTTTCCAACCGCGCCGGATCCATCCGGCAAGCCAGTTCTGGTTAATGGCATCCGCTACATATTTGCTGTCGGTGTAAACATGGATGTCATTGTCGGGGGATTTCAGTTTTTCCAGCGCAGTAATCACTGCCAGCAGTTCCATCCGGTTGTTGGTAGTTTTCCGGAAGCCTTTTGAGAATGTTTTCTGGTAATTTTTTTCAGGAACGCGCATGAGGATCCCATATCCGCCTTTTCCGGGATTTCCGCTGCATGCTCCGTCGGTGTATATTTCAATTCTCATGTCAGGTAGAGGCTAAGGCTTAGGTTCAGTTTAAGATTCAGGAAAATTTAACCTTAATTTTTTAAAAAGGAAAATCATCATCATCATCAAAATCATTCATGGAAGATCCTGAAAGTTTTGAGCTGTCCGGCAAATCAAAAGCGGCTCCCGGCTGGATGGTGGTCTTAATCTTATCGAAACCGCTCGGCTCTCCCAGTAAGCCACCGTTAGAGCTGTACCCCATCGATCCGCTACCTATGTCAAATGCCATTTCGATATCGGCAAATTTTGCAAAGTGTTTAAGGAAAGACAGGCGCACATCGGCTGTCGCCCCGTTCCTGTGTTTGGCGATAATAAGCTCGGCCTGGTTTTCCGTTGAGGTTTCCTGCCCTTCTTCATCGTTATCCCAGACGGTAATCTTATAATATTCCGGTCTGAAGATGAAAGATACGATATCCGCATCCTGCTCAATGGCTCCGGATTCCCTGAGGTCGGAAAGCTGCGGCCTTTTTCCGGGACGGGTTTCAACACTTCGCGAAAGCTGGGAAAGTGCGATTACCGGGACATTCAGTTCTTTGGCGATGGCCTTTAATGAACGGGAGATCATGGAGATTTCCTGTTCCCGGTTTCCGGCTCCTTTTCCGCCGCCTCCGGCCGTCATCAGCTGAAGGTAGTCCACCATGATGATTTTCACCCCATGCTGCATCACCAGTCTCCGGCATTTCGCCCGGAAGTCGAAGATGGAAAGGGAAGGGGTTTCATCAATATATAAAGGTGCATTTTCAAGTTCGGATACATTGGAGAAGAGCCTTTGCCATTCGTCGTCATCCAGCGTTCCTTTTCTGAGTTTTTCAGATGAAATCCTGGTTTCGGAGGCAATCATCCTCGTGATCAGCTGTACCGAGGCCATCTCAAGCGAGAACAGGGCCATCGGAATTTTATGGCCGACCGCAATATTTCTGGCCATGGAAAGTAGGAATGCCGTTTTTCCCATTGCCGGACGTGCCGCAATGATGATCAGGTCAGAATTCTGCCAGCCCCCGGTTTCTTTATCCACATCGCGGAATCCGGAAGGGACTCCGGAAAGCCCTTCTTTGTCCTTCAGGGATTTAATGGTATCGATGGCCTGCTTTACCAATGAGTTTGCCGTATCGAATCCTTTTTTAATGGTCCCGTTGGTGATTTCAAAAAAGGACTGCTCGGCTTTATCCAGCAATTCAAAAACATCCGTTGATTCTTTATAGGATGCATCAATTACGTTCGCTGAAACATTAATTAAGCTTCTTAAAATGTACTTTTCAAGAATGACGCGTACGTGATATTCAATATGTGCCGATGAGCTTACCCCCATCGTCAGATCGATAATGTAGCTGTCTCCGCCTGCATGATTCAGCTGCCCTTCTTTTTTCAGCGCCTGAATGATGGTCATTAAATCCACCGGCTGGTTGCCTTCGTATAATTTTAAAATGGCAGAAAAAATAACCTGGTGTCTCGGATCATAAAAAACCTCCGGTGTCAGTAAATCGATGGAATGGTCAAGCCCTTTTTTATCAATTAAAAAAGTTCCGATTACCAGCCTTTCGAAATCCAGTGCGTTGGGAGGCATTTTCCCATCGGCAATAGAGAGTTCTTTTGCAAAGTTTCCGTTCGTTAAGGTGGATAAAGTTTCTTTCTGCGCCATAGTTGTGCAAAGATAGTTTTTTTGAAAATCAATTAAAAAATAGTATTCAACAATTTATAAACACAATCTTATCCGGATTTATTGCAGGAAAGGGATTGCGTCGATGTGCATAAAAAAATCACCTCAAGATTGAGGTGATTCTAATTTGAATATGAAGGATTCTCTTAGTTGATATTTTTTACCAATACCCAACCGCTGTATTTCGTTTCGGTATTGTTCTTGTCGTTTTCGGTCCAGGTAATGGTGTACCAATAGGTTCCTGTTACGATTCTTTTACCGTTGGAAGTTCCGTCCCACGTGTAATTTCTTATTTTGTCCGCTTTGTAAATCATGTTTCCGTATCGGTCATATACCGTGAATACGAGATTTTTCTTGTAGGCTAAAGCGGAGTAATCGATATAATCGTTTTTATTATCCCCGTTCGGTGTGATGGCATTCAGAAGGTTGGGAACCGTTACCTGAACGCTGATCGGGTTACAGTTGTAGGAATCTCTCACATACACTTTGTTTTCCCCTCTCGGAAGACCGGTGAAAACATTGGAATCCTGCCAGTTGGTACCATCAAGGGAATACTGGTAAGGGCCTTTTCCTCCGTTAACCGTTACCGTAAATGAATCATTGTTGATTTCAATATTGGTAATCACAGGCTGGGCAGAAGCATTTACTTTTACTTCCTGCAACGTCCAGCATTTTCCTGTTTTCAGTTTTACCCAATATGCTCCGGCGCCTATATTAGTGATGGATGAAGTGGTAGCACCGGTGCTCCATTCGTAGCCGTCAAAACCCGGACCTGCATCCAGCGTCGTTTTGTTTTCAATACAAATGATCTTGTCTTTAAGAACGTTGGATTTTACAGGAGGCAGAACTTTCAGGTTGATTTTGGCAATCGCATAACAGTTTTGTATGCTGATTACTTTTACATAAACAACACCTGTGGTTGCGATATACGTATCAGCATTTAAGATTTCATTGGTTCCTGCAACAGCATCTGCCTGGGTTTTGAAATACTTTTTAGTAACGCTGGGTTGGGACGTTACGTTTACCTGAGTCAGGTCAAAGGCTGCATTGGTAATGTTGGATTCAATATAACATTCTTCCACGCTGGCATCATTTACCACTACTCCGGGATAGAACTCCAGTTTGATCTGGTTGTACCCGGTACATCCCTGCGGCGTTCTTACTTTTACATATACTGTTTTCGGTGCAGCAGAAGTATAAGCGGCAGGATTGGTGATCTCATTGGTCCCTGCATTCATATCCACAATGGTAGGATAATATTTTTTCGTAACGTTGGTAGATGTAGGGTAAACATCAGGAGTCGTCAGATTGAAAACTCCGGTTCCCACATTGTTATTGTTACATGCATTTACGGTAGCCGGAACCACAGTCAGAGCCGGCAGGAACTGCAGGGTAATTTCCCCGGTTCCCACACATCCTTCGCTGGTAACGATTTTTACATAAACTTTATTAGGAGCCGAGGCATACGATGAAGGCGTGGCAATCTGGTTGGTGCCTGCATTAAGATCGGCCATGGTCGGATAATACGTTTTTGTTACATTCGTCGGTGCATAAACGTTTGCTGAGTTCAGGTCGAAGTAGCCTATACCGGTATCATCATAATTACATGCGGTTATGGTGGCATTATTCACAACGATATTTCCTGACCTGAATTTAAACTTCCCGATCTGGAAACAGCCGTTTATCGGATTGGCAGGGTTTGCCGGATCCGTATATTTGAGTCTGTAATAATAAACGGTCGTTGCATTTACCATGATTGGTGTGGTGATCGGCGAATTTCCTGTAATCGCATCATTACTTGTCAAATGATAAGTTACCGTAAAGTTCGGGTTATTGTTGATGATTCCTGCCGATAATGTACTGAAATCAAACATCGTCGGTAAAGCACATTTCAGGATCTCATTCGGATCAGCCGGGTTTGCTGCCGGTGCACCTGGTGTAATAAAAGGGTTCGGCGTTAATGCAGGATCGGTGAAGGCTGAGGTTAACGTAGCGGTGCCTCCCCAGGTCATTGAAAAGGCCATAGCGGCCGCCGCACCGGACCAGTTGTCTACGACAAGATAATAGGTTTCGCCGGCTATCACATCCATTGCAGGGCTCCATGCAACGTTATTGGCTGTAAGACCAAGCTGTAATCCTGTCTGATTGGGTGCAGGTTGCGCACCTGCATAATTGCATCGGATCGGTGCCCCTTTGGTAGCACAGGTTACATTAGGTCCGTATACTGCAAAATCATAATCGGCTGTATAAGGAGCCTGTGGAGAAATGGTAAATGTTAAAGTCCCCGAGGTTGCTATGGTGAACTGATACCACACGGAGTAATGCTCGTTCCCACCCAAACAGCTTCCGTTGGCATTTACCTGATCATCCACAATCCCCGGACCTGTAGGGAAATAAGAGATGTCTGAGTTTCCGCATATCGGGATTGCCGATGCACAATCTGATTGTGAAAACAGCAACTGCGACAGAAACAGGACAGTCAGAAGTAGTAATTTCTTCATTATAACTGATTTTTATATGATTAAATTTCTTGTTTATTAAATGTGAAAAAAACCGCTTTTACCAAGCGGTTTTTTTCTATTGTCAATCGTTTTATTCTCTGTTTTTCACCATTACCCATCCGGAGAATTTGAACGGTGTGTTTTTCTTGTCGTTTTCATTCCACTCTACCGAGTACCAGTAGGTCCCCGTAGGTACTTTTTTACCCAGTGTGGTTCCGTCCCATTTGTATCCGGTGGATTTATCAGCCTGGCCAACTTTTACACCGTATCGGTCGTAGATGCTGAGAACCAGACCTTTCTTGCCTGCTAAAGCGGAGTAGTCGATCACATCATTGACACCGTCTCCGTTTGGTGTAATTACATTTACCAGGTTCGGTACCACTACCGTTACCGTAATCGGATCACAGTCATAATCATCCTTTACATACAGGGTATTATCACCTCTCGGAACATCATTAAAGATATTGGAGTCCTGCCATTTGATTCCGTCCAGTGAATATTTGTAAGGAGCGGTTCCTCCGACAACATTTGCCGTTATGGTATTGTTGGTAATATCGATGTTTGAAATAACAGGCTGTTCAGCAGGATATACCTTTACCGTTTGTCTTGCTATACATTCTCCGGTTTTAAGCTCTACCCAGTACGTGCCTACCGATACATTGTTAATGCTCTGAGACGTTGCGCCGGTGCTCCATTTGTAAGACGTGAATCCCGGGCCTGCATCCAGTGTAGTGGTATCTTCCATACAGATGATTTTATCTTCCAGAAGGCTGGAATAAACCGGAGGAAGAACAACCAGGGTTACTTTTGCTACGGCATAACATCCGTTTGAATTGGTTACTTTAACGAAAACTATTCCGTTTGGAGAAATGTACGTTGAAGGATTCAATATCTGATTGGTCCCTGCGATGGCATCCGTTATCGATGGATAATAAGTTTTCGTTCCCCCCTGCGATGTTACCGGAGCTGCCGTAACATCAAATGAAGCCAGTGCAGGATTTGTTGCAAGAAAACATGATCTAAGGGTAATATCCTGAACGGTTACAACAGGATGAAAATTCAGGGTTATTTTTGCAATATCGGTACATCCGAGGTTGGTGGTTACTTTTGCATATACATCTCCTGTTGAAGAAGTGTAGGCCCATGGCGTGGTGATTTCGTTTGTTCCGTTGTTGGCATCCGCAATGGTCGGATAATACTTCGTTGTATAGGTATATCCCGGGGTCGGCGTATATAAGGTCGTAGCCGTGAGGTTATATACCGCCGTGCCGTTATTATTGTTGTTGCATTCCGTCAGACTGGCATTGGTTGCCTTAAAGGTGACGTCTTTAAACTTAAATGCGTTGATGTTAAAGCATTTGTTTGTCGGGTTATTAGGATTGGTTGGGTCCTGGTAACGGACGGTATAATAGTAGGTGTTTGTGTTGTTTACAACAATCGGTGCTGTAATAGCGTTTACGTCTCCTAAAGCATCATTGGATGTTCTGTAATATTTTACATAGAAATTCGGATTGCCGTTAATGATATTGGCGCTGTTGCTCTGGAAATTATAAGGCGCTGTAATATCACATAATTCGATGATTCTTGGATCCGCGGGTGCAGCTCCAGGAAGCCCGATCGGATTAAACGGATTAGGCTGAATGGAGGGATCGTTAAATGGTGAAGTTAACGTAGCCGTACCACCCCAGGTTAATGAGAAAGCCATTGCTGCATTGGCACCGGACCAGTTATCGACAATAAGATAATAGGTTTCGCCCGGCAGTACATTCATGGCAGGACTCCAGGCACCGGCATTGGCCGTAAGGCCGAGCTGTAATCCCGTCTGGTTCGGAGCGGGCTGCGCACCGGCGTAATTACATCGGATCGGCGCCCCCTTGGTACCACAGGTTTTGTTGGGTCCGTATACTGCAAAATCATAATCTGCAGTAAAAGGAGCCTGAGGAGAAATGGTAAACGTTAAGGTTCCGGCAGTTGCTATAGTAAACTCATACCATACCGAAAAATGTTCGTTTGCACTTAAACAGCTTCCGTTCGCCTCTACATGGTCGTCTACGACTCCAGGACCGGTAGGAAAATAGGAGATATCTGAGTTTCCGCAAACCCGGATTGCAGTCGCGCAATCGGACTGGGCAAAAAAGATTTGTGAAAGGGTTAATAGTAATATAAGGTAGATTTTCTTCATAACAGTAGAATTTATCTTGATTATGATACGTTATTTAAGGGTAGAAAGATAATATTCGGCATCTTCTTTTCCCCAATTCGGATCAAGGCCGGACTTTTTACTATACGTCTTGAATTTAGCGATAGCCGAATTGAAATAGGTTTTTGCCAATTCTTTATCTCCTCCGTTTTTTACCGGAGAATTTAATGCAATCTCTCCTTTCACTACCTGGATTCTGGGATTGTTTTTGTCTGCTGCTTCTGCTTTAGCCAGATATTCTTTTGCTTTGGCCAGGTTGGCAGCACCGTCTGTATTGTTTAATGATTTCAATACGGAAATCTGGGATAAAAGGATATTTGCTTCTGCGTTATCCGGGTTTTTTACAAACACTCCGGAAAGGTATTTTTCTGCCAAAGCTGAAGTTTCGTCAATATTCTGCATATTACCGGCACGCTGAGCGTTGATCTCACCTCTTACCATTGATAGGGCAGCATAGTAATAAGCCCTCCAGTCTTGTTTTGTTGTTTTGGCACCTCTGGCAAGGGTATTAACATATTGCATGAAGTAATCTTTTGACTGCTGGAAGTCCTCGGATTTTTTTGCAGACTCAAATTTAGCAATCTGGGTCGCTAAGCTTTTTTCAGTTGACGTTTGGGCAAAGCTGCAGGCACTTGCCGCCAGTGAAAAGAAAAGGAATAGTTTTTTAACCATGATATAAAATATTTTATGAACAAATATAAAAAATTATTAAATTTAATATTAAGTTTTTAATATTTATTTAATTTTTTAGCTAATATTTATTTAATATTGCATTTTTCTTAATTTGGGATTCGTACTTCCCACAACCAGTGCAATCAGCACCGTCATGGTCCCTCCGAAAACAACGGAACGTACCACCCCTAATAATTTTGCGGATAACCCGCTTTCAAACTGCCCCATTTCATTACTCGACATAATGAATATGGAATTCACGCTCATTACCCGTCCCCTGATGTTATCCGGGGTTTTCAGCTGAACGATGGTACCTCTGATGACCACCGAAATACCATCCAGCATGCCGCTTATCACCAGGAACATGAAAGAAAGCCAGTACCAGGTCGACAGCCCGAAGCCGATAATGCAGAGTCCGAACCCTGTAACAACAGCAAGCAAGATCTTTCCCTGGTTTTTTCTTAAGGGAACAACTGACAGAATGGTGATGATGCACATGGACCCGATATCAGATGCGGCATTCAGCAGTCCGAAACCTTCTGCTCCTACTTTCAGGATGTCGGTTGCATAGACGGGAATCATCGCAACGGCACCTCCGAAAAGAACAGCAAACATATCCAGACAAAGCGCTCCCAGAATTTCTTTTGTTTTAAAAATATATGAAATTCCTTCCCGCATACTATCCATAACGTTAATATTCTCTTTTTTGTATTCGGAATACTGTTTATTTAACTGAAAAAAGAATAATGAGGCCAGAAATATCAGTAGGATAATAACCAACAGGGTCCATTTTATCCCAAAATAGCCGATCAGAAAGCCGCCTGCTGCGTGTCCGCAGACTGAAGAGATCAGAAAGGTTGCCTGGTTGAGAGTAACGGCATTCGGAAGATTTTCTTTTTTTACAATTTTGGGAATCATCACCGGGATGATCGGTCCTATGAATGCTCTGGCAATCCCAGTAAAGAAAATAACCCCGTAAATGAAATAGGTAATCTCATGGCCGGTAAAATGCATCCGGACATCTAAAAATGCCGGAATCAGCAACAGCCCGATCAGGAAAATATACACGTAATTGCAAATCAGCAGCAATTTTTTTTTCTCATTCATATCGATCACGTGCCCTGCGTATAAAGCACAGCTTACCGCCGGAATAACTTCTGAGAGCCCGATAAGTCCGATAGAAAAAGGATCTTTTGTAAGTTGATACACCCACCAGCCAAGTAAGGTGGCAAGCATTCTGAAAGCCAGAACAATAAAAAATCTTCCCGTAAGAAGGTTTCTGAATTCAACGTTTTTCAACGTCTGTAACGGGGTAAACGACATCATCCGACAAAAATAGCCTCAAATATTGACTTGAGGCTATTGTTATATATAATTTTTTAAATGAAAAATTAAATGAAGGCTAAAAGATAAAATCTATTTTAGTCCGCTCTTGAAGCACTAAATACCAATGCTGCTACTCCGGCTGCACCGATTACCACTGCGCCTGTAGCCATACCTGCTTTTCTGCTGTCTCTAACAGCCGCCACATTAGCTTTCGGGATCGTTACCACTGTACTGTCTTTTTTGCCTGCAGTTCCGATCAGGTTGTCTCCTTCCACATTACGGAATAACATTTTTTGATTTTTCGAACCATCCCTCATCATGACCGTATACATTTTTCCTGCCTGAAGATTGGAGTAATCGTTTTTAGCGGTATCCATACTGTATTTTGTAGTGGCACAAGATGAAATGACAAATAGCGACGTCAATAAAGATGATTTTAAAAGTATAGATGCTCTCATTATTATTTTTTAGTTTTCCAAATTTATAATTTTTTTCCAATATATGTTTCCGGAATTGAAAAAATGTCATTGAAGTTTATATATTTCCAATAAATCCGCGATTTTTCTGTCATTGGCCAGTCTGGGGATCTTATTCTGCCCGCCCAGCTTACCCTGTGATTTGGCATATTCCTGAAAGGCATTTTTCCGTAACCTGGTGATGTGGAGCTTCTGCAGAATATTTCCTGAAATCAGATCATCGTAATAAGTGTTGCGTTTCCTTAGCTGGTCGTCCAGTTCCTGTCTGAAAAGTTCCGGATCTTCGGGTTCTTTTTCAAATTCGATAGACCATTCGTGATACGGAAGTCCTTCGGCAGGATTCACCTGGGGCGCGAGATGGAATTCCGTAATTTGTGCCGGATATTTTTCCAGGGCTGCCTTCAGGGCTTCTTCCACTTCAAAAGCAATCACATGTTCGCCGAAAGCGGAAGTGAAATGTTTGGTCCTGCCGCTCACCAGGATCCGGTAAGGCTTCCTGTCGATAAACCGGACAACATCGCCGATCGAATAGGCCCAAAGTCCGGAATTGGTGGTTAAAATTAAGGCGTAATCTTTATTGAGTTCTATCTCTTTCAGGGTTAAACGTCCTGCGTCCGGCTTTCCGTATTCTTCCAGCGGAATAAACTCATAAAAAATTCCGTGATCGGTTAAAAGCAATAACCCTTCTTTGGTATAATCATCCTGGAACGCAAAAAATCCCTCCGAAGCCGGAAAGGTCTGGACAATATCCACGGGTCCGCCCAGCAGCTCTTCCATTTTATCGCGGTACGGCTCATAATTTACTCCGCCGGTTACGATAAGCTGAAGGTTAGGAAAAATCTGCTTGATTTTTTTTCCATGCTTTGCGGTAAGCTTTTCAAAATACATGATCAGCCACGGCGGAATTCCGGAAATCAGGGTCATGTTTTCCTTTTCGGTTTCCTCCACGATTTTATCTACTTTGGCTTCCCAGTCTTCAATCATATTGGTTTCCCAGCTCGGAAGCCTGTTTTTCTGTAAATATTGCGGAATATGGTGGGCAACGATTCCGGAAAGCCTGCCGGTCTTGATCCCGAAGACTTCTTCCAATTCGGGGCTTCCCTGGAGAAAAATCATTTTCCCGTTGACAAAGTCGGCGTTATTTTTTTTCGCTATATAATGGAAAAGCGCGCTTTGAGCGCCTTTCACCTGAAAAGGCATCCCTTCTTTGGAAATCGGGATATACTTTGAACCGGACGTGGTCCCGGAAGTTTTGGCAAAATACTCCGGAACATCGGTCCAGAGAATGTTGGCCTGGCCTCTTTTCACCCTTTCGATATACGGTTTCAGGTTTTCATAGTCGCCTACTTTTACCCGGTCCTGAAAATCTTTTACCGACCTGATGTTTTCAAAATCATGTTCTCTTCCGAAAAGGGTTTTCTTCGCAGCAGCTGTTAGAGACAGCAGCAGTTCCTCCTGGTTTTTCTCCGGGTTTCTTTTGAATTCTTCAGTGTTCCGGACGTGTTTTTTTGCCCAGATTAAAGCGGCTTTTTTCTTTAGGAAGTTTAGCATGGATCAAATTTATAAATAACTGAAGAATTGCAGGGCATTTTCAGAAAATAAGGCACAAAAAAACCGATGAATGAGTATACATCGGTCTTCGAAATTTGATTATGAAAATAACAACTATAATGTTGATTACTTATTGGCTTTGTACCTTTGATCAGGAGTTCCGTCCTTTTTAAGGTTTTTGTTCTCCTTGTACCTTTTGTCAGGAGTTCCGTCTTTTTTCATCTTTGCCGGAGCGGGTACCGTTGCCGGTTTCATAGTGGCGGCCGGTTTTGCCGCTGCTACAGGCATTTTCTGTTTAACCGGCTTAACTGTTGTTTTTACCGTTTGAGTCTTTACGGCTCCGGGAGTCGTGTGTTGAGCTGTGGCAAGTCCAAGTCCTAAAACAAGAGACATTGCAGTTAAAAAATTTTTCATGGCGGATAAATTTGCTTTTTGTTGATTCAAAGGTATACAAAAAACAGACTGAAAAGCCTTGTTTTTCAAACTTAACTAAAGTTTATTACAGCTTAAAAAAAGATTAAACCTTGTTGTCATAATTTTAAGAATCATGTAGAGTTCGTTAGAAGTGACAACATCTGAATCTTGAAGTTTGTAATTCCATCTTACCGCTATGGGCTAAAAAAAAACCTGCTTTCCCTTGAAGAAAAGCAGGCCCTGACATAAAATATGAAAAGCTAATTATCGCGTCGCATTAGCTGTCCATGTTTTTCCATCTCTACTATAGAAAATTTTCAACTCGTTGTTATCGATTCTGATGTAAGAAGTAGCGGTAGAACCTACCATTACCAAAGTATTATCACCTTGTTGGTTGAATTCAACTCCGTTAAGATCCGGAATGCTGTTCGAAAATGCGAAATTGTATTTTGTTCCGCTTGCGATTTTTGTTACAAAAACGCTTCCGTCGTTGCTGCTGATGTTGTTTCCGTCCCCATTATAGGATACGCTTCCTCTATAAGTCCCTGCAAAGAAGTCGTTGTTTGCAGGATCGTCGTCATCACTACATGATGTTACAGCCGTGACTACAAAAAACGTTAGCAGGAATAACCCTAAAATTCTGATTGCTTTTTTCATAATAATATTTCTTAAATGGTTTGTAAAGCTGTCCATTCAAACAGAGTGCCACTTGGTTTAAAGACGGTTTTTTTAACGTTCAGATTTAAAATTTTAGCAAAAAATTAAGATTTGCCGGAGCATAAGGAGCAGCTGTATCCTGCTTTTTTCCTTTTTATAAAGAATATTTATCCTTATCTTTGGGTGAATCAAACGGTTCCGGAAATTTCCGGAATCGCTTTTGCCGTTTATACCAAAATATTTTATGCAATTAAAAACCATCAGCGAAAAATTCCTTCCGGACCTGCTTCAGAAAGAATTTGGAAAGGAGATTTTCATTCAACTGGAAAACCATCAGCATATTTCTGTAAAAGGCAATGCAGGATCTTCAGCTTCCCTTTTTGTGGCTGAGCTTTTCCTGACGCAGAAAAAACATATTCTGTATGTGGTAGATGATAAAGAAGATGCTTTGTATGCCAATACGGAAATGGAAGACCTGTTGGGAAAAGAAAAGATCCTTTACTTTCCCGCGACTCATCTTGAACCTTACCAAGTAGAAAAGACCCAGAATGCCAATCTCGTCCTGAGAACGGAAGCCATCAATAAAATTACCTCCGGAAAATCTCCTAAAGTTATTGTAGCCTATATTGGGGCACTGTCTGAAAAAGTATTGAAAAAGGAAGATTTCAAGGCGATCTCTCATCATATAAAAGTGGGCGATCAGCTCGATTTTGATTTTGTAGATGAGCTGCTGAACCATTATAATTTCCAGCAGGCAGATTTTGTTTCCGAGCCGGGAGAGTTTTCCGTGCGGGGCGGGATTGTGGATGTCTTCTCTTACTCCAATGAAAAACCCTATAGAATTACCTTTTTTGGAAATGAAGTAGAAAGCATCAAGACCTTCGACATCGAAACACAGCTTTCGGTGGATAAGATAACGGATTTCCAGTTGGTGTCGAATATGAATTTTACGGTAACCGGCAGCCGGGTATCCCTGCTCCAGCTGTTGCCGGAGGGAAGCTGTGTGGTTTCCAGAAACGGAATTGTCGGGATGCAGAAATTGAGGGCATTTTATGAAAAATCCCTGGAGAAATATGATACATTAAGCAAAGATATTGCCCATCAGACTCCGCAGGAACTGTTTATTTCCGATCAGGAGTTTCTGTTTGATTACAAAAAGTTCAGGACCGTTGATTTCGGGGCGGTTCCCATCGAAGGGCTGATCGAGCTGTCGAAACTGAAAATGGACCAGACGGCACAGCCTTCATTCCATAAAAATTTCGAACTTCTCATTGAAGATCTTGAAGGAAAACAGAAGGAAGGCTTCGATACCTGGATTTCCTTTTCCTCCGAAAAACAGAGAGAACGGCTGCAGTCTATTTTTGAAGAACTGGAACACGAGCTTCCTTTTAAAAGCTTCAGGTCTGAAATTCATGAAGGATTTGTAGACCACGAACACAAATTTCTGGTGTATACCGATCACCAGATCTTCGACCGTTATCAGCGGTATAAAGCCAAAAATACGTTTGCCAAATCCGAACAGTTGACCTTAAAAGACCTGATGTCCCTGAAAATCGGCGACTACATTGCGCACATCGACCACGGGATCGGGAAATTCATGGGGCTGGTGAAAGTGAACAACGACGGCAAAATCCAGGAGTGTTTTAAGCTTACCTACAAGAACGGCGATCTGCTTTATGTAAGCATCCATTCCCTGCATAAAATCTCCAAGTACAACGGTCCGGAAGGTCGGGAAATCGTCCTGAGCAAACTGGGATCGCCAACCTGGAAATCTTTAAAACAGAAAACAAAGGCACGGGTAAAACAGATTGCTTTTGATCTTATTAAATTATATGCGCAGCGGAAATCAGCCAAAGGTTTTGCTTACACACCGGATTCTTACCTGCAGAATGAGTTGGAGGCAAGTTTCCTTTATGAAGATACGCCGGACCAGGAAAAAGCGACCATCGATGTGAAACGCGATATGGAAAATGATACCGTAATGGACCGTCTGGTGTGCGGGGATGTAGGTTTCGGTAAAACAGAAGTTGCCATCCGCGCAGCATTCAAGGCAGCAACGGATGGAAAACAGGTGGCCGTGTTGGTACCGACGACGATCCTTGCTTTTCAGCATTACCGGAGCTTTAAAGACCGTTTGAAGGATTTTCCGGTAAATGTAGCCTACGTCAACCGTTTCAGGACAGCGAAACAGAAATCGGAAACCTTACAGGACCTTAAGAACGGGAAAGTCGACATCATTATCGGAACGCACCAGCTGGCAGGAAATTCCGTGAAATTTAAAGATCTCGGACTGCTGATTATTGATGAGGAACATAAGTTTGGTGTTTCGGTAAAGGATAAACTGAAAACATTAAAAGCCGATGTGGATACTTTAACGCTGACGGCAACACCTATTCCAAGAACTTTGCAGTTTTCCTTAATGGCTGCAAGGGATTTATCAGTGATCAAAACGCCGCCGCCGAACCGGCAGCCTGTAGATACCCAGCTCATCGGATTCAGCGAAGAAATTATCCGGGATGCGGTTTCCTATGAACTGCAGCGTGACGGGCAGGTCTATTTTATCAACAACAGGGTGGAAAACCTTAAAGATATTGCAGGACTGATCCAGAGGCTTGTTCCTGATGCACGGGTAATTACCGGACACGGGCAGATGGAGGGCAAACAGCTTGAAAAGAATGTTCTGGATTTCATGGAAGGAAAATACGACGTCCTGGTGTCGACCACCATTATAGAGAGCGGCGTGGATGTTCCGAATGCAAATACCATTTTTATTAATGATGCCCACCGATTCGGGATGGCCGATCTCCACCAGATGAGAGGGCGTGTCGGACGAAGCAACCGGAAAGCCTTCTGTTACCTGATTACACCGCCTTATGATATGATGACTTCCGATGCAAGGAAACGTCTGGAAGCGATTGAACAGTTTTCCGATCTGGGAAGCGGGTTCCAGATTGCGATGAAAGACCTTGAAATCCGTGGGGCAGGGGACCTGCTGGGAGCCGAACAGAGCGGATTTATTAATGAAATGGGATTTGAAACCTACCAGAAGCTGATGCAGGAAGCTTTGGAAGAGCTCAAAGACGACGAGGAATTTCAGAATCTTTTTGAGAATGAAGAGGAAAGGAACAAGCTTTTCAAAACCACCAAAGATGTAAATATTGATACAGACCTCGAGCTGATGCTGCCGGACTGGTATATTTCAAATACGGAGGAAAGGCTGCTGCTGTATCAGAAACTGGCCGAAATCGACAATGAAGAAAGCCTGATGAAATTTGAATCGGAACTGATCGACCGGTTTGGGGAGCTGCCGAAAGAAGCGGTTAATCTACTGAAAAGCGTGAGCTTAAAGTGGCTGGCCTCGGATATAGGCTTTGAGAAAATTGTTATGAAAAACGGTGTTTTCCTGGGATATTTCCCGGGTAATCCACAGGATAAGTTCTATCAGACCAGTAAATTCAGGAAAATTATCAGCTATCTTACCAAAAATCCGGCACAGGCACAGCTGAAAGAGAAAACCGGAAAAGAAGGCAATCAGCTGATGATGAGAAAAGACCGGGTTGCCAATGTGGATGAAGTGAATGCACTGTTGAAGTCTATCTTAAAGAGCGAAGACTAATCCTGGATTTCAGATTATAAATTGCCGCTTCGATGCTTCGATGCGGCAAATTTTTTATAAATCGAACGGTAAAAAACCAAAATAAGGTCAGGATTTTAAGCTGTTACATCAAATTTTTTCCTGAGATTTTTCATGTTTTTGAAAAAAATCAGAATATAACTATGAGATCACCGGGCCCGGATCACGACGATAAAGATCGAAAAATACGGATATTGGGCTGCTGCTTTTCCCAAGTGTAGAGATTGGTACCGACCTGATATTTTCACGTTGCTAGGATTAATACATAACAGATTATAGTTATTTATATTTTTCTTAAACGGCTTTATGATTCATTATTCTTCAGGGATAAAATTCACTTTTTACTGATAAATAATTGCTGTTTTATTCTTTTATGGCTCATTTTGGGATTGATTTTTCTTGATTAAATGATGAAAAACTAACAGCTGTTCGTAGAAATATTTCTATTTTTTTTAAAAGATTAAAAACCTGTAATTAGTTAGTTTATATTGGGTTGTGATCTTTATCTCTACTTTTTTAGCGTTTTTTTTGTTACCTTTGCAGCCCCAATATTATGAAGAAAACGATGTATTACTGCGTGGCCGGAATTGCACTTTCAATATCGGTTAACGCCCAAGTGGGAATAGGTACGAGCTCACCTAATGCGCTTCTTGATGTGAACGGAAGCACCACTTTGCGAAAAGAACTTAGAGTAGGCGGTACTTCGGGTACGGCCGGTAATCCCGGACTGAACGGACAGGTTTTGGTGTCGCAGGGAGAAGGATTGCCTCCTGTATGGAAATCCGTGAATGTGTCCTTTATGGAAGAAGGCCAGTATAAACTAATCAATTCTTATTTAACTTCCGACCAGACCGGTATCAGCGGGCTTTCAAACGGTGTGGCCGGTGACGGTATTTATAAAAATACGGTAGGAAGCGATATTTCAGATACTTCCGGCGGAAACTGGGTGAAGATACCAGGTCTTGTAGATAATTTTATTATTAAAAATGGAAAAAACAGGCTGACCTATCAGTTTCAGACGGGTGTAGAGATGAAGGCTCCTGCCGCTGCAACTTCTCAGAGTATCACTTTTACCTGTGGTGTCTTCCGGAACAATAAGGTGGTGGCGGTTCGCCCCGACAGAATTGCTTCCAATAACAATACGGATAAGAACGGCTTCCAGGATTATATATTCACCCTGAATTATACGGAGCAAAATGTTCCTGTAGGTACGCAGAAAGTGGAGGTTGCCTGCCGGAAGATCGAATCTTCCAGCATCGATTCCCAATTTACCATCGGCCGTAATATTTCCAACAGCAATACCATATCCAATGCTTTTAATCTGGAATCCGATTTTAAAGTGGATATCATCGAGTATGTAACCTATAAAACCAATTAATCTGATTTATGAAGAATTTATTTTTACTGTTCTGCACTGCTGCCAGCCTTTTGCTGAACGCGCAAGTAGGTATTAATACAAAAACCCCGCAGGCAACACTGGATGTTAACGGTGATGCCAACCTCAGAGGAAAATTATCTGTTTTCATCCCTTCTGATAACATCCTTTCTCATGGAAATAACGATCAGATACTGGTTTCGCAGGGGGCAGGGTCTCCCCCTATCTGGAGATCGCTCCGTATCCCGGAATACGAACCGAACAAATTTTACCTGATATTCAACAATTCCTTTTCGGACCGTACCGGGGTTACCTTTTCCAGTACCGAAGAGCAGGCGAGCAGCTTCAACCGGTCTGCGTCACTGGTGAAAAATGCAAATTACAGCAGCCTGACCCAGTTTAAAAAGATCGATCAGCTGTCCCAGCCTTTTACCGTATACAGTACGGAAAGCAAGACGTATTTTCAGTTTGAAACCGTAGTTCAGGCAAACTTTCCGTCCAATACAGCAACCGATATTTCAATAGATTATGCGTGCGGTATTTTTGTAGATGACAAGCTGGTCAACCTCAGACAGCGGAATTTAAAGGCGAGTACATCTTCCAGTACATTTATTACTCATAACCAGATCGGGATGGCAGAGAATCTCTCGAAAGGCACCCATTCGGTAAGTGTGGCGTGTACCAGGCTGAAATCGTATAACACGACAGCGAACCTGGGTATCGGGACCAATGTCGCAACCAACATCGATAGTTTTATTACCCAGTCTTCCCTGAAAGTGGATGTTTATGAAGTACCGCAGGTATTCAATTCAATTTTAAACTAATTATGAAAAAAATATTTTTTTTAACGGGATGTGTGTTTTCGTTTGGCGTGTACGCTCAGGTGGGTATAAAAACAACAACCCCGGTAGGTAAACTGGATATAAACGGAGACCTTAATGTAGCGAAAGAATTAAGGACGGGCGGAACCGGTACGGTAAAAGGTGCGGCGGGGGCTGCCGGGAATATCTTCCACAACAGTTCCGATCTTACCGTAAACGACTGGAAGAACATTAAGATTGCAGACGGGCAGGGCAGTATGTCTCTGTTTTCCATGAATACGGTTTCGGATACAACCGGGGCAGTATTCAGCGGGGCGAACGGATCAACAAGTCCTTATACCGAAAACGCTGCCATTACCAGTGCGTGGACAGTACTTCCGGGAACAACAGATACCTATTCGGTAACCAACACGACCAATAAAGTGGTATTTGCTTTTCAGACTACGGCACAGAAAACAGCCAACGGTGCTTCGTCTTCAGGATTTGCCTGCGGGATATTTGTGGATGATCTGCTGAAAGCCGTAAGAACCGATGTTCTGATCGGTATGGACGGATCCTATAAAATTTTCAACCTGAATGCTACCCTTACAAACGTAACTCCTAAAAATAATTACTCGGTAAAAGTAGCATGTACCAAGAGGAACCTGAACTCGGGAACGCTGGGTATCGGAACAGCAGTGAATGCAACCTTTTTAAATTCAGATATGTCACAATCTGTGCTGACGACTTCTGTTCTCCAGCCTTATTAAAAGAATGAGCATCAATATTCTAATCTAAAAACGGAAGTTTTTAGATTTTTTATTTTAAAGATGATTTATTTGTGATTTTTAACTTCTTGTTAGGTGAAAATAAATTATATTTGACGGCATTAAAAATTAATAATTTATGAAAAAAAAATACTTTCTTTCTTCTCTGGCCGCTTTAGCATTGGGTTTTGTGACCTCTTGTGATAATACCACAGAAGATCCGCCGAATCAGAATAATAATACGATACCCAGTGCCACGATTAGCGGACCGAGAATCTTGAGCAAAGTGAGCAACGGGACCAAGGATCTTGAGGAATATATAACCAACGGAGGAATGCTCTCGCTGGTATATGTACGAGATGCCGGATCTGCCAATGCCACGGTTTCAACGGTAACGTATGCCGGATCTTCCGTTACTCAGATCAAAATCCAGGATAATACAAATCCGCATGCGACGGATAATCTCTATGCACTTACCTATACCGGTGGAAAACTGTCGTCATTTACCATGGATCAGTCAATTATGGGTTCTGCCAACCATAGCGATTTTACCGTATATTATGATGCCGGCGGAAGCCTGTACCGGATTGTAGAAAAGAAAAAGGTAGGCGGAAGTTCTTCATATTCCTTTTATAATGAAATGAAATTTACTTATTCGGCAGGGAATATTGTAAAACTGGACTATACGAGAATGATGATGAGCGGGGGAACGCCTACTGCCTCCACTGCTTCTACCACAATGTATTACTTTGATAATTATGATACCAAAGTTAATCCTTATACTACTTTACCAAAGGAATATTTCATGGTAGCTTCTACATTGACGCAGATCAACGCCCATATGCTTTCGATCAACAATGTCGGAAAAATAACCATGCAGAGTCCTTCCGGTCCGCAGATGTCTTACCCGAAAGGTTATATGTACGATTCTCAGAATTATCCGGTTTCAGATGTTAACCAGACCATTAAATACCTGTATAAACCGTTATAAAGAAGAATGATCTTTTAATGGTTTTATCGTTATATGAGTAAAAAGATACTTTTTATTCAAAAAAAAATTATATTTTTGACAAAATAAATAATCCCCTTTGGAATGAAACGACTTTTTTATTTTATTTTAATACTGGTGGGTGTTTCTTCAGTTCATTCTTGTAAAGAAATAATGGATGAGAACGGAGATCCGCTGGTTGATATCAACAGCAATTCAGGGCTTAACGGTCCGAGAGCTTTATATAGGGAAATCACGGATTCAGATACGCTGGCTACGTATTATTACAATGGGCTGCAGCTATCCAAAGTGGTTACCGACAGTATGAATTCCACGGCAGATATCGCATGGAGCGGAGACAAGATCAGCAGGGTAGATTTCAGAGGATTCCTGGATCTTGACGGAAACGGGAAACTGGATAAAGACAGTATTACCTATAACCAACAATTTACTTACGGAAGTACGGGAAGGCTGGAAACCGTTTCCGAAAGCCGGTCATTCTTCAAAAGAAGTACTACTGCACCTTACACGGTAGCAGCGCCGGGGCCGCAAACCCTTTATCAAAAGACGAAAACAATTTACGGTATCAAGTATTCAGCAACAACATCAAAGCTTGATTCCATCAATATGAGAACCGGCCCTGAAGTAGCAGGAGCTCCTTCTTACAACAAATATTCAAAGGTGAAGTTTGAATACTCAGGAGACAATGTTTCTAAAGTAACAAAATTCGGAGGGAATATAACGGGAAGCGTAATGGCAGCCCCCAGCGAAAAGCTTAGCTTCGAATATTCCAATTATGATGATAAAATAAATCCGTTTACCTTGCTTCCGCAGGTTTATAAAATTTCAAGAATTTTATCTACACAGAATAATGAAGTAAAAAGCTGGATCTTATCACCGAACAGCCCGACAAGATATTCCATTACAAATCTTGCGCAGCCTATTCCGACTTCGGTTTTTTTCTCGACCAATTATAACTACGACGCTCAGACGTATATGAGAAAAGGATACGGCGTAAACTATATTTACAAGCCTTTGTAAGAATAATCTAAACAATATTGAAGCTCAATCTCTCCGGGATTGGGCTTTTTTATTCAGAATGCCTTAATTTTGCAAAAAATTCCGCAATGAAATATTTAATCGTCGGGCTTGGAAACAAAGGCGCCGAATATGAAAATACCCGTCACAACATCGGCTTCAAGGTAGCGGATAAAATTGCCGGAATGCTGGAGGTTTCATTCAGTACCACTAATTTCGGATGGATGGCTGATGGAAAGTATAAAGGAAGAAGGGTACTGGTGCTGAAACCGGATACCTATATGAACCTTTCCGGTAATGCAGTGCGCTATTGGATGCAGAAAGAAAATATCCCGTTGGAAAATGTGCTGATCGTTACGGATGATCTTGCGCTTCCGTTCGGGACCCTGCGGATGAAGGGAAAAGGTTCCGATGCCGGGCACAACGGGCTAAAAAACATCAATGAAGTTTTGCAGACCCAGAATTATGCGCGCCTCCGGTTCGGGATTTCTGCAGACTTTTCAGAAGGCAGACAGGTGGATTATGTGCTGGGTACCTGGAATGAGGAAGAAAATAAAAAGCTGGCCGAGAGAATTGAAAAGTTTTCGAAAGCGGCCCTGTCGTTTGTTTTTGCAGGCATCAGCAATACCATGTCTGCGTTCAACGGTAAATAAATAATGATCAGAATAAATAAACCTCCGGAATTGGAGGTTTATTGTTTGTAAACCACAATGTCCTGGATGATTTTATTTTCGAAGAAGTTTTTCTCACTCACGGTAAATCCATAATTGTGCTCCTGCTCGAAAAATTCAAGGGGAGTGGTAGGCGTATTATCAGGTTTCCACTTGATTACGACCGTTACCTGTCCGTAAGCATCAATATCTTTATCGGAAAACCTGAACGAAGTACCCGGCAGGGGATTATCCCTGTCTTCTTTAATGTCGGATTTTGCCTTTTTAAACGGAAGCTGGGTCATGTCTTTCAACAGCAGGGAAAACTTCTTCCCGATATACTTTTCTTTATTCGTCTGGAATTTTTTAGCATACGCTAAAGTATCGCTTACTGTTTTCTGAGCCTGGGCCAGCCCGCTGAATAAAATGAGAAAAGCAATAAGAAGGATATTAACGGTCTTTTTCATGCAAAGAGGGATTCTTGTTTACCAAGGTCAAATGTAATGATTTTTGGGATCAATTTAAGCTGACTATTTCTAACTTCAATAATCCATACTAAGAAAATCAAAAAGGCTGCCGGATCCGGCAGCCTTCTCTTGGAATTTTAAAAAGTTAATTTCCAATTTATCTAAAGATAACATTCCTGTGATGAAGATCCTTCTGTAGAAAGGGATCAGCCTGTTACAGCCAGTTTACCACTCCCGTCTCAACATCGTAGTTGGCACCCACGATCTTGATTTTCCCTTCTTCTTCAAGTCTTCTCAGGGTAGAGCTCTGCTTACGGATGTCTTCGATGGCATTTTTTACATTGTGCTGGTTCAGCCTTTCAAGCAGTTCGGCATTAGCAGAAGAACGCTCTTCACCGTTTTCGATGATCTTATCGATGATCGGATCAAAATGGTTGATCAGGTGGTTCAGGTTATCCATTCCCATTCCTTCAATCTGTGCTGCATCAAGACCGCCTTTCAGCGCGCCGCATTTTGTATGTCCCAAAACCACGACAAGTTTGGAACCTGCTACATTGCATCCGAACTCCATCGAGCCCAGGATATCCTGATTGACGAAGTTACCTGCAATCCTGATGCTGAAAACATCCCCCAGCCCCTGGTCAAAGATCAGCTCTGCGGAAGTACGGCTGTCGATACAGCTGAGAACTACGGCAAAAGGCCACTGTCCTTCACGGGTAGCGTTCACCTGTTCCAGAAGGTCTCTGTTGGCTTTCAGGTTGTTTACAAATCTCTGGTTTCCTTCTTTCAGGAATTCCAATGCTCTTTCAGGAGTAATAGTGGCCTGGGTTTCGTGCGTGTGTGCTTTCATATAATTTATTATTTATTTTGAATTGTATTTTATAAGGTTAAATTCGGGAAAAGAATTTACATTGCCCTTTTATGGGTTACGAGAATATGGGAATCTTCGTCTCTTTCATAATCCCGGTATGAGGTCTTAAAGCCTAAGAGCTCCACGGTGATGTCTTCTTCTTTTGCCCGGATGTTGGCAAAATCCTGGATCATTTCCAGAACATCGGTTGCAATATAGGATGTTCCTCTTGCATCGAAGGTTACCGTAGAATTCGGTTTAATGTTTTTCAGCGTTTTTTTAATGGCTGCCTTATTTAAAAATGATACTTCTTCCGCCAGCTTTATCGTAATCCCGTCTGCATCATCCAGCTCTTTCCGGCTCAGGTAATAAGCCCTTTTCATATTCCCCTGCAGGATATAAAAAACCGAAATGGCAAGTCCGATCCCGACGCCTTTCAGAAGGTCTGTGGCTACAACGGCAACTACCGTTGCCACAAAGGGAATAAACTGGAATTTCCCCAGATGCCAGAAATGTCTGAACGTTGCAGGTTTAGCCAATTTATATCCCACCATAATCAAAACTGCAGCCAAAGTAGCCAGAGGAATTAAATTTAATACCACAGGGATCGACAGGACACAGATGAGCAGCAAAATCCCGTGGATGACCGTAGACATCTTGGATGTGGCTCCCGCATTGGCATTGGCAGAGCTTCTTACCACCACCGAAGTCATCGGAAGCCCGCCGATAAAGGAACTGATGAGGTTCCCGATTCCCTGGGCTTTCAGCTCAAGGTTGGTATCGGTTATTCTCCGCTGGATATCCAATCGGTCCGAAGCCTCGATACAAAGCAGGGTTTCAATAGAAGCGACAATCGCAATGGTTGCTCCGGCGATCCATACTTTCGGATTGGTAAATCCTGCAAAATCAGGCATGGTCACCAGGTTTTTGAAGTCATCAAAAGACTGCGGAACCGGTAATGAAACCAGATGCTGCGACTGGATGGCCAGTGAACTGCCGGTCATTTTAAAAACTTCATTCAGGATAATTCCCATTACTACCGCTACCAAAGCACCCGGAAGCATTTTAATCCTTCTCAGGGCATATACTTTATCCCAGGTAATGAGAATTACCATGGAAATCAGGGTGATAATAATAGCTCCCGGTTGAACCGCTCCGAATAATTCAGTGAAATACCCGAAGTTCAGGCCGTTGTCGAAAATCGATTCGTGACCTTCATAATCCTTGTCGAATCCGAGCGCGTGCGGAACCTGCTTTAAAATGATGATGATCCCGATGGCGGCAAGCATTCCTTCAATTACGTTATTCGGGAAATAGTTGGAAATGCTTCCGGCCCTGATGAAACCCAGTATAAGCTGGATAAGCCCGGCGATAAGCCCGGCACAAAGGAAAAGCTCGAAAGCCCCCAGATCTTTAATAGCCGTTAAAACGATGGCCGTCAGCCCTGCGGCCGGTCCAGAAACCGAAATATTCGAGTTGCTGATGGTACCTACAACCAATCCTCCTACAATTCCGGCGATAATCCCGGACAAAGGCGGTGCTCCTGATGCTAAAGCGATTCCCAGGCACAGGGGCAGTGCTACCAGAAATACAACGAGGCCTGAAGGGAAATTTTCCTTTATTCCTGCGATGAATGATGTTTTTTTCATGATGTTAAGCTGTGAAAGATAACCGGTTTATTTTCAGGAATAAATCGGCTATATAATGAAATTTAATTTTTAAAAGGCATGGGTATTCATATCAGAATTTTGATATAAACAGTAAAAAACGTAAATGGAATTAAGCTTCGGGAGGTGGGGAAAACAGGGTAAGAAGAGGCGACAGATGAAAAGAATCATCGATCAGTACAAAAGATTTCTCTTCGCCGGAAGGTTCGAAAAACTTCAGATAATCGAAAACATCCAAAGTTTTGGGAAGTGTTTTTTCGTAGACGATAAAAGAGGTAGGGTGGGAATGCGGTTCTTCTTCGTTGATAACAACGTTGGTTCGGGTAAGATCCCAACCGAATACGGCAGCCATACCGGGTAAGGCCGTAAAGTTGAGAAAGAACACCAATGTAATTATACTCCAAAGCTTCATTTCACATTTTTTTTGAGCTATTTTTTTCTGCTCATGACCCAATCTGAACTGGTCAGGTTATAAATTTTCTGGATATCTTTCAGAATTTTTTCAAAATCGATTTCCAGATCAATAATTTTACCGGTCCTCAGGTCGAAAACCCAGCCGTGTACTACAGGAAATTCTTCCAGAATATAGCGTTCCTGCACACAGGCCATTTTTACTACGTTGATGCATTGCTCCTGAACATTCAGTTCCACAAGCCTGTCATAACGTTTCCCTTCATCTTCTATTGCGTCCAGTTCGGTCTGGTGTAAACGGTAAACATCACGGATCGTTCTCAGCCAGGGATTCAATAATCCCAGATCCTCAGGGGTCATTGCTGCTTTCACGCCACCGCAGTTGTAATGCCCGCAGACAATAATGTGCTTTACCCTGAGATGTTCTACAGCGTACTGTATGACTGCCGTGGAACTCATATCCAGTGTATTGACTATATTGGCAATGTTCCGGTGAACAAAAACTTCGCCCGGCTTTGCGCCCATCAGTTCTTCCGCGGTTGCCCTGCTGTCCGAACATCCGATGTATAAATAATCGGGCTGCTGGGTTTTCGCAAGGTCATGGAAGAAATCAGGATTCTCTGCAATTTTGGATTCCACCCACTTCCTGTTGTTTTCAAAAATAACTTTGTACGATTGTGACATAAATAAAATGTATATAAGTTCTAATTATTTATTTCGTTTAAATTATTTTTAAAATCAATAGACTAAATCAATAATACTGCAAAAATATAATTTTTGATCAAAAAGCAAATATATTTAACAAAGTTTAATAATAATATATTTAGGCTACTGATATATTTCAGCTGATTTAATTTATACTGATCACCTTTCGACTGACGTTAAAATTACGAACTATTTGAATACTACAGCTGCTTTTCTAAATTATATTGAATATTATATTTTATTATTAACATATCCCTCAGTCGCTTTTGGATTAGGATAGATCTTTGCAGGATTCCCCACTACCACCGAATCTTCAGGAATGTCATAATTTACATAGGAATTCGGAGCAATCAACACATTGTTTCCGATAGTAATGCCACCAACAATAACCGCATTGGTTCCGATCCAGACTTCATCACCGATTACCGGAATGCCCGCTTTGCTGCCGCGGTTCTGCTGCCCGATGGTAACGCCCTGGGCAATGTTGCAGTTTTTCCCGATCTTCGTTCCGGGGTTAATGACCAGGCTTCCCCAATGGCCTAAATAAAATCCTTCTCCGATTTCCGTTTCCGGATAAATCTGGAATCCGTATTTAATCTGGTAATGCCGCAGCACGAATTTCCAGAAGACATTCAGCAGAGGGGTCTTCAGGTGCTGCTGGGATTTTCTCAGGACATAGATGAAATGGAGATTGGGATTAAAACATTTTTTCCAGATCTCTACAGTGGAAAGCCATTTTCCGCTTTCCCTGAAAAAATCTTTCTGAAGGGTAGAATATTGTTCAGCCATACAGCAAAAATAAAAATTTACGGTTTAGGTTAAAATAAACGGTATTAAAGACTGTCCAGAACTGAGATTATTTTTTCGACAGAATTTGTAAGCGTAAACGGCATTTCATAGGATTTCAGCTTTTCCGAATATTTTTCAAAACTTTCAGGATGGGCCAGTGCCTGTTTCATCCCGGAATAGATCCCTTCTTCGGAATTTTCTACCAACAGCCCCAGTTCACCGTTGTTCAGCATTTCGGCGGAGCCGGAAACTTCCGTGGAAATAATTTTCTTTTTTAAAGTAATGGCTTCAAAAAGAACCGTCGGAAAGCCTTCGTACCGCGAACTTAAAATATAGAAATCCGCTTTTTTAAAATAAGGGTAAGGATTATCGGTAAAACCCAGCATCACCGCCGTCTCATTGACTCCGAGATCGGATTTCAGCTTTTTGATATTTTCAAAATCGTATCCGTCTCCTACAATCAGGACCTGGTGTTTGAATCCTTCCTCCAGAAGTTTTTTATGAACCTTCAATAACCGGTCGAAGCCCTTTTGCGGGAAAACGGTTCCTACAGAGATAAAGGTAGGTACGGATTTGTCGAAACTGTAATTGATTACCGGCATTTCCGCCTTGGAAACAAATTCTTCCGTATCCAGGGGATTGCAGATTTTTACAATCTTCTTTTTCTCCGCTTCGTTTTTGGCCAGATGGTGAAAAAGCTTTTCGATTTTCTCTGAGATCACCATGATTTTATCAAATCCGAAAAACTTCCGGATTTCCTCATCGGTATACCCTTTCACCTCCGAAAGATCATTATGTATCCAGACGATTTTCTTTGACGCCAGGGGAGAACCCAGAATTTCATCCCGCATCCCGTGAATGGCGGCAAACTCGATGTCGTACTGCTTTTTCTTCAATTTATGTTTATAGAGAAGGTTCGGAAATTTGTTCACGATTTTTTCATGCAGTACCCGGGCAGCTTTACGGGGAATCTCATGCGGCCTGTTGGTGGTAATCATTTCCCCTCTGTGGAGGTACAGCACATTGATCCATTTCGGGACTTCCGGCAGGTATTTTCCCGAATACAGATTCAGCAGCAGATCGATCTCGTATTTGTCTTCAGGAAGATTTTTCAGAAACGTTACCAGCACTTTCTCCGCTCCGCCGTGGCGAAGGGATCCGATACGGATCAGGATTTTCTTTTTTTCGGCCATTTATTTTTTTACGGGTTTGTAATGGTGGGGAAGGTTTTCTTTGATGTAAGCTTCAAGCTTTGCTCTTTCCGGCTCCAGTTCTCTCGGGTACATCACATTGTTAGCCAGGGCTTTATTACCGTAATCTTCAATGCTGCAGATAAATTTTGCCGGTATTCCCGCATAAACGGAATTATCCGGCATGGTAGAATTAAGAACGGAACCGGCACCCAGAATACAATTATTGCCCATCTGAGAGCCTGGAAGGAAAAGGCAGTTATTTCCTACGAAACAGTTCTTTCCCAGCTTTATCCGGCCGAAATTTCTGGCGTCCTTATACTTTTCCATGCTTCGGATCACATACATGGCGCCATCATGGTTTACAAACCGGCACCCTGCCGTAATTTTTGTCCTGTCACCGATCTCAATCAGAAATGGTTCCGAGCCGAAATCGGGGGCTTCTACAAATATTACGTCTTTTCCTACCTTCAGTCCTCTGGCAATCGAGATTTTAATGTAAATATTCTGGATTATCTTCTGGTAAGTGGTATGGATTTTCAGAATAAGCCGGTATAAAAAAATCATTGTTCTCTTTTTACTAAATTAGTGAGGATTGTTTCAACAGCATGAAAAATCTTCTGACTGTCGAACTGTTCTTCAATGGGTATTAAATTCTTTTTGATTTCAGCAATAAATTCGGGCTCCGTAAGGAATTTTTTCATTGATGCATACATTTCATCCGTTTCATAATTGATGAGGTAGCCGGTTTTCCCATGATCGATCATGGCCGGAATATCTCCGGTGCGGGTGGCAATCACAGGCTTCTGAAGAATGAGTGCTTCTGCAATAACGAGCGGCCAGGCTTCGGATTCCGACGGAAGGATAAAGTAATCTGTGTTTTTAACATACGGATACGGATTCATCTTATTTCCTGCCAGAATAAAGGTGTCTTCCACCTTGTTATCGGCAATTTGCTTCTGAAGATTCCTGAATTCTTCACCGTCCCCCACAACAATAACCGAATGATAAAAACCTTCACGGATCAGCTTGGTATGGGCCTCGATCAGTTTATGGTATCCTTTTCGGGAATGCAGCCGTCCGATTGAGGCAAACACCGGACCTGAAGGTAAGCCCTTAATGTGTTCATCCGATTTCCTTCTGATCTCTTTAATCGGAATGGCGTTGATGATCACTTCTTCTGAAGGATACTGAAGATCGGGATAATACTGGTGCATCATGTCTTTGATCTTCTCCGAACAATAAATCATCTGATCAAATTCGGGGAAATTTTTCAGGATTCCTGGGACCAGAGGCTGGAGTTTCGGCAGATTGATTTCAGAATGAAACCAACCGACTTTCTTTGAGTTTTTATTGGTGGAATTCAGCACAGCCGGGAAATCTCCGTAGGTCATGCCGATTTCAATATCGTATTGTTCTCCTAAAAGCTGATCGGCAATAGCAGGCTGCTTCTGGATTTGCCGAAGTCTTAGATTTCTGCGGACCAGCTGGATTTTTTGGAGTATTCTGTTTTTAGAAAAATCTTCTTTACCGGGAGTAAGAGATACTTTTCTTACATGCTCCGGAAACTCGTCCCGCAGCTCTCCCTGATTGATGTTGAGGCAGACGGTCATTTCAAACTTTTCCCGGTTAAGATTATTAAGCAGGCTCAGCATTACTTTTTCCACACCGCCCATTTCCATCGACCGGTGCCTGAAAAGCACTTTTATTTTATTATTCCCTTTCATTAACCAAAAATTTGTTGTGCAAAAATGCTGATCTTATTCTTTATTCTGTACGGAATGGAATGCTGATATTCCAGAAGGTCATAAATTTCTTGAGAATGGGTGTATTCATCAGGAATATTTCTGCCGTTTATTTTTTTTAAGTTTCTGCGTTTCATAGCGTTAAAAATTACTTTCGCAAAGTACTCATAGGATTTGGACTTGTTGTCATTCTGAGAAATCCCTCCCGAATGAAGCCGGTATAGATAGTTGACTTCATCAATGAATTTCACTTTTCCTTTTTCATACATTTTCAGGTACAGGTCCTGGTCTTCCGAAATTTTCATAGCCGTATTCATTTTTTCCGTCTGAAGATAAATCTTTCTGTCAAAACATACAAAATGCGCAATCTGAATCGGATAATTAAAGAAAAAGGGATCATTATTTTTTACCTGCCTTGTTCTGAAAGGATGAAGAGGCTGAAGATTTTTATCGCAGCTCATGAATACAGAATAGGTAAGGACCACCCCTTTTTTCTGAAAATTTCTCATGCTGGAAGAAATGGCTGTAAGAGTAATGGCATCGTCAGGGTCTACGAATCCGCAGACCTCACCTTCCGCAAGTTCGATGAGCTTATTTTTGGTAATCCCCACGCCGCTGTTTACGGGATTTTCAAAAAGCCTGAAACGGCTGTCGTTTCCGATGATGTTCCTGATAATACTTACGGAATCATCGGTAGAGGCGTCGTCCAGGATAACCGCTTCCCAGTTTTTGTACTCCTGTGCCATAATGGAATCATAGCATTCTTTAAAATATTTCCCGTTGTTATAATTGGCAATCAGGACCGAAAACTTCATCATAAAACGGATTTAGAGATTAGATGCTGCTGATTGAAGACCTTCGTATTGCTCGGGACGTCTTTGAAAACAGTACATCCCGCACCAATAATACAGTTATCACCGATCGAGACTCCTTTCAGTATCGTAACGTTGCTTCCCAGCCAGCAGTTTTTTCCGATTTTTATCGGAGCCGTAGAAAAATCCGACTTTGAAACATTAAATTCAGGTGCAGCATTATAGGAATGATTATGGTCATACAGCTTTACATTTTCCCCGAAAAGCGTATTTTCCCCTATTGAAATAGAATCGAGGCAGTTCACCGAGCAGAAATTATTCATGAAAACACCGTTTCCGATAGTAAGCTTTGCTTTTTTTTCCACTAAAATATGAATGTAATTTCTGAAATTTACAGAGGAGCCGATGGCTACCTTTTCCAGTTCTTCAGATAAGATAAAATGGTTGTTGATGCCTACTTTGATGCTTCCTACATTGGTGTTGGGATTTTTTTTGAGTACAGAAAGCTGGTGCTTGCGTTGGAGCTTTTCAAGAATAAGGTGCAGCATGTTGGGATTATATTTAATTCATAATTTGTATCGCAAAGATAATTAATTGTATTATACCGCAAAAAATATTATTTTTGTGTATTAAATTCAACACAGTGAGCGAAATATCATCGGTTCTCAAAACACTTATTGCTTATCTTAAAAGGCCTGACCTTTATCCGGAATTAAGAAGGAAAATCATAAAAAATACTTTACAGAGAAGGAATGCTTTCAAAGGAAAGGAAAAAACAAATTCCTGGGCTGCTTCAAAGGCGATTTCCCAAAAAGAAGCAATTTCCAAGCTTTTCGGACTGGACATGGATTCCTTTAGAAGTACATATGCTGAGGTTTTAAAAAACTCCGAACAGAAACAAAAGGAATGTCCCATTAAAATGGGCGGAGCCGGAGCATTGGAACTGATTTATTATGCCTGTGAATTTGCAAAGGCAAAGAACGTAGTGGAGACGGGAGTTGCTTACGGATGGTCTTCTTTAGCCGCGCTTTTATCTCTTGAGAAAAGAAAAGGAACGCTTTACAGTTCCGATATGCCTTATCTGGCACAGGACGGTGACCGGTATGTAGGATGTATTGTTCCCGAAAACCTGAAACCTCACTGGAAGCTTTTCCGTTTTGCGGATAAAGAATCCCTTCCTAAAATTTTCGCTGACAGCCCTGTTTTCGATGTGGTTCATTACGATTCGGATAAAAGCTACAACGGAAGGTTCTGGGCATATAACGAACTCTATAAACACCTGAAAACCGGAGGTATCTTCATCAGTGACGACATCGGCGACAACTCGGCTTACCAGGATTTCTGTGAACAGAATAACCTTAAAACCACAGTGGTGGAGTATGAAGGGAAGTATATCGGGATTTTTGTAAAGTAAAAATGGCAATGGTTTAACCTTTGAAATTCTCATGAATTTTTAAGATTATACAATCAACCTGACTATTATTTCTTAAAAATCAAACCGTGAATCAAAACCGTTTTCACATTGTCTTCTCGTTTTAAAGGAAGTTTACGGAGTTTTCCGGTATAAATTTTCGTAAGAAATTCATTTAAGAGGTATGCTATTTAATTCCGTAAACTTTTAATCTTTTACCAGGTGTTTTTATACTGTACTGGTTTGTTTTCAATAAAAAATATCAATATCAGAATATACTTATTCTCACAGCAAAATTAGGAGGTTTAATCCCTGGTTGAAGAGAATGATTTATATAAGCATAATTATTATTATTTTTCCGTTATGCAGTTTCGGAAATTATGAATTTATTTATTTATTTCCAGTTTTAGTATGAAAACATTTTTGCTAAAAATATCATTATATGGTTTTGGGTGTATCTTCGTACTGGCTGTACTGGGAGCATTTGCGGACGGAAATACGGATGACAGCTATATGCATTTTGCGGTGGATAAGCCGATCAATATCATCTTAGGAGATTCAAGGGGGTCGCAGGCCGTACAGCCCGGTGTTTTGGAAGAGAAACTTCAACAGAAATTTGATAATTTTTCACTAAACGTAGTGCAGTCTCCATATGGGTCGGTTTATCTGGATGCTTTAAAAAGAAAATTAAACCCGGATACAAAAATGGTCTGTTTATCATAACCGTAGATCCTGGAATTTATCGTCAGATAAAAATTTTAAGGGTAGGGCTGAAGAACTTCCCGAAAAAGAAAATTCCCCTTTGGGAAATATGTATTTCTATAATATGTCGCCTAACTATAAGTACCTTATGAAGAATTTACTCCAGAAGCTGGTTTAAAATCTTTACAGAACGTGAGCAGAAAGGCCGATCCAATACTTATCTGCATAAAGACGGCTGGCTGGAAGTAAATGTGGATATGGCCAAAGATTCCGTAAGGAAAAGAGAACTGTCAAAGATCGCATTTTACAGGGACCAGATGGCCAGGACGCAGAAACTATCCTCTTTTAGAATCAAAGCACTTGAAGATATTATTCGGTTTCTTAAAGATAAAGGGACGGTCTATCTCGTAAGGATTCCCGCATCCGAAAAGATAATGGCTGTTGAAAATTCTTATTCGCCCGAGTTTAGCGAAAAAATAAGATCCATTTCAAAGCAATACAATGTTCATTTCTTCGATTTCTCCTTAAAGGCAAAAGATTACCGCTATACCGATGGAAATCACATGTATAAAACCTCCGGGAAAATATTTACGGGCAGATCGCAGATTCCATTTTAAGCAAACACCATTAGAATAAATATTTCCTGAAATTGATATTATATAATCCGGAACGGATGCTTCGGTAATCTTTAACAAGATACTTGGTAATCATCCCCCATTTTTTTACAGCCGGTGCAAGGGCAATTTCGTAGCTGCGGTGCATTCTTTCAATATGCAGCTTTACATCCTGGGGAATTGTTTTTTCATTCTTTGCCCAATTATTAATTTCTCTCCAAAGCAGTACCCTGGTTATCGCCGGATTTACTTTTTTCGAATCAACGGCAGTAATCCTGTTGTTTTCATGAACCCCTCTCATGGCAATGGCCTGATCTAAGATTCCGGGATAAAGATCCACGTAATATGAAAGCCTGAATAAAAACTCCGTATCCTGATGCAGCCTCAGATGGGTTTTGAAGAACGGTTTCAGTTTCCTGACCATTGACGTTCTTCTTATCGTGAGACAGTCGATGCTAAACAGTCCGAAGCTCCCCTTCATATTCAATTGCCCTGGAAAAACATCTTTCGGATCATGCTTTTTGTATACCGTTGTCAGATTGTCTTTAAACAGTGGGTAATATTGCTCTTTTGCCTTTTCAGAATAATAATGAACACCCAATGCTCCATAAACGCCTTCCACTTTAGGGTCTTTGAAAAGTTCTTTCTCCGCATCAAAACGGTTGGGAAGATAATAGTCATCTGCATCAAGGAAAGCGATAAAATCCCCGGTTGCCTTTTCAAGCCCAAGGTTTCTTGTCGGCCCCGCTCCGTGATTGCCTTTGTCCGGGTGCTGAAACAGCTTGATGCGGTCGTATTTTTCGGCCAGTTTCTGGCAGACTTCCAACGCATTGTCCGGCGACTTGTCTTCAACCAGAATGATCTCGTACACTTCATCAAACTGCAGGGCAGATTCTACGGCCTGGGTCACATATTTTTCGGCGTTGTAAACGGGAACAATAACGGAGATTTTCATGATGAATAGGTGTTTGTAAAGTCTGATTAAGTTTAATTTTCAAAAGTATTTACTGAGTTTTGTAACTCATCTTAGAAATTTTACACTTCTGTGTTCTGCCTGTAAATATATCGGTTTTTTTTTCAAAATGCTTTGGTTAAGGTTTTTTACCATACCATGCGGGGAGAGATATTTATCGTAATATTCCAGAACATTTGTCTTCATAGTTAGAATCTCCTGGTCAGAATAATTAAATATTTTATCTTGAATAATATATTCCAAATCATCCAGATCATTAAAGATGATCGCGTTTGATTGATGGGTGAGATTGGGATACATAACCTCAGCATATTCTTTCTGGATAAGTGGAATAGTTCCTACTGACATGGCCTCAATGACGTTATGGCACAATGGCATCACTACGCCCGGACAGCAGAGGTAAAAATTAAAATAGGAGAGAAGTTCCCGGATATCTTCCATCTTGATACCATAGTTTTCTTTTATGGCAAAAACATATTTCTTATTCAGTTTATTATCTGCAGAAACGATCTCTTCTTTTCCGTGAACAGAAATGAATTTTTCTTTCTTCTGAAAAAAGGCTAATAAATCAACTCTGGTCTCTACCGTGAATTCTGTTCTTCTTATATCCAGATAGGCCTGCGCATCGAAATTGCCGTAACAGAAGATCGAGCTAAACCTTTTTCTTTCCGTATTGACTTTGCGATTCCAAATCTCCTGACTGTACATAAAAGGATGAAAACTCATCGGCACATGGAATACATTTTCCTGTTTATTCTGATATTCAAAATAGTTGGAGAAATAATCTGGGCTGAACATTTCATCGCTTATTTCAATTACACTTTCGGGAAGATTTCTTTTATGAATGCTTAAAAAGTTTTTTTCGCGAACAATAAGCCCGAGATAGCGGTCTTTATTCCTTAAGTTTCTGAATCTTGCGAAATCCATGGGGTAACAAATCGTATATCCTGAAAGCTGATAAAATTTTACCATCAGATAGAAAAACCGATGATAAAGATTTGGATTTTTAAAATTGATCAGCAAAACTTTATCATTTTTATGCGGAGTATAAAGTTTCAGCTGCAAAAAAGCTATAGAATCACTAAAAAGCCTTTTAACCTGATTTATTTTTTTACTGATCATACTGAGTGTTTAAGGCGTGAAACCGATATCTTGTTTTAAGAAATTCAGGGTATCTTAAGGCTACTGATAAAAATAAAATCCATCTTTTCAGCCCTTTCTGATTGGCTATTTTAAAACTTAGGTAATTAAGCTTTATTTTTTTTGCATACTCTTTATTTAAAGGGACTTCCTTACTCCAGGTATATAAAGATTCATTATACAGGAAACTGTTTTGATAAAATTTTGCAGAATACGGTTTTATTTTGGTAATTCTGTTGTCGTCGTGAACACCTCTTATCGCGACAGCTTTATCAATAATTCCGGACTTCAGGTAACAGTGGTAGGTAAGCTTCAAGTTAAAATCGGAATCCTGATGAACACGAAGATTAATATTAAATCGCAGCTTTGTTTTTTCTAAGGCCGATTTTCTAATGGTTAAAGTATTTAAATGAAAAAAGGAACCAAAAGGATCAGACGTTAATCCCAATAGTCCTTTAAAAACATTTTCTCCTTCCGCCGCAAAGTTTACGGTAGTAAGAGGAGAATCCCTAAACTTGACCTGATATTCTTCTTTCCCTTTTTCAGTTAAATATTCAACCCCTATCGCTCCGAAAACACCGTCTATTTTCGGGTCCTTAAGGGATTCTCTTTCAGCATCAAAACGGTTGGGAAGATAATAATCATCGGCATCCAGAAAAGCAATAAAGTCCTGTGTTGCCATTTCGATTCCTAAGTTACGGGTTGCGCCGGCTCCGTGGTTCCCTCTATCATGGTGCTGATAAAGACGTATTTTAGGATTTTCGGAAGCCAATTGTTTGCAGATTGCCAAAGAATTATCTGTAGAACCGTCTTCTGCCAATATAACTTCTCTTACTTCATCAAACTGTAGTGCAGAATCAACCGATTTTCTTAAAAACCGCGAAGCATTGTAAACGGGAATGATAACAGATATATTTAGATTCATACAGTGATATTTAAAATAATACTTTGCTGATAAACTTCTGCAAATTCAATTGGCAGCTCAAAGGATTTCTGTATTTCTGCCTCATTAACATGCCGTCCTTCAATTGAAATTTTTTCTGTTGCTTTTCTTAAAAACCATATATACTCAATATCAATATGACCGATATCAACTGCCCAATAGTTAAGTTTAGCCAGATCATATGCTAAAATGGTAGCAGACGGACCCAAAGCTGCAAGAATAACTTTATCTTTTCCGAATCTGATAGCTGCTTCAAAAATATGGTCATAGCATGAGAATGCATTTTTTTCAGGACAAATAATTCTCTGTATTGATGCTGCATTTGCAAATAAGTCATTTCCAACACCCAGCCTCGAATATTTACCTTCTATAATCAGAATATCTTTTTGATCCCAGATTTTTTTCAGGTGATGGATAATTTTCAGATTTCTTTTTTCAGATTTATCTTCATATCCCAGATAGAATCTTGTAATAAAAGAATTTCCATATCTTCTGTTCTTATTCAGAAACGGGGATATTCGTGGACCATAGTTATTGATGAATTTTTTCCACCAGTATTTGGTCGCTATATCAAAAGATCTTACTGAAATAAATGGCTCTGGAAGGCAAACCAGATGATTGTCAAGGTCTGATCCAATGACTTCTCTCATTTTTTCTCTGATCCTTTCGCTGTTTTCCTGAAATTCTAATTGATACTCAGGAAACATCAGCCGGAATTCTCCATCCCCGAATCTGCTTATGGATCTTTTATTTTTAATAATATCATCAATGGTACCCTTAATATCCATAATATGGCAATATGGAAAATCTTCGCGAAGTTTTCGCGTATTGATAAGCCATTGATAATAATAAAGCCTGGATGATATTTTTTTCTTTAAGCTCATGATCATATGTAAACCGCATTATTATGTGCCCAAAGTGCCAGCTGTAAAAGATTCCAGTGCTTATGATCTTTGTTTAAAAACTTTTGGACAGCTTTAAAATCGATATAATTAAATATTTTCTGATCAGGATTTTTCAGAAGCTCGCCGGATAGACGGATAAGATTCTCTTCATCGAACCAGCTTTTAACACTCATTCCAAAACCTTGTTTATGACGTTTTCGGATGGTCTCTGTCCAGTAAGATCCCATGGCTTCACGAAGAATGATTTTATCATGATCATGATTAAGTTTCAGCTGTTCAGGAAGCTGAATACAGAATTCGGCGAAATCGATGTCCAGAAAAGGCGTTCGTACTTCCAGGGAATTGGCCATTGCCATCCTGTCGGATTTCACCATCATATTGGCCGGAACATAGGTTTCAAGATCATGCCTCATGATGTCATTTAAAGAATCCGGATTGGGCGTAAAGCTATATGGCTGTTCGTAGGATGAAGAAATACCCAGCGCAATTCTTTCTTCAGGATTAAAGGCATTCCTGACAAAATTCCGGTGGAAATCCAGCATATTCTTGTGGTTCAGATTCTGTTGGGAAACAAAGGAAATGGGTTTTATTTTCTGATATAAATTTAATCCGAACCGGGCAATGATATTTTTATAACTGAAATGATTCTTCAGCTGATTTTCTACCCTGTAAAAGTTATAACCTCCAAACAACTCGTCACCTGCATCCCCTGACAAAACAACCGTAAGATTTTTTCTTGCATTCCTGCATATTTCGAAATGCGGGATAAAAGAAATGTCGGAAAAAGGCTCATCAAAAAACGGAGAGATTTTTAGCAGTGAAGTTGCCAGATCCTCTTTTTTTTCATGGACTTCAATATGGTTGGTTTTGTATTTATCGGATATTTCTTTAGCAAATTTAAGCTCGCTGTCCTGATGATCGTAGCCAAAACTGATGGTTGTCTGCTTCGGTAAAAATTCGGCAACCAAAGCAACAATGGAAGAGGAGTCCAGCCCTCCGCTTAAGAAACTTCCTACTTCAACATCAGCAACAAGCTGTTTCTTCACCGCATTTTTTAAGAGATAGGTAAATTCTTCCTTCGCATCGGATAAGCTGATCACCTTATCTTTTTTAGGAAGGCTGTAATATCTGGAAACGGTTACTTTACCTTCTTTCCAGATCAGCTGATGGGCGGGAGGCAGCGTGTAAATATTTTTATAAATGCTTTGATATGTATTAATATAACCATGCTGAAGATAATGGGAAAGTGCGTCAGGATTTACTTCCGGGCGGATCAGTCCTGATGCCAGGATAGCCTTGATTTCAGAGGCAAAAACAAATTCATTATTGCTTCCGATGGCATAATAGAACGGCTTTTCCCCAAAACGGTCCCTGGCACAGAATAATTCCTGCTTTTCATCATTCCAGATAGCAAAAGAAAACATTCCGGGAAGGTCATGGATCAGCTTTTCCTGCTTCCGTTGGTAAATCGCCAGGATGACTTCCGTATCGGAACTTCCACGATAAGGATATGCAGGATATTGTGCTTTAATTTTTTGATAGCCGTATATTTCACCATTCAGGACAATGCATTCATTTTTTGTATTGGAAAACATCGGTTGTTTTCCGTTTTCGGAAAGGTCAATAATGGAAAGCCGGCGATGTCCTAATGCTGCATTTTCATAAAACTCAGAATGCGTAGCATCCGGACCCCGGTGCGCGATGGTATCCGTCATCTTATGAAGTTCTTGCTGATAATTTTTTGCATTATGGGCAATGATGCCTGCTATTCCGCACATATAATTTTTTTTGCTGATTTATTTGTTTTCACAAAGAAAATACCTTTATCTGAATTTGAAAACGGTTTCTTTTCAAAAGTAATTGTAGTCATCATTTCTTGTGTTTTATTTAATATCATCCGTTTATCTGAATGTTGAGAAAGGAGGGTGCCTTTTTTGTTACCGTCTGCCTGAGTTCCAGTAGTCTTTTTTCTTCACGAATGATTTTTCTGTATTTTTCAGATAATTTCAGATACGTTTTTACTTTTCCGGTAAGCATGTTTTTAAGCACACTTTGTCTGAGTGCTTTTTTTTCTGACTGTATGGCATTAGTCAGCAACGGATTCATCATATTGGTCTCAATCCGGAGATCCTGATATTTTGAATAATCTACTTTGGATAAAGACTGTTTTCCGTCGTGTATGACTTTACTGCCCGGAACCAGAAAGGTTTTCTTTCCGTGGAAAAGCAGACGGTTTACGTACTCGGTATCTTCTCCATAATGAAAAAAATAAGGATTAAACCCCCCCACTGTCTCGATGGTATCTTTCGGAAGCAGCCAATGCGCCGCATTGATGAACTTCATTTCATAAAATGGCTTCAGGCTTTGAAAATACAGGTCTGAGATTAACCGGGTTTCAAAGTTGTGGGCTATATATTTATCTAAAAAAATATCCAGTTTTTTTTCTGTACCATCGATGTGCATCGGGCTGAGAATGCCAATTTCCTCTTTACCGGGATAGGAATTATAAACATCCAGTAACTTTTCGATACTGTCTTCATAAATCCAGGCATCCTGATTCATCAGGTAAAAGAAGTCCGCACCTTCACGATAAGCTTTTTCTATGCCGATGTTATTGGCCTTTCCAAATCCCAGGTTTTCCTCGGATTGTATAAATTCCACTTCTGGAAAGTTAGTCGTGATATATGCCTGACTGCCATCCGTAGAACCGTTATCCACTACAATACAGTGAACCGGTACTGAAGACTGTCTCAGACTGCTGAAACATTTCTCCGCCCATTTCATGGCATTGTAGGTTACGATAATAAAAAAAATTTTAGGCATTCAGATTTAAATATATTTTTCTGCTAAATCCCTTAAATATTGATCCGCATCGATCCCGATAAAAAAGTTATTTGCGGTTTCATCAAAATCCACTATATAAAAATCGCCTTCATCGGTTTCCGTATATCGGGCTGTTTTCTGCATCCTGCTTTCCAGGGCCTGTACAATTTCTTTCAGATCAAAATAATAAGGATACGCAAAGTTAACGGTTTGATTATTTAAATGATCATCATTCGTTTGTAAAAATTTTGAAACATCATCAATGTCCACCAAAAGCCTTCGAGCGCGCTGATGAATGGTAAAGGTATTTCCCTGGAAAATCTGGTTTCTAAGAAAATTGAATAAGGTATTGGGATTTCCTCCGTTTCCTACAATATTTCCTATTCTTAAAATCGAATAACTACCGGTATTATTCTTAATATAATCCTCGAGTTTAAGTTTATGCAATACATATGGGCTTTCCTGTTTAGACTGGTCATTTACACTGAGGGTCGAAAAATAAACCAGTCTGCAGCCCGGATGTTTTTCAATACGGTCTTTCAGGAGTGAAAATTCTCTTTCAAACTCCGAACTTCTGATTTCTAGTGAATTGGAAACCCCTGACGCAAAGAACAGGTAATCTTCAGTGTCAATTTTTTTTAATGCATTGGCAATAAGTCCGTTTCCTACGATCATTATTGTGTGTGTTTTAGATAAAGCTTTTATTTTGTTCCTTTATCTTATATTTCTGTTTAATGGTATGTCTGCTCCATTTTACAGCCAGGTATAATTTTATCGGGCTAAATGAAAATTTTGATAAAACATTTGCAATAAAATATCCCGCTGCAGCTCTGTAGAAACTGACTTTTGTTATCACATTTGAATATGACATCAAGGTGTAGTAAAAATAAGCTTTTAATTTAAGTATACTATAATCCGGACCATATTTTTTAATAAACGGAATGATGGCAAAATCTTTTTGCATTATTTCAGAGGTTACATTTTTTGAAATACTTGCTGAAAACTGCCGGTACGTGCTCATCTGTCCGGGTAGGATTTTTATCTTTCCAAAACATCCGGTCAGCAGATAAAGGCAGCGGTCTGCCGAAATTATTCCGGTAGGGAAGTCTTCTTTCAAAATATTTTTTCTGAAGAAGAATGTTGAGGTCTGACAGATCTTCAGGTCTGTCAAATCATCTTGATCCAGTTCATTTCCTGCATGATTGGAAAAGCCATGGCTTTGAATTTCCAGATCTTCATAGATTACCAAAGAATCTGCTCCGGCTCCGGCAAAATCTGAATGTGTCTCTAAAAAGTCGAATTGCTGCTGCAGTTTGGAAGAATCGATCCAGTAATCATCACCATCTAAAATCGCGATATATTTACCTGACGCTTTTGAAAAGGAAAATAAAGTATTTTTAACATATCCCAGATTCGGTACATTTTTAAAATACTTAACCGTATTGCCTTTGGGATGCGAGTTTATAATTTCCAGGATAATATCTTCCGTGCGATCCGGAGAATTATCATTACAGACAATAATTTCATACGTACCGCTAAATTCCTGGGCAAAAATACTCTCAAGACATTGGGTAATATATTTTTCATGTTTATAGGTGGTAATGCAAATACTTACATCCATAATAATCGGGTTATATTCTGAATAAATCGGTTGTCATAAGGTCAAGATATTGGTGGCGTATACATTTCAGAATGTACAGCTTTCTTTTTCCGAAACTCAGCATCTTCAGGTAAGTATCTCTTTTATTGATAAATTTACTGTAAATGGCGGTCTTTTTTTCATCTTCACCGGGATTTATTTCTTTATATCTTTCCAGAATTTTGGTATACAGCCACACATTTTCTTTGAAATACTTTTCGGTATCCGTCACTTTCTTCTCTTCCCGTTTCTCAGATTTGTATCTCAATCCATATACCTGATTGGGATGAAGTCTGTAAGAAGATAATGAGGCGGGAATAAAGCCCAGCTTGTTTTTGGAACTTAGTTTCTGGACGATATAGTAATCATGAGCAATCGGAAAATCCTGCATTCCGTATTTCTGCAATGCTTCTTTCCTAATGGCCAATGCACAACCCAGAATAAAGCTGCCTTTTTTTACCAGTGCTTCAAAAAGGGTATGATTTTCAATTTCTGATGTCACATCTTTATGGCTGATGTCTTTCCAATTTAAGTAAGAAGGCTGTATAATTTGTCCGTCGATCAGTTTTAAGTCATGAAAAACGCCGTCACATTGCGGATTTTTTTCAAAAAAACTGATTGTCTCAGAAACTTTATTATTTTCCCACACATCATCCTGGTCACTGATAATAATCACCGGACATTCACAAAGCCGTATTGCCTTTTCAAAATTTTTAATAAACCCTAAATTGGTTTTATTTTGAAAAATCCTAAATAGGTCGGGATATTTTGTGTGATAGTCGGAAAGTATCTGCAGGGTTTTATCACTGGAGCCGTCATCACAGATTACCACTTCGTCTACCGCTGCGGTCTGGTTCAGGATGGAGTCCAGCTGTTCAGTTAAATACTGTTCACCGTTATAAGTACATAGAGCTACGGATACTTTCATCTTAATAATCTTTACTTTTGGTATTTCCATCTTTATCTGTAATCCAAGAGCTGCTTTGATTTGATAAATTTACATAATACTGCTGTTCCTCAGAAAGATTATTATAATCGATATACCACCCGCCATGTCTTGCTGTATAATTAGAGCCAAGACGCAATGCTTTATAGAAATCTTTTGGAAATTTCATGTATTTTTTTGGGTTAGGTTTATATAAAGCAAAGGTAGTATCAATATGAGCATTATAAACGTTTTTCTCAATTTCGTCAGTCCAATATTTTTTTTCCCAATTTAATACTTTTTCTCTCGCAGGATATTGCAAGGGAATATCATTGATTTCTAAGGCAAAACCAATCTTAAGAATTGTATTATAATATTTAATTAAGAGAAACAGGAGCTTATATAAAAAAAAACGGGGAAGCTTGGGATTAGGTTCTATATCTGCATCGGTGAGTATGAAGAAATTCTGACAATATTTATTTACTAATTCAGGAGATTGAAATAATACCATATGACCGTAATTTCTGTCCATCTTTTCAATAGTCACAAAATGTTCTATCGTTTTATAATAATCCAATAATGGAGGATAGGTTGAAACATTATCGATAACAATAATGTTTTTGAAATTATTTTTTTTTGCAAAGTCTATCAGATGTTGCAAATATAAAAGTTGATTAAAATTAATTATAATAAAAGGTATTTCTTTTGGAAATAAAATTTGCTTTATATTTTTAAAATCAGACAGTAACTCTTTTAAAAAAAGATACTTATTTTTTATCAAAGCTTTTATATTGATGCTCATTATTTTCTTATGCTCAATTTTGTGATTCTATTTTTAATTTTCTCTCTATATAGAAAATCCTCCTTCCTATTTTTAAAGCATTCACTAACTGAAATTTTTTTAATTCATAGAAGATTATACCAATATTAGCCTTCTGTTTTTTATAATAACACCAATTAAGATAATCATTTATTACTCTTCGTACAAAATCAGCCGGAAATCTGGATCCATATTTCATAATCAGTTTTTCCCGATATATATTATAGGCATTTGATTTTTCCAATCCTTTAGCTTCAGATCCGGAAATGCTATTTGAGTAAATACGTACGCTTACGGCAGCATTTTTAAGAAACAGTACTGGTTTTAATCCTGAAAAAGACAAAATTGCTAATTCATCACTGCCCCAAGCTAAAGGTATTTTTTCAAATTTATTTTTTTTGTACATGGATGTTCTAAAGACATTTTCCGAAAGGCTGCTGTCTATTTGAGCAAAATATTTTTTTATTAAAATCTGTTCGGCTCCTATGTATTGTGTATTGTAATCATGAATCTTATAAGGAATACTGTCTTCGTTGATCCAGTGAAATAAAAACTTTAAAACATTAATTTTCTTAGAGTTGACCAAATATAAATTATTATAAAATTCTTCTACAAAATTCTCAGAAATAAGATCGTCATCACCCAAGATCTGGAACCATTCTTCATGAACATTTTCAAGAATTCTTTCCCACTGCAACGCAAGATTCTTGCTTCCCAGATTTGTTTTATAATTAAAATAATTATAATCATCAGAAGAGAAATACTTTTGAATGATAGGTAAAGGATCATTTGGACTTGCATCGTTGCCAATATACAGATTGAAATTTTTGTTTGCCTGTTTAGCAACGGATTGTATAGTCTCCTCAAAAAAATCAATTTTGTAATAAGGGATAACGATAGCAAGTTTATTTTGATCTTTCTCAGACACTATTTATAATTTAAATGATTATGAACTTGAATATTTGAATAAAAATGTTACTTCCTTCTGAATTTATTATACACTTTCTCTAATACTTTATGTCTTCTGGTACTTAATAATCTTTTGTTATTACAATATTGCTTTTCGATCTCAGATATCGCGTATTGTAAATGGTTATAAAATATTTTTTTTATGACAGGGTCTTTTTCATAAGAATATAAGTTGGTAAATAATAATACACTGGCTTTAAGTTGTTTAAAATAATCTGAAGAACTGAAAACTCCCACCCCATAACGGTAAACAGCCATATGTTCTTCTATATATCCAATTTTACCATATAATGTTAAAAACATATATAAAAAGTAATCCCCTATAGGAGCATTAAAAAATTCTACACTATCAAGTTCTTTATCCAATATATTTCTAAAAACGACGCTTGGCGTATGGATGTAATTAGGACTTTCAGCTAAGGTATTTCTAAATTCATAATCTTTTGGGACTTCTGTAATAAAATCATCTAACAATTCTCCTTTTGTTGTAAGTATTTTAACTTTATGAAAACATAAAACGTAATCTTTGTTTTTTTCTAAGAAATCAACCTGCTTTTTCAGCTTTAATGGATCTGTCCAATAATCATCCCCTTCACATATAGCAATGTATTTACCACTACAGTTTTTGTATATTTCTATTTGATTTTTTGCGGCTCCTATATTCTCAGAATGAAGTAAAAGTTTGAATTTTCCAGGATATAGCTGTTGATAATTGTTTAATATTTCTCTTGAATTATCTGTTGAGCAGTCTTCTCCTATAACAATATCATAATCAAAATCTGTTTTCTGCATGAGAATACTATCTAAACACTCCTTAAGATAAGCTGCATGATTATAAACCATTACAAATATACTTAGTTTCGGAGGTGCAAGATCTTTGAGATTTAAGAACATTGTAACAGAATCATCTGTTTTCGATGAAATAGTAAAATTATTATTCTGATAAGATTTTATAGCGGCTACATTTTCTGGTTTCACGGATAAATGTACTTCATTAAGTTTTAAAATCTCTTTAGCATAATAAAGAATTTGATAGGTAGCCAATTGAGAAATGCCTTTTCCCCAGAAGTTTTTATTTCCGATAAATATATGAAACTCTGCAGTGCCTTCTCGAATATTTGTTAGTTGTACATTACCAATGTACTCTGCATCACAAAGGATAGCAAACCTCTTACTGGATTCATCTTTTAGTACCTTTTCCAGCCATGACGATTCAATTTCTTTGGTAATTTCAATATCCGGTCTGGAACCTGTATGTTTCCAAATTTCACTATCATTTCTCCATTCATAAGAAATATTAGCATCTTGTATTGCTAAAGGTCTGATTAAAATATTATACATACTCTAAAATCTTTTTCATATGTTCAATAGAATATCTTTGATCTATCGGCAAAGCAATAATTTCTTTTGTTAATCTAAAAGCATTTTTAGTATTATCACACCAAGTTAATACATTTGGCCAATAAGATGCACAATAAATTTTCTCAGCAATTAACTTTTGCCTAATTTCCATTTCTTTTGTACGCAGAGGATATATCATAGGAACACAATCATCATCAAAATCAATATTGAGAAGATTTTTATCTTTTAAATTTTCATGTAGAAAACTGAAATTTTCTCTTCTCTTTTGCTTTATATAATTGAAATCTACTCCATCTAAAATTTTCTCTGTAAGGTTAGACATTTTTTTTATTGGTTGATTACTTAAAGATTTATCGTTTTCACAAAAATCAGAATATCCTTCCTCGGCAGATAAATCTATTCTTTTTAGCAAATGACTTTTCAGAAAACACATTAGATGCCTACATCCGGGACATCAAGAAATTAAAAGAGTACGCAGAAGAAGATCTGGAAAATATCGGTCCGGATTCTATCGATTATGAAAATCTGCAGGAATACATCTT